>CAZXLW010000016.1:13967-52637 GCA_964641465.1 uncultured Pirellulaceae bacterium | reverse complement strand
TGGTCATCGACCAACGGCTCCTCACCCCGTTTCTTGTAGCTGGTTTGTAGCTGGTAACCGCGTCCTCAAGTTCCTTATCAGTAAACCCTTCGTCGATCGCCTTGCGATATACTTCGGCAATCGTTTCGATCAACTGATCACGATTTGCTGGATTTGTAATCGCAAAAGTCAGGAAGCGTCCGGCTCGGTCGATAGAACCAGCAGTGAAGCGGGATCCAACCGTATACGACAAGCGTTTCTCTTCCCGGACTGTTTCACCCAACCGGCTGGACAGTGAACCACCGCCCAGAATATCTGACGCAATCATCAAAGCTTCCCAAAAAACCAAGCCCCGAAACCGCACCGGCTGATTGTTCCGGAGGCATCAGAACCGATCCGCTTGAATGTACGCTACTTCGATTGCGTATCGCGGTTTGAGAGCGCTTGGGCGTCTGTTGCGTTGCGATCCATTGTGCGAATCGTAACTTCGTCCAACATTGCTTGCCCGACACCAGACATCGCGAACTCGATGCTGATTTCCCCGTTACGCGGCGCGAAGCGGTAAATGGTGAACTGTTGCCAACCACCAGTTTGCAGAACTCGAGTCGCCATGCCTGGACCGGCAATGGAATCTGTGATCCGTAACCCGTCTTCGCCGCCAGTCAACGGTTGCGGAAGATTGACATAACCGTGAATTCGAATCAGCTGCCCTTTGCGGATCGTGACACCTGCCGATTCGATCCGAAGTGGATCAGTTCCGACGACTGTCGATAAACCGCTGCCAGAATTGACCGAGAGTTTCAACCCATAGTCTCCGCCGACGGATGCTTCCCGCGTGAGTTCAACCTGCGTTGATAATCCGGCTTTTTGGTTGCGACGATTTTTCCAACCGGCCTGTGTCATCTGCCCGAGGTTCTCGAAATCACCGCCCGGTAAACTGTTGGGGTTCCATGTGTTGCCAGCAAGTTCCTGGGCCAACAACAGATGGTGTGGCAGCAAGCTGAAATGCGTTAATAATGGCGCTGAGATATTCCCGTTGGCGAATTGTCGTTGCTGCTCCAGCAGAGAGCGTCGGGTGGCAGCAATTTGGGAGTCAGCCATATCGATTCGTTCCAAGGCCGTTTGCGTATCGCCCGCGTTGGCGATCTGTTCTGCATTTCGCAACGAGGTCTCAGCCTGTTGTCTGGCCGCTCCAACCGCCGGGAAACCTTGACCAATTACCGGCGTTAGCAATTCAAATCGACTCAGCATTCCCAGGCCTTGCCGCGTCAGACTCATCCGCAACGGGATATTCACCGCGCTAATAGATTGTTCGTTGACCGCTTGGATTAATAACGGGTCGTTGGTGATCAGGAAGCTATCCACGTACGACGACGGCAAAACCAGTGAACGGCTACTCGTACTCGGTTGAGCCAGCAGCCGGATCCCGTTTTCGTCGATTGCATGAATACGATCGCCAACACTGGTGATCGAATCCCCAATGGCAATCTGGCCTGGTGAAATATCGCCACATGACCATTGTTCGAACCCAGTCGTCCGTTGGGCTAACAACAGATTCGATCCTGCCAACCGGATGGAGTGGACTTGCTCGCTGGCTTGCGAAGAGTCAATTTTCTGCAGCAATCCGCCACCAGTCCAAGGTGACAGTTGATCAGCATGTAGCAGAACAGACTGGATAGACTGGACACGGAACTGAGCCGCCGGGTTGGCTTGATCGAGTCTCGACCTGGACAGGAACCGTATCCCCCGCGCGCCAGCGGTCACGGCTTCGTAGAACATGAATTTGATTTGTTCGTGTTCTAGCGGTAGTTCCGGTTTTGCATCGAGAAACGTTACCAGCTGACGAGTAACCGAGACCGGTACTTCGGTCTGGATGTCGACCCACGTTGGTTGGTTGCGTTGTCCAGCTCGGTTCCTGATCCAATCGCTGTATCTATTAAGTGGGAAGTTGGTCCCAATCGGTTCCGAGCCAAGTCCCAGGATGTCGACCATTGCACCGATCGCTTGCCAATTGGATTTGCAGTGGGCAAAGACGGGCCGTTTCCCGCGTGTGTCGGATTCTCGAATGTCCCGGATGCGCTCACGAATCAGGACTTCGTTGGGAGTCGAACCTCGATCGGTAACTGACCAGGCCAGTACCGAATCATGTTGGGCAGAGATCGGGATTCGTCCAGCAGACGGCGGGGGAGGGCAGACCAGCCAGATTCTCAGGGCCGCAGCTTCCTTGAGTTGCTCATCCGTAGCCGGGCCACGCAGCTGAATGGTATTGAACCCAAGCTGGCGTAAATAAGTAAACGGTTCGCCGTTGTGCTGAATTATCTTGGCGAAGTACGGAGCCTGGTCGACGAGAACGACCGAACCGTCAACTGCAACGCTTCGTTGTGCGTTCCCAGCAGGCGATGTTTGTTGAGTCTGGCCCGGCGAGGCGACCAATAAGACCAAAATGATGACCAGATGCATCACCCAGGTTGAGCTTTGGCAACTCATGGCGCATTTAGGATCCGGTGGGACCCTGTGAGTATGTTGATTTTGGGCAACACGTCGTTTGCGTGTTGTTTTTACGTAAGCCGAACTTATATCAACGTTTATGGACTCAAACCAGATCAATGTGTTGCATTCACGCAACGCAGTCACGCAAACTGCTTGAACCTTCAAAAATGTCTTAACTCGTTGTTTTCAAAGGGCTTACGCGTGATGTGCCGGAATTGCGTTTGCAGTTTGGCATCCCAGCTGCTTCCTCATCGTGTCAGCTGGAAGCCAACAACACCCGACGAGTTCACCATGAAAACTAATCGCATGTCCAAGACAAAAACAGAACAACTTCCAATCGACCTTACAGACCTCGTCTCCAAAGTGGCAGAGCTGCCACAGGAATACCAGGCCCAACTACAGCCAACGTTGGACCGAGTAGTCGAATACACACGCCGTCGCCGTCGCATCTTGAACCTGATCCAGGAAGCCCTCAGCCAGCTGCGACTCGATATGAAATACTTGATGTTTGATCTGGAATCAACACGACGTGAGCGTGACGAATACAAAAACTCTCTGGATGGCGGCCTCTAAGCCAGCCCCGATATCCAGCGAGACAACCGAATAGAATGCGATTGTTCTCTCCGACTTCCGGTCCGAGGTTTCCTCGGGCCGGATTTTTCTTGGATTCACGATGCAGATTTGAACTGGAAAAAGCCTGTAATTTGCCGAAATTATCACCATGGAATACACTGGAATTTGATGAGTTCACCTCATCGCCTTATCCGAGCGGAACCGAGCGGACCTATGAACGGCTCGCAATCCTCGACCAATCCGTCCGCTCCAACTTACTTACCAAGATCTACAACTCATGTCTGATTTGACGGCTGAACAACTCGCCCAACGTGCACTTGAATGCCGTCTGCTAGACGCGCGGGAATTGGACCGGGCAGTTTCCGAAGCTGGTGGTCGAAACGTCGATCACGAAGCACTTGTTTCGGTGCTACTGCAAAAAGAACTTCTTACCAACTGGCAGATCCAGCGACTGTTGGAAGGCCAGCGCAAGGGGTACTTCTACGGGAACTGGAAAGTCCTGTACCTGGTCGGTGCGGGAACGTTCGCCCGGGTATACCGAGGCTGCCATACCAAGACTGCCGACATTCGCGCGATCAAGGTACTGCGCAATCGCTACAGCGATGATATGGAGACTCAGGAAAGTTTCCTGCGTGAAGGCAAGATGGTGATGAAGCTGCGTCACCCGAACATCGTTCCGATTTACGAAGTCGACGAAGACAAAGGTCGGATCTACATGGTCATGGACTTTGTCGAAGGCCAGAACCTGCGTGACTACGTCCGCGCTCACAAGAAATTAAAAGTCAAAGTCGTGCTGAGCATTATCCGTGACCTGGCGGCTGGCCTGGACTTTGCATTCGAACACGGGATTTCGCATCGCGATTTGAAATTGTCGAACGTGATGTTGTCGACCAAGGGGCAGGCCAAGATCGTGGATTTTGGTTTGGCGGCCGTTGCTGCTGACGGCAACAAGAAAGGCGAAGAGATCTTCAGCCAGCGCAGTATTGACTATGCCGGCCTGGAAAGAACAACCAATGTGCGCCGCGACGATAAACGAAGCGACATTTATTTCCTCGGATGCATGTTTTATCAAATGCTGACGGGAGCGTCTCCTTTATCGGAAGCCAAGGAACGCAGTCGACGAATTTCGCCGCAACGATTCAAGGAAGTCACTCCGATCACGAACCTGGAGCCAGGGCTGCCGCATCGCGTCGTTGTCCTATGCCATCGACTGATGGAGCTTGACCCGGAACGCAGACCACAGACACCCGGGTTGGCTTTGAAAGATATTGATTCTGTAATCGAGGCGATCGAAGCAGGCCACGTCGAGAAATACGATTCCAAGCTGACGCAGAAGCAGTCCGAAGAATTTGAAAAGGCTACCAAGAAAGAGGACGAGGGCGAGGGCAAGACGGTCCTGTTCATTGAGTCCAATATCAAAATGCAGGATTTGCTGCGTGCCAAGCTGAAAGAGCTTGGATACCGAGTCCTGATCATTGGCGATGCCCAGCGCGGAATTCAACGGTTCATGGACCTGTCACCGGGCGAAGATAAACCTGCGGATGTCGTTGTCTTCGGCAGCGCTGGGTTGGGCCGAACGGCGGTCGAAGCGTTCCATTTTTTCCTTGGCGACGAAAATACCCAGGACGTTCCCGCCATTCTGTTGGTGAAACCTCAGTACAAAAAACTGGCCAAACAATTGAAACTCGGTTCGCATACCGCCACGTTGGACCTTCCGCTGAAGTTCAAATACATGCGGGCAGCTCTGAAGAAATTGCTGAGCGTGGAAACGCAAGAGACCGAAAGCTCGTAGTGCCGCATTCGCAAACGGGCAGGAATGTCCATTCGACAAATCAACCACGTGGATGAAACTGCTGGTGTACTTTTTTGAGCCGCGTTTGATCGACATGGGTGTAGATCTGCGTCGTCGCGATGCTGCTGTGGCCTAACATCTCCTGCACTTGTCGCAAGTCAGCGCCGCCTGCCAATAGATGCGTTGCAAAACTGTGACGTAGTGTGTGCGGAGAAACGTCCGCTGAGATACCGGCAATAGCAGCGTACTTTTTTACCAGCTCCCAGATCGCTTCGCGCCGCAGATGTCTACCACTGCGGGACAGGAATAACCAATCGGTTTCGTCCGCCTTTTTGCCACCAGTGGCCGCGAGCTTAGGCCGCAAGTGTTTTAGATATTCGCCCACGGATTCAATCGCCGCGTCACCCAATGGCGCGATCCTTTGTTTGTTGCCTTTGCCATGACACTTCAGGAACCGTTCATTCAAATGAATGTTCTGAATCTGCAGATTAGAAATCTCAGAAACGCGGCAACCAGTTGCGTACAAGGTTTCCAGTATCGCGCGGTCACGACGGTACAATGGTTCGATCCGTTTCGGAGCCGTCAGGAAATCGTCAATGGACCGAGGCGGGATCACGCTGGGTACCCGCTGCCACAATTTCTGGCTGCCCAGTAATTCCACGTGGTTGTGGACCAGAATCCCTTCGAGTTGCAGATATTTGAAGAACATCTTGACGGCGACCAGCCCACGGGCAATCGACGACGGTGCCAGTTCAAGCTGGCCCAGCCAGGCAACGTAATCGGAAAGCTGTGCTACGGTGAGTGCCGGGATCGAGCGATTCTTCAGCCATTTACAGAACCGGTCGATGTCACGTTTGTAGGCCGCAACCGTGTTCTCGGACAAATGGCACTCCGAGCGCAGATACCGAATGTAGGATGCTCGCCATTCTTTGAGTGAGTTGTCTTCTTTTTTTGGAGCCTCGGCTTTTTTCTTCAGCCTGGCTGCGCGAAGTTTGTTCATTCGACTCCCGACAATTTAGCGCCGTGCCGCTAAGCCGTTAAACTTTGTCGGCCTAATGCGTACTTCAAAAAGATCGGCTCGACGACGGATGGTCCGCGCGTTGGTGAGACCGGTTTTGGAGTGAGACGAATTTGCGGACGGGACAATCCGCACAAACCGAATTTTACTGAACTGCGCCCTCTGGCTCGGGCTGGAGTTGGGTTTGAACAATGCGGCGGTGCCCCGCCAGGTCCCGGATCGTCACGGGGCTCGAATAACAATTCGCGCCTGAGGTGATCTCCAGGCAGCGATCGAAAATTACTGGACTAGTTTCGAAAATCAGAAATCCACCCGGCTCCAGAAAACTGGCTGAGTCCGCCACCAACCGCTCGATGATTTCGGTTCCCGACTCACCGGCAAACACGGCAAGCGACGGTTCAAATTCGCGTACGGAGATATCAACATCGTTGACTTCGCCATTACCGACGTACGGTGGATTGCTGACGATAATGTCGGCTTGGAAATCTGACGGAATGGACCCGAACAGGTCCGATTCGATAAAGGAAACACGATCTTCGACTCCCAACGCAGCCGCATTGGACTTGGCAACGTTGAGCGCGTCCGGGCTGATGTCGGTTGCCACGACTTCGCAGTTTTCGATTTGCTTGGCCAACGTGATCGCCACGCATCCGCTGCCGGTCCCGATATCCAAAATCCGCACGCGTTCTTTGCCGAGCGACTTTGCCGCATCAATTCCAGCAATCACCAAATGCTCTGTTTCCGGTCGAGGAATCAGTACATTGGAATCAACCTGGAATCGTAACGAATAAAATTCTTTGTGCCCGACCAGATACGCAACAGGTTCCCCTTTCGCATGCCGCTTGACCCAATCGCGATAAAGGCCGAGCGGTTGTTCTTCGGGGACTCGGTCAAACTGGGTGTACAGTTCAATGCGTTGGCAGTCCAGTGATTCCGCGAGCAGGATTTCAGCGCAGAGGCGAGGAGTGTCACGTTCGTGAACCTGGAAATGTTCGGTCGTCCAATCGAGCAGTCGCTTGATCGTCCAAGGCTGTTGGTCCGTCATGAATGCCCAATCTTGTTAGCGTGAGTGCTGGGGCGAGGATGCATTAGTCAAGTGAACCCATCGACGAACGCAGCGTCTGGCGGTCGTGGTCGATCAAGGCATCGGTGACTGGCTGCAAATTCCCCGCGATAATCTGATCCAGTTTGTACAGGGTCAGGTTGATGCGATGGTCGGTGACGCGGTTCTCTGGAAAATTGTATGTGCGAATCCGTTGACTGCGGTCGCCAGACCCGACCAGACTCTTGCGCGTGTCAGCGCGTTCTTTGGCTTCTTTTTGTTGGAAGTGATCGTAGAGCCGGGACTTCATGATCCGGATCGCCTTGGCCAGATTCTTATGCTGGCTGCGCTCCTCAAAACACTTCACCACCAACCCGGTTTCTTTGTGCGTCATCCGGATCGCCGACGCGGTCTTGTTAACGTGCTGACCGCCCGGTCCGCTGCTCGCCGCGTATCTTTCGACATCATAGTCATCGGGTTTCAAGTCGACTTCGACGTCTTCTGGCTCGGGCAGCACGGCGACCGTCGCGGCCGAAGTATGAATCCGCCCTTTGGCTTCTGTTTCCGGCACCCGCTGGACTCGATGCCCACCACTCTCGTATTGCAATTCCCGGAAGCAGCCTTCGCCCTCAATCGATATCACAATTTCCTTGAACCCACCTAGTTCCGTGGCGTTCGATTCCAGCGTCGAGAACTTCCAGGTTTTGATTTCCGCGTGTCGCTTGTACATCTCGTACAAGTTCCTGGCAAACAAGGCGGCTTCATCACCGCCGGTGCCAGCACGGACTTCCATCACGCAGCGACTACGGTTGGCATCTTCGCCGCCGATCGTCATGTCGAGCAATTCCTCCCAGAGCCGTTCTCGCTCTTCGGTCAGCGTGCTCAGTTCGTCTTCCGCCATCTCTTTTTCTTCGGCGTCACCTGAAGCCGCCATCTCGCGGACTTCTTCCATCTCGTCCAGAACGACACGGAAGCGACGGTACTTGGTCGCCAGCTTGGCCAGCGATCCGTGCTCGCGGGCAACCGCTGCCATCTTGCTAGGCTCTGATTGAACCGCTGGATCAGACATCTGATTTTCCAGCTCCTCGAATCGGTTCAATTTCTCATCTAACATTTCTCGCATTGGATTAACTCGGTAGTAGGAATAATTGCTATCAATATATAGTCGGTTGAAGTGCCGAACGGGTTCGGCCAGGTTCGGTCGTACAACAGCTATAAATCGGCAATGGCCTGACAAGAAATGCACCGCCCGCGAAAATCCGCAATCGTAGTTAGTTTGGCTGGCAGCATGCGATGAGTCATCGAGAATTATTGGTCGCTTCGAAACGTCAGTATTAGAGCACTTAAGCAGCAATCAAGTTACCCTGCTTGATGATATGCGACAATCCGGGCGGCTGCTAGCTTTGGGCCGATCAAACGGTCTGTCTCGGTTTTCGCAAGCCATCTAGAATCCCGCCAGACCTATCTGCAACTGAATCTACGACGAGAGCTAACGAGTGCTCAGGTATTGGACGGCCGGGGAATCACACGGCAAAACCATGATCGCGTTAGTCGATGGCTTCCCGGCTGGGATGACCATCGACGAACAGCCAATCAACACCGAACTCCGGCGACGGCAAGGTGGATACGGGCGCGGGCAACGGCAGAAGCTGGAGACAGATGAGGTCGAATTTCTCACCGGCGTGTGGAAGAACGAGACGCTGGGTGGCCCGATCGCGATGCAAGTCATCAATCGAGACTACAAACTGGAACGGCTGAAGGAGCTGCCGAGGCCTCGGCCGGGGCATGGTGACCTGAGCGGCTCGATCAAATACCTCAGTTCAATCCGCGGCATCCTGGAACGCGCCAGCGCTCGGGAGTCTTGCGTGCGGGTTGCGGCCGGTGCGTTATCAAGACAGTTATTGCAGATCTTTGGCATCGAGATTCTGGGCTACGTTGTTGAACTCGGCGCCAAGCGGATTGAGCCGCAGCCCGGTACGATGGCTGAGCAAAAGATTCGCCGCGATAAGAGTGAGCTTTATTCGCTCGATCCGGATAGCGATCCGGAGATGAAACAATATGTTGATGACACCAAGAAAGCCGGTGATACGTTGGGCGGAGTCGTGGAAGTGCGAGCCGAAGGAGTTCCGTTTGGTTTGGGAACTCATGCACAATGGGATCTGAAGCTGGATGGCAAGTTGGCTCAGGCTGTCATGGCGGTGCAGGCGATCAAAGGCGTCGAGATCGGACTCGGGTTCGAATCAGCCCGCCGCACTGGCAGTCAGGTCCACGATCCAATTCACTATGACGCCGGCAAGAGTAACGAATCGACTTTGGGATACACTCGGCCGACCAACAACGCGGGTGGCTTGGAAGCTGGCATGACCAACGGCCAGCCGATCGTAGTCCGTGCTGCGATGAAGCCGATCAGCACACTGCAAAAGCCGCTCGCCTCGATCGACATGGAGACAAAGGAGCCTAGCACCGCCAGTTACGAACGAAGCGATGTCTGCGCTTTGTCCGCCTGCAGCGTGATCATCGAAAACGTTGTCGCGTTTGAAATTGCTGCGGCACTGATCGACAAATTTGGCGGTGACAGTGTAGAAGAAATGAAACAACGGTTCCAACTGTTTCAGGACATGGCAGCCAAGAGATAAGAGACTAACCCAAGCGATTATCGCAAAACCAAGTGATAAACCCAAGCAACTAACAATGACACACGAAGCAACACAGCTGAGCGACGACCAACGGCGGACTATTTGCCGCCTGTTGTTTCTGTTGTTATGCGCGTTGCCGACCGCGATCGTTGTCTATTTCATTCTTCATCGGCCGAGTCCGCGGGATTGGGAACGTCAGATTCGAGCCGAGTTGGGAACACTGGTCAAAATTGACTCGGTAGAAACGCCGACGCCTTCGTTGACAATGTTGCGAGGTGTAGAGATTCTGCCAACCGGTGATTCGGGCGTCCGTCAGAATGTGTTCGAAGGACAAAAGATTAATGAACTGGCGATTGTGTTTGGAAACGAACGGAACCAGGTCGTCATCATGGATCCGATCGAAACGGATTCCGCAGCGCTGAAGAAAATGATCAGCGATTTCACCCGGAACCTGGGGAAGTCCCCGGATCTGGACTCGCAATGGCAGGTGCGATTCAAGAAAGTTACTTTGGTCGACACGGAGTCAATCCAGCCGGATTTTGTTTTGCAACCGGTTGATGTATTTATCGGGTCGACTGAATGGCAGGACGACGCCGGGTTCACTCAGCAGGCAGTGCATTTTTCAGTTCAGGCCGAAGCTCCCGACCTGGACTCAGGCAACAAGCTGCTGGCTCAAACCTGGATCACCAAGGACACTACCTTTTTTAGTTTCGATTCCGGATTGGGCAAAGTCCCGATTCGGGTCGCTCGCGGCTGGCAACGTCAACTGGATCACCTTGGCTCGCAGTGTCAATTTAACGGTCAGGTTTACTTTGAGTACCCCAACGAAGAACCGAGTGCGCTCAAGGGATCACTTGTCGGGAACCTGTCCAACATTCAACTTGACCGGATCACGGGATTGCCCGACAGCGGTTTGGTCGGTAATTGCGATTTGCAGAACGTGTCTTGCTCGTTCAATGAAGGACGAATCGAAAACGTTGACTTGCGAGTATCTTCCAATGGAGCGATCAGTGTCGATCGTTCATGGATCGACGTGATTCGTAATTTTGCCCGCAGTCCGATCGATCCGATTGCTGCTCCGCGAATTTCGTTGCCTGGTATGGAGTTTGGTTTAAGTATCCGTAACGGTCTGGTGAACGTCAGCAACGCACAACAACAATTACTGCACAACATCCCCGTGCAGACAGTCGCGATGGCTCTGACCGGTGAACGATCCCAAGGGACGCGTTCCATCGCGATCGCGAATCTATTCAATATCCCCCCCGCCGAAAGAATCGCTCGCCATCCTCCCGGCGATTCGATCCATCATTAAACGCCGTTGTTGCCTTGGCGCTGCACTGTCCAGCTCATGCCGCGGAAGCGGTGCCGTCGCTTAGTCCGCGATACCAACTGGCGGGGATGATTAGTGCGAAGAATGCGGTTAGCACATGAAACACCACGAACAGCTTCAGGTAAAACAACGGCTCCATAAAGATGCTGCCGGTTGAACCACCCGCCGAGACACCGGCGTACGCATGCAATCCGACACCGAGTTGGTTCACGCCTTCCCAGGACCAGATCACAATGATGTTGCCGAATGCCGCCAAAGCAGCCAGTCCACGCTCGCGAATGATGCCTGCCCAGCGGGCGTGCAAGATAACTGCATTCCACAGCACAATCATCAACGCACCGTTTTCTTTGGGGTCCCAGCCCCAGAATCGGCCCCACGAATCATCGCCCCACAACCCCCCCAGAACCGTTCCAAAGAAACTGAACAGCAGGGCAAAGCAAACGGTGCCGTAGATGATATTGGCGAATTGACGTCGGTCAGTCTTGCCAAGCTTGCTGTTGAAGAACATTCGGAACAGGAATCCAACTCCCATCAATCCGGCCACCAACGTCGCCGCATATCCGAGATTGATAATGATCACGTGCGTCGTCAGCCAGAACTGAGTATCCAGAACGGCTCGCAGCACCGTAAACGTGTCACCTTGGTCGATGGATAATGTCCACGCGTACAACAGTGTCAGGAATCCACTTGCAGCTGCCAGTAAATTGCCCAATCCAATTCGAGTTGCATACTCGATGATCAATAAAAGCAACACACAACAGGCCGCGACAACCACGAAGGACGAGTACAGATTGGTGATCGGTGGTCTTCCGGATATGACAACGCGGGCAGCAACGCCGCCAAAGTGCACGGTCAATGCCAGCACGATGATCCAGAACGCTGCTCGATTGAGCGGCATCCGCCAACCGATCCACGAAAAGATCGTTATCAGGAATCCGACCAGATACAAAACTTTGGCCATGTAGAACGGCGAAAAGTGGTTGTAGGCGATCTCGGTTTTGTTGTTCCGTTCGTTCCATCCAGACGGCGCTATGGCAGCAATCTTTTCCAGGTGTGTTTCCACAGCCGAGTTGAAACCAGCGGCGTCTCCGTCCAGGTACGCCTGTTTTAATCCCAGCAGATTGTCGACCAGTTTAGGGTCAACCTTCCGCTCGGTTAAATCATCGCCGACAATTTTTCGGATTTGCTCGGCCAATATCGGTTGTTTTTCTGTCAACTCGCTCGACAGCAAGCGTTCGAGCCGCATCTCGACGAATTGTTCAGCCGCCGGCAAACGGTTTTCGTAAAGTTCCTTGGGAAGGCTTTCCCAATTCCGCAGCACGATATCCGCAATCTCTTTCGGGTCTTCCAGCTTGAATTGTTTCGAAAGCGTTTCGGCAACGTCCTCGATGCTGAGTAGTTCGATGATGACATAGCGCTGAGCCATGGATTGCTTGTCCAACTTAGCAACGTCTGCATCAAAATCAGTCTTGATGAAATGTTCAGCCAGATCTTCCACGGTCAAGCTACCGGATTTCTTCGCTTCCGCTGCCAGCCAATTCTGCTCGGCCAGTAGTGAGAGCGGCAGCCATGGTTCGTCTTCATCTTCGGTTGGAATCGTGAATGGCAATGTTTCCTTGGAGTCGACGATCAACTCCGCAATGTTCAGTCGCCGTTCCCAATCATCCTCGTCCCCGCGACCTTGCGAGCCAAACAGGGCAGTCCGTACGCCCATCAATCTCCGACTCTTGCCGTACACTTCCCGCAGCCGCTTCTGCAGAACCGTTCGCTGTTCAGTGGGGACTTTACTGGCCTCGGTGAGCAGTTCATATAACTTGGGATCCGCTTCAATGACTTCGGCGAACGTGAACTTGAGCCCCTTGCGGACCTTAAGCCCCAATGCGTTTTGCACGTTGAGATCTTCGATGCGGAGAATTTCGAAATCATCGGCTGCTGGTGCGTCAAACAGCATGTCGGCCAGCCACCGGATGGCGGGCCGCTGCACACCCAAACCGTCGGCAACTTCTTCACGATTGGAAAGTCGACGGGACAGGTTCCGAGCGAATGAATCGAGCGGCTGCACGCGGCCTTCATGAGTAACCGGAATCTGTCCCAGTAAATCCAGGCGAATTTCCGAACTCTTGGATTTGGTAACGGTTGGTGAAATCGAACGTGACAACTTGGAGCCAACATACATGCCAAAGATGCCTAACAGCACGAGCGTCGGTGCCAACGCTCCCCACGACCGTTCTTTGCCGGCGGCACCGGAAGATTCAAGTTCCTTTTCAGTACGTACCGGCTTGCCCAGGTACGTGCTCAGCGATTGCTGGAATTGAGCGACCAATCCGACGACGACGAACATGCAGCACACGTACGGAATCATCCAGCCTCGGTTGCGAACGATTTGGATCCCCGAGTACTCGTTGCCCTCCTGATCCGTTTGGTAGACGACCTGATAAAACGTCTGGTCTCGGTAACGCAACGGGTTGTTCATCCAGATCCGTTGATCAGTCTTGAGTCCGTGTGTCGGATCGTCGATGACAAAATCGGATGAGAACCAACTCGGCGTCTGGGTGCCGACGTAATACTTGGCCTGCGTGTCTTTAAGAGTCAGTGAATAGGGCGTGTAAATCGTTTTGAACCGCAGGCCGATCTGATAATCTTGATCGTCAATGCTGACGGTGTCCAGGATGCTCTGTTCGTAAGCCAATTGGCTGACCAGATACGTGCCAATTGGCTCATTGGATTCGCGATCAATCAGTTTGACGTAGGCACTTGATTTGTCGACGCTTGCGTCAACGTCTGTACCCGCAGAAGATTTTTTTGGCGTGGCGATCCAGCGCGTGCCGAATCCTGCATCGGCCTGGTTCTCCGCATGCGGGCCAACTTGGATAACGTCGCTGTTCGGATAGAAGTCGACGCACTGGACTTTGAATGGTAAACGCTCATCATCGATTTGGTCTTCCGTGTCAGTTAGAACGGAAACTGGTAAGACGGTGATTTCGTCAAATTCGGCATCTTTGCGGTCGATGACGACGAACTCGGTTTCTCGCAAGTCGATGGCATGATTGACTGTTTCGCCTTCGCCGAACGAAACACGATGCTCTTCGTTCGTGACGGTGACAAAGATTTCGTTCAGCAACAATCCCGCGATGCCTAAGTGCAACAACACGATGCCCGCTTTACGCTTGAACAACAACACGCAGCCCGCGAGGACAGCCAACGCAGCGATCGTGGACTGGAATAGCTGCCACAGAATCCGCATGGCTGAATCGCCAATGAATGCTTCGTCGCCAAAAATCAGGCTCAGTGCCAACAAGCCAAACAGTGTCGCAGCGAACAGCCAATAAACAATCTTCTCGGCGATCCGTGGCCGGTCGACCGTCAGCGCGCTATAGACGGAGGCGATGCCAAGTCCGAACACGGCAATCTGCAGATAAGTCCACATGCTCTCCCAGGGGATCGGTGGTTGGCCACCAAAGCCATCCGCGTCTTGATAGTTAAAGATCACAGCCCACGTCAAAAACCCTGACGCGAGCAGAACCAACAGCCCCAACAATAGTCGGCCACCAGAAGCTCGGATACGAAACCGCAACACGTGCGCGGCGGTAAGATTGATCAACATCGCCGCAATGATGGTGCGCCCACTTGGCAGCAGGATCCCGCCCGGCGGTTTTGGCCCGTTGGGGAACCAATTCAGTGGGAAGAATGTGGTGAGCGGGACGTAAACGAAAAAGTTGTTAAAGTGTTTGTGCTTGAGTGCCCAGATATCCAGCGAAACTTGCTCGAGTGTAATCACCCAAGTCACAAATACAGCCATCACCAACAAGAAGACGGTCAGTTTGAGCGACGCGATCGGAGCCAGAATAGCCCGCACGATATCTGTCGCGGTCATCGTTTTCGCGTTTGTCAGTGTGGGATTTGCGGGAGCCTGAATGTTAGCCATTAATTCACCTTGTCAAATCGAAACGAGTTAACGAACGCGTCGAAATCACTTTCGCAGGCGACCACCTGATTGCGATCACCAATCAACTTAAAAAACCAGGCCAGATCGTCGCGAACGATCATGATGCCGACCAGTCCATACGGCTTGGACTCGTCTTCAGAAATCAACCGGATCTTGTTGCCGGCATGTCCGTCGATGGAAACTTCAGTGGACGTTTCTTTGACGAACTCTTCTGAGTCATCCATGTCCGCCTGCCGCGCCCAGCGTTGTGCGTTCGGAGTCCACTTGTTCGCTCCGGCCAACAGCTGCGTGACGGTAATCTGTGGAGAAGTTTCTTCGCTGCCTTTGCGAAGTCGAACCTTGACAATCGAATTGGTCGGCCCTTCGTCCCATCCAGCGGGCCGATCGAAGACTAAATCAGGCTCGGTTGGTGGTGGTTGTTGGATTGCCGGAGTTCGCATTCCCATACCCATCCCCGATCCCATGCCGCCGGAACCGGCCATTTCACCGGTCGCGTCAAAGATCTTGAGTGTGGCACCGCCGGTCTTCATCGTTTCCAGTTTGAGTTCATCTTCAGCGATTTTGTCTTGCCCAAGCTGTCCGAGCCAGCGGTTCACATTCAGCAACAGGTCTTGATTCGGTCCCAGGCTGGAAATCGAAAGTTCAACTGGTCCGAGCTTGTCGGCATCGCGCTTCAGCGTCGCGTAACGCATTGACTTGGGCGGACCGACTTCCCAGCCCTCGGCCGCTCCCCAGCTTGGCTTGCCATCATCATCAAATGCAATTTCGGCAAACAACTTTTTCCATTCGGGTTCCAGTTGATTGACTGCTTCGATGCCGCCGGTCAATTTAAAGAACCAAGTCGCCTGCGGTTGGTTCGCGATCCCGACAACCATCCGAGTCGGGGCAGGGGCCCCGGATGATGTTGGCAGGGCTGGTTGCCGAGAATTTGTGGCGAGTCCAATGTCGCCTAAATCAGATCGTGATTTTTCGACGCGATACTGTTGAATTTCTGGCGGTTTGTCACAGGCGACTTGCAATGCCAACAGCAGTAGCAACAACAGAATCGGTTTATTTGGATTGCCATTCATGCGGGCCTCAGGTCATTTTTGATCTCCACTGAATTATATGCCCGCCGAAGCTCATTAGACATATCAAACATCCCTCAACCAGTCGTGGCAAAAAGCCAATCAATTGATTGATAATGGCTCGCAACCGGTTCAAGCGACAATATGTCGCGGCGCTTGAACACGGCGAATTGGCCAGTGGCGAGCTTGCTATCGATCACCGTGATTTCCGGCGGCTAACGAAAATCCGCCTAAACGACGCTGGGAGTGACGGTCCCAGTGCAAGTGCCAAATCCGATCGCTCGGTGAGAATCGCTGACGCATCGGCCGCGGAAGATGACTTCATCGCCATCGGCGAGGAACTTTCGCTCTTCGCCGGTCGGAAGCGTGATCGGTGTCCGATCTGTTCCGGGGACTGGATTGTTCAAGTCGCCGTTCCAGGTGAGTTCCAGCAGGCAGCCTCGTTCCGTACGCTCCGGACCACTGACCGTTCCGCTTGCCAACAAATCACCGGGCTGCATGTTGCAGCCATTGCTGCTGTGATGCGTTAGCATCTGGGCAATCGTCCAGTACATGTTGGTGAAGACAGTGTTGCTGAGCGGGTGTGTGTCGCTGCCAGCGTTTCGCATTTGTTCGGACGTCAGTTTAGCTTCCAGCTGAATGTTGACGCCGCCTTTTTCTGAGTTGGAAGCGTTGGTCAAGTAATCGAGAGGCGCGGGGTCGCCGTCAGCACGCTGGAATTCGCCGCAGCGGAACGGCGCCAGCGCTTCCATGGTGACCACCCAGGGCGAGACGGTGGTTGCGAAAGACTTGGCCAGGAACGGGCCCAGTGGTTGGTATTCCCATTTCTGCAAGTCACGAGCCGACCAGTCATTGACCAGCACCATGCCAAAGATTTTGTCTTCGGCGTTTTCAATTCCGATGGTGTTGCCGAGGTCATTCCCTTCGGCAACGAAGAAACCAACTTCGAATTCGTAATCGAACAGCGCGCTGGGGCTGCGGGTTGGTGCTCCGCCTTCTTCGGCGGGAGCTTTCTGGCCGACTGGCCGTCGGATCGAAGTGCCACTGGGAACGATACTCGATGCCCGACCGTGGTAGCCGATCGGGATGTGTTTATAGTTCGGCAGGATCGGGTTGTTGGGACGAAACATGCTGCCGACGTTGGTGGCATGATAAACCGAAGCGTAGAAATCGGTGTAGTCGCGGATCTGGCAAGGTAACAGCATCCGGGCGTCTGCCTGCGGGACCAGAGTCAGCCCGTTTTTGTCGACAGTTGTCTCGGAGTGCAGCAGATTGCTGAGCGTATGTCGGAGCTGAATGCGTTGTTGTTTGGACAACGCCATGACCTGGTTCAGCGGCGCGGTGGCGACAGCTGCGGCGATTGCTTCGTCTTCGATCAGGCCTGCTGCGGCGCATGCTTGAAGATCGAGGATCTGGTCACCGATCGCGACGCCGTTTCGAGCTGGTCCATCCCCGACTTGAAAGACACCAAACGGCAAGTTTTGGATCGGGAAATCTGTGTTCGCATCGTTGGCTGATTCCACCCACGACTGACGTTGAGGATCATGGGTAAAGTCGGTTTCAAACATTGGATGACTCGTTATTGGCTGAGGCTACAACCCGCGCGGGTGTCTCGTGGAATGGACATACTGATTCAAGACGCAACGATACCTTAACATGCGTCATGTTGGTACTCCCGAAGCTATCGAACAGCGAGCGCCAGGCAGGCTTTCAATCTTCAATCGAATGGGTGCAAGAGCGCGCACCCGCAAAAGCTGTCAATGAGATTGGGCGGACAGTGGAAGAATGAACGGCCTTGTGCTTTGTGAGCAAGAAGGCCGGAGCCGAGGCTTGAGGCCTACTACTTCTTGGCGTAGGCCGCTTTGGATGGTGAAACGATATTCATCGCAGCACCGCTAATTCGGGCAAATCGTTCCTTGGATCCGTCGTCCAGATAGCGATAGCCAACCTTGGTTGGCTTGTTAGTCTTTGGGCATAGCACCATAACCGACGAAGCTTTGACTGGCATTTCCTTATGCAGGCGGCCACCTTGAGGGTTCTTCTGGCTTGGCTTGACGTGCTTGTAGACACGATTGATGCCTTCGACAGTAACAACGTCAGCACCCTGATCGACGGCCATGACCTTGCCACTGAGGCCTTTGTCTTTACCGCGGATAACCTGAACCGTATCGCCTTCGTAGATTTTCATTTTCAACTCTTTCCCAATTTTTTGCGAGCCGCGAATTTTCGACGAATAGCCGCGAATTGTCAAGGCAAAACCGAGATATTCCAGCTTCGATATCCTTAGTTCATCGGCCGTCAGGCAACGCGGTTAGACGTCTATTTTGAATTTTCGCTTTTTTCGGCTTGGGGCTCAGGTTTTGACTGAGGTTCGGCCGTGGTTTTGCAGTACGACAACGCCAGCAGGGCGTAGCTGCCGACCAGATTGGTATCGCCCTCAAACCACCGATCCGCTTCGTTGACCCACGAACCATCCTTGTTTTGCTGGCTTCCCAGCTCAGCCGTCAGGTCAGCTCGCCAATCGCGTTTCTTGCCGGCCGGGTCCGTGATTGAGTCTTCGCCGTAGGCATCCAAGGCCTTGGCAAAGACATGGTAGTAATAGAACAGGCCTTGCTTTCCCATCCCCGGGTTGGTCTTCAGATCGTAGTGGCGTTGGATCCAGTCCATGGCTGCCTGGACCCGAATGTCTTTTTTGTCGAGTCCCGCATACAGGAAGCTCTTGAGTCCGGCATACGTCATTGACGCGTAACTGCGAAGGCCACCTTCGGGAGTCTTACCCGCCTTGCTTTCACCTTCGCCTACTGGTGTGTAGATAAAACCGCCTCGATCGTCTGCCGTCGCTTTGGCCGCATACTCCATCGTGTTGTATTCGTTATTCAGATTTTGAGTTCGCGAAATAAATGCCAGCGCCTTTTTCATGGCCGCGCTTTCTTTGTCTTCACTAGCGGCCTCAAGTGCGTCAACGAAGTATGAGGTGTTCGACATGTCGGGGCGTTTGTGTTTCCCGTAACCTTGGCCACCGTAAGAAGTGCTTTCGCGGGTATGGCCTTCTCCGTCATCCCACTGGATGTTCTTCTGGAAACCAATCGCTTCCTGGATAATCTTGTCGTATTTACCGCCCTTGTTGGCTGCGACAAAGCACATCACCGCGACACTGGTTTCGTAATTTCGTAAGTTGCTGTTGGGTGCGTAGACACCTCCATCAGGCCGAACATGCGATTCAAGGTAGGTGAGCGCTTTTTGTATTTGCGGATGCTCGACCGCGATCCCGTTCTTGAGCAAAGCAGTTGTGCACATTGCCGTGACTGCCGGGCCCAGTTGTTTGCTGAACGATCCGTCGGTTCGATCCTGCCCTTTGTTCATCAGGAATTCGATGCCCTTGGAAACGATCTCCTGGTGTTTCCGAGGCTTCGGTCTATCTGATTCGGGTGACTTGGTTTGTTCCTGGCCATTCAATACCTGGCTGGTTGCAAACATCGCAACGGTGACGATTGCACACACAAACGCAGTTCGATTTATTGGAAGGTGCATGGTTCGATTCTTATCTCTGAATTAGTAGCTAGTTGCCAAAACAGTCGTTCACTATTGTATACATGCCAGCGATTCTGGACTCCCCAAAATTTAAGCCCCGAGATATTTGAAGGCCCGTATTGGCGTCGTTTTTGAACCTGTAAAGAATTGAACACGAGTTTTGGGCCTGGGAGTCGCTGATTTTCGTTAGCATCGTGGTTCGAATGGCCAACTGGTAAAACTTGAGTGGTAAAGTGCGGGTAGGGCTTAGCAGGCTGGTCTTAGGCATTTGCTATCGGCAGTGAATCGGAGTCTTATGAATACAGAACGCGATCAAGAAAGTATTGCGGCAGAGTCCCTGTCCGATGCAGCCAACCCATATGCAACACCCGCCAATTATCCGGCCCAGTCGGGCGTGAAGCATGGAGTGCATTCGGAGCGTCCGAGGTTGTGGACTGTGTTTGCGGTGTTCTTTGTTGCGATGGGTGCGATGCTGGTGTTCACGACGATCGTGATCGTTATTTACTTGGGGCCGACGCTGTTTTCAGGCGTGCCACCGCAGCAATCAGGCATCATGGACAAGCTGTTTACTCCGTACGGATTCATTGTCCAAGCGTTGCCGGCCCAGTTAGCAATTATCCTGCCTGCGATCATTGCCGCGATCCTGTCACCGGTGGAATGGAAACAACGACTTGGATTCACTGATAGCGGGCTGACCAAGGGCCAATTCCTGGCGACTGGAATCGGAGCGTTCTTCCCAACTGCGATCGGATTGGGGTTGGCTTATCTGGTGACGTTGGTGATTCCACCGGACGACTCGATCGCCAATTTGTACAAGTCGATGACGTTTGGATGGTCAATTCCGTTCATCCTGTTCATTGCGTTGCTACCCGGGTTTGCCGAAGAGATCATGATGCGAGGCTACATGCAGCGTCGGTTGTTGAAGCGATGGGCCCCGTGGCTGGCGATCCTGGTTTCGTCGATTCTGTTTGCAGTGATGCACGTTACCCCGCATGCGATCTCGTTTGCATTTCCGATCGGAGTCTGGTTAGGTTACGTTGCCTGGAAGACCGATTCAATCTGGCCGACGATCTTCTGCCATGCGTTGATCAACGGCACTTGGAACATCGTCAATGTATATTCCCAATTGTTGGAGATTCCGGAGCAGACGCAGTATGTGGTCTTGGGTGTCTTGTTTGTGGTTGGGCTCGTTTGTTTTGTGTTTAGTTGGTCGGTGATTCGCCGGATTGACGCGAACAGGCATGCGGGTACGGTTGCTGGCTAGCGAGTTGTTGTTTGGTCGGCAGGTTTTCGGTTGATGATTCATGGGAAGTGAGAATCTATCCAACAAGATTTACGATCCACAGTTCGTCGCCGGTCTGTTTGACGAAATGTCTAAAACGTACGGTATCGTAAACACGCTGTCGTCGTTTGGGTTCTGTGTTCTCTGGCGGGAACAATGCGCGCGGATGCTGGATTACCGGGCCGGCGATTGTGTTGTGGACATGATGTCGGGTATGGCCGAGTTATCGACGCATGTTCACCGTCTTGCGCATCACGACAAGAAGATTATTGCGATCGACTTTTCCGCAGAAATGGATGTGCTGGCCGGCAAAACGATCAAGCGTAAGCGATTGGAGAACTGCCTCGCGCTAAAGCAGGACGCGTTGGCGACTGGTTTGGAATCGAATTCCGTTGACGCAGTTGTTTCAACGTTCGGATTGAAGACGTTTGACGAAGAGCAAACGAACCGGCTGGTTGCGGAAGTTAAACGCATTCTTAAACCGGGCGGGCGATTTGCATTCCTGGAGATTTCCGTCCCACCGAATCGTATCTTGCGGGCTTTCTACATGTTTTACCTGGGCAGTGTCATTCCGTTGATCGGCAGGTTGTTTCTTGGTAACCCGGAAAACTATCGGATGCTCGGCGTCTACACGACCAAATTCCAGAACTGCGACCGGGCCGCCACCTTGTTTGATCGTGGAGGTTTGCCGACTGTCAGCAAGTCGTTCTTTTTCAGCTGCGCGACTGGATTTTGCGGGAGCAAGCCAGAGCATTGACTACTTCTCCGGAGGCACGACCGAATCCTGGGTTGCGTTTGACAAAAATTATGACCGTTCAACTGATCAACAACAGGCAATACACTGCCAATGTCAAACAGCAATGGCTCGCAGAAGCGACAAAAATATTCCAATTCATTTTGCCGGAATGTCTAGTTGGAAAAACAAAGTGACACTTCAAAAACGTTGTGTAGGTAATCCAAATAGGAAATAACGTTTAGCTTCGAGGTGATTTTTTGATAGGCGTGATTTATGCTTATGTGATGATACGGGGTCAGCCAGGTCCGACACAAAATTGAATTCCGTATTCACATTTTTGCATCGACTCGCAACGAAATCTAATCGGGAACCGTAACATCATGAACCGTCCATTTGCTGCCGTTGTAATTGCTTTTGCTCTATTGGTGGTAGCTGAAGTTTCAGTTGCTCAATCGTTTACTGAGGATTTCTCGATCTGGCCAGTCGATTTGAGAATAAACGGTACCGTAATAACTTGCACCGGTCCGGAAATCGCACCGACAATCGTTGCCAAGTTCATTGACAATGGCGGTGGCAAGGACGGAAAGTTCGTTGCCGTGTGGCTGGACATGGGATTTGATGGCAAATCATTTGAGTCGCCATTGGATAGTTCGAATGATAGTTCGGAGAAACAGTCAGAGGATAGGCAATCAGAATTCAAAAAGTTCGGGCACGATAAACCGCTGGACGAATTCGATGAAACTGAATTCCGATCCCTGAACGAAGCGGTTGCAACCGCCAGTGGTGTATTGTTATTCTCCAGCCGCGTGCTTGAGCAAGAGGTAGCAAAATGGCTCAGCCAATCGAGCAGCCAGTTGCACCGCATCATTACCGATGGCGGAGCAGTCTGTGGCGTCGGTCCAGTCGTTTCTCATTTTGGCAAATTCCGATCCGAGTCCATTCGCGCGTCCACTAGATTGGATAAAGGATTGAACTTGATACCTGATGCCATCGTTTACGGCGGCTACGAAGACAAATTGGAACGACCAGTCATGAACAGTGGCATCGCGATGGAGCCTCTTTGCGTCGGGATTGGAATCCCAGAAAACACAGGAGCGATTTTGCAAGGCCGTAAGTTTCGAGCTTACGGAGACCAAAAGGTTGTATTTGCAATCACGGCCAACGACCGTCAATCTTATCGAGTCCAGCGTCTTGCCCAATCCACCGGTCGGCGCAGCAATCCATATAAAACGGTTGTCGACCTGACTGCCTGGCGAAGGGATGCAATCGAACGTCAATTGCCTGCGTTTCCACCTGCCAAGTCACCGAATCCGGTGGTAGAAAACGGCACACTATTCATTGTTGGTGGCGGCGGAATGCCAAGAGGAATGATGAGCGAATTTGTCGAAATGGCTGGCGGCGACGACGCCCAATTGATCTACGTACCTTGCACCGAAAGCAAAACCGTCGCTGAAAATCCTGGAATCGTTCGTCAATGGAAAGCGATGGGCGTCGCTTCTGCTCAAGTTATTCATACGAAAGATCGCAATCGAGCTAACTCGAACGAAGCATTCTTGAAACCGCTGGAAAAGGCAACTGGAATCTGGTTTGGCGGCGGGCGGCAATGGAATTTCGTCGATTCGTATTACGGCACCCAGGCGCATAAGTTAATGAAAGGCGTTTTGAAGCGAGGTGGAGTCATTGGCGGATCTTCGGCGGGCGCGTCGGTACAGGGCAGCTATCTTGCCCGGGCGAATCCGGTGGCCAATTTTGACATCATGGCTGCAGGCTACGAACGCGGTCTTGGATTTCTTAACGGCGTTGCTATCGATCAGCATTTTTCTCAACGTGGACGTCAGAAAGATATGACACAACTGGCCGATCGTTATCCTCAACTCCTGGGCATCGGCATTGATGAAGGAACCGCGATCAAGGTCCAGGGTTCAATCGCCCAGGTAGTCGGACGCGGCAAAGTCTTTTTCTATGATCGACGTCAACCTGTGATTCCCGGTCAAGATGACTTCCTGGCATTGGAATCCGGCAGCAAATTCGACTTGGTCGAACGAAAAGTCGTCGAACAAGACGCAGCGGAAACTGATTCTGATTCTGCGCCGAGCGGAAACAGGTAGCAGATTCGGATAATTTTCACGAAGTGACCTGCGGTAGTGATCCGTGAGTATTTTTGCGGTATAGATCATCTCAGCGAGGTGAAAAATACCACAAGTCCGATCTGGCACGCCGGTATTTGTTGCTTGGCCGATCCAAGACGGACGGCGGATTTCTACTACAATGGAAATCTCCGGGCAGTTCATCGTCGATCAAAAAAGATTCTCTATGTGCAAACGAAAACAAATTCTGGCTCCACTGTTATTGTGTCTTCTGGTTCCATTGGTGGTCGGACAAGATTCTGATCAAAACGAAAAGGAGACGCCTTGGTCAGCCGAGAACTTTTCGGGTTTAGAATTCCGTAGTATCGGTCCGGCGTTTATGTCCGGGCGTATCGCTGACATCGCAATCCACCCGGATGATGACAACGTCTGGTATGTCGCGGTCGGTAGCGGTGGAGTTTGGAAGACCGTTAACGCTGGGGTGACTTGGACGCCAATTTTTGATGAGCAATCGTCGTACTCGATTGGTTGCGTCACGATTGATCCCAACAACCCAAACACGATTTGGGTCGGTACCGGTGAAAACGTCGGCGGTCGGCACTCTGGATTTGGTGACGGCATTTACCGCAGCCTTGATGGAGGCGTCAAATGGGAAAACATGGGGCTCAAGCAAAGTGAACATCTCTCTGAGATTATTGTTCATCCCGGTAACTCGAATGTTATCTATGTTGCCTCGCAGGGACCGTTATGGACTTCTGGTGGCGAACGCGGATTCTACCGGTCGACTGATGGCGGCAAGTCATGGAAGCGAACACTTGGTAATACTGAATGGACGGGAGTTACCGATATCGCTATCGACCCGCGCGATCCCAACCGAATTTATGCGGCGACTTGGGATCGGCATCGCACCGTTGCGGCTTACATGGGAGGCGGACCCGGGTCCGGACTTCATCGCTCTGACGATGGTGGTGTGTCCTGGACGGAGTTGAAGAAAGGACTGCCGAAAAGCAACATGGGCAAGATCGGGCTCGCTGTTTCGCCGCATGAACCGGACACGTTATACGCCGCGATTGAATTGGACATCCGCACAGGTGGTGTCTATCGCAGTGATGACCGAGGCAATACCTGGACGAAGCAATCTGATACGGTCAGCGGTGGAACCGGGCCGCATTACTACCAGGAACTGTACGCTTGTCCGCATCAGCCGCATCGGATTTACCTGATGGATGTGCGGATGCAGGTTTCGGACGATGGCGGCAAAAATTTCCGCCGTGTTTCTGAACAGCACAAGCATTCCGACAACCACGCGCTGGCTTTTCGGGCCGACGATCCAGACTACCTGCTGTCCGGCTGCGACGGTGGTTTGTACGAGTCGTTTGACCTGGCCGCCAACTGGCGATTCATCGACAACCTTCCGGTGACTCAGTTTTACAAAATTGCACTGGATGACACAGAGCCGTTTTTTAACATCTACGGCGGTACGCAGGACAATAGCACCGAAGGCGGGCCGTCGCGAACGGATTCAGTGCAGGGAATTCAGAACTCGGATTGGCGGGTGGTGCTGGACTGGGATGGTCATCAGCCGGCGACGGAACCGGGAAACCCGAACATTGTGTACGCCGAACGCCAGCAAGGGTTTTTGTCGCGAATCGATATGGCGACTGGCGAGATCGTCGATATCCAGCCACAAGCAGGGAAGGGCGATCCATTCGAGCGGTTTAACTGGGACGCTCCGATTCTTGTTTCACCGCACAATCCGGCTCGGATCTATGTGGGTTCTTATCGAGTTTGGAAAAGTGACAATCGTGGTGATGAGTGGACGGCAGTTTCCGACGATCTGACTCGCAATCTGGATCGCTTGACGTTACCGATCATGGGGTCGACGCAAAGCTGGAACAATCCATGGGATTTGTTTGCGATGAGTACTTTCAGTACGATCACGTCTCTCGCCGAATCACCGCAACAAGAAGGTTTGCTGTATGCCGGTAGCGACGATGGTTTGATTCATGTTTCCGAAGACGGTGGTGGCAATTGGCGAAAATTCGAAGTCGGGTCGCTTCCGGGCGTGCCGGCGAATGCGTTCGTGAACGATATTCGAGCTGACTTGTTCGACGCGAATACGGTCTACATCGCTTTGGACGATCACAAGAACGGGGACTACAGGCCGTACCTGCTGAAGAGTTCTGATCGTGGTAAGTCATGGAAGTCGATCACCAGTAATTTGCCGGAACGATTGCTTGTCTGGCGATTGGTTCAGGATCACGTGAACGAGAAGCTGTTATTCGCGGCGACGGAGTTTGGCGTTTACTTTTCGGTAGACGCTGGCGGTCGTTGGACGCAGTTGAAGGGTGGTATGCCCACGATCTCAGTGCGCGACATTCACATTCACCGCCGCGAAAACGATCTGGTGGCGGCTACGTTTGGCCGCAGTATCTATGTGCTCGACGATTTGGCTCCATTGCGAGAGCTTACCGAAGACACGTTTGATGCCGAGGCGAGCTTGTTTGCCACACGGGACGCGTTGTGGTACTTCCCACGTCCGCATCTGGGATTCAGTGGGCAGAAAGGTGATCAAGGCGCATCGCATTTCGTTGCTGACAATCCACCGTTTGGTGCGGTGTTCACTTATTATCTGAAAGACGATTTACGTTCGAAGGCCGAGCAACGGAAGTTCGAAGAGAAGCAGAAAGCCAAGCAGAAACTGCCTGTCGAGTTTTCCGGCTGGGACGCGATGAATGAAGAGCTGGCGGATTCCGGCCCGGCGCTCTGGCTGGTCGTCCGGGACTCCGAAGGCAATTTGATACGACGGATTGCCGCCGAGAAGAAGAAAGGCTTCCATCGAACCGCATGGGATTTGCGGTACCCGTCACCGGACGCTGTTAAACTGGTTGCAGATCCGCCTCCGATGTGGCCGGAGTCTCCAAGCGGTCAGATGTGTGCCCCGGGGGTTTATACCGTGAGCCTGGTGAAAGTTGTCGGCGGCGAGTCCACGGTACTTGGCGACTCGCAGGAGTTCGAGGTCAAGCCGATGTCGACACGTCAGGGAACTTTGGAAGGGGCGAGTCCGGAAGGCGTGGCCGGTTTCTGGCGGGAGTATGAACAAGCTGTGCGAACTCATTCGGCAACGCAAATTGCCTTGGCCGGTGCGATCAAGAAAGTAAATCGACTATCCGAAGTAGTCATCAATTCGGCGGCCGATGTCGGAGAGTTGGACAAGAGTCTGGAATCACTGCGTTTGAAACTGTACGAGCTGGATGGTGAGCTCAACGGTGATCGGGCGAAGCGTGAACCGGGCGAGAAATACTCGGCTATCATCAGCGATCGGCTGTTCAGTGTTGCCCGCGGTGTAGATCGCAGCACATACGGTCCGACGCCAACTCATCGCCGGATGCTGGAGATCGCCAACGAAGAATTAGGAGCGATTATTCCCAAGGTCAACGAACAAGTGAAAGCGTTGTCCGAGTTGGCTGATCAATTCGCTCAGCAAGGTGGTCCATGGATTGAAGGCCAGCCGTTGCCTGAAAAGAATTGACCGCCACCGATTTCTGACCACGATTCATGAACTAACGAACGGAATCTTTTTTCAGGCGAACAGTCCAGTCTTTTTTGGCAACTCGACCTTCAGGACATTCTGCGCGGGTTGGATTTCTGCGTCGGATTTGCAGCTGCTTCAATTATTTGCAAGTAATTTAACGAACGGTGCGATATCCAATAAGTTGACACTGCCATCGAGGTTGATATCCGCTTCTGCAAGAAATTCACTGTTCATCACCAGCTCCACAAACGGTGCAACGTCCAGCAGATCGACTACACCATCATTGTTTACGTCTCCCAGTAAAATTGGCTGATTCGTTTGGTTGAGCAGCACCGTTACAACATCCCTGAGGCCCGCTGATGCTATATCAATATCGCCGTCGCCATCAAAATCACCGGTTGTCGGCTCGCCATTACCGATTACGTCAAAATTTTGCGATTCTAAGAACGTGCCGTCTCCAACGCCGTGTAGGACGCAAACCTGCGATCCAGAAGCTGCCGTTATCAAATCCGTTACTCCGTCTCCATTGAAATCGGCGGTTTCGATACTACACGGAAACTTGGCTGTTGCGAAAAATTGTGGTGACGTGAAACTGCCATCTCCGTTGCCCAGCAGCACCGCAGCAGAATAAAAGGGGTGTGGGAAATTGTTTGCCACTGCCAAATCAGCAAAACCATCTCCGTTGAAATCTCCGATTGTGACTCCACATGCCGCTGCTATATGCATGGCTGGTTGCACTTCGAATGAGCCATCGCCATTGCCGAGCAATACTCTTACTCCGCTGTAGAATCCAGATGCCGCCAAATCAACAATACCGTCGCCGTTGACATCTCCCGTGACTCTCCGCTGGGCGCGTCCGGCGGAAAACTTTCCCGGTACGCCATCGATCCAACTGATGGAATGACTTTCTGGATGGCCGGGCAGACGCAGGAGCCTTTCGGCTGGCAGACATGGGTCAATAGCTTTGTCGTCGCGGTGCCTGGAGACATCAACGGTGATGGCTTGACCAATCTTCTGGATGTTCAGCCATTCGTCGACATACTATTGAGTGACGAATTTGATCCGGTTGCAGATCTGAATAACGACGGCATTGTAAATCTGCTTGACGTTGGACCGTTTATTGACATTATTTCCGCTGGATAGTCAGGGCTGAGAAAACCGGTTTTGCGGGCCGAATTTCGGCAGTAAATGGCGATTTTTTCAGTGAGTCGCAAGGAATTGCTGGCACCAACGAACTACCTGTTACGCTGACGATACTGATTCAGTAAGGTTTTAACAAAACAGGTAGATATTTGATGTTTCGAAATGCATGGAATCTGGGCACCATTAGTGGGATCAAAATCCGGTTGCATTGGTCGTTTTTGCTGGTGCCGATGTGGGTTTTCTATGCCACGCTGACCGGCGGCGGATTCGCTGCGGCAGTTTCGTCAGTCGTGTTGGTTTTGGCGATCTTTGGCTGCGTGCTGTTACACGAGCTGGGGCATGCGTTTGCGGCTCGTCAGTTTGGGATCGGAACGCGGGACATCATCCTGCTGCCGATCGGTGGTGTGGCGTCTTTGGAACGTATGCCACGTAAACCGTTGCAAGAACTCTGGATTGCCGTTGCCGGACCGCTTGTGAATGTGGTGATCGCGACTGTGATCTTTGTAGGGTTGGCGTACCGCCAATCGTTTGGCGTGGTTGGTGGCGATGCGATGTCGAGCTTCCTGTTCCAATTAGGAGTGGCAAACGGGTTTCTGGTTGTGTTTAACATGATCCCGGCGTTTCCGATGGATGGTGGCCGAGTGCTGCGGAGCTTCATGGCCATGTTTATGCCTTACGTAAAAGCGACGGTTATCGCGGCCGGGGTCGGTAAGTGGTGCGCGTTGCTGATGTTTCTATGTGGTTTGTTTTACGGGCCGTTCATGTTGATCTTTCTGGCTCCATTCGTCTTTCTGGCTGGTCAGGCCGAGAAGTGGCAGGTGTTGATGGGTGAGCAGGCCCGGCAGGGTGGAATGCAAAACGGAATGCATGGCGTGCCTCCGATGTTTCAACAACGGCAGGGACAAGGCCAGCGAGCAAGCCGAGGAGGCCCGAATTCGGGGCAATCCAATACACAAGGCGCACAAGGCCCCGCGTATTCAGATCGTGGGTTTGGTGCCCAAGGCGAGGAATTATTAAGTGTCCCGTCGACTCTCTCCGGAGATTCCGTGGCCGCCTGGTTGAGCAACGCCCGAGTCGAGGTTTGCGATATTGTTGAGTCCGGGAAAATTATCGGCCGCATCACAAAAACGCAACTTTTGACCGCGTTGGCACATGGCCTCGGCAGTTTGCCGATCGGCCAGATCCTGAGCCAAGGGCGATAATACCGAGCGTATTCGGCGGCCGGATCCAGAAACACAAATTGACGCTTGCAGCCTTAAGGAAAATGAACAGCCTCTGCCAAAGAGCTTGACCATCCGATACAATGTTTCGTTCGGCGTGAGTCGCACTCAACCGGACTCACACGAAAACTTAAATTTTTAACCTTGGGAGAACCAATGGCAGTCGATTTTAATAACGATTCATTTGAAGCTGATGTGCTCGGCAGCGAGCAACCAGTGATGGTTGATTTTTGGAGCGATGGCTGACCGCCTTGCAAACGACTGGGTCCAGTCATTGATGCATTGGCAGAATCAAACGAAAAAGCCAAAGTCGGTAAACTGAACGTCGGCGAAAACATGGAGTTGGCGATGAAGTTCGGGATCGCTGCGGTTCCCACCATTCTTGTCTTCAAAAAAGGCGAAGTGGTTGAGCGAATCCAAGGGTTTCGCGATCAAGCAGAATTGCAAACCGTAATCGACTCTCACGTGGACGCTTAAGTCCCGTTGCAACCTTAGCCTACACCCGCCCGCAGTTTGCGGATTCCCAATGAATGGATTCTTGCCAACTCGCGGGTCGTGGATGTTGGATTTCGTGGCCGTGTTGATGGTCGCGGTTGTCGTTTTGCTGGCGTACAGCATTTACGTTGTCCGCAGCAAGCGGAACTTTTCTTTGCATCGCAACATGCAGCTGACGATCGCCAGCTCGTTGGCGATCGCGCTGGTAGCGTTCGAAGTCGATATTCGAATGTTCACCGACTGGCGTGAACTGGCCAAGTCATCCGCATTCTACGAATCAGGCTGGGTGGATCGGATGTTAGCGATCCACTTGTGCTTTGCGATCCCCACGCCGATTGTTTGGGCTGCCGTGATCTGGGTTTCCTTGCGTCGTTTCAAGAACGGATTCGAACAAGGTGCCTTCAATCGCTGGCATCGTATTGCCGGTCGAATCGGAGCCGTGATGATGTTCGGTACGTCGGTAACCGGTTGGACGTTTTATTATCTGGCATTCGTTGCGTAGGTGGACGCATTGCTCGCGTCGACATGAACGGATCATCACGTCCGAATGACCGGATAGCATGGCCACGCAGGCGAGGCCATGTCTCCAGTTAGTTGCATTGGGTAGGATTCCGGTGGACTACTTACCTGATATGCGGCGATCCAATTCTTCGATTAGCTCTTCCATCTCGTCGAGTACGTGCTGGGTCTGGTTGACTACCATGAACCCACTCACGGTCATTAGCGTTCCGTCTCCGTTGGTGTCGTCCCAACCGTCTGGGTCGATGGATGCTCTGAGAACCTCGTCCAGGATAAACTCGGCGGTTATCGTTCCGACGATAACTTCTTGTTTCGCGTTTTCCTGCTGTGGTTGCTGCTGAGTCTGTATTTGTTGGTTGTTGTTTGCCGTTGCCGAGCCTCCATTGAGTAGTGCCTCAACCAGTCCCTGCTGTTGTTGTTGCGGTTTGGTTGGATGACCTTGTTGGGTAAGCATGCTGCCAACACTAAAGATACCCCCGCCTCCTCTGGATCCTCCTTTACCGCCGCCTCCACGTCGTTGAACACGAATGGGTTGTCCAACTCGGTCATCGGTTTGTGAGATCTTGTCCAACAGGTTGCGGCAATCAAATATCTTGCGACGGAAAAACTCTGGGTCATCGGCCGAGTCCAGGGAAATGATTCGCAGGAATCCGTCGTTGACGATGTAAGTAGCGTTTTTCGACAGCAGCATCAGGCGAAGCGCATTAGAGAGTTTCATGTTTCTAGTTTGAAACGTGACGAGTTCGTCCTCGGTTAGCGAGTCGTCATTGGCAGTCTGATCTAAGACTACATTAATTTTGTATCGGCCAACCAGATCGTCCATCACATCGGCGAACGGGACTTCTTCAAATTCAAAGCTGCAAACTTGTTGCAGGATTTTGTCGATGTCTTCAGCGGTTGCAGCTTGTGGTTGAACCTTCGAACCTTGTTCATCGCTGGAAGTGGAGACTTCGTCTTCCTGTGCGATTCCCATGCTGGGCGAACCAAAACGTGCCGACGAAGGCCACATGGCCATGACCAAAACTGCTGCCAGAAAAGTACCCGCAATTGAGAATGTCGCGAATCGCATCATCCACCTCCGTTGATTAAGTTGAAATACTGTTTGAAATCTGTTGGCCAGCAAAGCTGCATCACCGAATTCTTCTAACGCCTGTCGGACGGCTTCGTTGTTGTCGACACCTGACTGAGTCAGTTCCGATACCCGCGTTTCCAAATGGTCACGCATTTCGTCGCGAATGGTTGCGGTCTGCGACTTGTTCAGCCGCATCAGGCGGCTGACAAGCGTCAGGTAGTTTTCAAATTCGTGATTTGACATCTGCTTTACTTCCAAGTGTGCCAGCCAGGGCTGGTTGAAAAATCTGTCTGGAAGGACGAGGTGTTATCGATAGTCAGTTTGTCGGGACAAAATTGGCAATCAACTGAGAAACACAATCGGCATACTGTTGCCATTGCGTCGCCCGTTGAGTGAGTCGCTTTTTTCCCTTGGCTGTCACGCTGTACCATTTGCGTTTTCGGCCTGAAGTCGCATCCCATTTGGAAGTGATCAGCTTTTCGGATTCCAGCCGATGCAATAACGGATACAAGGTCCCTGCCGGCAGCTTTACTTTGCCATCGGAAGCGAGATTGAGCCGTTTTTGGATCAAATATCCATAGACTGGTTCGCTGGCCAGTATCGAAAGCACCATCAACTCGATGCTGCCTCGCAACAGATCGCTTTCAAATTGATCTTTCTTGGGCATACCTGCCTCCATCTCTCTATTCCATGGTCGAAGTACCGGCCGGCAGTCGCCTTTAGGTGGAAATTACGCCTAATCCACCTAAAGGTGGTTCTGGTGGCTGTTCTGCCCGACGGATTAACTATCGCCTGTGTATATATAGACTGCCGATATAACGGTTGTCAAGGTATACAGACTCTATAAGTCGTTTTGTTTCAAGTAATTGCGGGCTTATGTGTAATCGGAATTTTTTCAGAATCTTTGCGTTTCACTGGACAATTGCCGCCATGCATCCATTTTAAGAAAAAAAAACCGTTTTTTTGACGGTTAGAAAGGACGGTTCGCGATCTATCAAAGATGAGGAGACAGATGTGTGTGTGAAAGATTGAAGTCTAGTTGCGTCCGATTTGTGCTCGCGATTTAAGTTCGATTACCTCTCTTTGTCGAATTGAGCAACTCAATGGGGTTGAGATGCTCAGCATAGTCCGGTGCACAAGTGGGGACTGGACGTGACTTTCTTCATTTGGCCGGTGCCACCTAGTGGTGCCGGCGTTTTTCGTGGCCCGACGCGCTATCAGCACTCATCCCACTCAGACGACCATCGCCAGCAGCGTGCGGTTGAGAAACCGCTGAAATCTCGGTTTGCCTATGAAAAATTTGGCGTCAAACCACGTGACGCCGAGTACTACACGAGTACTACATCCCCAAAACAAAATGAGCCGAACTTCAAAACGCTATAAATTTTCGGCTATCAGTGTGTCCAAAAACGATGGAATATCATCCCATTGCTGACTGATACAGTCTTCGAACTCGTATTCGTCAAGCGTCCATTGGTGCTGCATCAAGTAGACCCTGCCAGTATCCATCGAAACGACAAACGTTTCGCCATCACCAGCAATCCCAATGTACATTAGATTTAGCTTAAACATATCTTGGCCTTGTTCATCGTTTTGATGATGCCATTCCATGTCCTCGATTCGCAATGGATCACAGCCAGTACCAATCGTCAGGTTCATGTCTTTGGGCCTGGGAGAGCATTCTTCAACCCAACGGCGCGCGAACTCGTTATCGTTGCAATATTGTCCAAGCGGTTCAAATGTGATTTCATCTAGAGATCGACCTATTTTGCTTCCGACGGAAGCGGCTTGCTGCTTCATATGAGGCAGCAAGCGATTGTCGAAATGCTTCATTAGAAGTGCATTACTCATTTGTACTCAAGCAGATCTGATCACGCAGATTTTGATGGATCGAGATGTAAATTCACTTCGACTATTTGCGATTCCAAAACCAACCGGATTTCGTCTTGGGTTTGTCCGTCTTGTTGGCTGTGAATCCCCATGGTTGGCCGTTGACGCCGATGCTTCCGGTCATTTTGGCCCGGGTGAAGATCGCGTTGTCGATCGTCGCATGGGTCATATTGGCTTGCCGCAAATCCGCGTCGGTAAAGTCGCACTTGGTGAGGGTCGAGTCGCAAAAATTGACGGTCGTCAAACAGGCATAGCGAAAGTCGCTTTCCGACAGGTCGCTAAAGCTTAGATCACATGACGTGCAATTCGCGTCCCAAAAGCTGCAGCCTTGGAACTTGATGCGAATCCAGATGCCACGTTGCATTTGGACTTTCTTGAACGAACTCTTGTTGAAGACGCTGTCCGCCACGTTGACCTTGCCGAATTTGGCCTCGGAGAATCTGCAATTTCGAAAGATGCAATTCCGAACCCGCAAGCCATTGAGGTTCGCATGCGCGAAACTGGCTCCGGAAAAGTTGCAGCTGTTAAACGTTGACTTCTGCAGATCCTGTTGCGAAAAGTCTGCACCTTTCAGGTCAACGGTATCAAGATTAAGCCCTTGCAGCGAATCTCGCTTAGTACGTAAGAGCGGTTTGCCCGATTCGACATGACGGATCGTGATCACGGCAATAGAAATGCAGAGGAATGTTGGTAACGAAACCAGTTTTACAACATTCTGGCCAAAGTGCAAATTTTCGCCTGTTGTAGCTTTGGACGCTTTAAAATTCAGGCTGGCAATAGTACTGAGAGGTGGATGTTCCTGCGGATACACGTAACCGTAATGTGTCGGCAGGAGTCTCTACCTCTCGGAACTTTACTCTTTAAGAAACCCAGTCGAGTTGAATGAATAGCAGTCAGTCAATGGCGTTCGCCAGCCGGAAAGATCATCACATAAAGAGGTCGGAATTTACACGCGGGAGGCGAGGAAATACTAAATTCCCGATTCGTCCAGAGCTTTTCGAATACGGTTCCGCGCGTCGTCTCGCAATCGGAACTGTTCAGACGAATCATTAGCAGCAGACTCGCGGATTCGCTTGTCCAAGGTCGTCATCTGCTTGTTCAGTTTTCGACTCTTGCTGCAAATGAGGCAATGCAATCGTACCGCCAATGCTTCTGACCAATGGAGCTTTCGATCGAACGATTCACTTGTCAGCGATGCCGACTCGGTGCAGTCGATCGTCATGATGAACCAGAAGTTTGCTGCAAGTTTGAACATTAGTTAATGAATTCGTTCAGCCTCTATTAGTCCTAGTCTTTCTTATAAACGGTCGTCCAACCATTTTTCTTCAACGCATTTGCGTAACAGAAGTCTGGTCCGAAACATTCTCACTGCAAAGTTAGACGGTGTAATACCCAGATTTTTACAAATTTCCTTCGTGGATTTTCCTTCTGAGTCGGATTTGGCCAGAAAAACCTGCAAAAGATGTTTAGGTACCTGGCCGTAACACCCCTTAATTACCGCCCAAAACTCGTCTTTTTCGACCGCCAGTTCGAATTCTGAGTTGGAAACACGTGGGTGCAATAATTCTCCCATTTCCAAATTTTCCTCCTCACCAACCAGCTGGAATTCACCTTTTCGGTTGGCTTTCCGCACCACCGACGCGATTTCGTTTCGAAGGATGCTGGTCAACCAGGTCCTTACTTTTGAATCACCTCGAAAGCGATCGTAATGCCGGAATGCCTTGAGCAGTGTTTCCTGGACTACATCCTCGGCCTTTTGTACGTCTTTCAAACGCACAAATGCATAGCCATAGAGATAGTCACCATAGCTTTCAAGAAAATCGGCTGGATCCTCGCGCATTTCTCCTGCATCTGACTCTGATTGCGGTTCAATTGGTTGTGCTTGTTCCACGGCCTGATGAAAATTTGGTTGGGGATCTTAAAAGTCCATGTTTTTCGATAGTCACTAAAGAATCAACACTCATTTCGTTTGGCAGAGGTGACACCAGAACCGACGGTGAGCCACTGTACTTATTTGATGTTGAATCCGTCTCGCGAATGTTGGCGAGCTAACGAAACGATCGCAAGATTCCAAAAAACGAAACGGGCAATGTATTCTGCTTCACGACCTTTGGGGCTTTGCCGTTTTGAGTGTTCGTTCGCTTACATAATCGTTTTTTTCATGCGTCTTCATTGTTTTTTGCAATTGAATTCACTAGTTAGCGCGACTCTCACTGCGGGACCTCTCAGCGTGAACAACATTCACTGTCGAATTGGAGAACTTGCTCGCGGATGACGGCTTCTTCACACCTGTTTGGACAGGTTTTTCATGATGGCAGTTTTGACCTGTTCGATACAGGAGAAGTTGCTTCGGGAGTCTGATGCGTTTAACGGCAATGGCAACCCCAACCGAGTTCGAGTTGTTGGACGTGAACGGCAATTTCAACGGACCGCTGACGATTGAATTCCTCGGCGCTGGCATCTATGACTCGGGAACCGAAGTCACAATGATGGTCAAGGCGCGCTATTCTCTCCCGTAGGTGGAACTGCGTCTGATGAAGGTAGAATTGTTGGCATTCCGGATTACCGTGACTCAAAGCTCCAGAACCAGCATCTGCTGGAATGCTCGTATCACTGTTGGGACTAGCAGCTCTTCGTCACAAGCAAAACTAACAGCCTGAGTCGCAAGATTTCGAGATATTCTCCAATGGCGAGGTCAAATTTGATATGGCCTCGCTTTCTTTTTGCGATGTTCACCAGACGCGTTTTTGCTACATTGCCGACTTCGATTTGTCGGGACAAGTATTAACGCGATGCATTTTCCAACCAAAGAAGAATTTCAACAGTTAGCAACCGAACATGATGCGGTTCCGGTGTACCGGCGACTGTTATGTGATTCATTGACGCCAGTCTCGGCTTTCAAGCGAATTGACACTGGTCAGGAAGCGTGCCTGTTCGAAAGCGTGGTTGGTGGAGAAGTTGTCGGGCGGTATAGTTTTCTGGCCGTTGGTTCGAGGCGCAAGATCCTGGCTCGCGGAAACTGTGTGACCATCATTGATGACTACGGGACGAAGAACTTCGAAGTCGACAATCCACTGGTCGAATTCCGTCGCTTGATCGAAAGTGTGCGGGTCGCGCAGCTGGATGACATGCCTCCGTTTACTGGCGGTGCGATCGGGTATGCAGGATACGACGTCGTTCGATATGTCGAGCGACTGCCAGACGCTCCGGAGGATGACCGAGAGCTCAGTGACCTGGCGTTTGCGTTTTATGACAACATGCTGGTGTTCGATAACATCAACAAGACTCTGACGGTTATTGCACTGGCTTGGCCGAACAAATTTGCGAGTCTGGATGGAGCGTGGGCAGACGCGACCGAACGGATTGATTCGTTGATCGAAAAGTTAAACTCGCCCGAGACGGGTCTGATGACGGTCGATACCGGAACGCCGTCAGATCAGGAGCTGCAGTACGAATCGAATTTGACCAAAGAGGAATTCAAGTCGTCGGTCAAAAAGTGCCAGGAGTACATCCGCGCCGGAGATATTTTCCAAGTGGTCATCAGCCAACGGCTCAAGGTCGATATCGAATGCGATCCATTTGAAGTTTATCGAACGCTGCGTGTCCTCAATCCCAGCCCGTTCATGTTCTTCCTGCGGACGAGCGAAGCGACGTTGGTGGGTAGTTCGCCGGAAATCATGTGTCGCGTCGTGGACGGCAAAATGACTGTTCGCCCGTTGGCTGGCACGCGACCGCGTGGTTGTGACGATGCAGAAGACAAAATGTTTGAAGAACAACTGCTGGCCGATGAAAAGGAAAAGGCAGAGCATGTCATGCTTGTCGACTTGGGCCGCAACGATGTTGGCCGAGTCGCGAAGTTCGGGTCGGTTGCCATGCCGGATCTGATGGTCGTTGAAAGATACAGCCATGTGATGCACATTTCTTCGACTGTCACCGGTCAGCTGCGGGATGGCTGTGATGCGTTTGATGCGTTGATGGCCAGTTTACCTGCCGGTACGGTCAGCGGAGCACCGAAAGTCCGCGCGATGGAGATCATTGACGAGATCGAGCCTTCGCGTCGTGGTCCTTACGCCGGCGCGGTTGGATATTTTGACTACTCGCAGAACATGGATACTTGTATTGCCCTACGCACGATGGTGATCGTCGGCAAAACAGCGTTCGTGCAAGCTGGTGCTGGTATCGTTGCCGACAGCGACCCGGAAATGGAATATCAAGAGACGCTGAATAAAGCGAAGGGATTGTTGAAGGCGATCGAAATGACGCATCAACGATTGGCATCCAGCAAGTTGTAACTCTGAGCGGCGCGGCCGGGTGACTGGCCTTCCAGGATCGAAAACTCTGCCCAGACGGGCATGCGATTAGAAATGGTCAGTGCGTTGTCGAGCGTCATGTTGAATCGCTTCATAAAGTCAAACACGCCGCTTTCACCGGTGAACTCCACGGTCGCTTTCGGGTTGAACACCAGGTTGTCGAGTTGCATATCGTTCCGCGTGTTGGTCGCCATGCCAATGATTGCCGAGTTCAAGCTGTTTGCCGACTGCAGCTTCTTGAGCTGCCGATCGCTGGACTGAAAGTCTCCGGCGAGGATGATATCGTCTTCCTCGCGGCCGTCGAGTCGGATGGCTCGGAACAGTTCTCCCAGGTAGGCGATTTCCTGGTCTGGCTTGCGTTCGTTGAGTTGGATGTTGGCCAGAGTGAACGTAAACGCTTCGTTGGGTGGGGCGTTGAGTACGCGGAACCAGGCGACTAGCGGTTCGTGCTGGAACAGATCCTCGGGGTCATTGACTGTGTACCATCGTTGATTTTCCAAAACGACCGTTTGCTTGTTGAAGATGGTCGCGAACTTTTGATTGGAATTCTCTTGATCAACGAAACGGTAGTCGTGCCCGCGTCGATTCAGTTCACGAACAAGTTTGGAGATCGTAAGTTGGGATTTGTTCTGAATCGCAACGACATCAAATTGTTCGCAGATATCCGTAGTGGCTCTCAGGTCGCCACCGGCACTCCTCGAATCGATCTTGAATGAAGCAACTCGAATCGTTGTACGATCCGGAGGTGGCAGCCTGGAAATCAGATTGGGGATGGCTGGACCAGTTGCCTGTCTTATCGGCCCAGAAGCCAATCTTGCGTTGGGAGGAGCCGAATCCTGCCGTTGGAAGCTGGGAAGCTGAGCACGCCTTGGCATTTGATATTGCGAGTTTCCGGTGCTGGCCGTCGACGGTGAGAGCTCGGTTGGTGAATACGCTGAGCTTGGTGAATACGCTGAGCTTGGGGAGTAACCGCCTGA
>CAZXLW010000016.1:0-13867 GCA_964641465.1 uncultured Pirellulaceae bacterium | reverse complement strand
TTGGTGAATACGCTGAGCTTGGTGAATACGCTGAGCTTGGGGAGTAACCGCCTGAGCCTGGTGGATATGCCGAGCTTGGCGAATAACCGTTGCTTGGGGCATATCTACTGGAACCTGGCGAATAAGCCCCGGAACCTGGTGGATACTGGCCTGACCTGGGCATGATCGAGTATGAATCGTCAGAGACAAAGTTGCTGCTACCCAGTTGCCAGGAAGCGAGTCGAACCGCGTCGCCGACGCTATTGATTTGGTTGCGATGGTACAAAGCCCAGGCACCAATCAAGATGACGATTGCCAGGAACAGTGTTTTCAGGAATCGGTCCATGCTTCGTGCGCCAAGAAAATTACCAACAGGTTTGAAAAGCCTCTGTGTATATTTTCGGCATCAGCGGGTCGTTTAAAAAGCAAACTCGAAATCGGATAGTCGTATCAACCGCAGCGCGTGGTAGTTTGGCAAGAGTTACGGTTGAGCCGATTTTTCCATTTGTGAATGCCAGATAAATCGCAAATGGGGTACAGCATTTAGCGGTACGGTGCGGGGCGCCTGACGAGAGCCTGCCTTCCGCAAAACACAATGGAGCGCCGTGCTATGCCCCGATCAGATCTTCTGCCGATTCAGGTTTGGCGGCTCGCTTTTCTCTCAATTCGTTCCGGGCGTGGCGGCTGGCTGTGTTGGGGCGGAAAAACGCCATCAAAGCCAATGGCAGGAACCAGGCCATGATCAGCCCGCCTTCGAATCCATGCCAGAATTGAACACCCAGCATGACGACGCAGGAATATGAAAACAGAGTTCCAATGTTTTTCTCTGACGGCCAGAACGCAAACGATACGCAGAGCGCAACAAAGGCGACGAGAATCGGGAGTCGGTAACTGCTGTCCCAGCCCAGTCCCCAGATGCCTTCGAGGCCGTCCATCAACGGGAACCAGAAACCGAATGTTGCCTGCACCTGTTGATTGAAGTGTTCGTAGTCCAGTGAGGTAAACGCCAGCGTCGTCACGCAAACGGCGATCGAAATTAAAACGCCGCCAACAAACCGTTTGCATCCTCGCTCCCAATAGAAACTGATCCACAGCGGCAATAAAAAGAGCGGGTAATACACGACACCTGTCGCCAGGCCAACGCACGCACCGGAGATCCAGGGTCGCCGGAAACTGGCGACCGCCCAAACCAGCAGCGCGCCGGGAAGGACGTGGATCACGTGCCCCATGTATTGAGCGGTGTACGGCAGCATCAAGTAAATGCAAGCCATCGCAAATCCGGTGACTGAATCATTGAAGTGCCAGATTCCGATAAACATCAGTCCCAGCACAATTGCCGTTTGGCTGACAATCGCCAGTGATTTGGAGCCAATCGCATACCGCGAGATGTGCAAGTCCTGGTCTGCATCGGTTTGCATCAACTCTTGACTACTGGAAAACGTTGGGATGATCGGGAACAGTTGAAACAGCGGCAGACCGGGGCCTCGCTTGCGAAGTTCCAGCGTTTCGTCTTCTTCAGCAATTTCTCGTTGAACCATCTTGATGGTGCTGCGGACGGCGGCAAGATCGTCTGCCGATGGCTGGGCGGTCAAAATGTTGGCAAACAAAAATGCCATCAGGCTGATCAGTAGAAACACCAGGCCACCGACACTTAAATTGGGAGCCAGCAACGGGCGGCGAGTAAGCCATGGGTCGATCAGTGCGCGGACCAGTAGCACAAGGCACATCGATAGCAGCCAGTAGTATCCGATCCTCTGGTTTCGTTCTGCGCGGAACATCAAGCCGTTGCGTACGTTTGATCCCTCGTCCGCGCTTGGCTCGTTTGCCGTGACTGCTGGATCGGCGTCGATAGCTGCTTGCGAATCAACGGATGGTGATGACTCGTCCAATGCCGGGTCCGCACCGGCCTGGGTCTCCAGGTAGTTTGCTTCGATGGCTCGTTGCTCAAGTTGCCGTCCGTAGTCAATCAAGACAATGCCTGGCGACAACAGGATGATCAGGATCAAATCCAGATTCCGGATACTCCAGAAGCGGTTGAACTTGAAAAACAACGCCAGCATCAATAACGAGGACAAGTAGGTCCAGGTTGTTGGCGCAATTTTTTCATAGGCAAAAGGGAATTCGAGCATCACGCAGGTACTGCGGAGTGAAAGGCAATTCCTCAGGTTAACTGTATTTGCAACTTTGGCAATCGTGAGCAACCTGTTGTCGCATCACGACTACTTGGATTCGGCCTCGGAATTTCCTCCGCCTTCGAGCCCAAGCTTCTTCTTGCTCCAAGGCTGTACGCCGAGAACTTTGGCGACAATGAACGAGATAATTGCCGCTCCGAAGCTGAGCAAAGCGCCCATTTTGATTGGATCGAGGTTGGGATCAGCCTTGTCGAATGCCGCCGTGGAAACGAACAGAGCAACCGTGAATCCGATTCCGGCAACAAATCCAAGTGTGATCACGTCGCGGTAGTCCATGCCATCGGGGACCGAGAGCCCGAACAGTTTTTCGCCGGCCCAGGCACAAAGTGCGATTCCGACCGGTTTTCCGATGATCAGGCCGAGCAGGACTAGCCATGTTCCGGCACCGATACTGGTGAATGCCACACCGGCGTTACAAAGTCCAAATAGCCCGAGAATGATTTCTACCGGGTTCTTCCACCAATGCTCGAACTCGTTCAACGTGTCGTTACGTTTGAGTTCAGCCTTGACGAAGATTCCCAGGTCGCTGCCAGCGTGTGGCATCATGGGAATGATGGGAACCAGGCCGAGGGCAGGGTGGATATGGGCCCAGTAAAAACCGAACCAACTCATGACACCTGGAATCAGCAGGTACCACCAGAAGCTGTGGATCTTCATTTTGCCCATGACGAAGGCAATCGCCATGCCGCCAACGCTCAACAGCAGCCACATCAATTCGGGAGTTTGCTGCGGGTAGGCAATTGCGATAATCACCAGACCAGCTGCATCGTCCGCAATGGCCAAAAGTAGCAAGAACGCGATTGCCGGATGACCGCTGCCAAAAATAAGCCGACCGACCAGATAACTGAACGCGATGTCGGTAGCACACGGAACCGCCCAACCTTTTCCAAGCGTGCCTAATTGCCCGACTGCGATCGCTCCGATGATAAACAAAAGGGCCGGGCCGACGATTCCACCGAGCGTGGCCAGCAACGGCATCGCAGCCTTCCGCGGGTTTGACAACGCTCCGCCAGGCAGCATCGATTCCCAGACTTCTTTAGCAGCAATCGCAAAGAAAAAGGCCATCAGGATATCGTTGATAATGAAGTACCAGGTAATCGGGTGCGAGTGTTCGTGCCCATCACCATGCGCCGCCGCGCCGTGTCCGCCTGCATGAGCGCCATCTTCGTGTCCGTGTCCGTCTCCAGCTACGTGTTGATCGGTGTCATGGCCGTGCCCATCGTCGGCGTGTTTTTTGTCACCGTCTTTGCCATCGTGTGGGTGTTCGTCATCGTGGCCTTCAGCGTGCTCATCGCCATGTGTCGCGGCACCTGTCGATTCGAACTGATGACGAATCGCCGTCGACTCAGTTTCGTCAGGAGGCGAGAGCATATTTTTCAATTCAAACTGATTGAAAAAATAGTTGTGGGTCTTTTGGCCCAGTTCACCAGAATTGGCCCAAACTAGAGCAGCAATGGTTCCAAGTATCAGAAAAGCACTGTTTTCAAACAGGAAGCGAATTGGTTTTTCGTCTTTGGAAAACAGTCCGTGGGAGGTGTGCTCAGACATGGCTCTGGTTTGCGGATTTTTGCGAATTTCAAAGTCGATGATTTGAACAAATTCGATCGAATTTCACAATGGAGAACTTCTCGAGTCCACTTAACGTGTCTGCAGAAGCCTGCATCTGTCAGATCGCAATAGACTTTTCCGAGAGGTGGTGTGTCAGCTTGACGCAGGCAAAAGCTAGATAGGCCTGTGTGTGGCCAAGCTACGCGGTTTCTTCGGCAAAATCGCGTAGCTTTGTCATGGTGATTTGGTTCCCGCAGCCATTGTGCGAGACCTGGCTCATGAAAGCTCGGATCAGAAACAGCCCACGACCGCCGATTCGCTGCACGTTGTCATCAGTGGTCGGGTCTTCGATTTTGGCGGGATCGAATCCAGGCCCGTCGTCTGAGATTTGAATGCAGACATGCTGTTCCGAGAATTGAGCCTGCACGCTGACTCGGCGTCGGCAAAATGGTTCGCAGCAGCGGCGTTCGCGAATCTGGCTGTAGTATCTGGTTTCATCGACATCGCGAAGATTGGAGTCGACTTCCAGATTCCCGTGATGCATGGCATTGACGAGTGCTTCGTCAATCGCCATTCCGATTTGCAGTCGGTCGCGGTCCGACCAGCTCGGCAGTGACTGTTGCAGGTTTTCGATCAATGGCCCGATCAATCCGAGATCATTGTCCAATACAAAAGCCATGTTCTTGGGAACGGGTTGCGCATGATTTGATGTGTCGACTTGCACTCGCTCGGACATCTTTAGAACCTGCTCAACAGTTCGGGCCAGGTCCTGGCTTAACGCAGATTTGGGAGTGTAACTTGCAGCGCCATGTTTCAGTGCTTCCACAGCCGTTTTTTCTGATCCGAACGAAGTCGTCAGAACAACGGGCAAGTGAGAATGCGATTCGCGAATTTGCTTGACCAGTTGCAAGCCATCGACGTATGGCATTTGTAGATCGGTGACGATCAGGTCCAGTTCACTTGCAGCGATTGCCGTAAGTGCAGCCGCACCATCAGCTGCAAAGGAGATTTCCCAATTGTCGACTTTACTCAACAGCGAACCGACGAGGTGTCGATCGACTGGATTGTCATCGACAACCAGAATCTTTTTGATTGGACTCATGCTTCACCGACGAGGATGGAATAGCATTTCCTTCAACCGCGGCCAGTTACGATTGGTCGCTGAATATATTCTTGGCGATTTGGTCCTCGCCGGCAATTGTATCTTTCCGGATTAGTCGACGGATTCCCAGTCAAAATCGGTGGAATAAGTGGCCCGGTCTTTGGTCGGTCGGCGGGCATAGACCTGGACGTATTTCAATGGGTTGTATCGCACTTGAAACCGGGCGCCGGTGCGACTTACGAATCGGTCGAGTCGATAGCGTCGTGTTTCACCGGCGGGAATCGCGTCCCTGCTGCCGATTTGGTAATGCTTGTTGAGTCGAATGTTGACATGAGTCCACTCCTGGTCACTTTCGTTGTGGACGACTAGGACACCTGAGGATTTGACTGGCGGTCGTTTCCGATAGTCAATGTCGTAGAAACTAGCTGGTGGCAGGTCTTCGGCGGAGATGGAGGCCTGCAGTTTGCCCTGGTAAACCGGCGGCAAGTACTGTTTCAGCGCGAAAATAGTTACGGCCGGAACCAGGCACATACCGATCAGCAGTATGGTCAGACCGTGCGATGATAGACGCGGAGCGGCTTCGAACGCTGTTGAAACCGGATGACTCAGTTCGTTCATGACAAAATGGTTTGTGATTGTCGAATTCTCAATGCCGTTAGTAGTTGGCGGCAGTATTTATAACCGTCCCGATACTGGAAGTATAACCCTACTCGAAGACTAGATCGGAGCAAATGATATCGAGTATTTAATTACGTCAGGCTCTTTCCGTAATAGTTGGCGTCGTTGGTTTAGGCATCCTGTTTTTGCAATCCACCGGCTAGAAGACTGTGTAACGCTGCGATAATCCAAAATTCAGAACTGATCCCAGGGTGCTATCCGCGAACCAGGTGCAGCAGAGCAAACAGGTTTTCGTCGTCGGTCCAATGCTTGTGCAGTGAGAAACCCGCCTTGGCAGCCAGTTCGACGAACCCGTCGACCGTGTATTTGTGTGAATACTCGGTCAGCACTTCCTCACCCGCGGCGAACTGAAATTGGTGATCAGCAATATTGACCTGTTGGTCCTGCTGGCTGACCACGTAAATTTCAACTCTGCCCATGTCCTGATTGTAGATTGCCTTGTGCCGGAACTGATCGACGTCGAAGTTGGCACCTAGCTCGCGGTTCAGGCGATGAAGGACATTCAGGTTGAATCGGTCGGTAACGCCTTGTGAATCGTTGTAGGCGGCTTCAATGATTGCGGGGTCTTTCTGCAAATCGATGCCGATCAGCATGCCGCCTTGCGGACCAAGGATATCGGCGATCGTCTTCATCATCGTTGTTGCCGCTGCCGGCAGGAAGTTCCCGATTGTCGAACCAGGAAAGAACACGGCGGCATGCGAGGGATCACGTGAAGCCACCGGTAGCTCAAAGGGTTGGGTGAAGTCAGCAACGAGCGGCAGGATTTCAATGGTCGGATACTTTTCCTGCAGTCGCTTGGAAGTCTTGATTAAATGCTCCTCGGAAATGTCGAGCGGCACGTAAGCGGCTGGATCGATTAATGCTTCCAACAGGACTTCCGTCTTGATGCTGCTACCACTGCCAAATTCGACCAGCATGACTTCCGAGCCAATCTGTTCCGCCATTTCGCCGGCGTGCGTCAACATGATCTTCCGCTCGGTTCTGGTTGGATAGTATTCCGGTAGTTCGCAAATCATGTCGAACAGCTTGGAGCCTTGTTCGTCATAAAAGTATTTACACTGGAGTTCTTTTTGCTCACTGCTGAGGCCTTCGATCACATCGTTGAGAAAATACGGATCGATGTCTTCCGGTGCCAAGCGAGGTTGATTTGAGTTCATAGGTCGCCCAAGATTAGGTTGGCGATTCAAAATCAACGGAATCGTCGAGCGACGTTGTGTTGAGATATCAGCCAATGTTCAGAATTTGAACACTAATGTTCCGTCAATATTGCCGTAGTTTCAAGTGTTGATCACCTAACGATTTAGATTTCGCAGCGGTTCAGTTTCAGCGATTAAATTCACATATCTGAATTCCACGTGGCAATGACATCGTCCAGAATGCTCCAAAATGCGCAGATAATTGACGATTGCGGTCCGCGCTGTTAGCCTGAATGGTTCGGATTGTTATTGTCAGGGCAGGCGTTTTACTCGTTTTGTCCAACATAATGCCGAATCCTCACCTCTCTCGACCAAACTTCCGCCGTGCCAGAAATCAATAGCCTAATGGCGAGATTTCGCACATTTCACGTTTGAAACTTCGTTTGATCTTAGCGGAATCGTTCGCAAATAAGTGACGGTCCAATTACCATAGATAGTGCGGAATACCAGGAATATCTTTCCCAATCTTGTATTCATTTCCCGGAACAAAACTAATGAAACGTAGCAAGAAGAAGGCTTCTCGCCAAAAAAATCAAAAGCGCAAAAGCAATCGCCGTCAGACCAAGCAGAACAGAAGTCTTGGCTACGACACCCTTGAAGCACGCCAAATGTTGACGGCAGTAACGGGCGAAATCGCTCAGGTGGGAGCCAATCAGGGAATCAATGGTGTCGATTCGTTGGTGCCGAATGCCGAAGGCGATGTGAGCGTTAATCACTATGTCGAAATCGGCCAACAAACGTTCACGGTTTACAATCGAAGTGGCGGGATCCTTGAATCCAGCACTCTGGATCAGTTCTTTTTGGATGCCGGAGCAGACTTGAGAGGTGAAAGTCTGGACGCGCCTCGGATTGTATTCGACCGTGCAACGGAGCGATGGTTTGTTGTAGCGACAGGAAATGGCAACGGGGATTTCGCAGGAAACCAAATCCATATTGCGTTTTCTGACACTGCTGATCCTTCTGGCCAATGGCAGTCATTTGCATTTCCCGGGGACAATAGTGGGCAGTTGGTTCATACGTTTGCGACATTGGGCGTCGACTCCGATGGCGTTTACATTGCCACCCAGAATTTCTCTCAGACTAGCGATGGCTCTGGCGGCCTACAGCTTGACGAGCTGCAAGACGTCTCGATATTTTCGCTTCCGAAGGCTGACTTGCTGAAGCCAAATCCGACGAATGCCAGGCTGACTCGATTCGACAACCTGAGCATTACGGAGTACGGGGAGCGGATTCAATTCGCAAGCAATTTTGATGATTCCGATGGGACTGTCTACGGATTCTCGACCCAGACCATTGATCTGAACGCTGGTAGCGATAACTTGCCACCGGTTTTCCAGTTGAATCCAGCGGTTTTGAATAGCTTTCAGATTACCGATGCGACCGGAAGTGATGCCCAGTTGAGCGATCCGATCTTTTTGCAGGTTGCTGATCCCGCAGTTTTGACTGAGCCAATTGATATTCGCCAGCCAGTTGGTGATGCCGACAACGATGGTGTTTTTGATGACAACGATGGCGATGGCATCGCGGACTTCGTTACTTTGGAAGTCCAGCATGGCCTGGGTGCGTCACTCGTTGAAGTAAATGGCGAAATTGTTGGTGCCCAGACAGTTGGTTTTGGATTTATTGAAGGTGCCCAGGATATCCGTTCTAACGGCGTTCACTGGTTCCAATTCGCGGTCGGGGGAGGTGATGCTCCAGTATTGACATCGACTGGCCTGCGTGGGGCTGACAACATCGTTTTCGAGGACCCAACATTCCTTGGGGATAATCTGCCAGACGTTCCTGATATGGACCCGATGGTGAACACGTTTGAGACTGGTGCGATTTCCTATTTCAATCCATCCACTGCGGTATCGGAAAGTGGATTGGTGCTGCTGACTTATAACGCGGTAAGTGAATTCGATGCCGTGAATTTCGGCGTAACCCAGCCGGATGAAGTTTTCCGAGTGAGCGTATTCGCGCAATTCGGAATCCGTGTTAACGGAGCTCAAACGGGATTAGACGCCCAAGGTAATCCTGAATTTGACCGAGGGGCGATTCAGTTTGATGAAGATCTAACCCAACTGATTGATTCGACGGCGACTGCTGTTTTCAATCAAGGCCCTGAAGAACCGCAGACTGTCTGGGCTGGCTACAGCAGTTTGCGTGCGGATCCAGCTGAACCGAATGGATTCTTCTCGGTAATCCCTTATCAAGAAATCCAGGAAGATGACTCATGGGCGGTTGCTTTGACTCAAATCCTTCCAGCGGATCTCGAACCGCTCGTGGAAGCGACGGAATTTGCCGACGACATCATCGTACGAGTCGATGGCAACGACTCCGATTTTGTTGAGATCGAGATCAATGGCGTTGTGACAGACCGGTTTGAGTCGTCGATTGTCAATCAGATTACCATTTTTGGTCATTCAAGTGCTGATACGTTCGTGATTGATCATGTGAATGGTGACCCTACTCCGGTCGGTGGCTTTAATTTACATGGCGGCGACGGTGTAGATACTTTGGAGTCTCGCTCGAATGAGCAAACCACTTTTGAGTTGAATTCGGTTAACTTCGACAACTCGGATTTCTACGTTACGCCTGATTTGCTTCCATTTATTGGCGATCCCTTCGGTACTGACTTCGCGTCTTTGGCAGACGGGGGTGGCCAGGACGGTGGGCTGACATTGACCACCGAAGGCAATGAGGATCTTCCTGCTGAAGAGCAGGTCACGAACACGTTTGTTGATTTTGAAGGAGTCATTGGTGGATCCAACGACGACACATTCCTGTTTGTAAATGGTTCGTTGATCGGTGATGCCGTTGGTCAAGATGGGAATGACCGTTTTGTGTTCCTTAATGACGTTGGGACCAACGGTAGCGTAAACGGCGGAACTGGATTCAATACATTGGATCTGCAGCAGCGGACAGCGGGCACGGAGATTCAGCTGTTTTCGGTTGGTGCTAACGCTGGCTTCAATGGGCGAACGTTGGAAGGACCTGTTGGACAGGATGGCGATATCCTCGACCAGTTCCGCGACATTAGCTTGATCCGTGGTTCTACCAATTTGAATGTAACTGATAGTTTGCAAGCGTTGAATCAGTTTGAGGCGACGATCACTCTGGTGGGCAGCAACATTGATCCGAACGATGTTGCCAGTCCGGATGACGCCGATGAATTCATTGCGTCTACCTACGAAGCGAACGGGCGTACTTTGTATTTCACCGAGTTCGATACGGTCCGCGGCTCGGTATTGGACGATGTGTTCAACGTTCAATCCAACCGCATTGACGAATTGCCGAATGTCCTCCTCGATGGCCGGGCTGGCGATGATACGTTCAATTTTTCATCGGACTCCGCAACCAATGAAGGCGTACTGGCTCCGATTGATGGCATTTTTGAAGTCAACGGAGGCGTCGGAAACAACTCGCTCATCGTAAGTGACTTTGGCCGACTCGGCGCAGAGGAGTTTCTGGTGCGGTCAGCTCGAATTTCGAGTTCAAGTGCGACCAATCCTGCTAACAATCCGCCAATTGAGATTATCTATTTTGCAGAAGATGAAGACACGATGGTCGAGGGGACCTTTGACGTCGTTCTGCTTGGATCGGATGGTGCTGTTGGGGATAGCTTTATCCTGCAAACTTTCCTTGTTTCCAACACACTGAATGTCTTTGGAAATGGTGGCGATGACACGTTCTTGATTCAGGACCTTAGCCAGGCCGAAGTCAATGTGTTTGGTGGTGCCGGAGACGATACCTACATCATCGAACAGGTTTCTGGTATCGACAACCGGGACGTAACCATCACTGATAGTATCGATGCAGAAAACGACCGAGCGATTATCGCTGGAACTATCCTCGACGAAGTATTTATCGTTGAGCTCGACTCATTCGAATCGGATCAATTCGAGTTTATCGGCGTTGAAGAGTTCGGATTCGACGGGCGTGGAGGTGACGACCAGTTCTATGTGCGAGCGATCTCGGAAGAGTTCCCGATCGTGTTGCTCGGTGGCGATGGCGACGATATTTTCCACATCTCGTCTGATGCACCGACGAATCTGGGTGACCTGAGTACGATCGACAACGATCTCACCGTTGACGGTGGCACCGGAGTCAATCGCATCTTGATTTCCAACGAGTCTGGCGGACCGCTGGATGTTGAGGTTGCCGATGACACGATTACTGGACTGTTCGACAACGGTACGCTGAATTACACGTCTACCGGTGGCGTATTTGATAACGCCGATGGCGGAATCGTAATCATTGGCTCCAATGGCGGAGACGATTCGTTCCAGATCACCAGCTTCCTGGCGCAGCACTCGCTGAGGATTGACGGGCGTCTTGGTGAAGATAGCTTTACCATCGGTTCCGACACCGAAGGATCGGTTATTGCTGGCGAAGTTGTTGTCGATGGTGCCAGTGACGGTGATACATACACTGTCTTTATCGGCGACTTGGCCGGTCCGAATGTGATCATTCAGGACTCTGGCTTCTCTGGCTCGGATCTGTTTGAAGTGATCGGAACCGAAGGAATCGACAATATTGACTTGTCGGAATTTGGCGTGGCCGCGGACGGTGGCACAGTTGCGATTGGTGACTTTATTGAAGAGTTGACAATTGATGGTCGTGGCAGCAATGACACAATCACGGTGGCAAATGCTCCAGCTGATTTTGTTACCATTCTCGGCGGTGGTGGTAACGATATTATTACGGTCAACGGTTCGGTTGGCGTTGTGACGCTCGACCTGTTGGGTGGTGAGGGCGATGACCTGATCAGCCTCAATGAAACTTCACAGTTGACTGACACGACAGCCCAGGGTGGGCTAGGCGACGATGTCTTTGACGTTTCTGCGAATGTCCTCGGAAACCTGGTTGCTGACGGGCAGGAAGGTTCAGACCAGTACTTTGTTGATTACGTGGGAACAGGATCGCGAACAGTCAACATTGTCGATTCCGGAGTTGACGGAATCGACACCGCGGCCTTGTTTGGAACGGCGGGCAACAACGTGTTCGATATCAACAACAACGTTGTGGGTGCCGGTAGTGAGGCAGTGGTTTTCAATGAGACCATTGAATCGCTTTCTGTTTCTGGACGTGGCGGAGATGATGCCTTCAACGTCACAGAAGCCGCACTAGACTTGGTGCTGGATGGGCAAGACGGCAATGACATTTTCAATCTGTCTTCAGATGCTCCATCGCAAACCGGTGAAACGTCAGCGATTACCGGTGACTTGACGATTCAAGGCGGTGATGGCCTGAACCGGCTTCGAATTACGAACCTGAGTGGAACCCCGTCTGAAGTCGTTATCACAGGCAGCCAGATTACCGGGCTGACTGGTGGGGTTGTTAATTACTTCTCGAACGACGGTCAGTTCGCACGGCCTGATGGCGAAATCGGTGGTATTGAAATTCGCGGTTCGAATCAAACTGAGGCCGGTGACCGATTCGACATTGTCAGCCTGACTGAAGGTGACACGATCCGGATTTTCGGTTTGGGTGGCGACGATGTCTTTGATATCGGCAGTGCGACTGCAGGCGACGTGTTCGTCAACGGCGGCGATGGATCGGATACTTACAATTTCCAGTTTGGTTCAACCTTCGATCGGGCGGTAGTCATCGAAGACGATGGCTCGATTGGAACGGATTCACTTAACCTTGCCGGGTCGAATAACGATGATGTGATCAGCATCTTCACGACCGGGATTTCAGATGGTAACAGCTTGTTGTCGTTCAACATCCCGCTGGAAGAAATCGACATCATGGCATTAGATGGCAACGACACGTTTATCGTTGCTGGAGCATTCACGTCGACTGTGCGATTGCACGGTAACGCTGGCAATGATCAATTCACGGTGAACGCGACGACAGGTGTCGATAACCTGGATCTGTTCGGTGGAATTGGCAACGATGCGTTCCAGTTCAATGGTTCGTCGGATCCGACTCGAATCGACGCATTTGGCTGGGAAGGCAACGATACGTTTACCGTCAGCGACGGAGCGTTTGGTCGTCTGTTCCTGAACGGTCAAAATGGTTCGGACACCTACGTAGTTGCCTTTGCTGGTGAAGGTGATCGCCGGATTGATACCCGTGACTCCGGTACCATTGGTACCGACACGACCACTGTCTTTGGTACCGGGCAAGACGATCGAATTGCTGTTCGCACAGCGCGATTTATCTACGATGACGAGGTCGTGATTTTTGACCAGAACACTGAGCAAGTAACTGTTAACGCAGGTGCCGGCAACGATCGGATAATCGTGTTTGGTTCCAGAAGCCCGCTGACAGAAGTGTTCGCTGGTCAGGGTGATGACGTTATCGTTGTCAATTCAACAGCTCGCACGGATGTCGTTAACCTGAGTGGCAACGAAGGCAACGACACGTTCAATGTGTTCAGGACCACGGTTAACACCACAACGAACCTGTTCGGTAACGATGGCAACGATCGGTTCAACATTGGCTCAACCGTCAGCAATGACAATGGAAACCTCGGTTTGATTCGTGGCAACCTGAATATCTTTGGCGGGACCAATACAGCCAATGGCGAGGATCAGTTATTCGCCAACGACAACGGTGTGGATGCGGCTTACAGCTATAATCTAACTCCGACTCGAATCGACGCGATTGCAGGTCCTGCTAACTTGCCACGCGATAACTTCGCTGGTATTGGATTCAACTCCAGCATTGAGTTCGTCCGTTTGGATGGAACACCGCAAGTGAACCAGTTCCGTGTTATCGCCAGTCAAACGACACGATTCTTTGTCGACGGGAATTCGCCTAACGGTAATGTTGCTGATCGACTGAATATTGTCTTTGAGCAGAATGACGGCCGACAGCTGTTCTTTACAAACCCACAGGAAAGTAACGGATTCGTCTCATTCGCGAACGGGAACGAAACGGTTCAATTCGAGAGTATTGAGTCTCCGACTTTGAACGCACCTGCTACTGGTTCGGGGAGTTCGGGTTTCTCGTTGCCAAGCGGCGTAGACTTTAGCTCGCTGGTTGATGACTTCTTCTCGACTGCGGATCTCGAAGATCTGGAAGACATCGAATTTGGAATTGCTTAGAAACCGGGCTTGTGAAGAGCTTGCGAAAAATAACCAATGCCAACAAAAAAGGCCGGGCAATTAGCCCGGCCTGGAATTTGTCGTCGTGCAGGAGTACCTGCTACGCATACGTTTCAACTAACGCTTGCGTTT
>CAZXLW010000015.1:44054-81920 GCA_964641465.1 uncultured Pirellulaceae bacterium | reverse complement strand
TGGCACGTCGCGAAAGGAATTTTTTTGGCTTACACAGTCGGCGTTGGATTTTGTCTAGCCAATTTGATACGCGCACAACAAATCTCTCATGATGATGTGATTCGGTCTTTTACTGGATACCGGTAACAGGCCGTATGGCAAAACATTTTTGTATTTCCTCGCAAAAAACGAGCTTAATGCTTCGTAAAGTTGATTACACAGATATTGAAGCACTGGCGTGCTACCGGAAATTTCAATTTAGAAAAGCCTGGTCACCGGCGGCTTGCGGGCTAGTGCGCTAGTGCCGTTCCGCTAAATGTTTGAAATCAACCGGTTCCACGCATTCTTTTCGTGAGATGGAGTGAACTGTTTGGCAGTCTCGCGACATTGCTGTTTGAGATCTTTGTGGAAGCCGCGATCAGATTCTGCTCGCTCCAACAATCGAGCCAACTTGCGGTAGTCACCGGCTTGGAAATAACCGGCGTATGATTTTCCAAAGACTCCTATGTTGCCGGGGATTTTGGAGGCGAGTATGGGGACGCCGGCGACTAACGCTTCGACAACAGCGTTGGATGAACTTTCAATCAAAGAAGAATTGACGAACAGCCTGCTGCGAGCGACGAGCCGTTTGGCCTCCCAATGTTTTTTCTCACCCAGCCAACGGTAGCGGGAGTTGGAGGCAGCATGGGATTCGGCTTCCTTTTTCATATCGGCCGTCAACGCTCTGCCGATATGTGTTACCCGGATTTTAGAATGGTCGGGCAGTAGCCGAATTGCATTGGGAACTGCAAACGGATCCTTTTCTTTACGCAGGTGCCCGCTGATCGAAACTTCGAAGCAACTGGAAAGTGATTTTGGTTTAGATTCAGGACGCGGTGCTGACTGACGAATGACCTGCGACTTGGGCTGCAATCGTTTGGGCAGCCTTTCCAGTGCGCTTGGTTCCAACGCCACCAAGGCTGTTGCCACATCTAGAGCGGCCATGCCGGCCCGAGAGCCAAGCAGGTCGCCATAAATGTCGGTTCCGGATAGAGCGACGACCAGTTTCCGCTCTGGATAGGAACTTGCGAATTTGAGAATTTGCCCAGAAGATTTTTTCGCGTGAAGTGCAACCAGCAGCTCGGTCCGATCAGGCACTTCGGTTTCAATGGAAACGCGATGGCCCAGTGCCCGGAAAATTCCTGACCACCGCTTGGCCGTGATCCGGTTACCTGCCAGGGAACCCGTAACTGCCGGAGTGACGATTGTAATTCGCATGCTTCGTTCCCCGGTTGGCTGGACAATGAATCTTAAAACTCGGCGTTGCCTGGAGTCCTTGGGAACGGAATGACGTCACGGATGTTTGCCATGCCGGTGACGAATTGGACGGCGCGTTCGAGGCCGAGTCCAAAACCAGCATGCGGGATCGTGCCGTATTTTCGCAAGTCGGTGTACCACCAGTAATCTTCAATGACCAGCTCTTGTTCCTTCATGCGGCCTTCCAAAACATCCAGACGATGCTCCCGTTGGCTGCCGCCAATGATCTCGCCGACTTTCGGGACCAGCACATCCATTGCCCGAACCGTTTTCTCATCGTCGTTGCAGAACATATAAAAAGGTTTAATCGATCGTGGGTAGTCGAACAGAATCACCGGTGATTTGAAATGCTGTTCTGTCAAAAACCGTTCGTGTTCCGATTGCAGGTCGGTGCCCCAGCTTACCGGGTACTCGAACTCCTGGCCTGATTTTTCCAAGATCTCGATCGCTTCGGTGTAAGGCAAACGGACGAACTTGTTTTCGATAACGTTGGCCAGAGTGGCTTGGATGCTGTCGTCGATACGGGCGTTGAAGAACTCCATGTCTTCGCCGCATTTTTCGACGGCGTCGCCAACGATGCGTTTCATGAACGCTTCTGCGACGTCCATGTTCCCGTCCAGATCACAGAACGCCATCTCTGGTTCGATCATCCAGAACTCAGCAAGGTGCCGGGAGGTGTTCGAGTTTTCGGCGCGGAATGTTGGACCGAACGTGTAAACATTTCCCAGAGCACAGCAGTGTGTTTCCACGCTCAGCTGACCGCTGACAGTCAGGTAAGACGGTCGGTCGAAGAAATCAAACGAGTAATCCAGCCGTTCGATCTTGTTCTTGGCAACGTGCTCCATGTCCATCGTCGTCACCTGGAACATTTCACCAGCGCCTTCGCAATCGCTGGCGGTAATGATCGGTGTATGGACATACAGGAATCCTTGCTCCTGATAAAACTGATGAATCGAATTACAGATACAGTTTCGCACGCGAGCAACGGCACCAAACGTATTCGTCCGCGGCCGCAAATGCGCCCATTCCCGCAGCTTCTCGAACGAATGCCGTTTCTTTTGCAACGGGTAGTCATCCGGATCGGCCCAGCCATGAACCGTCAGGCTGGAGACCTGCATTTCGGTGTTCTGCCCTTTTCCACCAGATTCCTTGATCTCGCCTTCGGCCCGGATGCTGCAACCGGCTGTCAGTGACTTGATTTCCGATTCGTAGTTCGGCAGCTCCTTATCAGCAATCAGCTGGATGTTGCCTTGGCTGCTGCCGTCGTTCAATTCGATGAACGAAAATCCAGCTTTGGAGTCACGACGCGTACGCACCCAACCTTCCAGGATCGCAGGTTTTCCGACCGAGGTGGCGTTGCGAGCTTCGTTGACGGATAGTTTTTGCATTGTTGGTTCTTTGGAATGGTTGCTTGCGTCAAGTGATGTTGTTTCGGCGGGAGCTTGAGATTCTTAAAGCCTCCCGCCAAGGTGAGGCCGTGTTATTCCTGCTCGGCAAGGTATCGCTCTGCATCCAGCGCGGCCATGCAGCCGGTTCCGGCTGATGTAATCGCTTGACGGTAGTAATCATCAGCGACATCGCCGGCAGCAAACACAGCTTCTTTGCTGGTGTTGGTGCGGAACGCTTGCGTCCATTTGATGTATCCCTTGTCATTCGTGTCCAGCTTGTTGTTCAGGAATGCCGTGTTGGGAGTGTGCCCAATCGCAACGAACATCCCGCCGACTTCGATTTCGCTGGTGGAATCATCTTTCGTGCTCTTGAGCCTGAGCCCATTTACCAAATTCCCGTCACCGAGAACTTCGTCGACAACCGTGTTCCAGAGGATCTCGATGTTGGGGTGATCGATGGCTCGTTGAGCCATAATCTTGGACGCGCGGAATGCATCGCGGCGAACGATCATATAGATGGTCTTGGCCCCCTTCAGGTTCGCAAGGTACGAGGCCTCTTCGACCGCCGAATCTCCACCACCGACAACCGCCAGCGGTTTCTGGTAGAAGATCGGCAGAGCACCGTCACAGACCGCACAGGCACTGACGCCTTTGTTCTTGTACGCTTCTTCGGATTCGAGTCCCAGATAATTGGCCCGTGCACCAGTGGCGATGATGATGGTATGGGCTTCGACTGGATCTCCTTTCGCGGGGATCACTTTCATCGGACGTGAATCGAAATCCACATCGACAATGTCGTCTTCGACCACTCGCGTATCGAAATTGAGAGCCTGTTGCTTCATCAGCTCCATCAATTCCGTTCCCTGAACGGCGTAATGATGGACGCCTTCCCGCATATGGTCCGGTGCGTCTGGCAAATTCCAATGCCGGTCTGTGTCGACTGCCGATTCCACAAAGGCTCGCACGTTGCCGAATGGGAACCCGGGATAGTTTTCAACTTCGGTCGTGAACGCCAACTGGCCCAACGGGATCATTTCCGGTTTAACGGTGCCTTCGAAGACGAGTGGTGAAAGGTTGGCGCGGGCGGCATAAATCGCGGCTGACCATCCGGCTGGACCGCTTCCGATGATGACTACTTTCTCGGGCACAAGAGGCTCCTGATTGTTTGTGACTTATAAGTGGCAAATTATAGGACGATTTGCGTTTGATTGTCAGTAGTCCGTTGGAGCATCTGTCAGCGGTTTGCTAAGATAAGATCGCGAAGAATTTAATATGAGAAGCCCATGAGTACATTTCTGATTGCGGTTGGTGCGTTCGCAGGATTTATCGTCGCCTACCACACATACGGACGCTGGTTGGCTCGGAAAATTTTCGCGCTCGATCCGGAAGCCGAAGTTCCCAGCAAGCAATTGTGCGACGATGTTGACTTCGTACCTTCGAGCAAGTCGATCGTATTCGGGCATCATTTCACCAGCATTGCCGGGACCGGGCCGATTGTCGGGCCAGCGATCGCGGTGTTCTGGGGTTGGTTGCCGGCCCTGCTGTGGGTGATCTTTGGGAGTATTTTTATTGGGGCGGTCCACGATTTTGGGGCACTGGTCGTTAGCCTGCGGAACCGTGGCCAGACGGTAGGCGAAGTCGCCGGGCGAGTGATCTCGCCGCGGGCGAAGCTGTTGTTTCTGCTGGTGCTCTTTTTCGCACTGACAATTGTGCTGGCTATTTTCGGATTGGTGATCGCTTCGATATTCAAGGTTTACCCGGAATCAGTGTTGCCTGTCTGGATTTCACTGCCGATTGCAATTGTGATTGGGCTGATTGTTCGCAAGAATCCGTCGGCGTTGTTTCCACTGTCGCTGGTCGCGTTGGTCCTGATTTACGCCGCGGTTTATGTCGGAGCGTATCATTTGCCGATCACGCTTAGCTTGCCGTTGGAAGAAGGCACCGCAATGGCCAAGTTTTTCAATCCGATCGTTGTCTGGACGATCATCCTGTTGATCTATTGTGCGATCGCGTCGGTGTTGCCGGTCTGGTTGTTGCTGCAGCCTCGCGACTTTATTAATAGCTACCAATTGTTTGTTGCCTTGGCATTGTTGATGGTAGGTTTGTTCGTGGCTTCACTGACTGGTGCGGCGGATTTGTTCACGACCGCTCCAGCGATGGTTGAATCGGCGAACTTGCCGGCGGGGACTCCGCCGATCTGGCCGTTCTTGTTCATTACGATTGCCTGTGGAGCCATCAGTGGGTTTCACTGTCTGGTGAGCAGCGGTACGAGCAGCAAACAGATTTCCTGCGAAAGCGATGCTCGCTACATCGGCTACGGAGCGATGCTGATGGAGGGTGCCTTGGCGACGGTTGTGATATTGGCATGTTGCGCCGGGACCGGGATGGGAAAGATCGAGCGAACGGCTGTGGAGGGCTCGAATGTGCAGGCGTTCAGCTGGCGGACTGATGCAGACGGTGAAAAGATTGTCGGGAAAGATTCCTGGGACAGTTACTACACGGCGAAGACATGGGGCGAATTTGGCTTGCCACGAAAGTTGAGTGCGTTTGTTGATGGCGGGGCGAACTTCTTAACGGCGATTGGGGTTCCGCTGAAGATGGCGGTCGGCATCATTGCGGTCCTGGTGGCCTGCTTTGCCGCCACGACACTCGACACAGCAACTCGTTTGCAACGATACGTGATTCAGGAAATCGGCAGTGCTGTGCGAATCGCACCGGCCAGGAATATGTACGTGGCGACTTTGCTGGCTGTGGTGCTGGGTGGAGCGATTGCTGTCTTGCCGGGGCCCAACGGCGTGGCCGGTACCGGAGGACTTTTGCTTTGGCCGATGTTTGGTGCGACCAATCAATTGTTGGCGGGGTTGGCGTTTATGGTTACTGTTTTTTACTTGTGGCGAAGGAACAAGCCGGTGTGGTTTGTGCTGCTGCCGATGTTGTTGATGATCGTCATGCCGGCTTGGGCGATCTTGTGGCAGTTATTTTCAACTGAGCTGGTCAATGGCAAGCCGGTTGGTTGGATGTGGAATTTCAAGGACCATTTGTTGATGGGGACGATTGGTCTGTTATCGTTGGGATTGCAGCTGTGGATGGTGTTGGAAGCAATTTGGATGTGGCCGAAGGCAAAAGGTGTGATCGAAGAAGCTTTGCCTCCCTTGCCACTTACCAAATCGAAACTGCAAAGCAGTGGAGGTCGATCATGTTGAAAATTCGAACCTTGATGTTTGTCGTGTTGGGCGTCTGTTCCGTTTTCGCGATCGGGTGCAACCAATCGGAGCCGGAGTCTGTGCAATTCGTCGAAGTGCACGGAGAAGTCTTTTTGGACGATCTGCCAGTCGGCAAAGCCCGAGTGCTGTTCGTGCCAGAGAATCCAGAGGTTGGGCAGCCCTTCTTTGTGTCGATGGGGACGACTAATTTTCAAGGTGAATTTCAACTACAGCGACTGGACGGCGAGGAAGGCGCGATGACTGGGAAGCATCGTGTTTACATCAGTCGGACAGAAAAGGCGAACCAAGCGTCGATTGGAACGGATGCTCCAGCGGAAGAGGAAGACGCTGCGGAATCGAGTCCCTCGGCGGTTCGTCAGTTTGCGGATTTGATCAAGGCTGCCGATCCCTGGGGCGAGGATTTTGTTCCTTCTTACTACAACCGTCAGTCTGAATTGGATTGTGAAATCGTGGCTGGCGGAGGGATCCAACGTGTTCGATTCGATCTCTCTTCGATTGATCCAATGCTCATTAAAGAGCGAACGGGTAAAGACTGAACCGAGCCTGATCCACAATCACAACGGCGTCCATTGCCATGTGGGCAACGATGTGGAACAATTTCGCGTTCAAATCAAATTCTTCAGAGAAACAAAATGAGTAAAAAGTCAGAAGTAGAAGCAGCCGTTGAGGGCCTTGATTTCGATTCAAAGCAGTACCAGGTCCAGTTGGAGACTTCTAAAGGAACGATCAAACTGAACCTGGACGGCAAAAACGCGCCGGGTCATTGTCGCAATATGGTTGGGCTGGCGAAAATTGGTTTCTATGATGGTTTGATTTTCCATCGAGTGATTGAAGGCTTCATGATCCAGGGCGGTTGTCCCAGTGGAACAGGTACCGGTGACGCCGGCTATAAGATCGACGCGGAGTTCAATGACACCTCGCACGTTCCCGGTGTGCTTTCGATGGCTCGCGCAGCGGATCCGAACTCGGCTGGATCGCAGTTTTTCGTCTGCCTCGACAGCCATTCCCATCTGGATGGTCAGTACACTGCCTTTGGCAAAACAGCCGACGACGAGAGTCTGGAAGTTGTCAAAACCATTGGAAATGTAGCAACGGATCCCGGCGATCGGCCGAAAGAAAACGTTGTGATCAATAAAGCAACTGTCGTTGAGCTGTAATTGCTTGCTTGTAAATCCAAAACATTTTTGGAATTAAGAAATGCTGGCAATCTGGTTGCGTGACTGGTACATTCAGAATTGCAACTTTTGATGAAAGATAGTTCGTTAGCTATTTATTCAGAAATTTCAGTTCAAAATTAGATTACTAGTTCCGGAAAGGCGGCTACCAAATGGGCTTATTCGATGCGTTGTTTAGTGGGATGGAGACCAGAACAAAACTGTCGCCGCAAGAATCGTTTGCCGGCATCTTGTTGGCGGCGAGTGCTTGTGATGGGCATGTAAGTGATGATGAGATCACCCAGCTATTCACCGCACTGTTTCGAATGAAGCTGTTTCGCAACGTGAATCAGAAGCAGTTCAATCAGGTTTGGAACAAGTTGATGAGCGTTCTGAAAAAGAACGGTCCGGATTCGTTGGTCGATGGCTGTTGTGAAACGCTGCCGAAAGAACTTTACAAGGCTGCATTCGCCAACGCGTGTAATATTGTCCTCGCGGACGGGATCATCGAGAGTGAAGAAAAGGAGTTTATTGACCAACTGAGTGTCAAGCTAAGTCTGGACGCAAATACCGCCAAGACGATTGCTCAGGTAATGGTGATCAAGAACAAGGGGTGAGCGATCACCGGGCTCTTGACGGTTTGTATATTGAACAGCTTGCGAAATTCTACGGGAAATAAACATGTCTTTATTTGATGATATTGATAGTTCGGGTTTTGAATCTGGTTCTTCACACTTTGGTCCACACGAAGGCTACGCGGGAGTGTTGCTCTGTGCATCGGCTTGCGACGGCCATATCGGCGACGAGGAAGCTCAGATTCTGAATATCAACTTGCGGCAAAAGAAACTTTACCAGCGGGTAAGCGAACAGCAGATGAGTTCGATGATGGATCGTTTGCTGGGAGAACTGCGACGCGGCGGAACAGAAAAGCTGTTGGACAAGGCGTACGAAGCCGTGCCGCCTGAGCTACGGGAAACCGTGTTTGCGAATTCGGTCGATATCGTGTTGGCCGACGGAGTCGTCGAGGATGATGAAAAGGAATTTATCGACAACCTGCAGGGCAAGTTGGAAATTGATTCCAAGCGTGCCAAGACGATCGTGCAGGTAATGGTTTTCAAGAACCAGGGTTAGATAGGTTTCGTAATGGTTTAGCGGTACGGTGCTAACGCCCTTCCGCTAAATGAGCCAAACGAAAATGGCGACTTGTCTCGCTTCGAATAGCTGGTTGTTGATTCGGCTATCCTTTTTTGAGCTGCTCGATTTCGTCGTGCACTTTGGCAATTTCCTGCTCGATTTTGGACACTTCGTCCGGGTCGTCCGTTTGAGCTTTTGCCCCAGCGAGTTGTTGTCGTAGTTTTTCGGTTCGCTTGCGTAGAACCTCAATTCGTTTTTTTGATTTCTTATCCATTGGTTGCCTTGCTCTGAAGACGGTTTTGCTGGGAGTCAGTGTATCTCTTTTTCGTTTTCGTGGTAACGCCGTTAGTGCAAGTTGCGTTTTTCACGGGAAGAAGCCAACTCGTGCAAGCGACAACGCGTTACGGCAAAAAAAAGACCCTGCATATTTCAGCAGGGTCGAATGAATTCGCGATACGACGAATTGTTGACTTACTGGCCAACGCCAACGTCGCTGGTTGAGCCTGTTCCGGACGCAACTGGAATTGCCGGAACTGGAATGCTGTCTGCCGCTCTGGTCTGCAATCCATGAACGCGAGCACCAGAGAATCTGGTTGGGACATGGCTGCTGACGGCAACGTCAACAAACGACTGGCTTCCATACCACTGGTCGATCATAGATCGCACATTCTGAAGCCGTGCGTCGACAACTGCCTGGTTGCCAAAGTTCTGAACAAGGGCAATCTTCTGGGCAGATGGACTGCTCTTGTAGATGCCTTGGATTTTTGCTTTTCCTGCCTGGTTTAACTCATTAGTCTTCGGGTCGAAGTGATAGTCAGCCAGCAGACAATTGCCACGTGTGCCAGCCGTAAGCATTGGTTCCCAGATGGAAAAGTAAAGCTGCCGATCGGCGCAATTGAATGGCTTTGGCCATGCTTGATTGCGGGCGAAATCTCGCTGTTGAATCTGCTTCAATTGATCGAAACAGGCTTTCGCGTTTTGCTTCTTTTGAGCAAGGCAGCCGCCGCCGCACTTTTTGCACCCGCCGCCGCCAACGCCACCACCGAAGTTACCACCTCCTGGATAGCTAAAACAGGCGCCGGAATCGCAACCACCTGAACCACCAGCGAATCCGCCGCCACCAGCGAACCCGCCATCAACGTAAGCACCACCACCAGCGTAAGCACCGGCGCCACAAGACCCGCTGTCGCACTGCGCGGCTGCAAAGGTGCCAAATACGAATGTCGCTGCAACTGCGAACGACAAGGATTTCCAACAACGACGATTCATTTGTAGCTCCATGCTTTAATCGGTCTTCGAAAAGTGGGTGGCAATCGTTGCCACACGCACGAATTCATTCATTCATTCACTCATAGCAAAGTATCGGATATCCGAATCGCGTCTAATCGAAGCAATTTTGCGGAGCTTGCAACAAAATCGGACCAGCAGGCCTATTTCTGTAAAGCTGGGAGCATCTCGTTGACCATAGTGATTGCGGCAGGTCCAACGAGTACAACAAAGATTCCGGGGAAGATGAATAGTACGAGTGGGAAAATCAATTTGACAGCAGTTTTTGCTGCCTTCTCTTCCGCTAGCTGACGCCGTCGAACTCGCATCGTATCACTCTGCGTACGCAGGGCGGTACCAATGCTGGTACCGAACCGGTCCACCTGAATCATGATCGAAGCAAGTGTCTTCAAGTCATCAACGCCGTTACGGTCGCCGAGGTCAGTCAAGACATCTTCGCGATTACGTCCCATTTGTAGCTGTTGGTTACAGATGCGAAATTCTTCCGCGATAACTGGATGAGCTTCTGCCAGTTCTTCTGCAACTTTCCGCATTGCCTGGTCAAGACCCAGACCTGCTTCGACACAAACAACCATCAGGTCTAATGCGTCAGGCAGTCCCAGGAAGACTTTCTCTTTGCGGCTTTTGGCAATCATGCCAACGACCATCCCCGGCAGGAATACGAAGATTCCAGTGACCGCAGCGGTATACATCAGGGCCTTGGAGGTGATTCCAAACAGGAGCAAGTTGACTCCGCCACCGATCGCGAAACCAACCAATGCCATGATCATTTTCAAAGTGTTAAACAACGCTGGAGCTGATTCGCTGCGGAAACCGGCTGCGTTCAGCTTGGCAAGTTGTGCACTGATTTCCTTTTCGCTCTTCGGCTTCAATGTTTCGCCCAGAGCCGGACTTGCTTTCTCCAGGAGTTTTGCAAATCCATCGCCAGCACCATTCTTGGTAACGGACGCCGAACTGGTCTTTCCAAGTGCGCGGTTTTTCATCCGCTCCAGACGTTCGTCCGACTTGGATGACTTGTTAAACAGGACGTCAGCCACAGCCCAAGCACCAACGGCAACCGCGCCGAAAATTGCGAACGGCATAAGCGTAGAAAAGTCGAGTTGTGCGATTAGAATGTCAAACACGAGTTCACCTGGATTAATTTCTTCAAGTATAAAATGTATCTATTTTGCTTCTGATTTGTTCTGCGACGCGAGAGTACTAGACCTTGATCGTAATGATCTTTTTGATCGAAATCGCGCCCAGGATTTGCATGACGATTCCAAACAACAGCATTTTCTGACCCAGTGGATCGGTGAAAAGCATCGTGATGTAATCGTAATTCAATCGGAGCATCATCAGGAAAAGTGCTGGTGGCAAAGCCAACAGAACGATACCTGAAAGTCTACCTTCACCAGTCAGTGCCTGAATCTGACCCCAAATCTGGAATCGTTCGCGAATCAGGCGTCCAATCTTGTCGAGAATTTCAGCCAAGTCACCACCGGTCTGCCGTTGCAGGATCACGGAGGTTACAAAGAACTGCAGGTCAAGGTTGGGAGTACGTTCCAGCATGAGCTTCAACGAGCCTTCCAGCGAAACACCAAGGTTTTGCTGCTCGAAAGCACGATGGAATTCTGGACCGAGTGGCTCATCCATTTGCTGTCCGACCAGCTGAATTCCCGCAGGAAGACTCTGCCCGGCACGCAGGGCCTGACAAATCAGATCCAATGCCTCAGGAAGTTGAGCACCGAATTTCTTCATGCGCATCCGGCGCTTGAACCAGATGAACACGAATGGAATTACCGCTCCAACCAGGAACACTGCGGGAGTGATTGACTTGATTGGTGATAACACCACGTAAATCACAGATGCCGCGACACCCAATCCAAGGCTCATGAATACAAATTTGGATATCGAGAGCTTGACCCCTGATTGTTCAATGAACGCGGACAAGTTCAGGAACCTGGAAACGAACTGCTCGACTTGGTTCGGCATATCGTCCAACGGGGACTTCAACAACGAACCTGGTGCGTCCGCTGATTTGGCTCCCCGACCTTTATTCATGGTCAGGGATTCGAGTCGATCATTAATCTGTCCATCGTCTTTATTCAGTAATGTTGTGGCTGCAAAAATCAGTCCACTGACACAAATGAATACTGAGCCGATTAGGATATATATGAGCATGATTGGTTACGTTCTTATTGACGGTAAGTTGTCTGTCTTACTTAATTAATAAATAACTTGGCTAGGTTCGACGTTAGTCGGACATCATGACGCGTTCGCGGAAGATGCTTGCTGGCAGCTTGATTCCAGAAGACTCCAGACGCTCAATGCACTTGGGTCGAACCCCGGTGCAGATAAACCGTCCGATAGCCTTGCCGTTTTCGTCGACGCCATCCTGGATGAATTTGAAGATGTCCTGCATCACGATCGTGTCGCCTTCCATCCCGCAGATCTCGGTGATGTGGGTTACCTTACGAGGACCACCCTGCAAACGGTTAGCTTGTACGATCAGGTCAACAGCACTGGAAATCTGTGTCCGCATCGCTTTGACTGGCAATTCGAAACCTGACATCATGATCAAAGTTTCCAGACGAGCGATACAGTCACGAGGAGAGTTCGCGTGCGTCGTGGTCAATGAACCATCGTGACCAGTGTTCATCGCTTGCAACATGTCGAGAGCTTCCGGTCCACGACACTCACCAATGATGATTCGTTCCGGTCGCATCCTCAAACAGTTTCGAACGAGGTCAGTCGCGTTGACTTGTCCCTTGCCTTCGATGTTTGGTGGTCGAGTCTCAAGGCGAACAACGTGGTCCTGTTGCAATTGCAATTCAGCCGCGTCTTCGATCGTTACGATACGGTCGCTATTTGAGATAAAGCTGGATAGTGTGTTCAGTAGTGTCGTTTTACCAGAACCAGTACCACCGGAAATGATGATGTTCAGGCGAGCTTTCATCGCACCTTCGAGAAGCATTACCATTTCAGGAGTGAAAGCTTTGAAGTTCAGCAGGTCTTCGAGCTTCAGCGGGTTAGAACCGAAACGACGAATGGACATTGCCGCACCGTCCAAAGCCAACGGTGGAATGATCGCGTTCACACGAGAACCGTCCTCAAGACGGGCATCCACCATCGGGCAGGTTTCGTCAACTCGACGACCAACCTTGGAAACGATTCGGTCAATGATTTGTAGTAAGTGAGAGTTGTCGCGGAATTCGCAGGTGGATTTCTCCATCTTCCCGCTCTTCTCGCAATAAACGTTCTTGGGACCGTTGATCAAAATATCGCTGATCGTTGGGTCTTTGAGCAGGAACTCGAGTGGGCCAAGACCGAACGTTTCGTCCAGGACTTCTTCGACCAGACGTTCACGTTCCTGGCGGTTCAGCAAGTTGTTTTCGCTGTCGCAAAGGTGTTCGACGACGACCCGAATTTCGCGACGCAGTACATCGCCTTCCAGATCGCCAACACGTGTAAGGTCCAGTTTTCCGATTAGCTTCTGATGAATCAGTTGCTTTAGCTGATCAAATTCGCTTGTTTTAGTATCCGTAACGGCCATAATGCTCTGCCCATCAAAATCAAAAAATCATGTTGGTACTCGACCGCGTGTCGAGCACATCAAGAACAACCGCCATTGCGATTTGCCCGCGAAAACATAGCTTCGGATATAGAGTGGGCTGAAAGTTGATGGAAATAATCAACTTTATTTGATGCGCAAACGCTGGCTAACGCTTGCAAAGCGGACGACCATTAAAGGCGGAACATCGCTTGGCGTAGAGAATTGAAGGAAAAGCGGCAGTCGAATTGAAGAAAAGAGGCAGTCGGCGGGTTGGATCCTGCCGACTGGCGCGGATGTTACTTATGTACTTCCGATGGCTCTTCTTTTTTGACCAGTTGCTCGCTGTTTTGCTGCCGGTCAAGAATGATACCGGTAAACAGCCAGCCGTCATCAACTGATTCCATAACCCAGCCGGACGGGCCAAGGTACGGGCCGATTTGCTTGTCAAAGTCAGCAGGCAATTTGGATCCATCGATTTGCTGGGCGCGGACTCGATCTGGATCGTTGTTTTCGAAAGCCTGGTTGATTAATCGAGAGAAAATCGTATCGCTCGCAGCCATCTTGCCCATTCGCATCAATTCGTAGTTAGGGCGTAGGACACGATGCAGTCGCGAGAACTGACGAAAACTGATCTTCGTCTCATCAGTCAGATCTCCCAACGCCTTCGCAACACGCTGGTAGTCACTGGTGTCTTTAAGTTGGGCGGTCGTCTGGTTAAGTAGGACCTTCTGTATGTATTCCAAGTCGTTGGATACAAACAAATACCCGGGAGTCGCACAGCAGTATCTCTTTTCAAACAGGCTGAATTGCGGCTCTTCGACTTCTTCCTGCAATGCGTCTTCACTTGGATCACGGAAAGGATCGTCTTCCCATCCTTCCAAACCAAGGTCTTCACCGCCAATTGAGTCATCAATCTCGACGATCTTGTGACCTTCGTGTTCGATAACATTGTGCTGGTGAGGCCATGATTTCTGAATGTTGCTGATGACGAATTCTGGATTGCCTCGCAGTCGAACCGCGATCACGATTTGTTCGCTGTCCTGACCGACGGGCATTTTGTTATCCGAGATCACGAAAAACTCGTTATCAAAGTTGTCAACGACCTTGGTGACGTCGACTTTCATTTCCATTTTCAGGCTTGCCAGTGTATCGTCAAATGTACCGTCTTTTCTCGCAAACGTGTCGATCGCGTGACCAACGTTTTTCAATGCGAGCTGCATGTCCCAGGCCGCACAAAAGAAGCCGGAAACTTTGTTCGAGATGAAGCTTGGCGGTGTCAACGAGGATTGGCGAGAGTTTTTGAAATCAAGCATTCCAAAAACGCGTTTTTGCTTGATGTCTTGTGTTTCGTCGACTGGCTTGTAGACAAACGTTCGGTGGAGCAACTCATGTTCGCCGCTTGCGAATGCCATGTAGCCGCCGACTCCTTTGAATCCGTCAAAGCCGATTTTTTGCAGGATGCGGGCCCAATCGTCATTGTTTTTCTGACGAAATTCCTGACGCTCACGAGCAATTGCCTGCGCCAGTTGAACGTAACCGAACGGGTTAACAAACCAGTAGACTTCTGGTTTGACCTTTTCGACCGCGACCTTTTTCATCACGCTCTCAAAGGCTGGATGGGCGGCCAGAGTTTGTTCCTTAGTCATGCTGTCGACGTTGACCAATCGACGAACGATCTTCCGAAAGATCGCTTCGTTGTCAGATGACAGCAACCAGCCACCAGTAATCGTGTGAAACGCATGACGGGGTTTTTGCAAACGTCCCTTCTGCGGGAATTTCCACTTGGCGACCTTGGCATCAATTGAGTCTGAGAATTCTTCGCGAGTAGCTCCGCGCTGAACCAGATCCTTGGACAGTTTTTCCAGCAACTCGTTGGCCGCATCCAGGTTCTCCGAGACATCAACGAGCAAAACAAGGCCATGCGAGTCGCGAGCGACTTTACCTTGCGGTTGCGCCGGGCCCTGGTTGGACACAATGCCGGCGATACAGATCTCACCGGATCGCACGCCTTGGATGTCTTCGACGTTCAATCCAAGTCGCATATTCTTGTCGTCAAGCCAACCCTGGAACTGCCCTCGAAGGCTCTTGATAAATGGTTCCAACTCAGGGTTCTGAGTTAGTTTTCCGATTTGAGTTTCGAGAAACTTTGCATCCAAACGCTTCGCGTCCGGGACAGAGAACCAGGCTTTTGTACTCGACGGTAACAATTCCTGACTGGAGATTGCTGCGGAAGCGTTCAAGCGTTGAGCAAAGGCAGTATTAGAACTGCCCGCCAACATCGCTACCAAACCAACAACTAAAATACGGGTATACACAGAAACTCCTCTAGCGTTCTGCCGGAACGGCTACTTCGTTCTTATTGATCTTTAAGCTTGTCCGCTTGCGAAATACCAGCAAAGAAAGCAAACTGCATCATTGGTAATATCGGACAAATTTTATGACTCAGAGACTCCAGCTCTACTGATCCGGAAATCTCTGCCTAATCCCCTAAACCCTCAATGATAGTGGATCGCAGATGGCAGCGTAAACGGTCTTCTGCCGGCCGGTTGGGTTGATTTTGTCATAGAATGCCGTTTTTTCTACTAATTTGGTCAAATTCTCGAGTGCGTTTGTGCAAAACGAAGTTTACGTAAATCCGTTGATAACCCGCTATTCGTCCCAGGACATGGGGCGTATTTTTGGGTCCCAGAAAAAATTCCGAACTTGGAGAACACTCTGGCTAGCATTGGCGGAATCGCAGCAGGAACTGGGACTGGCGATTTCAGACGATCAGCTGAATGAAATGCGAGCCAATCTGGATTCGATCGACTTTGATGCTGCCAAAGCCTACGAAAAGAAATTGCGGCACGATGTCATGGCCCACGTGCATACGTTTGGCGATGCTTGCCCTAAATCCGCGCCCATTATTCACCTGGGAGCGACCAGCTGTTTTGTCACTGACAACACGGACTTGATTTTATATCGAGAAGCGATGCAGCTCGTCGCCCGCAGGCTGGCAGCTGCTATCAACCGATTGGCAGAATTTGCGGATCAGCAGAAATCGCTCAGCTGCCTGGGTTTCACGCATTTGCAACCAGCTCAACCCACCACGATGGGCAAGCGGGCCTGTTTGTGGATTCGTGATCTGGTGGACGACTTGGAGACGCTGGAGTTTCACATTGGCAGGCTCAAGGCTCGCGGAGCAAAAGGAACCACAGGGACGCAGGCAAGTTTCCTGAAACTGTTCGATGGCGATTCGGACAAAGTCCGGCAGTTGGACCAATTGGTTTCCGAAAAAATTGGATTCGGGAATTCGTATAGCGTCACCGGGCAAACGTACCCGCGAAAAATTGACGTCCATATTCTTGATGCTCTGGCCGGAATCGCCGGCAGCGCTCACAAGATCGGCAGCGATATTCGAATCCTTGCCAATCGTAAAGAGCTCGAAGAACCATTCGAGAAGAACCAGATTGGATCTTCCGCGATGGCCTACAAACGCAACCCGATGCGGAGCGAACGAATTTGCTCACTGGCACGGTTCGTGATCAGCCTGCAATCAAGTCCGGCAAACACGCTGGCGACTCAATGGTTGGAGCGGACCTTGGACGACAGTGCGAACCGCCGCATTGTTATCCCACAAGCGTTCCTGGCGCTGGATGCTATTTTGATCCTGCTTGTAAACGTAGCCGACGGGATGGTGGTTTACCCAAGAATGATTGGTAAGCATCTTCAAGAAGAGCTGCCATTCATGGCGACCGAAAATATCCTGATGGCGGCCGTCGAAACGGGCGGAGACCGGCAGCAACTTCACGAGAAAATACGACAGTACAGCCAACAAGCGGCGGGCAACGTCAAGAACGAAGGACTGCCCAATAACTTGCTTGAGTTACTCGGCGCTGACGAAGACTTTGCGTCGCTCGATTTTTCAGAGATTCTTAATCCGGAAGCGTTCGTTGGCAGGTCCGCTGAGCAGGTAGAAGAGTTCTTGCGACTCGAAGTCGATCCAGTTCGGGCGCGGTATGCTCAGGATGATTTGGGAGACGAAGAATTGAGGGTCTGATGACGGGCCTGTTCGAATCCGCTTTCGGCAAACGCTTTCGGCAAAAAGAGGCAAAAAGAAAAAAGGCAGTTTCCATGAAAGATGGAGGCTACCTTTTCCTTTAAGCGTTATTTTTTATGACTGCTGGGTTGTCGCATTGGCGGCAACCACGAATCTATTGTGCCGGGATGCGCCGTAGCGTTTCCAGATAGAATTTCCAGAACTTCTGCACGCTGCTTACTTGCACGCGTTCGTCAGGTGAATGGGCGCCGCGAATATTGGGTCCAAAGCTGATCATTTCCATGTCGGGATAGTTTGTACCCAGGATGCCGCATTCCAAACCTGCGTGGCAGGCAGCGACATGCGGTTTCTCGTTGAACATTTCTTCGTACAACGCTGACATGAGCTTGACGATGGTTGAATCCGGGACTGGTTTCCAGCCAGGATAGTCGCCGGACGTTTCAATCGTTGCGCCCGTCAATGACAAGACTGCGCTGATCGAATTGGCCATGTCATCCCGTTCGCTGTTGACGCTGCTGCGAGTCAAACAACCAATCTGAATGGCTCCATCTTTGACAAGCACCCGGGCTAAGTTATTTGATGTTTGAACCAGGTCGGGAATGTCGGGAGACATTCGGTGGATGCCAGAATGGACGGCGTAAATTGTTCCCAACAGATACTTCTGCAGCTTTGGTGGAATGATATTTTCAGGAGGATGCTCCAACGCCTCGTATTCAATTTTTCCGTCAGGGTCGGTTGTCGCATACTCGAACAAGATTGTATCTGACTGGCTGTCGAGCCATGCTTTAAAATCGTCAGCCTGATCGCTGTTGACGACGACGGTTGCAAACGATTCTCGCGGAATCGCATTCCGCAGACCACCGCCGTCGATCTCGACGATATGCATTTCGAATTCGGCGGAGCCAATCCATAGCAGTCGGTTCATGATCTTGTTGGCGTTCCCAAGTCCCTCGTTAATCTGCATGCCGGAGTGGCCGCCGGCGAGTCCCGTAACGGAGATTCGAAAACCAGCCGATCCAGCCGGCGTGGCTTCCGGCAAGTACTGGTGCCGCGCAGTAATATCAACGCCCCCAGCGCAGCCGATTGTTAGTTCGTTGTCGTCTTCGGTGTCGAGGTTCAACAGAATCTTTCCCTGCAGCAGGCCGCCCTGTAGTCCTTTGGCTCCAGTCATCCCGGTTTCTTCGTCGATAGTGAAAAGTGCTTCCAACGGCGGATGTTCGATTTCACTGGAACTCAAAACGGCCATGATCGCAGCGACGCCGATTCCATTGTCAGCTCCCAGCGTCGTCCCGTTCGCGGAGATCCAATCGCCGTCAAGAATCATTTCGATGCCCTGCGTATCGAAATCGAATTCGACGTCGGAATTCTTTTGATGCACCATGTCGAGGTGCGACTGTAAGACCACAGGAATTCTGTCTTCCATGCCTGGTGAAGCCGGCTTGCGAATCACCACGTTGCCGACTGAGTCAACCAGAGTTTCCAACCCGAGTCCTTCACCGAACTGCTTCACGAACTCGATGACGCGTCCCTCGTTCTTCGATGCCCGAGGTACTTCGTTCAAGTCGGCAAAGTGGCTCCAAAGACCCGACGGATCAAGTTCGCGAATGGTCGCGTGATTGTTTTTTGCTGCAGTTGTTTCGGTCGCCATGGCTATTCCTGTTTGGTTTCTTGTGGATCGCAATTTTATGTTTGTCTTACCGTCATTGCCAGATTCGAAAGCTTCTGGAGTAGAAAAATTGACTGGGCATCGAAAAAGTCACACAAATCACAATTGTGAAGACAAAATCTGTTGCAAGACAATTGAATCACATTCATATTGACTGTCAGCTTAAGAGATCATCTGACGGACTCCGGGGAATTTATCCAGTGATTTTCCCTAAATGCCGTCGCAGTACGTGAATGGGTTCGGACGTTATTCTATGAACGCTCCAAAATGTAGTTCCATCGACTTGGTTGCCGATGAGTTGATTGAAGTCGTGCAGCTTTTTGCGGCCAGGTTGTTGCTGATTGACGATTCAGCAGCCCGTCACAAGCCGTCAGAAGAACGATGGTCGATTATCGAAGTGGTTGGGCATATGGTTGATTCAGCAACCAACAACCACCAACGCTTTGTGCGGGCGCTGCAGTCGGATCATTTGGAGTTTCCCAAGTACGAGCAAAATTCCTGGGTTAAGTCACAGCAGTACACGGAAAGTTCGTGGGGCGATTTGATTCAGCTGTGGAAGTTTTATAACCTCCATCTGGCCCATTTGATCCGTAGGATTCCCGACGAAAAAATGCGTGTCAAGTGTTCGATCGGTTCGAATGATCCTGTTTCGCTTAGCTTCCTGGTCGACGATTATGTGACTCATCTGAAACATCATCTGAACAAGATCAGTGAACGATCAGGTATTTGACGTAATGCTTCCCGGTACGCAACCGCGATCACATACATCGTGGATAATGACCAGCGCTTTGTTGCTGCTGATCTACCTGGCTTTTTTTCATCTGTGCATCGGAGCGACGTATCAGGTTTGCATCGCTTTGGGCGTAGGCAGTTGGCTGGTCTGGACGATTATCTGCTGGTATCTGCGAGGCGTTTTTTGGAACCGCTTCGAGTACTTCATTCATCAGTTGGTCGGGCTTGATCTCTTGATGGAAGGTTTTATCCCGTTCCACGAAGGCTATGGATTCTACTTATGCGCGGCGAGCTTCTGGTTGGTGTTCCTCGTCAATCATTTTGTTGTTGCGACACGTAGATCTGCCACGAGTATCGACGCATCCGTGAGTACGGACGCATCCGTGAGTACGGACGCATCAGTCAGGACAGACGTTTTACCGATGATCGGAGATTCGGCCGCATCGGATTCAATTTAGATATCAATCACAGAAAGCTAGACGAAACGCTCGTGCTTTATCGCAGCGGACGACAATTAGTCGTCGATCGCTTTTTTGATTTCCAGAATGATGCTTTTCCATTCGCAGCCCACCGGTTGATACTCAACCAGTGATTGAAGATCGACTTGTTCCAACAAGCCAGCGTCTTCCGCTTCCTGCCGCTCATTTACCCAGTTGGGTCCCTTGATCGCCAGCAGCCTGCCAACATGCAGCCAGTCATCCTGGAACCAGGTGCATAGCTTGCTCAGCGAACCTACGGCTCGAGCCGTCGTTATATCAAAACGGAAATCTTTCAGGATGTTCTCGGCTCGTTCCTGATAGATCTGGCAACTCAATCCCAGCAAGTCCGCGAACTCGGCGAGTACCACAGCTCGCTTGCCGACAGATTCAGCCAGGCTGATTTCGAGGTCGGGCCGAATGATCGCCAATAGCAAACCGGGAACTCCGCCCCCACTGCCGACATCGAGGACTTCTTTCTCCTCGGGGATCAGTTTCGATAGCTCCAGCGTGTCTACCAGGTCCCGGCTGACGAATGTCTCCCAGTCGGTGTGACGTGTCAAATTGAGCTGTTGGTTTTTATGCCAAAGCAGAACGCAATATTGCTGGATGCGATCGCGGATTGATTGATCGGGCAGAGCCGCTTGATCGATTTCGAACTTTCTAAGTGCCTGTTCAAATTCGTTGAGAACTTCTTTCAAATGAGTGCCTGCCTTAACGTTCTAGCGTTCGAGGAAAATACGAGTTACGTGAAAAAATATCGGTGCAGCAAAACAGAGCGAATCAATCCGATCGAGCACGCCAGCATGACCCTGCACCAGAGTCCCATAATCCTTCACTCGCCGGTCTCGTTTTATGGCAGACATCGTCATGCCGCCTGACGAAGCCATCACGCTGATCAATAGAGCCATCAGACCGGCCCCATGCCAGGTGAACGGAGTGATCGGCAGGATCAGTTGAATAAGGATGCCAAGCAATGCACAGCTGCACGCTGCGCCAATAAGCCCTTCCCAGGTTTTCGTAGGGTGTACGGTGGACGCAATCACCCGGTTGCCAGCGACACGGTCCCAAACGAAATGCAGCATGTCGCTGAGCTGGACGATTACCAGCAAGAAGAACAGCAAGCCAGCTGGGCTGCCATTCCATTCCTGCATGCCAAGTCCGGCCGCAAGACTATCGGTGCCTCCCTGCATCGCAGTGCCGATCGAGCCGGTCGGAGGGTTGAAGCTTTTCAAATCAAGATACAACAACGCTGGTGCATGGCTTAACGCATACACACAAATCAGCAAGCCAAATTGGATCTTGGCAGACCGTTCCAGAAACCGCTTATGGTCACTGGTAAACGCAATCCGCGCCGGGATGAACAACATGCCGTAGACAGGAATCACCAACGTGAATAGCGAAAACGCATTAATGCGAGACATCGAAAGGTAATTCTCAGGGATGTTGGCAACAAACACGTATTGCAGCGGCGTGAACAGGAAGAACACCCAGAACAACGTTCGATGGTCACCACGCCGTGTGGGCGTCATCGTGATGAACTCTCGCAACGCCCAAAACGAAACTAACCCGAACAGGAATACGGTTAGAAATTCGCTGGCCATCAATGCAATCACAAGGACAACACACATCGTCAGTGAGGTCGCAACCCGCTTGTTGAAGTTGCGAATGATGGCTGGATCAAAATTGGTTTCCGGCTGCCGTTTCAGGATCTGTCCAATAAACAGCAACAACCCCATCACAACAATGGTGATGAAGACAAGTAGGATCGTATAATCGTCGTCCAACAAAGATTGGGCGAGCACATCAAGCATGGGACTGGTCGGTATTTATTCAACTTGGGTTTCGCCAACGCTGGCTGCCGGCGGTAATCAATGCAGTGTAACCCGGAACTGCCCGACTTCCTATGGTTAACGTTGCCAACGCAAGCACCGCGGCCAATTAATTAATCACTCTCTTTCAGTCCCCTGATCGCCTGGCGTGCTCGCTCCAGAAATTCCGTTTTGTTTTCTCCTGTTTCAAGCCACATCGGAGGGCCGATCGTAATGCAACTGAGCAGCGGTACGGGCAGGAATTCACCTTTTGGCATGACTCGGTTTAAGTTGTCGATGTAGACGGGCAGCAACTCCAGGTCGGGTCGTTTTTTGGCCAGATGGTAGAGGCCACTTTTGAATTCCCCCAGTTCCCCCGATGGGTTGCGACCACCTTCGGGGAAAACGATCAGCGAATCCGTGTTGCCCATCTCGCGAACCATCATGTCGATCGGGCTGTTGTGGACTTTGATTTTCTTGCGGTCGATCAAAATCACGTTGAACACCTTCGCCATGTATCGCCGCACAGGCCCGCCCATCCAATAGTCCTGAGCCGCTACCGGTCGCGTAGTGAACCGCAGATGTTTAGGCAGCGACGACCACAGGACCAACGCATCCAGATGGCTGGTGTGATTCGCAAAGTAGACCCGCTGACAGGCGTCCGGCTCACAGTCGACCCAGCGCAAGGTCGCACCGCTCAACAATTTGGCGAGGCCAGCCAGAAAAGGGACGGTGATTTGTCTCATTGCTTACGGTAACTTCAGATCAACGGTGGATTTGGGCTATCGTAATCAAAATCAATCGTCAATCCGATGGGCAAGATTCGGAAATCGGGATTTGCTGCTGGAGCGAAGCCCCGTGATTCCCGTCCGAGACGGCGGTTGTCGGATTGTCCTGCCACAGTCGCTCTACCAGCTCTGTGTAGCCGTTAGTCATCGAATCCAGCGAGCTTTCGGTCTCCACGTGTTTGCGACCAGCATTGCCCATGTCGCTCGACAACGTCGCGTCTGACATCAGCAGACTCCATTTGCTGACCGTGGCTTCAAGGTCGCCGGCTGGAACCAGAAAACCAGTTTTCCCGTCCAGAACCGATTCGCTGATCGAACCTACGTCAGGAGCAACGACCGGGCGTTGGCAGCTCATCGCTTCCATAATCGAAACCGGGCTGGCTTCGTTGTGCGATGTCAACGCGAACAGATCGCAAGCTGACAGAATGCCTGGGATGTCATGAGTACATCCGGCCATGTGTACTGAATCACCGATTCCCAATTCTGCAATCAAGGATTCTATCGCTGGCCGCTCTGGACCATCACCAACAATTACGAAATGTGCGTTCGGGATTTCCTGCAGCACGCCATGCGCGGCGCGTACAAACAGCAAGTGGTTTTTCTCTGGTCGTAACGCTGCGACGATCCCGGCGACTGGACTGTTTTCCGGGATACCCAGCTTCGATCGCCAGTTCGTACGATCCGTATCTGAGAACTGGAACCGTTCGGTGTCGATCCCGTTTGAAATTACAAAAACCTTTTCCTCAGGGAAGCCTTCCCACTTGATCAGATGTTGGCCATGAGATCGCGCTACCGCAATGAATCCAGTTGTGATTCTGGTTAGCAAGCGATTCAATCGACCCACACCATCGGGCCAGCCAGTCGAATGCAAAGCGGAAAGGATAACAGGTACTTTGGAATAGCGTGCGGCAAGCCTTCCCCAAAACATCTTGTCACCTGCTCCGATGGTGACAACCGCGTCGATCTGGTTCTCACGGTACAGCTTCCTTAAACGTCCGACGACGCCGACGTCAAATTTGCCGTTGATCAAGCCAGAGAATACAGGGAAGTCTGCTTGTATCTTTTCGCCCAGTTCGTCTTTTTCCTTCAGGCAGCAAACAAACGGTCGAATACGATTTGGATCGAATCTGTACAGCATGTTTACCAACAGTGTTTCAGCGCCGCCGACTGGCATGCTGGTAATCACGAACATTACATTTTTGGGACGTTCGATATTGTTCATCAGAAATCGCAGTTGTAGTTGAGTTTTGGGGAGGGTAGTTTGCGGTCCGTCCGAGCTAATCAGTTTGTGGTGCCGGATTTGGCCGGGATTTCTGCCCGAAGGCAGCGCCACGAACCATTCATTTCAGGCTAGACGAAGCACTAGTCAGTAGATTCAACCGGCGGTTGGGCCAGTCGCTTGGATTCGGTTTCAATATTCAAATTTTGCAATTCCCGATGCCAGTCATAACGTTTGACAAGGTGCAGCCGTGGATCGCAAGTCAACCAGTTGGTAACGCGATCAAAACTCGGGTCGCCATGAAGACGCTGGAGATGAAAGTCGTCCCCGTGCATTTCATTGAGTCCGCCGTATGCCGAGCAGACTCCGAAGAACCCATGATCGGCCAGTAGCTGGAATACTCGTGGATCCAGATTGTTTTTCTGCCCATATGGAAATGCAAAGTATCGAATCGGGCGATCAATCAAGACTTCCATTTCCAAAGTCGCGGCGATGACTTCATCGAAGAGCGTTTTTTCGTCAAGCAGCTGCCCGAAATCAGGATGTGTCCTCGAGTGTGCTCCGATCTCGACTCCCGCGTTGGCGAGTGCACGTAGCGATTCGATCGTATTGGTCGGCAATGGCTGCCCCCGCTTAACGTCATGCGGGAAAGGTTTGTTGTGGGTCGTATGGTATGTGGTAACAAAGTACGTGACCGGAATGTTTCGTTCGATCAGTAGCGGTAACGCGAAAGAACAGTTCTCGGCGTAGCCGTCGTCAAAAGTAATTGAAACGGCTGGACGCGAGTTACCAGTTCGAATTCGTTTCTGGGCTTCGTTCAAAGAAATCAGGTCAAGGTTCTTTTGCATCCAGTCGATTTGACGTTCAAAATCAGATTCCGAGATAGTCCAGTCATTTGGATGTTCGTTAGCAACCCGATGGTAAAACAGGATCGAGATAGGGATCGAGAGTTTTTTTTCGCGCTGGGCGGTTTCGTATTTTCTCCAAGGCCACGTTATATAGTGGTACGCTTGGATCAGGCTGTTCTTGAGTGCTGACATATCTGTTTCCAGTGATTTGACTCTTAAGTTTGGGTTACTGAGTGGTGTTTGCCGGATTCGACTCATCGCTCAGCGCAATCCATTTGGGATTCTGTCGCTACAACCAACAGAAACTGCATAAACAGACTGAAGCAGGCCCCAACTACCTCCTCGTCGCATCGTTTTTACAAGTCCGCCTGTTTTCGACATATGGTTCCGGTAGGCAGGCTCGCCCGACGAGACCTGCATGCGCTGAAGTTGTAGCTCATCAAGAGAGTAAGAAATGCCACGTAAACAAAACCTGTTTGGAATAGACATTGACGCGGTCCGTATGAACGATGCCGTGCAGTGTCTGAGAAAATGGATCTTCAATTTCGACAAGGACGAGGAAGGCAGCCAACGTTGCCGATACGTCGTGACTCCCAATGTTGACCATACCGTGTTGCTGACAGAGAACACAAAGCTACAGGATTCCTATGAATCGGCAGATTTGATTCTCGCGGACGGGCATCCACTTATTTGGGCCTCTCGGCTGTTGCGGCGACCTTTGCCGGAACGAGTTCCCGGTTCGGAACTTGTGCCCAAGCTGTTTGATTCCTATAAGAAATCGGGACGTTTGCGCGTGTTTTTACTCGGTGCTGCGGAAGGCGTCGCTGCCCAGGCGGCCGCAAACATGAAAAAAGAATGGCGCAACGTGGAAACAGTTGGCGTTTACAGTCCGCCAATGGGTTTCGAAAAAGATCCCGAAGAAACCAATTACATTCTGGGCCGAATCAAACTGGTCAAGCCAGATGTATTGGTCGTCGGTCTCGGCGCTCCCAAGCAGGAAATCTGGGTTCACGAGAACATTGATCAGATTGACTCCAAAGTAGCGCTGTGCGTTGGTGCCACGATTGACTTCCTGGCCGGCGAGAAAAAGCGGGCTCCTGTCTGGATGCAGAAATCAGGTGTTGAATGGTTGCACCGTATGCTTTCAGAACCAAAACGTCTGGTAAAACGCTACGCCAAAGACGCTATGATCTTTCCTGGTATCGTTTTCCGGCAGTGGAAGTCGCAACAAGGCTAACCGCATTTCGATGTTGAACTGAATAATCGGCCTTCTCTTGAGGGCCTTTTTTTATGAGTCATTTGTCGTGGTGGTGTTTAGCTCCCGTTCCCTTGGCACTATGATGGCGGACCAATCATCAATCAGATGATTGATTCCAAAGTCATGCCGCACAAACGAACGGAAGCGTATTGCCATGAAAGTGATTCCATTGCAGTCGGGAAGCAAAGGAAATTGTTTCTACGTCGAGTCAGACAACACGCGTCTGTTGGTCGACGCTGGAATTTCGCTGAGGCAGGCAACCTTGCGACTTGAATCTCAAGGACGGGATATTTCGACAGTCCAGGGAATCCTGCTGACGCATGACCACAGTGATCATTGCAAGTATGTAGCGGACTTTAGCCGACGACTGAATGTGCCCGTGCATCTGACTCGCAAGACTCTCAATGCGGTGGCTGCCAAGGCTCGTAAGGGGCGAGGTAATAAAGGCAAAATTGAAAACTGCGTTTGTTTCAAAGCCGGCGAGTCACAGACGATCGGTGAGATTAAGGTCGATTCGGTTCCGACGCCTCATGATGCTGCCGATGGTGTCGCATTCGTGCTTGAAAACAATGGCCATCGGGTCGGAATTTTGACCGATCTGGGGCACGCTTTTGATGGCTTGCGAGACGTGCTGCGTTCGCTCGACGCGGTCGTCATCGAAAGCAACTATGACGAGCAGTTGTTGCAGTCGAGCCCCTACCCGGAATTCCTGAAGCAGCGGATTCGTGGCCGCGGTGGCCATCTCTCAAATCAGGATTCCGCCCGGCTTGTTCACCAGAGTGCGACGTCCAAGCTGCAATGGATTTGCCTGTGCCATCTAAGCGAAGAAAACAACTGCCCGGATTCTGCCATCCGTGCTCATCAGAACTGGCTGGGCGAAGACTTTCCGATCTATGTCGCCAATCGAGATCGTGTCAGTGATGTTCTAGAAGTCCGGCACGAAGAATCATTGTCAGGCGAAAATTGAAACGCCTTAGCGCCTGGGCGCCTGGGCGCCTGAGCGCGGTTGTCAGCTAACGAACGCGCTTCCGCTAAACAAAACAGGCAGGTGACGTTGCGATGTAGGAATCGCAAGCAGCATAAAAGAGCAGACAAAAATAAAGGCCCGCCCGGAAAATAAAGTGGCCGGACGGGCCGAGAATAACATCAAGTTCAGATCGAAATCGGTCTCATCAACTTGTCGTCAATCAATCAACCGATTTCGCAATTACTTAAGAAGAAGAAGCAGCTGCTTTTTCTTCTTTCTTTGGTGTTGCTGCCAGAGCTTTAACAGCTGCAGCGTACTTTGCTTTCGCCAAGTTTAGGCGAGCTTCCAAGTTGCAACAAGTCTCTTTACCAGAAACGACGTACTTGGTTTTTGCTTCTGTGTTGGCTGCTGCCAATGATTTTGCTTGCGTTGGGCAGTTGCACTCTTTTTCGCCAACAACGTAAGTCATCTTGATATCACTAACTGCTTTCTTGACCAATTCAGTCTTCTTGCCAGCATCGACTGGGCAACCACAGCTTGCACCAGCGATTGAAGTCATGCCGCTTTTTTCGCACTTCGAAGGAGTGATGAAGTCGTTAACAAACTTTTCAGTTGACTCTACGAGCGCTGTGTAAGCTTGTTGCTTGTCTTCGAATGTCTTTTTACCCACAACGAAGTGGATCGGTTTACTGTGCTCTTTAGCAAGTGCATCGGCTGATGTGCTGCAGCAAGTAGCTTCATCGCCAACTTTGTAAGTCATTGCTGGGAGGTTCTTCATTGCAGCCGATACTGGGCACTGGTCACAAGAATCCTTGTCAGTTGCTGTAGCTACTGCAGATGCAGAAGACTGGCACTGTGATGTGCACTGCTTCGCTTCAGATGAAGTTTCTTGAGCAACGGCTACGCTGCAAACGAGTGCAACGGCAAGAGTCAGGCAAAGTGTGTTAACTAGTTTCATTGGATGTACTCCAAAAAGTGTTTTTCCATGGTCCCCAAAGCCGACAGTCGCTCCAGGCGTAGGCGAAATTGTAACAGCCTTAAAATCAGTAAACTATGGTCAATTTTACAAACCAAAATTTTATTCCCGCCGACTGTTAAAAACGTAACATTTTGGAGTCCGTGAATTTTGCAGCCCGATAAACGACTTACGTCGATATAAGTTCGTGAAACACGAAACGTGCTAGTTGGGATTTCCGTACAGAATATTCTTCAGGGCATTCGTTGCCGCATCGTAAAGCCGCATTTCGGCAATCCCATTGTCCATAAATCGGACCTGAAATTTCAACATCCCATCCCGAGTAGTAGCCTGATAGGCTCCTTGCGAAAATCTCATAGGCAACGTCCTGCGTCTGCCGTTGAGACTCAGGTTCAAAATTCCTCTGCGGATGCTAGCGAAGTCGAACGTGGCCCAGCCAGCCACTTCAAACACATGACCGCCTGTTAAGCTCGCCGGTGGCTGGTCGAGGTAGATTTTGATTGGTTGGTTGTGTTGGCGGATGAGACGAGTCATCTCGGTTGCTTCAATCCCGATGCTCTGAGAATCAATCAGCTTTTCCTCTGCCCGCTCCAGCATGCTTCTTCGAACGTAGCCCTTGTATTTGTTTTTCATGCTCAGGTTCAACCAGGCCTGGGCTGACTCGAAAGAATTTCCGCCGGCATCGCCATCCGAATTCATGTCGGTCTTGGCAACCAACGCAAGCGTCTTGTCATTACCTTCGGCCAGCAATGGTAACCCCTGTTTCCAATCGCCTGCTCCATAGCAAAGATATTGCCCAACGGTGTTCTTGTTTTTGGGGGACAGCGCTGCCGCATCTTTGCCTTTCTGCATTTCATACCGTTTGCGCAGCGCTTGCAGGCCTTTCATGTCTTTGCCATATCTAGCCAACATGTCCTGTTGCAACAGGTCGCCGTCGTTTCTGGCAAGCTTACTGGCCGCTCGTGTCAGACGGCCTGCAAATTCAAACTTCTCGGCCTCGCGAGCGTCTTGTAACAAGTCAGACAAGCTAATCGCAATATCTGGCAGAACGTTCGCGATACTGATCGCGTCCTCAGCAGATTCTTCCAGTTGTTCCCAGGCATCGACTTCAAAGAGTCGAGCCATCGCCTGATTGGCCGTAACCAATGTATCCAGCGCGCCGGACTTGCTGGCCAGTTCGCTGGCAAGACTGAGGGCTGCGTATTGCATCGCCGGTCGGTTCTGATTGTGGAAGTTCGCCGTCAACGTCTTGGCGAGTACCTTCTTCGCTAATAAATCCTTGCTCTTAATTTCAGCTTGATGGAATCCGCGGATTGTTTCGTTGGCTCGTTTCAATTCAGCAGCGTCCGGAACCGGCAGCTTTTTGAATGGCGAACGCGGCTTGGGTCGGTCGTTTTTACCTGCTGTTGTATCTGCCGATTGGTTATCCTTGATTTTCGGGAGGTTGGAGTTGGTGTTGCGGCGATCGGGATTGGCGTCCCTTGCGGTTTTTCCTGTGTCTGTATTCTCTGTTTTGGCAGGCTCTGATTTGGGAGCTGGTTTTGCTTTTGGAGTAAGCTCAGAGCTCTCCGTTTTCGGTGCGATGTCGGAGTCGCCGATATCGGCAATTGGGTCTTCAGACGCGTTGCCCTTGATGCGATCAATGAGGTCGGTATTCACCAGAACGTACGCGAATGCGACGGCCCCCAACGCACCCAACAGCCAACCCGCCCAGTCAAACGCCCCGCTCTTTCTTCGTCTCCCGCGTCGATTCGCATCTGTCTTGATCTTTGGGGCGTTGACGGAGACGCTATTGGCATCGATACCAGGATCGGCATTCAGGTCGAAATCAAAGTTTGGCCCTGAGTCGCTTGGTTGTGGAGCACTGGATTTTTGCTCACGTCCCGACTCGGCGGCAGGGTAATAGGCAGCTTCCCCGATTTTTTTATCGTAGGCCGCTCTTTGTTTTGGATCGAGCAGGCAATCTCTGGCTTGCCTGATTTCGGCAATCACTTGTTTGCACATATCCGCATGATCGGTCGTCGCAAACGACTCGACATGGCGAATTTGCCGCTCGGCAGCCCCGGCGATGACTTCCAGATCACTCTCAAACAGCTCAAGGCCCAGCAGGCGGTAGTGGTTGATTCGCCCGCGCTCGCCGCGAATTCCAAGCCACTTGAGATAAGGATCAAATGTTCCTGACACTGTTTTGACCTGTAAGGCTGGTAGGTTCCTGGTCGGCGAATGGCTTCGTACTCATGTAAGTTGCCCTTAACGGTTGCTTTAGTCGCGAATTAATTCCAAACCAAAACTGACGTAACGACGTTACACTAATGTGGAACGTGCAAACGTGGCTTTCGTTGCTGATGACAGAAACTAAAATCCACGTCAGCAAACGATTAACCAACCAACCAACCAAGCAAGCGATCAAGGTACGCTACAATAGTACCACAACTTACAAACTTTACTAAATGTCGGAACCAAGTCAGATGCATATTCGTGCCTTGCAGATTTTTTCTCTCATGCTTGCCAGCCTGATTCTTGTTGCTGATACGTCAGGCCAACATGAAACGCCGCATACCGTTGACGGGAAGCCCAAGTACAGCAATGCCTTGACCAGCGAAACAAGTCCGTACCTGTTGATGCACGCGCATAACCCCGTGAACTGGTACGGCTGGGGCGAAGAAGCTTTGGAGTTGGCCAAGAAGGACAACAAGCCGATTTTCCTGTCGATCGGATATTCCAGCTGCCATTGGTGTCATGTCATGGAGCGGGAGTCGTTTCTAGATGAGGAGATAGCCAGTTTTCTTAACGAGAATTTTGTTTGCATCAAAGTCGACCGGGAAGAACGGCCAGACGTCGACGCGATCTATATGGAGTCGTTACGAGTCGTTAATCCTCGAGCCAACGGTGGCTGGCCGCTTTCGATGTTTATGACGCCTGACGCCAAGCCGTTTTTTGGTGGAACCTATTTCCCGGCTCGAGACGGCGATCGTGGTGTGCGGCTGGGCTTCCTCAGTATTTCGCAAAGGGTGCTCGAAGCCTGGAAGAATCAAACGGACAAGATCAAAGCGGACTCAAATTTTGTGGCTGCCGAAGTTAAAAAGCGTTTGGCTGGCCAAGCGATTCCGGCGGACGCGAAAATTGATCCGACCTGGCTCACAGAATGTGCTGATCGCCTATCCGATTCCTATGACAAAGAGTTCGGCGGTTTTAACTTTTCGCCGGCTCAGCCTAACCGCCCGAAATTTCCAGAACCTTCCAATCTTTTGTTCCTGCTGCATGAGCTTGAGCAGGACAGCGGCAATACGCGAGCTCGCGAACAGTTGGTGTTCACTTGTGAGCGGATGATGATGGGTGGGATCCTGGACCATCTTGGCGGTGGTTTTCATCGTTACAGTGTCGATAGATTTTGGAAAATTCCGCACTTCGAAAAAATGCTGTACGACAACGCTCAACTGGCAACCGTGTACAGCAAAGTCTACGAACTGACGAAACGCCCCGAGTTTCGAATGGTGGTCGATGAGATGTTGGAATTTGTCTTGCGAGAGATGCTGGACAAGGACGGCGCATTTTATTCGGCTCTCGACGCCGAGTCTGAAGGCGAAGAAGGTAAATTCTACCGCTGGGAATTGTCTGAGTTGCAACAGGCTTTGACGAAGGAAGAGTTTGACTTGTTCGCCAAGGTTTACGAGATCGACAAGTCACCGAACTTCGAAGGCAAATACTACGTTCCGCAACTTTCAACGAACTTCAAACAGAAAGCAACCGACGTCGGTATGGACGTGAGTGCACTGATTGAGAAGCTCAAGCCAATTCGCAAGAAGCTGTTCGATATTCGTGCCAAACGCGCGCGTCCTTTGACGGATACAAAAATCCTGGCAAGTTGGAACGGGATGATGATTCGCGGGTTCGCTGACGCTGGCCGCATCTTGAAGAATGAGAAATATATTGAGGCTGCAAAGAAAGCTGCCGATTTCGTGCTTGCCAAAATGGTTGATAAAGATGGGCGGTTGGTCCGGACTGTGACTGATGGCCAAGCGAAGCTCAACGCCTATGTGCCGGACTATGCCTGCGTTGTTGACGGGCTCATTTCGATTCATCGAGCAACGGGCGACCAACGTTGGCTGGACGCTGCCAAACGGATCCAAGTTAAACAGGATGAGTTGTTTTGGGATGAGACGCATGGCGGATACTTTTACACCTCCGATGACCATGAATCGTTGATGGCTCGTGCGAAAAGAACGACCGATGGCGCGGTTCCATCCGGGAACAGTGTGACTGCTGGAAACCTGGTTTACCTCGCCAAAGCTCTTAATGAACCGGCGTACCTGGATCAGGCTCGCCGCACCGTCCTGGCCGCCTCGCCACTGTTGGAGCAACTCCCGTTCGTCGCGCCTCGGTTGTTGATTTCGGTTCGCCCAATTTCTGCTGGCAAAAAGACCACGAACTGATCAGCTTGTGGTTAAGCTCGGGGAACTGCATTCGATCGTGCCGGTTATACCGATAAACGGTTGGAATCGTTGCGTTCCAGCAAAGTTAGTTCGAGACAAATTCAGGCCAGTTCGTTAAAATTGGGATTGAGCCTTTTTTTGCAGGCACGCCCATTCATTCCCAGCTGAAGACTGATGCCACAGTTCCCATTCGAGCCAATTAGACGGCACCAATTAGATCCAAAGCCAACGCCAAAGGCAAAAGCAAAGGCCGCGCCAAAGCAATTGGATAAGGGTGCTGAAGCGCGAAATGTTAACGTTCAGGCCGAAGAGCGGGTAGTCCCTGAATCGAAAGCAAAGCCCAAAACGGCTGACGACTTTAAGTTCAAAACAACCGAGTCGATTGGGCCGGTTGCCAGAGTCAAGCTGGATCCTTCCCAGCGACCCAAAACCAAGAGTTCAAGAAAAAGCCCGTTCAGAGATCAGGGGCTGTTTGATGATACCGATTCACTAGTCCAAATTCGCGACCGGCTGGGCAAGCCAGTTGTGTTTTCCTTGTTGGCAATCTCTTTGGTAGGCTTGATCTATTGGTTCTCGAGACCCGCAGACAATGAGTCCGCCCGGAAGTCTCAGTTACTGCCGATGATGACTCAGTCCGAAGAACTGTTGCAGTCCGAGGTCCCGAGCAAAGCCATATTGGCAGAGCGGACGGAGTTGGCGGACCAGTTAATGACGTTCAAAGAATCGGACGAAGCGCAGCATCGGGGTGCCGAGCTAAAACTCAGGTCGCTGACGAACTGGGATGTTCGCAACATCGAATCATCGGTCCGCGACGATGAGATCAGAGATCAGATTCAGAATGCGTCACGAAGTTTCATCAATAGCCGTAACAAGAAAGTGTCTAACCTGGCAAGAGTTGGGTTGATGTTGGCACGAGTCCACAAATACGTCGATTCTCCGAACGAGAAATTCTTCCCGGAGCTGTTGGATCAATACAAGCTGGTATCCAACTTCGCTCGCGATGATTTACCGACGGCGCAAAACTTATTCAAGATCGCGAGTTCTTTTGAATCGCGAGAGCTGAAAGATGAATCTGCTCAGCTTTTTCGTGCGATCAGCCTGGCTTGCTCGACAAGTCAAAAAGAAGAGATCACAGCTTTGGCTGCCGACGCCAAAGAAAGAGTCACCGGAACTTCGGGTTTGCTCGACGAGCTGAAGGCTCTTTTAGCTGATGATAAGAAAGTAGAAATCGAAACGGTACGAGAGAAAATTTCGTCGAGCTTGAGCGAAGGGAGTATTTCGGTTTCTTCGATGGAAGCTGCTCTCGATTTCCTCGATTTGCTCGTGCAAAAAAATGCTGCCAAGGTGACAGCGCAGTTGATGCCAGACATCGGTGCCGCAGTCTATCTTCTTCCGCCAGGAATCGAGCGTGACGCGATCAAGCAACGATTCGATGATGCCCAGAAACGCGTGGGTCTGATTGACAAGGTTTTTGAATTCGACGGATTGTATACGCTTGAAGGTCGACCTATTTCTCGTTCGTCGTTTGAAAAGCAGCCGAAGTTTGTGGTTTTCTGGTCACCAGATAATCGGAACTCGATCGAGCTGCTGAAACGCATCTCCGACAAGGCTAAGGAATTTATACAGCGAAAAGTCAAAATCATTGCCATCGCGTCAATCGATGACACACGAACGGAACGCGCGCGTATCTCCAGCGTTCGAGCTGATTGTCGAGGCATTGATTTCTATGCCTTGTACAACGGTCGGACTCAAAGCCAGGCATTTGTCAGCCGGTTCCCGGTTCCCGGGCTGCCGTACTGGTGCCTGCTTTCGCAATTCGACAAAGTCCAGGCATTGAATACCTCTCCCGGCATTATCGTTGTCCAGGATTTGTACTAAGCGGCAGACTGTTGGTTAGATCCAGTCAGCGTATTGCGAAGGCTGGCGATGCTTTAGGAACAGCTGTCTGGCGTGGCTCTTGTCGACGTCAGCCAAGTCAATGTCGCAATACAGAATTTCCTCGCCAGATCCTGCGCGGGCCAGTACGTTTCCGTCCGGTGCGCAAACAAAGCTCTCACCAGCAAACGTCAAGCACTCTTCCTCGCCGACTCGATTGCACAAAGCGGTGAAATAACCGTTTTGAAACGCTGCAACCCGCATTTCTGCTTCGTACAGGCCTTCGGGCCATTCGTCGACGGCACCTGCTTGCGGAATAACCACCACGTCCGCCTGCGCCACACCCAACGCTCGCATGTATTCCGGGAAATGCCGGTCGTAGCAAATTGCAACTCCGATGCGGCCGATCCCAGTCTCATACACCGGCGCGCCGGTGTCTCCGGGTGTGTAATAGCCTTGCTCATGGAAGCAGGGGTAGTCAGTAATGTGAACCATTCGTGTCTTGCCCAATATCCGGCCATCAATGTCGATCACTGGCGAGCAGTCAAATGTCTGTTCACCACTGCGCTCGTACATGTTGAGCACGACAACGCATTTGTTTTCGGCAGCGATCTCACGAAAAGGTTCTGTCTCCGGACCAGGAACCGGAACCGCCGAATCACGACTTGCGTCATCGGCAGGCTGTTGAGGGTAGAAACGGTCGAATGCCAGTTCGGCGAAGCAGATCAAATCCGCACCCGCCTGAGCGGCTTCCTTTGCTGCGGCAATGCCACGTTGCAGGTTGGCTGAGCGGTCGTGCCCTGCAGCCAGTTGAATAAGTGCCAACTTCATGGGGAGTTCTCGTTTGCTAAAGATGTAATTGCTGGATTCGGGTTCAGTTTAGCGGTTCTCAAAGATTGAGTTTAGGGAGGTGGAGGCTTCTGTCGACACACTCAACCGCAATGTGTCGGCAGGAGCTCCGACTCCCGGAAAACGCAATTCAACTTTTTGAAAGCTCGAATCGTGTATTCAAAAGCGTTGGCGAACAAAAAAGCCAACAACGCTTACGAATAACTATGCCAATAAAAAAGGCCGACCGGAAGACCGGTCGGCCGCGTGAACCCGTTAGATACCAAATTCAAAGAAATTGGCTCCCCACCTAATCGGATTCACAGAAGCAGTACACGTTTCATATACTTATATAACCATGGATTTGTTTACGGTTTCGCATAAATTTTTCGTATTAGTCTTAAATCTCACAGTCACTTCTACTTAGGTTAAAAGCCTCGCGATTTCTGATGCTTGCGAAGCATGCGTTCCAGAGCTGGCTTTTCGTCTTCCTCTTTAACAACAAACTCGTCTCCCAACATCTGTTCGAGCTTGGTTCGTTGATCTTTGGACAATTCTGTAAATAACTCTTCCCGAGCCTTGGACTTCAGTTCCGCGATCTTGGATGCGAGGTCTTTTTGAATCTTTTTAGCGCGGTCTTTGATCCGCTGTTTTTGTTCAGGAGTGATCCCCAGTTCTTCTGCAAGGTGTTTGGTCAAAACACTTTCCGAGCCATCTTGTTGCAATTTCATCCTGCGTTGAACCTGTTTCAATCGGTCTTGCTGGTTGGGAAGCAGCACGTTGGAGATTTCGTTTTCCTGTTGTTGACGCAGTTCGCTGATAAACTGGCCGAAACCTTCGCCTTGGTTGAAGTTGAATTTCCCATCTTCGGATCTGAATTCGTCCATCTTCTCCTTCATTTTGTCGCGGAACTGCTTATTGATTTCGTCAATCTGTTGCAGCTGTTCATCCACAAGTTGCAGATCTTTCTGGACGCTGGAATCATTCAATAGCGATAACCCGCTACCGCCAATGTTAAAGGAGAATCCGCCCTGGCCGATTGCATCGGAAACGAACATTGGCATCCCGGAAAGCTGATCCGACTCCATTGCCATGACCTGCGTTCCAAGCACTCCGTCCTGATCAGCTGTCGAAGTTACGATGATGGCGTTCTGCTCAGTTGAAAATGATTCGACCTCTTCTTCTTGTGCCCCAATAGATGCGGGTGCAAGCAATAAACCGACGCTCAAAACTACAAATAGGTTTCGTGACATTTTTGATCCTTTTAAATTCATGAATGTGCAATAACAGCCTGCCATAAAACGTAACGGGAGGCTTTCTCGTAAGGTGGCATCTACCGTATGGGTATGCTGGGCCCACGAGCCTTGAAGTCCTCTCGCAGCAGGTCCAGCTCTTGCAGTCTTTCTCCAATTCGCAAGTCAAGATCTTCCAGCCGTTTTAGGAAATCCTGCTGCATCTTTTCACCTGGCTCAAATACAAATCCTGGTCCGACCTTTTCGAATTGGAATTGATTGCCCAGCTTGCCAGGTTCGAATCGACCAAACACTGAAATGTTCTTGCGTTCTGTTGGCGTTACATCGACCTTTATTTCGTTGCCTCGTCGAATCAACGTAAGAGAAAGAGCATTTCCTGATTCCCCGGCAGCCTGAACCGCTTCAATCAGGTCTTCAGTTGACGACAAGATTTTGCCATTGGCCTGCATCAGGATGTCGTGCCGTTCGAGACCGGCTGTAGCTGCAGGCGAATCGCCGCGCGGCTCGGAAGCAATGATCAACCCGATGCCGTCTTCCAGATCGAGATGCGAGCGAAGCTGCCCTGATACTTGAGCACAGTTGACTCCAATCATGTACTTGCCCGCCGTTGCTGGAGTCCCAAACATGAACTTACCGGGAAGTCTTTGATCCATTTCCATTTTAAACGGCAGCATTTCAAAAACGCCTTGCACATTGTCGCTTTGGAAACCATCGAAATTATCACTCAATTCGAATTCCTGCCGCTCACCATCAGGGCCAATGATGATCGCCTTACCAGCGATCTTGGTTTTCTCTTCACCGTTTTCCATAATCGACTGGACGGATTTGCTGACCACAATGTTGCGAGCGCCGGAAACGTCAATTTCCCGCTTCGTGCCATCATGGTCGATGATCGTGATTTTGCCGTTGTTCATCCGAACGTCGGCAGTGATCCCATTCGGCCTCGCTTTGCTATTCGGGCTTATCTCGCGTTTCAGTTTCTCCACACCAACCTTCTGGCCATTCTGGTCCACGAGTTCGATTGGCTCTTCTTGAGCAGCAATAGTTCCGCAAACGACAGTGGATAAAACCCCGATGCCCAGCAACAAACTCAGGAATGAAAAATCGTACAAGCGTTTCATCATCTAATTCCTCCAAATCGAATTTATTGGTTACGTTGCCTTGCGGCAGCGAATGTTGGAAATTGTTTCTATTGTTCCGGTGAAAAACTATACTTGCTCACCGGGATTACGAACGCTCGACCATCGCGTAAACGACCGGAAAGATATCGAACGTCCTGTTGAATGTGGTAACCAGAGTTTTCAGCTCGTTGATAAACCGATTGAGGTAGATCAACATTTCGAATCCACTTGGAAGCATCCGAACGGCTACCCGCATACAGTGGAACGTCTGAGTCGAGATACTGCTTGCCGGCTGGATCTTCGACCTGCATACGGTAAACGGCTGGGCTTTGATTCAAATCATTGCCATCAATGGCCTGGTTACTGGTCATATTCTGCGCCGCAATCACGTCACCCGGCACAGGCTCCTGAGTTGAGGCAACCATTGTTCCTGTCGCTCCGGCAGGCTCGCCTGACGGTAAGTTGTTCAGAACGGTAGCGACCGTAATAGACAGCAGTACCAAAGCTGCCAGCGAAAGCCAGCGAACGGAACCGGGGATTGTGCCGTTGCTGTTTTGTGTTTTGCTGTTTTGTGTTTTG
>CAZXLW010000015.1:37550-43954 GCA_964641465.1 uncultured Pirellulaceae bacterium | reverse complement strand
AACGGAACCGGGGATTGTGCCGTTGCTGTTTTGTGTTTTGCTGTTTTGTGTTTTGTGTAGCTTGGAGTCATTCCCAATCTTACCGCCCTGCCCTGCATTGAATTCTGAGGCGGGCGATTCGTGGTCCAGGGATCCGCGGTCGATAAATTGGGACCGAATCAACTGGCTTTCCACAAACGCACCGGCGACGGCTCGCCAAGTCTCCGCTTGTGAATCCTTGGTTTCGTTCTCGATGTCCTGAAGCAACTGTCTGGTTTCGTCGAACCCCAACTCGTTGTCGACAAGTCGCTGTAGTCTTAATTTGTCAATCATTTGGTTCACTTAAATTACGGCATGCCGACTTTGGCAAGGATCAGAGCTCGCAATCTTTGACGTGCTTTGGTCAATCGGTACTCGACCGTCTTGACTTTCACACCCAAGTGTTCTGCCAGCTGTTTGTAACTCCAGTTCTCGGTGTACTTCAACATCAAAATTTCGCGATCACGAATTGGCAGCTCGTCAATAGCTTGCCGCATCGCAACCGATTTCTCCAATGAAACCATCCACTCCAACGGCTCTGACTCTCGACTATTCGCGTCGAGATCAGCAGTTGGTTTCGCGTTCGACTTTTGACCCATCTTGCGATGGAAATTGATCGCTTGCCTGACCGCCAATCGGTACAGCCAGGGCGCGACCGACAACGGATCGGTTGGCAAGCACTTTTGTCGAAAGACCGCTAGCGCAATCTCCTGCATCAGGTCATCCACCTCATGGCGGTTCCCGATTCGTCCGGACAGGACTCTCCGCAACCAGGGCCCATGTTGCTTGAGTTCTGCTGTCCAATCGATTGTGCTCAGGCCAATCTCAGACATGTTCAAATTGTTATCAGCTGATTAGTACAGGGAAAGAGTCGAGTTAACCTGGATTTTCCCTAATCAAAAACGGGCCAAAAGCCCATGATTTTTCGCATCGTTTTGATATTGTTGTAGAATTCCCTTGCAAAACTCAAATCCAGATAAAAAATGCAGGCACTACTTTCTCAGAATAATTGCATATGACTACCGATCACGAAAACCCCGAGTCCGACCGCCCCCGCCCGATCACTCGATTCCTGCAAATTCCCAAGATCTTTCATTCGGTCGAAAAGGATATGCCGTTTCGCCATTGCATTCAGTGCAACGCGGACCTGCTGGCATCAAACCGGCTGTACGTCATCGAGAAAGTGTATCGGCGAGCCGATGTGATTATCGAACTGGCAATGTGCCTGGATTGTCGCGAAGGCCAAAGTGAAGAAGGGATCTCCGAGGCATCGGCGGCCGTGATGCAAGAGTTTGTCGATGATCGAATCGACTTTCATCAACGTTTGGATCTGATGTCGCAAGTCAACGAGGTTGACTCAGTTGATCCGTGGTTGGAGCGATGTTTGCTCTCCGACCAACCAAGCCAGATCTTCAACGAGTATCAAATCGTCGCGCTGTGTCGAGGCCCGTACATTCAACGGGACTTTTATCCTGCCCTGATCTCCGGTCCCGCAGTCGAAGCGCTGTCCGATTTGCTTTCGGACGAGACGCGAGATTGGATGGATGATTTTATCGGATCGAATTTCGGCATGCCGTCCGAGTTCTGTGATACCCCCAAGTTCTCGCCGGTCCTGATGTAGGACTGAATATCCGAACAACTGGTACCACTCGCCTGCGACGGCGGTTGAAGTTTGATGTATTCGTCCGATCTTCAAGCGGACCTGTTTCACGACGTGTCCAGTAAACAACTCCAGTTGCGGCTCAAGTCTATCCCAGAGCCAGTGGGTTTGCCTATCTTGACAGCTGCCATGACTTACTTGCTTCGATATCGCCACCGCAAACCGAACGGTCTTTTGGCGGGGTAGACTCATCTACTTGCACCGAACGCGCTGTGAAAGTTTGATTTGGCTTGTCGTATTAAACACTACAAGCGTGGCGTCGCTGCCTGGAGGGAAGTTGCTGTCTACAATTTGTGCAGGCAATTGTCAACTGTTTCGACATCCGATAATATTTCGCCAGCAAAATAGCCAATATTTTGTTTTGCAGGGCGAATAGAGGTTCGGATTGCTTCTATCATTCCTTCCTGTAATCCAGAATTGCTTTCCTTTTATGGCGTTCTCTCGCCGAGTTATTTTATTTCATCTCATTCGGAGACCTTCCTATATGTCCGTTAACATTTTCGATATGGTAAAGGGTGCGGTATCAGACCAGATCATGGGCCAAATTGGTGGCCTGCTTGGTCAGTCAGATTCCAAGAAAACCTCTACACTTTTTGATACAGCTGCCCAGTCAATTTTGGGCGGCATGATGAAGAAAGCTTCCAACCCTCAGGGAGCACAAGATATTTTCCGCGCTGTTGAAAGTCACGATGACGGTGTCCTCGACAAGCTGGGCGATTTGCTCGGCGGCGGCAATGAAAAAGACTTGATGAAATCAGGTGGTGGCGTCCTGGACACGGTATTTGGACAGAACCAATCTGGAATCCTTGGGTCGATCGGCAAGTTCCTCGGCATCGACAACTCGATGATGGGAACGCTGATGAAATTGGTTGCTCCAATTGTCATGGGGGTGATCGGCCGACACGTGAAGAGCAAAGCTCTCGATGCAGTCGGCTTGGGTTCGCTGCTTGGCGAACAAAAGGGTTTTTTAAGTAGTGCGATGCCAGCTGGCCTGACCAGTTCACTTGGGATCGGTGACATGTTCGGCGGCGCGGCGGACTCAGTCAAAGGCGCTGCGTCAGCGGTTACCGGAGCAGCAGGCGATGCAAGTCGCGCGGTCTCGGGAGCGGCTGGAGACGCCGGTCGCGCGGTTTCCGGTGCAGCGGGAGATGCCGCGAGTGCTGGCGGAGGCTTGCTCAAAATGCTGTTCCCACTGATTCTGCTGGGCGCATTGGTGTTTCTTGGCTGGAAGTTCCTGATGCCAGGTGCCGAAAATGCTGCGGACATGGCTGGTAAAGCGGCCGATGGAGTTGCCGGAGCCGTTTCTAATGCTGGAGACATGGCCGGCAAGGCAGCTGACGGAGTTACCGGTGCACTTTCTGATGCCGCGGGTAGTATGACCGATATGGCCAACATCGACTTCGGTGGTTTCGACATGTCTGGCTTGCAGAGCAAGTTCACTGGGATCACTGACGGATTCCAAAACGTTACCTCAGAGAATGCGTCTGGCCTGGCGACCAAGATCACGGATCTCACCGGTTCGATTGATGGTCTCGGTTTGGATAAGCTCACAGGTCCAGCCCAAGCCGCGTCTCAAGGTGTTATCGGCAAGTTTATCGAGTCGATCACTGGTGCTTTGGGCGGAATTGGTGATGGTGGAATCATGGGTGTTTTGAAGCCAGCGGTAGATGCACTGATCGAAAAGCTCAGCGCATTCAAATAGTCGCCAACAATGAACGAGTTGTTATCTCAGCAATGACCTGTCGAACTTCGGCAGGTTTTTTTTATGCGCTGTGAGATAGCGATTATTGCGTTCCAGATCTTTTCGCCGATACTGAGCATCGCAACTTGATCATGCCGTTAAGCTGCACTGATTAAATTAAGTTGGAACGATTGGGTGAAATGATTTGTATAACAAGATCTTAAACTGGTTGTCCGAAACTGATCGCACGTCTCTGATCGGGTTGGTGGTGGCCAATCTGTTGCCATTGGTTTTGTGTTTGATGTTTGGCTGGGACATCGGTTCGTTGGTCTTGTTTTACTGGTGTGAAAACCTGGTCATCGGGATGTTCGCTATTCTGCGAATATTGAAGGCCAAGCCTGATGATTCTCTGGCCTCGAGCAGCGAAGACAAACACGGCGTTGATAGCATTTTTGCCAATGTATTTCTTGCCGGGTTCTTCACGGTGCATTTTTTTGGCTTCTGTTTTGTACACGGCAACTTCTTGATGATAGCGCTGAGCGTGGGCGGTGGGAACGGATTGTTGGACGGCTTTTCGCCGTTCGAAGAGAATCTTCTGGTCAGTGTTGCGAAGTCGATTCCGACTGGTGGTTTGTTGTCGATCTTTGCTTTGATCGTCAGCCATGGCATATCGTTCTACCGGAATTACATCCTCGGTGGCGAATACCTGAACACGACGGCCAGTGATGAAATGTTCCGGCCATACAAACGGATTGTGTTTTTGCACGTATGCATTATGGCGGGATTCTTTTTGGTGATGATTTTTGGATCAGCAAAGTTCCTGGTCATCTTGTTTGTGTTGGTGAAAACTGGGTTGGATGCCGTTGTCCATAGCCGCAGTCATCAAGGCAAGAATGGCGATGAGTAGTTGGTCCGGCCAGTTATGCTCGGTTGTGTATCACGCTCGGTGTTCCGATCGGAATTCTATCAGCCGCCGGCCGTTAGGCCCCGGTTTGTCGGCCACAGTTCTCGTTTGTTAGCCAAGGTTTCGGTTTGCGTTTTTGGAATTGACCGTGAGCTGATATTTCATCCGATGATATTCCAACGGCCGATTTTACCTAACATCAATCTTCCACTCTGGCAACGATCGGGTCGACGGATTTGGTGATTTCGGCAATGAGTTCTGGATCCATGAATTTGTATTCATCTGGAATATCTAGAACATGCAACTCCTTGTACTTCAGTTCGCCTGGGAACTGGGCTTTCAACCGCTGCTTGTGTTTCGGCTCCATCACCAATACCACGTCTGCCCATTTGAGATCGTTTGAATTGACTGACCGCCGCGCGCTCTTGCTCGTCCCCGCAGATCTCGTGTTCACAAGTGCTTTGTCGGCATAGATCTTCTCTGCCGTAGGGCTCCGCCACTGGTTCATCGAACATACAAACAGCACGTTAAGAGATTCTTTTTCGATGAGTTGAGACTCCGAGATGCGTGGATAGGTTTCCCCAAGCTGTTTCGCTCGATGAATTTTACGCGATCGCGTGGCAATATCACGCCATTTCTTTTCGCGAGGCCAAAAATCGTCTTTCAATGGGTGGCGTCCTTCCTGATTCCGGGGAGAGAGAGTCGCGTCGCAGGAAGTTAGGTGAGGGTTGCGTGTCTGGGAGGTGGAGGCTCCTGCCGACACATAGCGATCGAGGATTGCGTGCTGGTAATACAACCTATCGGAGACGTGCCATGCGATAATCTGCTCAAAGGTTTGACATGGGAAACCGCTTTTTGTTCGCGAGGGTATATTGGTTTTGAGGCCGGAATCCTGCAGCACGCGGGATCGCCATTGTGCGCAATATTTATCGCCTGAACGCGAAGTGGTTACGAGCAACCGAAACTTGAAAGGCTGGGCTATCCGATGTCTCATTTTCGTCATTATAAATATTTCGCGATTCTCACAGGCGTTGGAATTCTTTGCCTGCTTTTCCTGGCAGAGTTTGCCTTTTCATATTTCCAATTATTTTTCCCGTTCGTCTGCGTGTTGGCTATTTGCACGATTATTCACGCTGCAATCTGGTCAGTGTTCGGGACCGGCAGCTACTTCTACCGGTTGTCGATGTCGTTGTTGTTTGTTTTGCCCGTGCTGGTAGGAAGTGTTTTGGGCATGGCTTATCTAACAAGGTCGCAGCCGCCGAGCGATCTGATTTTCATAATCTGTGCCACCCCGCTTGTTTGTTTTGCGATGTTGATGGCAGCACAATTTCCACTGTGGATCATGCGAATTGGATTTGGTTGGCAACTGATTCGAGACGGTGAGCAGCCGGAATTGCTGGCATTGAAGCAGCTGTTCGCAATTACTTTTGTTTGCGCCTTGGCGCTGGCGATTCCGCGGCCGGTGCTGACAAATCTGATAATGTCGTCCAATGAGCTAACCGTTGGTTCAACACAGTACTTTCCGGAAACCGGTCCGGACGGCATCATAGAAATGAACCAAGTTCTTGTTACGGAAGAAAACCTGAACGCCACTCGAATTTTGAAACTCAAGGAATCGAGAGAACAGGCAGATTCGATGCTGATTCTCTCCTCAATCTATTTGGCGGCTATTGGCGCGCTAACGCTCCCGTTGGTCTGGTTCAGCTTTCGATTCCAGCGCGTTTGGGTAATTGGATGGAGTGCTGGTTATTGCTTTGGGCTGTTCGTGTTGGTTTCGGGGGTCTGGGTGGCGTTTATCGATTTCGATTTCTACGTGTGGGAAATGGCGCTGCCAACATTCGGATACTTCGCACTGTACGCCTCGATGATTTGCGTGCCGTTGAGTATCTCACGATCGAAAGGATTTACGCTGGTGACCGGGAAAAGAACTGCTGACGAAAACCAGCCCGGCGCTCTATCTTCTGATGAGCCGAATGGGACGTAGGTCTAACGCAAGTAAAGGCGCGGGCGCAAAGCTACGATGCTCAGTTTGAGTAGTAAGGTAAATGACTACCCACCGCCGGAAGATTCCGATTCCTCGACAGGTTGTTCGTCCGTGCTTGCGGGTGGCTGATCTTCCGTGCCTGTGGGTGGCTGATCTT
>CAZXLW010000015.1:0-37450 GCA_964641465.1 uncultured Pirellulaceae bacterium | reverse complement strand
GGGTGGCTGATCTTCCGTGCCTGTGGGTGGCTGATCTTGCGGGTCATTGGGTTTTGGTGATTCAGACGGTGCTTCGGGTTCTGAATCAGCAGGTTCCTGAGCACTCGGGCTGACTCCGTCGAGTACATTCCCGAGATTGATGTTTGGTCGTGTTGGAAGACCTGCGGGACCTGTTGGCAGTCCTGGGTTTGCCATTCCTGCATCGGCTGGCTTTTCCTTCGCCGTAACCAGATCGTCCTTCTTCAATTGCAGTGAATCGAGATTGTCGGCAGAGATAACGTAAAACCAAGTGCCAAATCGTTGGTTCAATTCACTCACCAGTTTCTTGCCTTCTTCGACGCGATCCTGGAATTGCTTGCTATCGTTTTCGAACTTGGCTTGATCCATCTGGTACTTGGTTTTCTGGTTTTCGAACTCCGCCATCGCGGCATCGAATTGTTTGAACTCTTCAGGCCTGTCGTCTACCGGTTCCTGATTCGGTTCTTCGGATCCAGTGGCATCGTCAGCATTTTCCGCCGGCGTAGCCTGCTCTTGGTCTGTAGCGGGCGTTTCTTCTTTTTCCGAAGCAGCAACATAGCCTTCGGGCTTGGTCGGTTCCTGAGGCTCCACAGGCGAGACCGGTTTCCCATCAAGCATCGCTTCATTGAAATCGACACGAATCATCAGGAAGCGATTCTTGACGGCTTCCTTGTCCTCAGCCTCCGAACCATCGGCTGCATCGACAGCATTTGGATCTGACGCCTCGTCCGGATTCGTTTCATCCGATTCAGTTTCACTTCCTTGCTCAGCATCCGAACTGGATACGCCGATTTCAATCTCGTTTTCATCGCCGCTAACCGCGTTACCGAACAGCAACGTGTAGACGACTCCATCGCCCCGCCCAACAATCATTTGACCGGCGTTGGGGACGATCGTAAGTTCCTGAGAGCCCTGCGCGACAGGTGTCAGGTTGAAACCATTGTCACTCAGCGCGTTGAGCAATTGAGTTCTTGCCGTAATGTATTGTTGTGGATTTTCTTGAAGCTCTTCTTGCGGGATCTCATTGACGCTGAAATCGGAGTTGAGGATCTGTTTGTCATTGTAAGTTGGCTTCTTTCGCACGCCGACGATCTTGAGGTTGTCGAGAGTCGTGACGGCCGTATTGATCTTTTCGGAATCCAGGTCGAATGTTTCTCCGTCCAGTTCTTCCATGGTCCAAGGTCCGAACCCGGAGTCGCGGCTGAACTTCATCTGGTCGCCCTGCTTTTTGAACAGGCGAGCTACCCGGCCAAGTGGATCGGCTTCAGCCTCCAACTCGTAGTTGTCGATGTCCATCCGCTTGATCTCAGCGCCTTCCAGGTCCAGCAGGTCGGGCCGAATCCAATCGGAGAATTTCGTCGACAGGTCCAATTCCAACGCGACTTTGTACGTCTGCAATTCGCCCGGATGCCGTACGTAATAGCTGGTCTTGCGTTGTTGCTGGTCGAAACCCATCTCGGCGATCGAGACTGCTTCATCGCCCGCTTCTTTACCGATGATCAAGTCGACCAGAACTTCGTCGTCACCATCCTTGAGCGTGATACGCTTGCCGGTTGATTCCGGATCGACGGTTTCCTCGTTGAGCGGATCGATAACTCCGAATCGTTCATGATCGGCAGCTAACCGGCCGACCAATGATTCTCGCGTCAGGCCGATCAGCGAACTGGATGTTCGGGCCAGTCGGTCGGAGGCTTCTGCCGGGTAGTTGTTGTGCGACGGAATCGTCCAGATCCCATTCTTTTCCTCCACGCGAAACTGTTGCATGCGGGCAGAATCTGGATCGAGCGCGACAACTTCCAGTGTGCTTGCCTGGCTACTGCTTTCGAACTCTTCAAAGAATGGCTGCCCGACTAATTCAAAGTCAGTTCTTTTGGCAGGCTGATTGACAAAATAGGTGCCAATCGCAAGCAGCAGCATACCGATACCGGTACCGGCAAACCATAACGTCTTGGTGGAATCATTCATTCGTTTGGGCATCGTGTACTCCGACGGCTACGCGCGTCTTGAAGCTTTGACCTGACTGCGTTCGTTGAAATTTCGAACGATGAATACGAGGCATCCCAACAGGAATGCCGGCAGTGGAGCGAACCCGATGGCCAGCATACGGACCCAGCCTTCGGTTCGCCGAATTTTGTTTTGTTCTTCTGATCGCAGTTCGTCGATTTCGATCTTCAAATCGCGATCAAGCTTGTCTTTCTTCAAATCGAAGCGACGTTGCGCGTCCGAAGCCTCCTGGCTTGTCCGTTGCAGCTTTTCAAAGAAACTAAGCGACTGGTCGCCTTCGATCTTGGCGGCCTCTTCGTCCAGCTTATCCTGTTGGGCTTGGAGCTGTTCGCGAATTTCGCGTTCAATGGTCTCCTGAGCCTTCGCCCGTTCGGTGCGATACTGTTCCGTTTCCTTTTCGATATAGGCCAGCGTCCGCGGGTTCGGGCGGCGGTTTCGCAGCGCGACAAAGGCTTCTTCACCCGCGAGGACTTCGATCGCGTTTTGCAAGAACGATACGTTGTCGAGTTTCAAATCCAGGCCGTCCGGGCCAACTTGTTCCCAATACAGATCAGAAACAAAGTCCGCATCGGCGATGAAGACGACATTGATTCCGTTTTCTTTTTCTTCTGTGATGTGAGCGGCCAGGATGTGCCCCGATTCGTCAATGAATCTGGGCGGTGCTGGATTAATGCGAACCAAATCATCGCTCGTGATCTGGCTGCGCATCGTTTCGCGTTCCTGTGAGATCCGTCCGGTACGCGGGTTGAATTTACTGGCCACCTGGACCGGCGTTTCGGTGATATCGTCCCAGTCGATCGTGCCGGATTCCGTTTCCAGAGAGATTAACGGTGTGAACTTAAGATTGCTTTCCGCTGATTGGCGAACGCTGCCCGGGTAGAAGAACAGTAGTTCCTTCAGTCCACTGGAAACATTGCTTTCGCGGTTGAATGCGCTGTGGTCGCCCCAATTTTTGACGAACACGAACGCACTTTCGTACGGACCAAACAACTCCGGCCACGTGGACTGGCCCGTCTGATCAATCCAGGCACCTTTGAAGTTCGGGTGCGGGTCGTACAGATTCCAAGCCACCTGACCACTGTTCCATTCGGCACCGATCGCGTTCAAGATGCGAGTACAACGTCCGTTGTCTGCCTTGGCCATCGGAGAACTGGTCAGGACCTGGGCGTATTGCGAACGAGGCGAGATCCGAGGCTGGTTCGGTGCATTGAGAACACCGATGTGAATCGGATTACGAGTCGTCCATAAAAATGGCAGTGGGTCTGCAAGGAAAATCACCGGGTTACCAGCTTGCATGTAAGTAATGAGTGCGTCGGTCGACGGATCGGCCAAACTGCTGGGGTCAGCAACGAGCAACACATCAGGCGCGGTTTTTGTTTCGCTATCGGCAGCTTCTTCTCCGTCAGCAGGAGCAGCGCCGCTATCGACGTAGCTCAGCAGATCTTCCTGGCTGATGTTTTTGATTTTGTATTGCGTTTTCAGGTACGAGTACGTTTGGTGATACGCCCAAGGGACTCGACGTCCTTCGATTTCCGGTCCAGCAAAGAACGTGTCCGTGTCGACAATGCCGAGCGTTAACTTGCGGCCCTTGTCCGTTGTGGTTGCAATCGAATGAGTCAGCTGATACTCGATCGACGAATCATTGTCGACGAACGGCAGGATTGCGTCGTCCTGCGTACTCGACACCATCGCGCCCAGATAAACATCCTGTTCGACGATTCGTCCGGCGACTTCGCTACGATCCGATCGAGGTTCAATCCCCAGTCGCTTGGCTTCGATTTCTTCCGGGCTGTTGGGCAGGACATCGACAAAGCGAACATCAACATTGTTGCCGCCAAAGTATTGGAACTGGCGGAGCAGTCCGGTGAATTGTTTTTTCGTGTTCACGTAGCTGCGTGGAACATCCCGGCTGACAAAAGCTTGTACCGTTACCGGACGGTTTTCTTCCTTGGCTTTCGCGAGCGTCCGCTTGGTCGATCCATCGAGTGTGTAAAGCCCATCCGATGTCAGGTCCAGTCGAGTCATTAAAGAAGATGACATCTGGCCAACGACAAAGTTAAAACAGATCAGTGCCAGAGCTAAACTTGCGATCCGGACCACGAATTGGCCGCCCAGAGAAACCTGCTGTCCCCTGCTCCAGTGTCGACGACTGATGACCACCAAATTCAGGTACATCATGAAGGCAATGATCGAAACGAAGTATACCACATTCGAAAGCGGGACCAGTCCCAAGGTGAAGTCCTGCAAATTCCAATCAATTCCCAATTGCTCCATCGCGAACAAACTGGATAGCTTGGGGCCAATCGACTCGGGTAAAAGCTGGCCAATCGTCTTGGGCAGGTTGACGAAAAACTGTCCGGCGAAAACTGGCGCCGCACACAGCAGGGCTCCAAAAACGAATGCCACTGGAACGATGCCGGTCAGCGATGAAGCAAACATGCCGATCGCCAGCATGGCCAACCCAGCCAGCCAATAGCCGATATAAGTGGTCAGCACCACGCCCCAGTCCGGTTGCCCGATGACCCACAAGGCAATCAGTTGCGTCATCGAGAACAACAATGCGATCGTGTAAACCGCCGCGACGGAGAAGTATTTCCCGAGCATGATTTCCAGATCGGACGCTGGCAACGTAAACAGGATCGCATCGGTACCCTGTCGTTTTTCGTCCGCCCAAACATTCATCGTGATTGCCGGAACGAAAACCAGCAGCAACGACGGGAACCATTTGCTAAGCTGATCCAGATTCGACAGATTGTCAGCGAAGAACTGTTCGCTGAAAGTCATGATCGCGCAGACCATGACAAAGACCACTATGAACAGGTAGCCAAGCACTCCGGAGAAATATTGTTTTACGTTTCGCCAGAAAACAGCTGAGATCACATGCCAACGCATTGGTGGTTATTCCTTGGTTCTATTCTTTGTGAAAATCTCAAACGGCAAATTTTGTCAGCTCGTGAAAGCGTTTGGCCATCGAGTCTCGATTGCCCATCGCCGAGATATCGTCATCAAAAACAAGCTGGCCTTCGTCGATCAGGATCACGCGACTGCAGAGCATTTCGACTTCCTGCAGCACGTGCGTCGACAGTAAAACCGTTTTGCTTTCGCCAAGATCCCGGATCAGTTCCCGGATGCCGACAAGTTGATTGGGATCAAGACCACTGGTCGGTTCGTCCAGGATCAGGACGTCAGGGTCGTGCAACAACGCCTGCGCCATGCCGACTCGTTGGCGGAAACCGCGTGACAATTTACTGATAGGTTTGTTCCAGACTTCCTGCAAATTGCATTTCTCGGCAACAAACTCCATTCGCTCTCTTCGCTTCCTACTGGTAAGCCCGCGGGCTCCGGCGAGGTACTTGAGCGCACCTCGCGGTGTCATCTCGTCGTATAGCGGCCCGTTTTCCGGCAAATAGCCGATATGTTCACTGGCCTCGATGCGATCTTCCGACATGTCGAAACCGGCGATCTTTACTTCGCCACGCGTTGGTGCCAGAAAACCGGTCAGCAGTTTCATCGTGGTCGACTTCCCCGCACCGTTGGGACCCAGGAATGCACAGACCTGGCATCGAGGTACAGAAAAGGTCACATCTTTGATGGCAGCAAACGGGCCATAGAACTTGCACAGTCCCTGGGCCTGAATCATTACCTGTTCGTTAGATTGTTCAGCCATTGGTGAATTTCATTTGTTCAAAAATGTTGTAGGCAGTCTGTGGGTAACGCCTGACCGCGCAAAACGACTCTACAGTCGTTCCACACCCCGCAATTCCCAAAAAATATCTAAATACTCTCGTTTTTTCAACAGTGAGTACGACCAGAACGGCATTAAAAATCTGTCCGAAAATCAGCTTTTCGGGGCCAGTTCTCGCCGCATCTCCTGGCCAGTCGAAATTTGCTCAAACCCTAATTTACGAGCCAGGGCCTGGGTTGGTTCGTCAGACGATCTGGCCTGCAACTCGATACATGCCACGCCGTTATCAGCCAGCTGCCGGAGCGATTCGATGATCAGGAATGTTCCCAATCCTTGCTGACGAGATTCCGGTGAGATGGCAAGATCGACCAGTCCCATCGTGCGCTTGCCCCATTGAGACGAAAGAGGTTGGATTTCCCAAAAAAGCACGCTCCCGACCACTTCCTGATCGGATCGCCGGCTGATCTGAAACCCGTAGACTTCCGACCATCCAAATGTGCAGCATTCCCACCAATTGGGCAGCATCGGATGGTCCATCGCCGAGACCTGAAATTGCCTCCGAGTGGTCATCAGGGCTCGGCTGACCGCAGGGCGAAAGCCTTGAAGATTCCGTTGCAGGACTGCGATTTGTTCGCCCGGCTCGAACCCGCAGTTGCTCATCCACTGCGCCATCTCGACGTCTTCTGCCGGGACACCGGGGATTCGGCTCCCGCCATAGATACCAACGTAAAACGGTGAGTCAGGAAAACGGCCGGCCGCGTAGCATTCTTTGGCTCCGCGCTCAGTGAGGTAATTCAATGATGATTCGAGCAGGCGGCCAGCAACTTCGTCCCGGTCATCCCCCGGAATGACTCGCAGCTGAGAAACCACACCGACAGAGCAATCGACATCCGACTTGTCGGCCGATGCCCCGAATCCGGCATGAGCGAACCCCAGAACTTCATCGCCGTCCATCGCCAGAAAAAATCCACTGGCATCGAAATAGGGCTTTGCCAGGACCATGCGGTCAAACAATTGCCGGGACATGACCTGCGAAAAACATCGGAACGGTTTCTGCTGTTGCCAGATGTTAACGATCGCGGGCGAGTCGGTATTCAGGAAGCTGCGAATCTCAAACACGGGAGTTACTCAAAGCGGCAGTCGTTCATGGAACGTGAGTTATTGTTGATGCCGAAAAAGTTAATCTTCGGTAAGTGGTTTTTTCTGGCCGTTTTCATCGACGCGGACCAGTGTGACATTCGTTTCGAACACGCTTCCGAGATCACCTGATTTGGAATTGGCTTTGGTGACATTGACGTTGTAGCAAACGGATGTGCTTCCCGTTTTGGTTTTCTCGCACTGGAATTTCAGAATCGTACCCTCGCGCACGCTTTTGCGGAACTCGACTCGGTCCATCGCGATCGTGACAAAGTTGAAACCGGGATAGTCCAGCGTCGCCGCGATCCAGGCAATTTCGTCGACGAATTTTAAAAGATAACCGCCGAATAAAAACTGATAGTGGTTTAGATGTTCCGGGAGAACGAGCTTAAAATTCTCCATGTTCAGTAACTCCTTGGATCAAAGTAGTCTGTCAACCGTCCGAGCGTTCCATGATCCTGGCAAGATCGTAACCGTCGGGGATCTGCGATTCTTTCACAATCACCGGGATGCGATCGCGAATGACGCAGACAGGATGTTCCAGGCTGGAGTCTTCGACACCGGACGAATTTACGATTGTTACGTTCTTGCCGATCCGACAGTCCTTGTCGATGATCGCGCCGTCGATAACGGTTGAATCACCGATACCCATCGGCACGGTGTGGTCCGCCGATTCAAGAACGGCCCCCGGTTCGTTTTCGTAAAAGTCAGCACCCATAACGATCGAATTGCGAATCGTGACATTGCTGCCCAGCACCGTACGGATGCCGATCACGCTGTTTTCGATTGTGCATCCCTCACCAATAACACATCCGTTGCCGATCAAACTGTCCTTCACCGAAGCGCCAGAGATATGCGTTGGCGGCAGGTACCTTGCACGTGTATAGATCGGAGCCTTCGGCGTTCGCAGGCCAAACACGGGGTTGCTCTGGGCCAGGCTCAAGTTCGCTTCGTAAAACGAACGGATCGTTCCGATGTCTTCCCAATATCCATCGAACAGATGGGTCTGGACGTGGTGGTTGCTGAGCGCGGCCGGGAAAACTTCTCGACCAAAGTCCGCGTGATCGTTTGACTGCAGCAATTCGATTAACAGCTTGCGATTGAAAACGTAGATCCCCATACTCGCCAGGCAATCCCGCCCGTTGCTGTTAATACCACGGGCATCGATCCAGGCAGGGTCGGTGCGAATGGCGTCAATTTCCTCGTCTGTTTGCGGTTTTTCGACGAAGCCAGTCACTTTACCTGAATCATCCAACTGCATGACTCCGAAACCGCGGGCGTCCTGTCGCGACACAGGCATGCAGGCAATGGTCGCCGCCGCGCCACTTTGGTGGTGAGTACGCAGCAGATCGCGATAGTCCATCCTGTACAGTTGGTCACCGGAAAGAATGACTACGGTGTCGATATCCGGCTTGTTGATTTGGACGATATTCTTGCGAACGGCATCGGCGGTGCCCTGGTACCAATCAGTACCTTCGTTCATCGTTTCCTGGGCAGCCAAAACCTCAACGAACCCGCCACTGAAATAGTCGAAGTTATACGCCCGCCGGATGTGCCCGTGCAAACTGGTCGACATAAATTGCGTCAGCACAAAGATTCGCTTCAAATCGCTGTTGATACAGTTAGAAATCGGGATATCGATCAGCCGGTACATGCCTCCCAGCGGTACGGCTGGCTTGGAGCGGATACTGGTCAACGGAAACAGCCTTGTTCCACGTCCACCGCCCAATACCAGGGCAACAGTATTCCGCATATTCAATCTCATCCGGCAACTCCGTTATTCGTTCTGCTGTGAAGCAACTGCTCCGTCAGTCCGGTATTGGAGCAGAAAGTAGACTGCCGTCGCAACCGACAATCCAATGATCACCAGCATTCTGGGCTCGGCTTCGCCAAACCCCTTCTTGATGAGTGCCTCGTAAATGAACCAGCTGCCGACAAACAGAATGCTCAGCCAGATCATGACTCGGGCTGGCGTGACCATTCCGTAACGAAAGCAAACGGCCGCCAGCAGAGCGATCCCGCCCATCACGACTCCAAACCACAACCCTTTCTCGCCATTCGGTTGTCCCAGATACCGCATCAAGCCACTACCGATTACGGCGATACCAAAAACAGAAGCGACCAGGGTCCGTGAAAACCACGCAGTCGAAGATTTGTCAGATTGCACTTGCCCAGTCCATCAGGAGCCGATTTCGAGAAAATCAACGCGTCTTTGCCGTTGATCGTTGCCACGATTTATATCGTAAGCGCTCAGATGTGCAATGAAAGAGCAGAAGCTCGCAAGAATGCGAGCTTCTGAGTGAGTATTCAATTTTCAGCGTTCAGCGGACGGCTGTTCCTGGACGCCGCTTGTTGACGTCGTTCAGATCTGCCTTTACTTCGATCCGCTGCCTTTGCTGCCACTGCCTTTGCTGCCACTTCCGTTGGCTCGGCCGCCACTGCTGATCTTGGTGTCACTACCTTTTTTAGCTCCGCTTCCATCGGAACCGGTGTTTACGTAGGTACCCAAGTCGGCAGATTTTTGATTGTTCTTCCCATCGAATTTCGCGCCTTGTGCGATCCAATCCTTGAGGACTTGCAAGTCTTCTTCGGGAACCGTCTTGCCGCTTTTACGAGGAGGCATTTTGCCGCTTGAGATCAAGGCAACCATTCGGCTTTTTTCCAAGTCGCGTGGTTTGACAGCGACTCCCTTCTGAGTTCCCTTTTTGATGGAGTTGTAGTTCGTCATGGAGTAGCGGCCTAGCTTACGGTCGATGTGACACATGCCGCAATTCTCGATCAAGATCGGAGCGACTTGATTCACGAAGCTGATGTCTTCGGTGCCCTTCGAGTCAGAACCGTCCTTGGTACCGGATCCTTTCGCATCGGATCCTTTTGAATCAGAGCCTTTCGCATCAGATCCCTCGTTGGCGTCTGATCCTTTGCTGTCACTACCCTTGGAGCTGGAGCCTTTTTTCGCCGCTTCCATAGCTGCGGTTGCCAATGAATTGAAGTCAGGAATGCTCTCGAAAGTCTGACCTTGCGATTCGAGCAAGGTACGGGCTTTGTCGATCCGATCGTAGTCTTTCTTCAATACTTTAACGATCGCCGGGTTGTTGCCGGACGCCAGACGAAGCAACTCTTTTTGTGCGCTGCGTACTTTCTCGGCACTGCCGTCGAAGTCTTTGTCTTTGAAAAGGCTTCCTGCATCATCGACCATTTTCTTCAGGCGATCAATTCTTGCTTGCTTAGCAGAGCTGATTTCCTGCGCTTCGACGTGACTGGAAAAAATCAGACTTGTGAACGCGAGTCCAATTAGTAGTACGAGTGGTTGACTGAAACGAGAATTCATCGACATACCCATGGTCATTACTTGCGTGCTGTAAAAATAAATGATGCAATTGATGATGACTGATCATCGTTCGTTGGTCAACGAATGAAAGTTGTATTCATCGCATGAAACGCGAATTACATGTGTGACTTGTCTAACCGAACCCGAGCCCGAATGCGACAATGACCGTCATCAACGAAGCTTCGATATGCCAAGAGAATCGTAAAACGCCACTATGAACTATGAATACGAATACCCACGCCCCGCTTTGGCCGTTGACCTGTTAATTTTCCGCGGCGCTAGCAGCCCGCGGGAATTGTTGCTGATTGAGCGAAAGCATGACCCTTTTGCCGGACGTTGGGCATTGCCGGGCGGGTTCCTGGACGAAAATGAAACACTCGAAGAAGCTGCATCGCGCGAGCTGCTCGAAGAGACTGGGTTGCGGGTATCGGACGACAATTTGTGTCAGCTCAAGGCGTACTCGACGGTTGATCGTGACCCGCGAACTCGGGTGATATCAGTCGTGTTTGTGGCGAATGTTCCTGCCAAGGCGGAATTGCAGGCGGGGGACGACGCGGCGGATGCCAAATGGTTTCGCGTTGATGAGCTGCCTGAATTGGCTTTTGACCACGAACAAATTGTCAACGACGGGCTTAGCTTTCTGGTAAGCGACGCGGAAGCCTTGTAAACTGCCGTACGTAAATTGGAACTCAACAATATCTTTAACCGACAACAGGATAAGAAGACTATGAAATCTGTATCTGCTCAATCAGCTTTGACACAACTGAAAAGCGGTAACAAGAGATTTGCCTCTGACAAGCCAACCCACGAACGCCAGGACGGTGGACGCCGGGCAGAATTGGGAGGCGGTCAACAGCCGTTTGCGATTATCTTGAGTTGTGCGGATAGCCGAGTGATCCCGGAGTTGGTATTCGATACCGGACTCGGCGAGCTGTTTGTTGTTCGCGTAGCTGGAAACGTTGCCAATACTTCGTCTATCGCCAGTATCGAATACGCGGTTGCACATTTAGGGACGAAACTGATTGTCGTCCTGGGGCACGAGTCATGCGGTGCGGTCACCGCAGCGATCGATAGCAGTGACAATGGTTACAACCTGAACCATTTGCTGGCTCATATTTTGCCAGCGGTGAACAAGACCACCGGCAAGAAAACTGTTGAGCGAGTCGTCAAAACGAACGCCAAGATGACGGCCAAGGAGCTGGAGGCCCGTTCACCGATTATCGCGAAAGCCAAAGGGCTGAAGATTGTTCCCGCTTACTACGAACTGGTTACCGGTAAGGTCAAGTTCCTGTAAGCGAGCTTCTTGCTGATCTTCAAGGTTCTGATCTTCGAGGCTCTGGTCACAACCGGAGCTGAGCATTGTGTAGCAACTGAAAAGTACTATGCCGAGGATCAGGATCATCATCCAGACTGGAATGGTCTTGCCTTCCCACTTGCTAAGACCAACCAGGCTGGTTTCGCTATCTTCATCTTTCGGTTTGACAATCAGAGTCTTGCCACACTGCGGGCAAGACTCTTTATCGGCTTTGATTTTCTCGCCGCAGAACCGACAACGCTTTTGCATTGAACTCTCCGTAACCAATTCTTCTAACTGGCGAGTTCACTGTTTAACCGCCAATCAACAACTTTATAAGTAAATCTACCTACTTGTTGGCGTTAACGAACAGCCTTGACGAGCCCACGGCAATCGAGCCGTTGGATTTTAGCAGCCCGCGGATGAAACATTCGCCAGAACAGTCGCCGGGAACTTGCAGTTCCAATTCAAACGCGCCTGATTCGACATCCAGAACTCGCTTCGAACAAACGAGTTCCTGGGCCTGGTTGAAGACTTCCTGGTACTTGGTGAAGCTCGCATGGGTGGCTTCGTATTTCTTTCGGCGCGGGGGGCGGACGCGAAATCGGTCACGGCGGTAGGCCAGATCGAGTTCCAGCTTGCCAGCATGTTTTGCGATTCCGGAAACCGTAACCGTTTGCCCAGCGTCAATCTTTGCTGGTGCTTTCAGTTCGAGAACCTGCGGGCGTTGCAACTCAAGCAACGGATCGCCCAGCAGATGCATCAAGTGAACGTGCTCTTTGCGTTCGTCTTCCAGCAAGCCTGGCTCGGGGCTAAAGGCCTTGCCCAGCGAATCGACAAGTTGGTGATATTCTGATTTGCCCGGATCGAATTGAACCATGCGTTGCTTGGATTGTTTGACAAGTTCGCCGAGTGTTTTGGCTTCGCCGCGAAAATAGCCGTCCAACATCTCCAGCGAAAAAATGCTCATCGCATACGGCATGGAAACTCGAGTCGCACTGATCACCGCAACAGGTCCACGCGATTGATTGAACACCCGTTCGCCAAGACCATCCTGTGCGGCGTCTATCGCTGCGGTATAGCAAGAAAGGAAAATGGCGATGGGTGGTCCGGTCTGCGCGGAGATCTTGGATACGGTGCGATTGTCGAGAATGTCAAATTGTCGATCCGGCATCTTGACCCGATCCAGTCGATTCCGATCTCCATGCCCAACATAGATCCAGAACAGGCAGCCTTCATTGAATCTGGAAATCGTCGTTTCCGAAAACCGCCTCGGGTCCGGGCAATAGGGACTCCGCCAGCTGCCGTAGGCCATCGTCGTGTTGTACGCAGGCGGAATGAGATCGGTCACAATCTTCTTGACTGATTGTTCGATCATCTTGTCGACCAGATTGCCAAAGCCACCGACGCCAGCGATGAAGTTAATCTTGCGTTGCCAGTCGCCACTATTGTCCCGCGATTCATACTCGATGACGCGATTGATGTAATTGGTGAGTTGCGAGGCACTGTCGACAGGAATGCGGCCAATGTTCAAATCGACAATCCCGTCGTTGTTCATGTCGACGTAAGAATGATCGGAGGCGATTTCGAGTTCCGATCCGAATTTCACGTTCACTTTGGCGGCCACGAAACCGGTTGGGACCAGTTGGTTTTTCGGCGCTGCGCTGTCGGCGGCATCGCCGATCAAGACGACGTTCTTCAGCGGACTGGCTTGGGCTACGCCTTGGATCTGATCGGCAATTCCATTGGAATTCGAAGACGGTGTCTGGACTTGGATTCGATAACCTTGTTGCTTGCGATACTCCAGCCACGGTTTCAATGCGACTTGGAATGCAGGCGGGCAAATCACGAGCGTATCGACGTCTTCGTACGTGCTGTTGTCGCCGGGGATTCCGGTTGCCAGCAGAAACAACAACCACAGATGCATTCGACAGACCTTGTATGACGTGACTTGAAGCCTCTGCAGTCTGAATGATATTCGGGTGCAAAGCAAGAGAGTCCACGTAACGTCCACTCATATTGAAAGGTGGAATTATGTAGTTCGGAAGGTGGAGCCTCCACCTTCCGAAATTCACTCTTGCAGCCGTTGGAGCGAAAGCGAGCTTAATTACAGTTGATCGAACAGGTTAGTCATTGCCAGGACGTACTCGCTCCATTGCTTGAACAGGATTTCAGTGTCAAAGACGCCGGATTCATCTCGTCCGAAGCCGATCTGGCTAACGGCAACGACGCTGTCGAAATGATCGAGAGCCATCGAGGCGCGGCAGATAAGTTGTTCGTTCGCGGTGAGGACTAGCTCCGACGCGACCAAATCTGTCGGGGTGTTTTGCTCGAGGCAGCGGTTGATGATTTTGTTAAGTACCCACAGAGCTGCTGCTTCTGCATCTTCAGCTTGAACGAGATATTGGACGGTACCAGATTGGATATAAAACTTGGCCATGTGTGACTCCACGATGATTGAGTGTTGTGCTTTGAACACTCCTCTTATCGCTAAGTCAGATGACAACTCTGGTCAAACGACTGGACACCTTTGGTCCGACTTGAGAAATACTGGAAAAGAGTTGGGTTTGCCAGCAGACGATGCCACTATTCCGCATGCAGCCGCTATACCGCTAAAAACCGGTCGATTAGCCCGTGAACGCCAGTGGACTGAGCTCAGATTCCATTGGCTTTCGCTGATGTTCGCTGCGTCTGCGTTTTTATTGACGCAACACTATTAACGCAACACGCGGATTCGCGAAGTCGCCGACAGGATCGAGAAGACTTCCTCCGCTTCCTGTTGGTTCATGCTGATCGCATTCGAATCGTTGGGTCGCGAAGTCGATGCAAAGATCGAACCGCCATTGTTCAACTGCATCCAGAACGGTCGGTCGGTTTGATCACTGACTGACTTGTCAACGATTTGAAATTCACCAGGTGCCACAGAGGGGCCGGGTTGAACCGCGAATCGTCCGGCGTAGAGATTGTCCAGGTACAACGTCATCAAGCCGGATTGCGAATTGATTTCCGCATCGAACGGACCTTCAATGAGTTTGATCTGCGTACCCGGCTGCAACTGGTTCGGATCGGCAATGCTGCGAGCGTTGACGTTGTATATCAACTGGGCTGGGACTTGCCATTGTCTGGCCAGCGACCCGATCGTGTCGCCCGGTTGAATGACGTAAGGCGTTGATCGCAAATGATGTTCTGAGGAGTAGATTACTTTTGCTGCCAAAGCGTCGAGCCAATCAAGCAGTTGATCCAGCTGTGCCGCGTCGTAGTTTTCAGTGCGATAGAATTGCGACAGCTGTGTCAACGCTTCCTGGAATTTTGATTCCGCGACCAGGCTCTGGATCATCGGCCAGGACTCGGCCAAAGTTGGTTGTGGGTTGGGACGAAGCAGGTTGTTGCCTGATTCCAGATTGCCGGTACTCGGTCGCTCGGCGACTCCTGTCGTTAACGTCTGCGGAATGATCTGGCTGTCTGAAGCGAGATGCTGGGAATCCGTTGCCGGTGCAGTGTTGAAGTTGTTTTGGTAATCGACGACTCGGGTGGACTGGTTATCGGGCGCGAAGTCGCTTGGGTTGGATGCGTGCGCGACGGGGAATCGGTTCTGGTTTGTGTTGATGCCAGTCGTTTCTTTGGAAAATGACGGATTGAAACTGTTCTCGAACCGATTGTCTTCGGGCAAGCGATCTGCTGCAGGCAAGCTTGCCGGTGGTTGTGGTCTTTCGAGGGCGTTCTGTTGGAATGACATCGATTCCGGAGCTTCGAGTTCCAGTAATTGTGGAGGAATTGACTCGTCGTCTGAGTTGAACTCAAAGTCATTTTGTTTGTCGAATGAACTGCTCGCCGCCGGACTTTTTAGACTCGTGAGGAAATCGTTAGGTGATTCCGTGAACGCCGGTTCGCGTGGCTGCGTCGGATCAGTGATCTGGAGTATGTCGGTGCTCACAGATTCCGAGTCGTTGGGCAGCGGTTGAGTGATTACTTGGTATACACCGTAAGACAGGAATAGCAGGATGATTGTTACGGCGGAGTTCTTGATGGATTGCACGACGCAGTCCTCCATGACTGAGATTCGTACCCGCGAATTACATCACATTGCGGGTCGGCGGCAGATCGTAGAATATTCCCAGTCGTGACTGAATATCAGTTACCGGGGCGTGTGCTAGCGAGGGCAAGCAATAGGTGGCACCGGTGATGATGAGTTCCTTGGTGGTGTTGGCAATGGCTTCATTTCGGTGCCCTGAGCACTGACAGGCTGTCTGGTTAATCGCAGCACGATTTCGTCAACGCCGGAGATGGAGACCAGCATCGCGAGACGAGAAATCCCCGTTTAGTGGATCGCTGTGTCGGGCCGCCAAGCCTAACGGGTGAATGCTGGGCATCAAGCTCGAATAAGGGGGGGCGAGGGTCGTTGTGGTAGCAGTTAACGTTATCTAGATCGCGAAAAACGTTCACCAAACCGCAATACAGCGTTCTGGTGTCATCGGCTGCTTTACTTTTCGAGGTCTATTTAAGACAATTATGCCATCGCGACTGGGGCAATTCGTTCTTATTTGACGACGGTTCGGGATTTTGGATTGTCGCGGATTTGCTTCGTTCGATGAAACGGAATAGACGGTGTTTAGACACGTTTTGGGCCGTTAAATCACCCAACTCTTGGTGAGCAACGTTAAAGACTTGCTGTACGTCTTTGACGCTGGTTACCTTCATCCCTAAGGGCAATTATGTCAGACGTATTAAAGCCGACACAACAAAATTCACAGCAGAAGTCATCCTACCTTTCGCAAGTTTCGGATGTAGATCCGGCGGAAACGCAGGAGTGGATCGATTCGCTCGAATACGTAATCAACAGCAAGGGCGAAGAACGTGCCCAGTATCTGCTATCGATTCTCGAGGCGCGGGCTCGCAACGAAGGCGTCGACATTGCGATTAAGTCGAACACGCCGTACATCAACTCGATTCATGTCGATGACCAACCAGCTTTTCCTGGCAATCGAGAAATCGAACGTCGGTTAAAAAGTATCGTTCGTTGGAACGCGATGGCGATGGTGGCCAGAGCCAACAAAGTTTCAAACGTAGGTGGGCATATATCGACTTTTGCCTCATCGGCAACTTTGTACGAAATAGCCTTCAATCATTTCCTGCGAGGTCGCGGAGAGTCGGGATACGACGGCGACCATGTTTACTTCCAGGGTCACAGCTCGCCTGGTGTTTATTCGCGAGGTTTTCTGGAAGGCCGATTCAACGAAAAGAACCTGGAGAATTTTCGTCGTGAATTGGCAGAGGAAGGCGGCCTGTCGTCCTACCCGCATCCCTGGCTGATGGAAGATTTCTGGGAGTACCCGACGGTCTCGATGGGACTTGGTCCGATCATGGCGATCTATCAGGCTCGGTTTAACGAGTACCTCTGCGATCGTGGCTTGAAGAACACCTCCAATCAACGGGTGTGGGCGTTCCTTGGCGATGGTGAATGTGATGAGCCGGAATCCTTGGGCGCGATCACGTTGGCGGCTCGCGAGAACCTGGAGAATCTCAAGTTCGTGATCAACTGTAACTTGCAACGATTGGACGGGCCAGTTCGCGGTAATGGCAAGATCGTTCAGGAACTGGAGGCACTATTCCGTGGGGCTGGTTGGAATGTGATCAAAGTCGTCTGGGGCGATGACTGGGATCCACTGTTGGAAAAAGACGAGCATGGTTTGCTGGTCAAGCGTATGGGCGAGATCGTTGACGGTCAGTACCAAAAGTACGTGGGAATGCCGGGCAGTTACATTCGCGAGCATTTCTTTGGCAAGCATCCTGAGTTGTTGGAGATGGTGAAAAATTACTCTGACGAAAAACTTGAGAACATGCGTCGCGGCGGCCACGATCCAGAAAAAGTTTACGCAGCGTTCAAGGCTGCGGCTGAACACAAAGGTCAACCGACTGTGATTCTGGCCAAAACGATCAAGGGTTATGGGATGAGCGAAGCTGGCGAAGGCCGCAACGTTGCTCACAATCTCAAGAAAGCCAGCGAAGAGGAATTGCTGCAGTTCCGCAGCCGTTTTGGTATTCCGATTTCCGATGAAGAAGTCGGCAAGGCACCGTTTTACAAGCCTGCCGAAGACAGCGTCGAAATCAAATACATGCGGGAACGTCGTGAGGCGTTGGGAGGACCAATTCCTTCCCGTCCGACCACGATTCCGAAACTGGAAGTTCCTTCGTATGCGGATGTTCGAAAGGTTGTCGACCGTGACAACGGAAAAGAAATTTCGACCACGATGGCATTCGTGCGACTGCTGACCAACCTCTGCCGTGACAAGAAAATCGGCAAGAACATTGTTCCAATCGTTCCCGACGAATCGAGAACGTTTGGTATGGAAGGGATGTTTAAGCAGATCGGGATTTATGCTCACGCTGGGCAGCTGTACGAACCAATCGATTCCGATTCCATGATGTATTACAAGGAAGCGAAGGACGGACAGCTACTGGAAGAGGGGATCTCTGAAGCTGGCTCGATGTCTTCGTTCTGTGCTGCCGGAACGGCTTACAGTGCTCACGGCATCAACATGATTCCGTTCTTTATCTATTACTCGATGTTTGGCTTCCAGCGGATTGGCGATTTGATCTGGGCTGCTGCGGACATGCGAGCCAAAGGGTTCCTGATCGGTGGTACGGCCGGTCGAACAACGCTAAACGGTGAAGGCCTGCAACACCAGGACGGGCATAGCCTGCTTAACGCCATGGCGTTCCCAACGGTTCGTGCGTATGACCCGGCTTACCACTACGAATTGGCAACGATCATCATGGACGGACTGAAGAAGTTGTACGTCGATGGCGAAACCGCGATCTATTACTTGATGGCAGGCAACGAGAATTACCCAATGCCTGAGATGCCGGAAGGTTGCGAAGAAGGCATTATCAAAGGGATGTACAAGTTCCGCAGCAACAAGGTTAAAGCTGCCAAGCATCATGTTCAATTGATGGGAAGTGGTGCGATCTTGAACTGCGTGCTTCGCGGTCAGGAGATCCTGGCAGATCGGTTTAATATTTCCAGTGATGTCTGGAGCGTTACCAGTTACACCGAGTTGGGCCGGGATGCTCAGGAATGCCACCGCTGGAACATGTTGCATCCGAAAGAGAAGCCACGGGTTAGTTTCGTGGAGCAGCAAGTGAAAGGTGCAGAAGGACCGTTTATTGCTGCCAGCGATTATGTGCGAGCCCACACGGAACAAATTGCCAAGTTCCTGCCAGGTGAAATGCTGGCCTTGGGTACCGATGGGATGGGACGCAGTGAGTTGCGTTCGAATCTGCGTCGGCACTTTGAAGTGGACGGTGAGTTCGTGGCAATCGCAACGCTGTATCAATTGAGCCAACAGGGCAAGGTGAAGCCGGAAGAAGTTGCCAAGGCGATCAAGGAACTGGATGTTGATCCAGACAAAATCAGTCCTCTGTACGCGTAATCAAAGCTGAGTCAAGAATTTTAGGATGTTTAGAAAATGGCAGTCGAAGTAAAGATTCCAGATTTGGGTGATGGCGTCGAGTCCGGCGATGTGCTCGAAGTTTTCGTCAGTGAAGGGGAAACCGTCGAGAAGGGCCAGGACCTGATCGAGCTGGAAACAGATAAGGCAACGGTATCGGTTCCGTCTGATGCGGCCGGAACGATTAGCAAGATTCATGTCTCCGAAGGTGACACGGTCGCGGTCGGTGGCTTGATTGTTTCTTTGGAAGGCTCGGCAGCAGCTGCACCGGCTGTTGAAGAAGCTCCCGCTGAAACCGCCAGCGAACCAGCGGTCCAGGCGGCGCCTGCAACTCCTCCGAAGACGGTTGTCGAAAAGGTGGAGCCTGCCGCTCCGTCCGCTCCGGCCAAGCCCGCCCCGGCGGTTGCCAAGGCGGCGCCACCAGCAGCAGCGGCTCCTAGTTCAAGTGGCAGCAGTGTACCGGCAAATCAGGTTGCCGCCGGCCCTGCCATCCGTCGCTTGGCTCGCGAAGTCGGGATCGACCTGGGAACGGTAACTGGCAGCGGTGACCTGGGAAGAATCACCCGGGATGACTTGATGCAGGCAGTCCGTTCTGGCGGATCGCAAAGATCGGCAACAGCCGTTTCTGCCGGGCAGCAATCGGATGGCCACGGTCCAGTTCGAATTGAAAAGATGCCCAAGATTCGCCAGACCATTGCTCGCAAGATGCACGAGTCCTGGGAAACTTGTCCACGCGTTACCAATTTTGATGATGCGGATATCACGGAGTTGGAAGAGATTCGGCAATCCAGCAAGAAGGATTATGCTGAACAGGACATCAAGCTCACGACGATGCCGTTTTTGATCAAAGCGGTTGCCAAGTCGCTGAAAGACCATCCAGTGATCAACGCTTCGGTGGATCTTGAAGAAGGCAAAATTATCTACAAGGAATACGTCAACGTTGGCATCGCGGTTGATACGGATCGCGGCCTGGTTGTTCCATCGTTGCGTTCTGCGGATCAGCTTGGCATCCCGGAGATCGCGCGGAAGTTAAGCGATATGGCAACCAGCGTTCGCAATAATGATTTTTCGATCGAAGATCTGCGCGGTGGTACGTTTACGATCAGCAACCTGGGTGCGATTGGCGGAACGTATTCGACGCCGATCATCAATGTGCCTGAGACGGCGATCCTGTTGATTGGTCGCTCTCGCAAGATGCCGGTCGTGGTCGACGACGAGATCAAGATCCGTCTGATGATGCCGCTCAGCATTTCCTACGATCATCGCCTAATCGACGGCGCTGCGGCGGCTCGATTCCTGAACGAAGTCAAAGGATACCTGGAAGCTCCAAGTCGCTTGTTGCTGGCGCTGTAACGCGTGGCTACAACGTGCTGTACCATCGGGGCTATCCGTTAATGATTTGGTTTAGCCCACTGAACGTTTTCGGCGGGTCCATCCAAGGTGAATTGAATAGTTGGTGTCTTGTGTCGTTGATTTTGGGTGCCATGTTCACGCCTTTGCAACAATAAGCCAACTCCCCGCAATGGCATGCTTACGCTAGGGATGAGGCATTGGTCAACGTTGGCGTGAGCATGCTTGATCGGTAAGGCATACATACTCGCCACCGCTCGCGTAAACATGGCACCCTGGCTGTTAACGTATTACTGCGTAGTGCATAAGGCGCCTGCCGACGCTCCCGGATAAGGTCCAGTTAGAGCGTTTGCAAAAGGCTTGGCGAGTATCCGAATTTTCTCGGCGGCAAATCTGTCCATATTGTCGTCATGACGCGATCTGTTCCCATCGAAAGTGGGGCGTTTGAAGGAATCGTGTGCGTTGGTTTGCAATGACTCGATGGGAGCCTTATCGTGTGTCGATAAGAAACAATCGCGTTTCGCGCAGCGTTTGGCTGCATTATCGTGTAAGTGCGACTTGCGATAATAAAGTTTCTGGCGTTGTGTATTGCTGACATGCATACTGACGCGATGTTCCTCCCTTCTTCCATAGAGTGAGCGTCCCAATGACAACGAGAAACAAACCTGCCAAATCCGTTAAGCACACAACCAAGCACGCAGCCATTTTTGGTGCAGCGCTTTCGTCGGCCTTCGTCGCAACTGAGATTCAAGCTGACGTATTGGACATTACCTGGGATGGTGGTCAGGCAAGCGTTGAAGTTGACTTTCAGGTTAATGAATTTTGCGGGCCACCCATAGAAACGCTTGATATTGATCAGCTAATTGCTGGACCTGATCTTCGAGTTTTTTTTGGTTCTTATGAATGTACGCTGTACCCTGCTTCCGGTACCGTTACTATCCGAGTTGGGTCTGCCTTTCGAGATGTGATGGGTGATATCGCTTCGGTGGGTTTCCTTGATCGAGGTGTCAATATTGATCCTCAAACGATCGCGGACTTGGGGTTTCTTCGTTTGGATAGTTCCGGAACCTTCTTCGCTGGCTTCAAGACAAACGACGGAAATGTCGGTTGGTTCAGAGTTGAAATTGACTCAGATAGCGTAATTGTTTCCGAAGGTGAGGTAGCAACTAACGGCGAATCGTTGATTGTTGGTGGCACGGATCTGTGTGGTCCAGCGGTGGATTTGCTGGACGGTATTCTGACAATCGAAGGAACCGGGGACGCGGATCTGATCAATGTGTCACGAGAGAACGGAGTGGTTTCTGCAGAGCTGAATGGTTGTACGGAGACGTTCCCTGCCGGGACAGTCAAAGAACTGGTCATCAACGGTAACGATGGCGATGATGAAATCGTTGTTAATTTCCGCGACCGCAAGACGATTCGGGGTGGATCGGGAGACGATGTGATCACCGTTGATGGTCCAGGTTCCGGAGCCAGTATCTTTGGTGAAGACGGAGACGATACGATCGTCGGCGGTCCAAGTCCGGACTTCATTGAAGGCGGTGCCGGTAACGACAACCTCAGCGGTCGCGGTGGCAGGGATTGGCTGGACGGCGGTGCCCCGGTTGCTGGTTCTCCAGACATGAACATTATCAATGGTGGTAACGGTGGCGATACGATTCTGGGCGGCGAAGACGTCGACATGATTCTGGGCGGCGATGGCGCGGATACGATCTATGCGTTTGGCGGGGATGACTTGGTCGAAGCCGGTGCTGGCGCGGATCAGATCTTTGGAGCTGCTGGTGCGGACTGTATCTACGGTGGTCCTGCGGACGATTTGATCAATGGCGGCGACGGGGACGACGGCTTATTTGGTGGTGATGGTCGCGACTCGATTTCTGGTGGGCAAGGCGCGGACTTTGTGATTGGCGGATCGGGCTCAGACAACATCCAGGGTGGCGCCGAAGACGATACGATCTTCGGTAATGAGGGGTTAGACATTCTTGGTGGCGGCGCTGGCGATGACGTGATCTTGGGCGGCGTGGGTAATGACACGATTTCAGGTGGTCCCGGCAACGATACTTTGCTTGGTCAGTCGCAACACGACATCCTCAATGGCGATGGTGGCGATGATACACTGACGGGCGGTCTTGGGTTCGATGAGCTCAATGGCGGTGACGGGACCGACACAGCGACTGATACCGGTGAGGCTGGAGAAACCAGTATCGAGAACTAACGGCACTGCAGTATTTGCGGGAATTGTCCCGAACAACGGTACGGTTCAGTTGGCGAATTGTCCCTTTGCGAATCGGCGGGCGGTGAGCCAACCGATCGGACCGAAGTTACCGGCCAGATAGGCATCACGGTTTTTCGGTTGAAAAAAACTACTGGCCCATCCAGCGAATGAGTCTGGTGTCATGGCCTGCATGGTCTTTCGCAATTGCATCGGAGTTACCAAACTGGCTGAGTTTGAGTTCCAGCGACGCAACCATTCGGATAGACCGTACAGGTCCTCTTCCAGTAAGTCCAAATTCCGACAACAGTTGTTTATTTCCAACTGAAACTTATCCGTCGGCATAGCCTTGTTGATCAGATCCAGTTCAGCTGCAACCAAGTGGATAGTTTTGTTGACTTTGGTTATTTTGGAGTTGATCAGGATAGAGTGGCTTAGCTGGTCATCGAGTCGCGACACATTGGAGTAAACCCCATATGCGATTTGATTCTTAGTACGGATTGAATCGTGAAGTCGCCCTTGGCCACCTAGTATTCGGTTAGCAAACTGCAGGCATGATCTCTGTGCCAGACTCTCGGCCGGATGATTGTGCCAGACGCAGAAAGTTGCTGAAGTGTTGGGGTAGTAGTGCCAAATCAACCGACGACGGGCGGGGGGAGCCAGCGTGGGTTCTGGGGGTTCTGCACCTGTAGCGTATTCCGTCTTGAGCGCCAGCTGAATTCTACCCAGGATCTCCTGTGCTGGAAGCGGCGAAATTAGAGTCAGTCTTGAGTTTCCGGTGCGGTAGTGCCGTTCGTGAAACGAGTTGCAGTCCTCGGCATCCAATGGTAGCAACGATCGAAGCCGCCTTCGGCTTGCTCGATATTTTTTGGCCATTGCATCTCCACCAATAACCAGGCCTTGAGCTTCGCAGAGCATCTCGCTAATGCCACCGTTTTCGGCTTTTTCTCGTTGCAAGATCCGAAGTTCTTCCTTAACACGTTGCGGTTTTGCGCGTAAAGGCTGGAAAATTTTAACTAACGATTCGATGGCGTCTCCAAGGTCCTCAGCATGTCCAGTTGAAAAATATTGTGTTCTTTCGACGCCGGTAAACGCGTTGGCGAATCCGGAATGTCTGTTCATTTTCTCCATGTTTCTGCACGTTAAATGTTCGACCAGATGGGCCAAGTGCGGTTTCCCGTCTTGACTGCCAGCCTTGATCGAAACGGCCCAACTGAATGAACAGGTTTTGGGGCGGCAACAAACAACTACCCGGAGGTCGTTTTCCAGTTTCGCTGATGAATACGATCCAATCTTGGAATCAACCGTTTCGTCAATATGCATGGAGCCTCCAATGTAAATCTTCCACCTTCAAGGATAACCATGTTCTCCACACAGGCAACGAAATGACAAAATCAGTTTCAGCGGCAAACCCGACTGGAAGTACCCGAAAACGCTGGATTCTGGGAAGCTGTAACGATTGAAACCGTTAAAATTCCTCGCGCCGATTGATCGAAATTCACTTGCCCGTATCCTTATGTCCTTTGAGGTCGCTTGGGATAATGACGGGCGATTGAAGTTGATTGAACTCCGCGAGCAGGAACATGGATCGTCCGTTTACACACTTACATTGCCACAGCCACTACAGCTTGTTGGATGGGGCCAGTTCGATCTCTAAGCTGGTCCAGCGGACGGTTGACCATGGTATGTCGGCACTTGCATTGACCGATCATGGGAACCTGCACGGTTCGCTGGAATTCTATCGTGAGGCGCGGAAGAAAGGTGTCAATCCGATCATCGGATACGAAGCCTACGTTGCTGCCGGCAGCCGGCATGAGAAAGGGTCGACGTCTGCTCGGGAAGACACGTATCACTTGACCCTGCTCTGCCAGAACAAGACCGGTTTTGACAACTTGATCAAGATGGCGTCGGCGGCCAGCCTGGAAGGGTTCTATTTCAAGCCCCGAATCGATAAGGACCTGTTGGAGGAATACAACGAAGGGATTATCTGTTTGAGCGGTTGCGTGTCGAGTGAGTTCAGCCGCGCAGTACTGAAAGCGAACGGGAGCGGAGCGGAAGACGAGTTCAAGCGAGCGGAAGAAGTGGCTGCGTGGTTCTCGAATCTGTTCGGTGACCGTTACTTCATTGAGATCATGAACAACGGAGTTGATATTCAGCAGTTGCAGTTGGAAGGTGCCGTTGAGTTGGCGAACAAGATGGGGTTGCCGTTGGTGGCGACCAGCGATTGTCACTACGTCGACAAGGACGACGCAGAAGCACAGGACGTGATGCTGTGTATCAACACCGGGAAGTTTCGGACTGATCAGCGTCGGATGAAGATGGAAGGCGATCAGTTTTATCTTCGTAGCCCGGAAGAGATGTATGCGAATTTTCCGAAGTTGGAAGACGCAGTTGCCCGCAGCCAGGAAATCGCTAATTCGGTCGATATCCAGTTGGAATTGGGGCAGCGGCATTTTCCGATCTTCGACTTGCCGGGATCGGAATCGGCGGAAGATAAATTGCGTGAGTTGTGCCTGGAGGGTTTGGCTGAACGCTATGCCAACACTCCGGAAATGTACAAGGACGGCGAGTTTTCACAGGAGGTGATGGATCGACTGGATCGCGAGCTGTCTGTTATCAATAAGCTTGGTTTTGCGAACTACTTTTTGATCTGTTGGGACTTCGTTGCCCAGGCTCGCGAGAGAGGGATTCCGGCGACGGCTCGTGGTAGCGGTGTGGGGGCCCTGGTTTGTTACGCCACGCATCTGAGCCACGTTTGTCCGTTGAAGTATGGTTTGCTGTTCGAGCGATTTTTGGATGAAAACCGACTCGAAGCACCTGATATCGACATCGACTTCTGCAAAGAAAGGCGTGGCGAGATCATTCGCTACGTGAAGGAAAAGTACGGCGATGAGAGCGTTGCCCAGATTGGGACGTTCGGAACGATGAAAGCTCGGGCGGCGATCAAGGACGTTGGCCGTGCGCTCGGGATCCCGTTGACTCGGGTGAATCAAATTACCGGCATGATCCCGGATAAGCTGGGTATCAAGCTCGAAGAGGCGTTGGAAACCAGTGACGATTTGCGGAACGCTTACAACAGCGATCCGGAAGTCAAAGAGATGATCGACTTCGCGCTCAAGCTGGAGGGGTTGGCTCGGAACATCGGTACGCACGCGGCGGCGGTTGTGATTGGTGACAAACCGCTGACTGAGTATGTTCCGCTGGGTCGAGTCTCCGGCAAGCAGGACATCATTACTCAATGGTCGATGAAAGATGTCGAAGACGCGGGCCTGCTCAAGATGGACTTCCTGGGGTTGGGTAACCTGACGATCCTGAGCCGGGTCGTGGAAATCATCAAGCTGACGACTGGCAAGACGATTGATCCACAGAATTTCCCGATTGACGATGCGGAAACATTTGCGACCCTGCAACGCGGTGAAACGAAAGGTGTGTTTCAATTGGAGAGTGGCGGGATTCGTGACCTGCTGCAGAAAATGAAGCCTGACCATTTCAATGACATTATCGCAACCGCGGCACTCTATCGCCCGGGTCCGTTGGAAGGCGGGATGGTTCAGGATTACATCGATGTCAAGAATAAACGGAAGGAAGCAACGTACCTGCATCCGGTACTTGAAGAGATCCTGGAAGAAACCAATGGGGTGATGGTTTATCAGGAGCAGGTGATGCAGATCCTGAACCGGCTTGGCAAGATCCCGTTGGCGTCTGCGTATACATGTATTAAAGCGATCAGTAAAAAGAAAGAAGAATTGATCGCTGCAAACCATGAACAATTCATGATTGGCTCGAAGGAACAAGGGCTGAAGCAGAACGAGGCGCAGAATTTCTGGGATATGATCCTCAAGTTCGCGGGTTACGGTTTCAACAAGAGCCACTCGACCGCGTACGCGTTTGTAGCCTACCAGACCGCGTATTTGAAAACGCATTACCCTGTCGAATTCATGGCCGCATTGTTAAGCGGCGATATTCCGGATCGAAACTTTTCCCGCAAGGATTCGTTGGTCGAACACTTGGAAGACTGCGATCGGATGGAAGTGGAAGTCGTTCCGCCGTCGGTCAACACGTCTGGTGTCGCGTTCAACGTCGAAGACAAGAAGATCATGTTTGCGATGTCTGCGATCAAAGGGTGTGGGAAGAATGCGGCCGACGCAATTGCGACGGAGCGGATGGAGAATGGTCCCTATAAAGATCTGTTTGATTTTTGTGAGCGAGTCGATGCGTCCAAGTGTAGTCGCTCTTCGGTCGAATCGTTGATCAAGGCTGGCGCGATGGATTGTTTTGGCGGCCACCGCAGCCAGTTGTCTGCGATTGTTGATCGGGCCATGCAGTCTGGTGCGTCTGCGTTGGCGGATCGGAAAAGTGGACAGAAGTCGCTGTTTGGTGATGACGGCGATTCCGAAGATGAAGCGGCAGCTGTTGCCCTTCCGGATCTGCCGGAATGGGAAGAGCGTGAAAAGCTGTCTGCAGAAAAGGAAGTGCTCGGGTTTTATCTGACCAGTCATCCGCTGTCGGAGTACGCCGAGGATCTCAAACGGTACACTTCCCACACGACGACGCAGCTGGGGATCACGAAAGATCGCGACAAAGTTACCATGGGCGGGATGATCTCGTCGATTAAGCACTCGCATGTTAAACGGGTGCGAGATCCTAATTCGCCAACCAAGTATGTCATGTTTGATCTGGAAGACATGGATGGTTATGTGCGGTGTATTCAATGGCCGAGCGAGTTTGCGGTGCAAGGAGAGATGGTTGTCCTGGACGAAATTGTGGCGATCCAGGGGACGATCGACAAGCGTGGCGGAGACGAAGCAAACTTGATCGTCGATCGAATCATTCCGTTGGAAGACCTCGGCCAGAGTCTGACTCGGGAGATCAAGTTGCGGATTGACGAGCAGCACCATGGGCAGGCGATTTTGAAACAGGCCTATGAAGTGGTTCGTGGGTACCCGGGCAGTTGTAAGCTCACCCTGGAGGTGCGTTTGAGCGACGGGGTCAACGTGCAGATGAAGTCGAACAAGATGAAGGTCGATATCAACAGCCAGTTGTGCGAACGATTGGAAGACTTGCTTGGTCGCGGCGGATACGAAATGGTGGTCGACCGGAAATTGTTGTCGGGTAAAGCCGAACCGGCTCGCAAGTTTGGTGGCCGCAATTAGGCGAGGTCGTGGCCGAGCGATGTTGAGGTTGCGGTAGTGCCGCTGATTGAATTGTTATCCAGTGCGAATAAATCTAATGACAGTCCATCAGAAAATCTTGAAGTGGATATTGGTTGTATCCGGCATGTTTCTGATGCTGGCGTTTGCCGCCATGTTGTTGCCTGTCGAATGGATGGCTTCCGCGCACCAGTGGTTGGGGTTGGGCGAGTTTCCTGATCGACCCATAACGAACTACCTGGCGCGATCGACGTCGTTGATGTACGGTCTGCATGGCACGTTGATGTTTTACACCGGTTTGACAATCGAAAAACATTGGCGATTCGCGCCGTTGTTTGGTTGGCTGCATGTGCTGACTGGAACATCAGTGTTCTTTTTTGATTGGTTTGCCCCGATGCCAATGTACTGGACCCTGATGGAAGGCCCGCCAGTCGCGGCATTGGGAGTCGGCATTATTTATTGCTGCCGGCTGGCCGGTTTTGATGCTGAGGACAATTGATGCCTGAAATACCTTCCATCCTGGGTGTATCAGAAATTGTGTTGAATGTGGCGGACCTGCCGCGGATGAGGAATTTTTACGTCGAAGTCATGGGTTTTGGTTTGCACAGTGAATACTGTTTGGAAACATTGGCTCACGATCCCAACGGCGAATCGACGATCACTTTCCTGACGATCAGCGAACCGAACACTCCGCTTTCTCGTGGTGGTCATCCTCTGCTCCTGGCCTTGATTGACTATCGCCGACACATTCACGCGACCAAAAGATTCGCGGGCCATGATGTAAAGCGTTCGACACTCAACCACCTTGCGTTTGAGATTCCACCGGACAGTTTCGATGCCCATTCAAGTCGACTGCAGGAGCTTGGGCATGAGTTATCGTTTTCGCAATTCCCGGATTTGCAGGCGCGGGCCATGTTCTTCAAAGACCCCGAAGACAACCTGTTGGAATTGATTTGTCATTATGTCGAGTAGCTTGACGAGTAGCGTAACGCGAACTTGGCGATCGGCTGCAGTCTGTAATATGAACACTTAGCGGCAAACGGCCGTCTGGATCGCAACAAACCGAACAATTGTCGATGAATCTTATTGCTGGCAGAAGCTGCTGAATGCCTTGTTTGTTAAGGCAAGATTGGCGTGTTAGACTGCGGTATCCTCTCGCTATTTGCAGCAAAAAAGCTATTTTGTAGCGATTCGTCGAATGTGGCGAAATCAAAAAAATCAAACCGTATTAAATGTCGGAGTACACGATGAGTTTGTCGCGCGTAGGTGTTTTCGTAATGGCGCTAGTGATCGGCGTAGGTACGCAACTGGATGCTCAAAGTCTTTCCCTGGAGCGTGTGGCTTCCGGGTTAGCCAATCCGACATTCGCGACGCATGCTCCTGACGACGCTCAGCGATTGTTCATTACGCAGCGGTCTGGTGCTATCCGGATTCTGAACTTGGATTCGGGGAATCTGAATGGTGCCAATTTTATGACGGTGCCGAGCGTAAACACGAGTTTTGAAGGTGGCCTGTTAGGTTTGGCGTTCCACCCCGATTATCAAAACAACGGTCACTTCTACGTGAACTATACGTTAAGTGCTGGTGGGGCTTTTCGAACTCGAATCGCCCGCTTCACGCGAACGGATGATGATTCGGCCAGTTCGGCGACACAGCAAGTCGTTGTTGAAATCATCCAGCCACAGCAGAATCACAATGCAGGTTGGATTGGGTTTGGTCCCGACGGTTACCTGTACGTGGCAACTGGTGATGGTGGAAACGGAAATGATACTGGTGCTGGGCACACGCCTGGGATTGGAAACAGTCAGGACATTACAAACAACTTGCTTGGTAAGATGTTGCGACTGGATGTCGATGGCGATGATTTTCCAGGCGATACTAACCGCAACTACGCGATCCCGCCTTCCAATCCATTTATTGGTGTAACAGGCGACGACGAGATCTTCATCTATGGGCTTCGCAATCCGTTTCGTTGCAGCTTCGATCGCGACAACGGTGACTTGTACATTGGCGACGTAGGCCAGGGAGCCCGCGAAGAGATCGACGTATTTCCTCTAGGGTTTGCTGAACGATTCAACATGGGCTGGCGACTACGTGAAGGCACGATCGCGACGCCTGGCGTTGGCGGTCCTCGGCCGGATGATAACATTGACCCGATTTACGACTATCCTCGGACCGGAATATTTGGTGGTAACGCAGTGACTGGCGGTGTGGTTTATCGTGGCCCGCTGCAAGGGTTGTCGGGCAATTACTTCTTTGCGGACTTTGGCTCGAATAACTTCTGGTCAATTCGATACGACGGGTCCGATCCGCTCACGTTTGATGGTACGAACTTTTCGACCCGGGTTCGTTGGAATGGTATCTTCACCACTGACGTCGGCGTGTTATCAAACATTGTGGCGTTTGGTGAAGATTTGGACGGGAACGTCTACGTCGTCGATTTCGGCGGCGAGGTATTCAAGTTCGCTGATGGAACGCTTACTGAATCAGGAACATTGAATCTCGTGATCCCGTTCGTTGGGATGTTTGAATCGGGCTCGCTGGCAGACCTGGCCGACAGCGATGACGTTGGATTGAAGTATCGCAGCGTACCGGCCCCTACTGGAGATCCCTCGATTCGGCTTGAATTCCGTGGCAATATTTCAACGACAAGTCCGTCTGTGATTTTCTTTAACATGGAGTCTCGTGTTACCACTCCAAACGTGAACCAGAAAATTGAGTTCTTCAACTTCCTGACTGGGGATTACGAAGAAGTGGATAATCGTGACGCTTCGTTTACTGACGACGCGCTTACAGTCGAAATTTCATCTCCTAACTTCTTCGCGAGTGTTACTGGTGAAGTTAGAACTCGAGTGACTTGGAGCGCGACTGGTCCAGTCATCGGATTTCCTTGGGCGACTGTTGTTGATCAGGTTGGTTGGGATTTCATCGACTAGTGTAAGTTGCACTAGATCGGTTGCGGCGGCGTTTTTTCGAACCAGACGGATCAACGCCGCACTTGGATTTGTCTCGCTGTAACGAACGCTTGGTTGACAAGGCGAAGAACTCGAAACGTGCGCAATAGTAAAGCCGAAACGATTTTGGCCGATCACGGTCGGTCTGAAAGCGTTGATGTCATCCGCAGCTTGCTTTCGCTGGGAGAAAAAAATGTCATCGACGCGGGTTGCGGTGGTCTCGGCTTTACCCGGAAGTTGGTTGGACTAGGTGCCCGAGTTTTGGGAGTCGATCCCGATCCAATCCAATCTGAGTTGAATCGTCAATTGCTCTCAGAACAACCGGTTCCGGGATTGGAGTTTGTTGAGTCTTCTGCTGAACAGTTGCCGGCTGACGATGGTTCGGTGGATGGCGTCTTTTTTGTCTTTTCGTTGCACCACATTCCTGAGTCGATCTACGAATCGGTTTTCAACGAAGTCTTGCGGGTGTTGTCGTCGGATGGATTTGTAATGGTCATTGAGCCAAAGTCATGTCCGTTGTTCGATATTATGCGTTTGTTTCATGACGAAGACGAAGAGCTCGCGGCGGCTCAGCGTGTATTGCGTGAAAAGGTTGTACCACTTTTTGAGACTTCCCAGCTAGTGACTTACCACGGGGTCAGGAAATACGAATCGTTCGAACAATTTGCGGACGCGTCTACCAGTAAGTCTTTTAACCCGCATTACACGCCAGCAGACGTGCGGCGCGAAGAAGTTCGAGAAGCGTTTGAGAAGCATGCTCCGGATTACCGATTCCAAATGCCCAAGCACGCAATGTTGTTGCGTGGCAAAAAGGCATGACTTGGTGTTAATTCAAAAAAACATGTTGTTTGCGGTAACTTCATTGAAGCGCATTAAAGCCGATATTACGAACGGCTCACAAACAGACGCGTTGGATCAGTGCGATTTATAGAGCGGCTCGCGACGTGAATGCATTCCACCAGGACTTCTTTTTTGGTGCGTGTTTCTTGGCACTGTAGCCCCAAGGCCGGCCGTTTGTGCCGATCGACTCCGTCATCTTGGCAAACTGAAACTTCGCGCCCAGGATGATTCCGTCCGCCATATTGGATCGACGCAAATCAGCCTTGGTGAAATCGGCTCCGCTCATATCCGCACCAAACAAATTGGTGTTTGTCAAATCAGCGTTGTTGCAGGAAGCGGATTTCAGTTCACAGAAAAAGAAGTCCGCACCTGAAAAATTAGCACCGACCAATTCTGCGTTGTTGAGTCTGGCGTGTCGAAACTGACAGCCCTGCCCCGTCGCGTTGTTCAGCAACGAAACATCTAACACATTGTTGCTGAAATTGGCGTTAACCAATATTGTGTTGCACAAGTCTGAACGCTGTATCACACAGTTTACAAACCGAGCGCATGTCAGGTTTGCCGAATTTAAATCGGAATCGGAAAGGCTACAGCCTTCGATATGGCACCCCGAAAGGTCGGCATTGCGAAGGTTCGCACCACGCAGCTCAATTCCTCGAATGACACAGCCACGCAAGGAATCGCTGTTGACGCGATGGATTACCGATCCGGTAACCTTGTGTTTGATCTCAACCATTACAATCTCCCGCGCTGAAATAATATCCCATAGGAGTACGCGTGGTACGCGTATGTTCGCGCGTTAGTTCGAAGCTAACCAGCGATGCCTCGTCGCTGTCCCCTGAATGAGCTCCGGCAATCCAGGAGTATCTCTACCATCTTCCGACCGTGTTCGAGCAGGATTCAAATCACCGCCCGCGAATACGGTTTGTTTGACTGTCCTTTTGAATGCTCGACTCTCGAATTAGTTTCGAAAATCAAGCTGGAATCTTGTTAAAAAACCAACAGTTATCTGTCAGTACTCCGAGAGCTTATCCGAAGATTCAACTTCTGGCAAGCTTTAACGAGGTTTTAAGATTCTCTACGTGTTTACAATGGGGTTTAGTGCGCCCTTGTGGTGTCGATCCCGCTCGCCAATCGGAATTGTCAGCTCAAAAGTCAGCGTTTGTTAGCCGAACCCTGATTATTCGCGACTTCGATGGACAGATATTCGCTCAAATCAACTTTTGGAAACTGAGTCCAGTGTTTCTTGGCCAGTTGAATCCAATCGAGATCATTCTTGGTCAGAGACATGGCCAGCCGATGGCTGGACGTTGCGATTCCAGAGCTTCGGGAGAATGCGTTTTCCTTGATAGTTCGAGAAACCGTGGTCGGGACAAAACCGTACTTCTTGATCGCTCGATTCAGGTAAATCCTGGCGAATGGAGGAAAGGACCGGGGTTTGGTCGCACTCAACATGGTGAAATTTTCAAGGAAATCGTGGTAGCGTGGCAGGACCGAATCATCGGCCGGTCGCTCGCCTTGTGCCGAGTACGTCAAAATTGAGTTGTCGATAGTCAGCGTCTGCTTATCAATGTCGTAGTGTTCCTGGAAATCTGTTTTGCTAAGCGGAGCCATTGTTTCGTTGGCTTCCAATTCCTGTTTCATGCCGCTCAAATATTGCAGTAGTTGGATTTTGTCCAGTTCGAGGCGTTTTTGTTTGCGAACATCCAGCAAGACGAATTTGTTGGTCCTGGAGTTGAAGATCGAGAACTCGGTCGGTTTGCGGTTCGCAAACTGAATGTCGTATACCAGTCCGCCCTGGAACAGTGTCAGGTTCTCGGAAACAGGGGTGGTTGAATGCGGCACGTACACCGAGGTGCTGATTTTGAAATCGGCACTGGTTGTGTCCTTGGCAGGAGCTTCGGAAGCGGTCGGATCCTGTGTCCACGCGACTCCTGTAATAGCAGCCATGTACAACAAGCAGCAGAATGCAGTTTGCAGTCTCATCGTATCCTCGAAATTATCAAGTATTTCGGGCTGAAACTAGAACGAAAACTGGCTGCGGTCTAGGTCGATTGCTCATTTCAATATTGTTGACCAGGCGATTGGCAGCCTGTTGAGCAGCTCTTACCACGAATGCTGGCATTGGGTCATAACAGTTGAAACGGTCGTGTTTAGAGAACAATCGAGGTTCCCCAAACAGCGGATTTTATCCCGATAGACGGAAAGTCTGGCAAGACCGCCAAATTGGATTTAACAGTTTTCTGTGGTCGTTGCTAGCGTGCACCCAGTTTCGCATTTCGCTTCGGAACTCAATCATGAAATCTCGCTGCACCCCAACCAGGAATGGCTCTGGACTGGTAATCGCCGTGTTGTTCCTGTCGACCTTGTTTTCGTCAACCGTTTTGGGACAAGCCAGCTGCCCATGTGAATCGATCAGCGATATGTCGTATGGTCAGAGTGATGCTCAGTACACCACGATCGCATCTGGTGTTTCGGGGCAACAGCCTTACGTGCTCATCTTGCCTGGCATACTTGGTGAGAAATTCTGGGACCGAAATATACGATCGGGGATTTTGCGAGGTGGCTTTTCTGGCGACGTAGAAATCTACGATTGGACTCACGGAGCACTCGGGATGCCACTCAATATTGGTGGCAATGCGAAGCAGGTAAAATACCTGGCCGAACGAATAACTGCATTCAAATCGCAATACCCCAATCGGGAGTTGCACCTGGTTGGTCACTCCGGCGGGTGTCGGATGGCGATCAACGTTTTGGAAGAACTGAATGGGAGTGGTGCGTCGGTCGACAAAGCGGTGTTGCTTTCACCCTGTATGGATTCAAACTACGATATGCGGTCCGCACTCGCTGGGTGTAACTCCGATATCTATTCCTTCTACTCGCCACTGGATGTAGCTATTCCACTGCCATTGACTTTTGCACACGGAATGTCGCGAGGGAATTTCGCGATCTCGGCCGCGATCACGGGTTTTCGAACGCCGGGTGGACTGTCTGCGTCCGAGAAATGGGATTACCTGGGGCGACTGAAGCAAATCAACTATCAGCGGCACATGGTTGCGACTGGTCATCCCGGCGGGCACTTTGGGTGGACTAACCCGACGTTCGTCGCGAGCTACATTGTGCCATTGTTGCGTTAAGAGCCGGTTTTGATTTGTTTGGACGCGTTGCAAATGATGGCGAACGTTCATTTTTGCCAGTTCCCTTGCTATCATTGGTGCTAAGAATCACCACGCCTCTTGAGCGGAATACAATTTATTGGACGCTGATAACTTTCCCGAAACGCCGCCGCCAAAGATCGTAATGGCTCAAGTCAGCTCTGCTCCGATGCGGCCTGCGTACTTTCCATTGCTGACGATCGCCGCTTGGACATCAATTGTTCTGTGTGTTGCGTTGCTCAGTGGCATGGTGATGCTGACGCAGTTTTATACGCCGCGAAAAACTGAAATCTCACGCGGTGAATATCTCAATCTGAATATCACGGCGAAGACCGTCGTGTCACTTCCGCTCAATGACAGTGCCAAAGAAGCCCAGATTGAATTGCTTGCAACCGGTCCTCTCGAACAACGTTACGCGCATGCGATTCTGCTCGGCGAGATTGATGGACCCGAGCGTGCGCTGGAGCAATTGAAAGAGATTGACGCAGCGGTAAAGAAAAAACTTCAGGATGATAGTCCAGCAAATCCTGAACAAGATGCTGCAAAAGACACGAAAGCGAATGCGAAAGTAACTGCGACTTCCGGTTTTCCCAGCGAGATTCAATCTCGAATAAGAGAAATTACCGGCGCGTTGTATCAGCAGTATTCCCAAGGTGACTTTGATACGTCCACGGTACCGGATGAAGATCGCGATTTTCTGGTTGAGCAAATGGGGTTCGTCGGTCGCCTTGCGCTGCTGCCGGAAGATTCAACGGATCAGGCTGCGCGGAAGCAGATCGAGGAGGAAAGCACGGCGGTTTTTAACCGTACTGTAATTGCTGCGATTCTCGGCTTCTTCGCATTCTTGGCGGCAATTTTTGCGGCGGCGACTCTCTATGGACTTTGGTACTTCCGCCAATCCAAGTCCCACTTCGTCGATCAGTCCAATCGCGGTTTCGTCTACCTGGAAACGTTTGCCGGCTGGTTGGCTATATTTATCGCACTGCAATTGGGCATAGCAGTAGTTCTTGGGCCGTTTGCCGAAAGCCTGTTGTTGTATGTGGGGCCAGCAATCTTCTTCGTGTCGCTGCTCGCATTAGTTTGGCCAGTCGTACGAGGCGTTCCGGTTTCGGTCATGCTTGATGACATCGGTTGGAATTTAAGAAATCCACTCAAAGAAATTCTGGTGGGAGGATTTTGTTATCTCGGGCTCCTGATCCCGCTCTTTTTCGGATTAGTGCTCACTGTTTTTCTTGAGCACCAAACAACCACGCTGTTTCCGCCGGGAGAGTTTGAATCGCGAACCATCACCAGCCATCCGATCGAAGAAGAAATCGCCAGTGGAGACCCGACAGTCTGGATCATGATGTTCGTCGCGACCGTAGTAGCTGCACCCATCGTCGAGGAAACATTTTTTCGAGGTGTGCTTTACCGTTACCTGCGAGATGCGACCGGCAAGCGATTCTCCCAGGTCGCCAGTATTGCGATCTCGGCGATTGCCAATGGTGTGATGTTTGCGGCGATCCATCCGCAGGGAATCCTCGCGATACCGGTGCTGGCTTCGTTGGCAATTGGCTTCTCGCTGGTCCGAGAATGGCGCGGGTCGATCATTGCGCCGATGGTTATGCACGCCATCCACAACGGCATCATTACGACCGTGGCGATTACCATGATGGGGTAATGTCAGTCGCCGGCAAGCAGTTCATTGCAACCGTTGCTTTGAGACTTACGTTTCCAAAATCGGCTGGTAGTCCTCGGGATTTTCAAATCCAGCCAGCCAAGCTGCAGCGGCATGGCAATTTTCCAGGTTGCCGGGGACTTGGAGAATGTATTCTCTACCAGTCGACGGGCAAATGCAGTTCAAGAAATACCAGTCTCTCTGCCATCCGTCTGTTCGAAAACGAATCAGTCGGCGTCTCCCACCGGCATCAACGTCCTCGGCGACGACCCGCGAATCCGAAATTTGCAATAGCCGCTCAACTCCCACTCGTTCGAGCATCACTCGGCGAACTTCGGCATTCTGTTGTCGAAAAATGTCCTCTGGACGAATCGACTTGGGACGAAAAAGAAATTGAGCAGGAATGGGAACCCCGCGCCAGCGAACTTCCAGCCCGGTAAGCTGTTCGTCTTCCAGATTCGTGATGCCGCAATCGGCGAGATCGACCGATCCAGTCAGATCGAAGCGTCTTGGGAGTGACTTTACTACGTGGCATCCGACTAGACTCAGGTTCGGATGCCACGTCACTGCGCCAGAAGTCGCACCCTGCGTCGCAGGAAACATCTTGCCAGCTATCACGAGCGACTCTGGCAGCGATTGTAGACTCACGCATCCATCGAGAACCACTCGTCCGGAAACGACTAACGAATCTGGCAGCGACGCGAGTTTTCGACAGTGGGTGATTTCGAGGTTACCACCAACTTTTTCAAATCCAGTGACTCGTAGCAAGTTCCGGCATCGTCGGGCAATTAGCGATCCTTTCAATTCACATCCAAACGAAAGCTCTTGAGCGTCACAGCGATGAATGACAAGGTTCCCACCGATATTCAGGGATTCCGGAAAGTTGGATATCGGGCAGGCGAAAACCTTCAGCCTGCCACCGACGCACAAGTCATCGGGCAATGAGGAGATCTGAATGCAATGGTGCAGGATCAGGTCACCGCCAACAGTCAGTCGTTTTGGTAGCGATTTGATCGGTAGGCCGTTTAGTTTTAAGTTGCCGGTGACTCGCAATCCGTCAGGCAACGATTCGATGTTGCAACCAGTAAGTTCAAGGTCACCTTCGATAGATTGACTGGATTGCAACGACAGCTTGCTGATCGGTGATCCTGCGATAACCAGCGATCCACCGACGGTCATATCAGACGGCAATGATTCCAATTCACTGCAGCCACG
>CAZXLW010000014.1:43507-84286 GCA_964641465.1 uncultured Pirellulaceae bacterium | reverse complement strand
AGGTCATCGCGTTTATCCGTACTTGCTTCGGAACCTTGATATCGTCAGGCCCGACAGAATCCGTTACGGCCGTATTGTCCAAGTTGAGTTTTTCTAGCTCGCGAAAATTGATGAGGCAGTCAAGATCTTGATCCTTAATCATTAGTTCCGACAAGTTGACTGCTTTTAATCTATCGAAGCATTCTGACCCCGTCACGTAAGTCAGCCAGGATGGCATTTCGGTTGAATGAAACGTTTGGATTAGAAGTGGAAACTTCTCATAGTTGGGCCAGCCTCTTATCCTTCTTCCGGCAGGCCATTCCCTGCAGTCGCGAAAACTCTGCAATTCCAGAATGGCGTTTTTTCTGGCAAACGAATTTCTTCGTGGAATCGCCAGGCCAAAAATACAGCCGGCCACAAGCACAAAAAGCAGTAGCGATCGAATGCTAAAATTCAGTTTGCCGGATCTAGCAGTCACTTGGAAAACGAGACCTTTAATAGGAGCCTCCACTTCCAAATATCACAATTCAACTTTAAGAGGCTCGTCGTTCCAATTGTAATCCGAACCAAGCCGCCACAAGCGTTGTTGTCTTGTTTCATCAGGCCGCAGCGGAGAAAAAATCAGTAAACATCAGAACTCGACGCCTTCCAACGCGAGGAGCATTTTCTTGATCGATATCCCGTCACCGGCCGAATAGCCACCAAGTCCGCTGCTGCTGACAACTCGATGGCAGGGGATGACTAGCGGGAAACGATTCTTGCGCATGGTGCTTCCCACGGCTCGGGCCGCTCGCGGGGAGCGGGTCTTGGCCGCTAGCTCGCCGTAGCTAACGGTTTTCCCAAACGGAATCTTGCGACACTTTTTGAGGACTTCCTGCTGAAACGGAGTGTAATCGGAAAAGTCGATCGGTAAGCTTGCTAGGTCTGCTGGTTTTCCCTTAGCGTAAGCCTGAAGCTGCCGGATCCACCCTTTCTGTTCGCGATTGGGTGTTGCCACTTCAAAATGCTCGTTGAAACTTCGTAAAAGTGAAATCTCGTTGGAAAAACCGAATCGAATCCGCGCGATTTTGTGCTCTTCCACCAACAGTCCTGTCCAGCCGAGTTCGGATGGAAACGATAGTAATTCGAAACAATGCATGTTTTTTTGCCGTTTCACGAAGTTGCCGGTTCTACCAAGTCCTGAGTATCGTAATAATTCAGGATTCGCGCAACAACTCGGCAAAGCGTTCGTCGCATGTTGTTCCTGTTAATCCACGAAGGATTTTTAATGAGTGCCCAATACGTGGCATTGTTTTTTTGGCGATCGGGCTATCAAAAAAGGAAAAAAGGAATCTCTATATGACCCAGTACAGTTCGTATTGCGACGAGTTTTACGTCAACATGAGTTTGAATACCGAGATGGAACTTCCTCGAGGTCGCGATACGCTACTGCATTTTTTCGAACAGCTTCAAAAGCATTATCCAACGATGCGGAATTTTTACGGACGTGAAAAAGGGGAATACGTCCTGGAAGAAGATAAAGACTCCGGGTCATACCGCTGGACGACGGTTGAGGGCAAACGTGTCAGTTCTGGCTACGTCAATCCGGAATCTATCGACCTTGCCGAAGAGCAACATCGGCTCGTGCTGGAGTCGGTCCCGTACATGCTTTCGATCAGCCCACTTGATTGCGAGTCATTGGATTTCATGTTCGGGTTCGATTTTACGTATCGCGGCAACCACCATGCTTTGCTTGCTGAAGCATTGGGCATTATTCCAGCATTCGAAAAACCAAGTGAGTTGCCTGGCTGCCAGATCATTGCGAACGAACAATCGATTCAGTTTGCCTTGGACGAAGATTGTCGGACGCAATGTCGTATCGCCGTTGAACCGCGGACCGGAGCTTACCATATTCGTACGGGTGAATTTCCAGAGGAGCAATTGAGCGTCTATCTGACGTTGCGACGCTACGGAAGCCTGGAGCCGGATGGTGACTACGTCAAAACACTCCAGATGCTTCAGAAGCATGCGATGGAGGTTCTTGAAGGATATGTTGTCGAAAGTATCCTGCAGCCATTGCACGCCGCGATTGCCATCAAGTAATCGCTGATTCGGCTGAGCAATATCGAGCTATTCGAACATGCTGGCGTTCCATTAGAATGATGCCGATTCGCCACTCCATCCTCGCGCATTCCGAGATCACTAATCTTTGAACGAACTACCTGACAAATCGCGTCCGGCCAATTTGTTCGGTACCTTCGGTGGTGTGTTTACGCCCTGCACTCTGACGATCCTCGGAGTGATCATGTTCCTGCGCCTCGACTTTGTGGTTGGGCAGGCAGGGATCTTCTGGGCGTTGATCATCGTTTTGACTTCGAAAGTCATCACGCTGCTGACAACGATTTCTCTGTCTGGAATCGCGACCAATACGCGAGTCAAAGGCGGTGGTGCGTACTTCCTGATAAGCCGCAGTCTGGGAGTCGAATTCGGTGGCGCGATTGGGGTGGTGTTCTTCCTGGCTCAGGCGATTTCGGTGGCGTTGTATTGTCTGGGATTCGCGGAAGCGTTCGTTGATGCGTTTCCGGGAATCGGAGTGGGAACCAACACGGTCGCGACGATCACCAACTTGATCGTATTCGCCGCGGTCATGATCGGAGCTGGCTGGGCAATCGCGATGCAATACGGAATCCTGGCGATTCTAGCCCTCTCGCTGATATCGTTTTTCGCCGGTGTACCGGCTGCGTTCGATTCGGCGTTGCTGAGCGAGAATTTCGAATCAGGATTTTCCGGCGGCGCGAATGTGTGGCTGATGTTTGCGTTGTTCTTCCCGGCGGTAACCGGGATTATGGCCGGTGCGAACATGTCCGGCGATTTGAAAGACCCGGCCAAGTCGATCCCGTTGGGTACGCTGATGGCTGTTTTCGTGACCGGGATCATCTACTTGATTTTGGTGGTGTTGCTCGGTGCGACGTTGTCGCGAGAACAATTGACCAGCAACAGCATGGTGATGTCGGAGGTCGCCATCTCGCCGACGTTGATCGTTGCCGGTGTCATGGCCGCAACGCTGTCGTCGGCCCTGGGCAGCATGATGGGTGCCCCACGGATCTTACAAGCCTTCTCCAAGGACCAGGTATTCAAACGTATGTCGTTCTTCGGAGCCGGCAGTGGCCCGAACAATGAGCCTCGCCGGGCGATCGTGGTCACGTTCGGCATCGCGCAAGTTTCGATTTTGCTGGCCGACATCAATGCGATTGCACCGATCATCACGATGTCTTTCCTGATCACCTATGGCTTGCTCAACCTGGCGACCTTTTACGAAAAAATCAGCAACAACCCGAGCTACCGGCCGCGGTTCCGATATGGGCACTGGTCATTGTCGTTGCTGGGAGCGATCAGTTGTCTGGTCGTGATGTTCTTGATCAACACGTTTTGGGCCATCATTTCGATCCTGGTCATGTGGTGTCTGCATCAGTTCATCACGAACAAGCAGGTGGTATCCAGATGGGGAGACCTGCAAAGTGGGTTGGTGTTTGAACGAGCACGAAGCAACTTGCTCAAACTCGAGGACTATCTCTACCATCCCAAGAACTGGCGTCCGATCATCCTGGCGTTCGGCGGCCAGACTTGGACTCGCGCACACCTCGCGGTCTATGGACACTGGTTCACCACCGGTCACGGTATCCTCTCGTTGGGCCAAGTTGTGATTGGCGAGATCGACCAGTTGATGGAGCGCCGCAACAGCCAGGAGCGGATCCTGCTCAAGTTCATCCACGACGAAACGCTGCAGGCTTTTCCGGCAGTCGTAGTCGCCAACAATCAATCCGAAGGCTTGGAGTCGCTGGTCCAATGCCACGGGCTCGGCGCGCTGCGACCGAATACGATCCTGCTCAATTGGCCTAAAGAGGAATCGGACGCGGAGTGGTTCGGTTGTACGTTGCGAACTATCTCGAATCTGAAACGCAGCCTGGTCGCCTTGAAGATCGCAGACAAGAACAGCGATCCCTGGACGATTCCCAAAGGGACAATTGACGTGTGGTGGCGAGGTGAGAAAAACGGGGCTCTGATGTTGTTGTTGGCTCACTTGTTGACCAGTAACGGAGGGTGGCGAGGCCGGAAGATTCGACTGATGCGAATGATTGGTTCGGATGCGGGAATTGGAGAAGTCACCGAACACCTGCAATCGCTGGCACATAATTCACGGATTGTGGCTGAGCCCAGAGTGGTTGTTGGCAGCAATATTGTGGAGACACTTCAAAGCGAGTCCAAAGACGCTGCGATCGTGATCATCGGTTTTGAAACGCCTGAAGAAAACGGCGAAGCTGAATTTTTCAATCGGATGGAAGAACTGACCGACGGGTTATCGAGAGTCGTCTTTGTGCGTAGTCATGGTGACGCTGCGCTTGAGAGTTAGTAGTGGCCCTTCAGGACTGAAGTGAGACGGGTAACCTGTATCACGCTTCCGCGAACATGCTTACGCGAGTTTCCCTGCCCGAACTCGTTCCTCATCCGACTCTTTCTGAGAGTTCTGAGAGAGGCTGCGTTGTGTGAAGCCGAAGTCTAACGAGCGTGATTCGGATCTTAAGGCAACCTGGATTGCGAACAGCATTCCCAACATGATACCGATGGTCGGTTGGAAATGGATGACGGCAGCAACCTTGGCTGAAACTCCGACCACCACAAACAACGCGACGGCAAGTCCGATCAGAACTCGGCTGACAGGTTGGTCCTGCGTCCAGTTCGCTTGGCCGAAAAATATCACCAAACCCAATGGCAGCAGCAGTATCGTCAGGTCGTACGTATAGAAATGCGGGCTGATCAGGACAGTCGCAATGACCAAGGCACTGAACTGCAGGGCGAATTGCGGCGAGGACGTGTCGATTTTGCCTCGCAGGCTCAGTGCTAGTAACCCGATTATCGCGACCAGGCAAACGCCAACGACAGAGAAGTAAAACAGTGAGTAGGCTTCTTTGTCGATTGTGAGCTGCAGTGCACTGAGCAGGCTGTGGGACATTTCCAGTTGGTATCCGCCGTTTGCCGAGTAGTCACCCATGGAGAGACAGAGCTGCAGGTAATCCGCACACAAATCGGTACCTGCCGCGAATGATAGCAACACCAGTCCGGCCACCATCGAACAGCAACCTGCCACGAACCGCCATTCTCGTTTCAGCAGCATTGCGACCGGGATCAGAATCGCCAAGTGTGGTTTGAAAGCGATCAGTCCGAAAACCAAGCCGGCTGCAAACTTGCGTCGATGAAATAGCAGCAGGTACGTCGCGGTAAATATGCATAGCATGAAGGCCGATTTATGCGCTGTGTTAAAACACATCAACAACGGGTAAAACGCGACAGTCGCAAACAAACATTTCCCCCAGTTTCGTTCCGCAGGAGGAAAGTACTTGCACCAGAGAAAGACGCTTAGGCCTGCGAATAGACTCATTGCCAATTGCCAAACGAGCATGCTGATTTTGAATGGCAACAGCGAAAGTGGGCTTACCAACAAATAGTAAAACGGCGGGTAAACCATTGGGTAATATTTAGACTCTGGCCAACTGAATCCAAGCAGCGACTGGTCATGCTGGACTTCACGAAAGTGATCCGCGTTGTACAACTCCGAACGTTGTTCAGAGAGCAGGATGTGCCCACCGGTCCATTCCTGCAGGAAATCACTGCCCAATGGGGTGGCTCTTTGGGGGGGAGTCGCTTGTTGCGTTCCCAAAGACGTGCGATCTGTGCGATCGAGTTCGCTCAGCTGAAAATTGGATGATGAAACCAGCACAGCAACCATCATCAACAAAGGAACTGCGAAAATTACGCAGGCGGTTAACCTGTTGGCAGATTTCGGTTTACGTGATGTATGTGGTTGGTTGCCCATGATGCTTCGCGCAATTGGCATGCTGCTACCGCGGCGATCTTCATTGCCAGCGCAGTGAAACGTAGCACGTGTTGGAGCGAATGCCCCTGGAATTTTGAAAAGCGTCGAAAAGCGTTTGGAAAACGTTAGGCAAAACCAACAGCGCAAAACAAAACCGCTACAAAATTGCAGCGGTTTAGTGGTTTTTCGTTTTCAAGGCTTCGTAAGCACAGGGCTTACAGCACCATGTCTTTCAGGCCCTTCAGTGGACGAACCTTGACTTGGCGGCTTGCTGGACGAGGCTTTGCCCAGACCATTTCGCCAGTACCAGGGTTGCGAACTTGTCGCTTGCCCAACGCTGGACGATCTTTGACAACGATTTTGCAAAGACCAGGGATTGTGAACTGACCGCATGCAGTCTTCTTGGCGATGTTGCCTTCGATCTCAGCAGTCAGTGCTTCGAAAACGCCTGCGATGTCTTTCTTGGTCAAGCCAGTAGCTTCAGCCAAGTTGTTCATGATTTCAGATTTAGTAGGTGGTTTGGGACCAGTTTTCTTGGCCATATAAATGTCCTCCGTGGATTGAAAAAAACACGATTTAGTTGGAAAAACGGGGTTAAAACGCGAAAAGCTTAGCTTGATTGAACGTAATCCCGCAAGCAGATGAAAGCCGAAAAGTCGGGAAAAACGGTAATTTTTGTGTAAAAACCCTATTTTTTCGGGCTTTTCGGTTTGTCCGGGCAAATAATCGCCAACAATTGAGCCTTTCAAAGGTCGGAAAAACCGGCAAATTCGGCGTTCTGCAAGAACAGAACGCCTTAGATCCGAAAATCAGTACTGAAACCCACCCCTACGTTTAACGCAGTTAAAGGGCCATGAATTTAACGTTTTTCACCATGCCCCGTTCCGTATTTGGGCTGTTGTTTGTCATCACAAATTTTGCGGTGGTTACCGCCGTTTATGGGGATGATCAACAGGCGAAGTTATCGGCTGCCTGGAGCAAAGATATACAGCCATTGCTCGTTGAAAAATGCGGCGATTGCCATTCCGGTCCTGAAGCAAATGCTGGTTTCGATTTTGAGGCGTCCCGCAGTTTCGAAGACGTGCTGGATGCCGATAAACGCTGGCAAATCATTCGTGAACAGATCGTTTCGGGGCAAATGCCACCGGAAGACGCAGATCAATTATCAGGCGAACAGCGGGAATTACTCGGTTCCTGGATCAACGAAACCTTTGAGTTGGTCAATTGTGCTGACCCTTTCCCAGGCAATGTGACTATACGTAAGCTGAACAGGCAGGAATATCGGAACTCCATCCGCGATTTGCTGGGCGTTGATTACAAGCCAGCTGAGAATTTTCCCGGCGACGACGTAGGGCATGGATTTGACAATATCGCAGACGTATTGTCTTTGCCGCCGATCCTGATGGAAAAGTATCTGGACGCGGCCGAAGCGGTGACCCAAAGCGCGATCATTAATCCACGTTCGCCACCGTTGAATCTGGATCTGGCGGGCAGCAATTTTTATGGATCGGAGAATTTTGCACAAACAGATGACGAGGTTTTGCTGTTCTTTTCCAATGGTCTAGCACAAAAGTCGATTCGTATTCCAGCCGCGGGAACATACGAGTTCAGGATTCTCGTTGGTGCCGATCAGGCGGGGGCAGAGTTGGCGAAGATGGCGGTCCGTATTGGCGAGCATCCTGTGAAACTTGTTTCGGTTGAAGCAACTCGTCGCAAGCCTGAATGGAAGACTTTTCGCTTGGACTTTGACAAGCCCGGCAGTCGCAAAATCAAAATCAGCTTTACCAATGATTACTACGTCCCACGAACTATCGGCAAGCAGGATCGCAACCTGCATCTGTTCAGCGTTTCGGCGAAAGGGCCGTTGCCAGACTATTCCCAACGCAAATATTTGAAGCTTCGCGACCAAACGAACGCGTCGGCACGGAAGTTTGTTTGGGAGTTTCTGCCCAGAGCTTTTCGGCGGCCTGTCGATGAGGAAACCAAACAACGATACCTGCGGTTGTTCAACGAGTTTCGCGGCCAGGAGCACTCGTTCTACGAGTCGATACGCGAGGTGACTCAAGCGGTTCTGGTTTCACCACGATTCCTGTACCGTTTTGAAGAACCTGTTGCTGCCGGGAAAATCCGATCGCTGAATAATTTTGAGCTGGCGACTTCGCTTTCGTATTTGATCTGGAGTTCGACGCCAGATGACGCTTTGTTGCGGAAGGCTGGTCTTGGAACGCTGGTGAAGAAAGACGTGACCAAACGTCAGGTTGCTCGGATGCTTGCTGACGAACGATCCATCGCATTGGTCAACAATTTTGCATCCCAGTGGTTCAATCTTCCGGCCCTCGAAGAATCCCAGCCCGATCCTGAACTGTTTCCTGGGATGGACAAGAAGCTACTGGCTGACATGGCAACCGAAACTCGGATGGTGGTCGAAGATATCTTCCGGCGGGACGCCAGTGTGCTTGAGTTGCTGGAGTCTGATTACAGCTTCCTGAATGGGCGTTTGGCAAAACACTACAAAATCGGCGGCGTGAAAGGTAGCGAGTTCAAGCGGGTGTCGTTGACGTCCAAGCCTCGTTCCGGTGTGTTGACCCACGCGAGTATCTTGACGTTAACTTCCAATCCCAATCGAACTTCGCCAGTGAAACGAGGCAAGTGGATTATGGAGAATATCCTTGGAGACGAACCGCCACCTCCGCTTGCGAACGTCGAACCGTTGGACGAGCAGGGTAAGCTGAGCGGCTCATTGCGGGAACGGATGCAACAACATCGAAGCGATGCATTGTGTGCATCGTGTCATACGACCATGGATGCGCTCGGGTTTGCCCTCGAGAACTATGATGCGGTTGGACGGTATCGCTTGAAGGAAGAAGGCTTTGATATCGACGCCCGTACCGAGCTGCCGGATGGCACTGAGCTCAACGGTGCGGAAGGGCTGCAGAAAGAGCTGCGGACGACGTACCGAGATAAATTTGTACGGTGTTTTACTGAAAAATTGCTGACCTATGCACTTGGTCGAGGTTTGAAGTACTACGATCGCTGCGCGGTCGATAAGATAATAGAACAAGCCGGGCAGGATGATTACCGATTCTCGGCTTTCGTGCATGCGGTTGCGACCAGCGATCCTTTTTTGAGACGTGGCAATCGTGTTGACAGTGAGTCGAAGGAAAATTGAATGAACTTAACGCGACGAACTTTACTACAAGGCATCGGGACTGCGATCGCGCTGCCTTGGATGGAATCGATGGGATTTGCATCCGCTGGATCAGCGGCGAGTGCCCCGCCGGTTCGAGCGGCATTTGTTTACGTTCCCAACGGTATGCATATGTCGCAGTGGAAGCCATCGTACGGTAAGGGCGATTGGAAGCAGAAAGTCCCGACGATTTTGACTCCCGTTGCAGATTATCTGGACCAGACAACGATCATCAGCGGTTTGTCACTCGACGGTGCTCGGCCGCATGGCGACGGCGCGGGTGATCATGCGCGAAGTGTGGCGTCGTTTCTGACTGGTGCACATCCGAAAAAGACACAGGGATCGAACATCAGGAACGGTGTTTCGGTCGACCAGGTCGCTGCTGCCAGGATCGGGCATCTCACTCGCTTCCCATCGCTTCAGCTGGGTACGGAGAGCAGTGCGAAGGCAGGGCGATGTGATTCTGGTTATAGCTGTGCTTACACGTCCAACATTTCCTGGCGTACGCCGACCAGTCCGTTGTCAAAAGAGATGGACCCGGCGGCTGCTTTCGAACGGCTGTTTGGCAGCTTCGACAAATTGGAAAACAAAGCGGCTCGCTTTCGCCGGATAAGTCGACGTAAGAGCATTCTTGATTTTGTTCAACGCGATGCTCAGCAAATGCACTCCCGCCTGTCGGCTTCTGATCGCAGGAAGTTCGATGAGTACCTGTATTCGATTCGCGATATTGAAAAACGGCTTGGGAACGTCGACAAACTGGACAAGCCAGAAATTGATGTGTCGGACTTCCAGCGTCCGATGGGCGTGCCGGCGTCTTATAGCGAGCATGTGATGCTGATGCTCGATATCATGGCCCTCGCATTTCAAACTGATTCAACCCGGATCATCTCGTTCATGTTTTCCAATGCGGGTAGCAATCGCAGCTATCGCGAGATTGGGCTTAAAGGCGGTCATCACGACATTTCGCATCATGGCAACGCGATCGCCAAGAAACGACAGATCGCGAAAATCAATCAGTATCACATGCAGTTGTTTTCTCACTTGCTTGATCGGCTGAGCAGCATTCGGGAAGGAAATTCGACTTTGCTGGACAATTGTATGATCGTCTACGGGAGTGGCATTTCCGACGGAGATAGTCATGACCATTCGAACTTGCCGATTGCTGTTTTTGGCGGAGGCGGCGGAACGATCGACTCCGGACGCCACATCCGAAAGCGAAAAGGCACGCCACTTACGAATTTGTATTGTTCGATGCTGGATCGTGTCGGAGCCAAAGTCGATTCGTTCTCAGACAGCAACGGGCGAGTCGACGAGTTGAAAGTTTAGTCTGCGTTAGTGTAAAACACAGGTAATCGCAGTAACGCATAGTACCTTGGCAGCTAACAAACGCGGCTTGGCACGTAGCACGTAGCGCCGCAAGCAATGCTCAGTCACTCCGACCCTGGGCATGTGCTGTGGCGAAGCCGTTGTCGATTTTACCTGTTCAGGGATGAGTCACGATGCCGAGAGGAATTCATACCGATCCAGCAAGTTTCATGCAGCGTGCGCTGGAGCTTGCGCGTCGTGGAGAAGGGTACGTTGAACCCAATCCGATGGTTGGCTGTGTTCTGGTGCGTGATGGGGTGATCTGCGGAGAAGGCAATCACGAAAAATTTGGCGGGCCGCATGCGGAAGTTAATGCGATTGGCTCGTGTGACGATCCGAAAGGCACAACTGCGTTCGTCACGTTGGAACCTTGCTGCCACACTGGCAAAACCGGACCGTGTACGAAGGCACTGATCGACGCTGGGGTGGCGGAAGTAATCGTAGCCACGGTTGATCCGTTCGCTGAAGTCGCCGGACAAGGAATCGAAGAACTGAAACAGGCTGCTTTGCAAGTGACCACGGGGTTGTTGGAAGCCGAAGCTCGTGAGCTCAATGCACCCTACTTCAAACGTGTCCGAACCGGCATGCCTTGGGTGATTGCAAAATGGGCCATGACGCTCGACGGCAAGATTGCGACGGCGTCTGGTTCAAGCAAATGGATTTCCAATGAGCAGTCACGCGAAGTCGTTCACCAAGTTCGCGGACGCATGGACGCCGTAGTCGTCGGGATCGGCACTGCACTGGCCGACGATCCATTGTTGACGTCGCGTCCGCCCGGCCCGCGAACTGCGTGGCGAGTGGTTGTCGACGAGCAGGCCCGCTTACCTGTGGATTCGCAGTTGGTGACGACCGTCGCCGATGCCCCGGTGGCTGTCGCGGTCGGCTCAGATGCTTCGCCGCACAAGGTCGAGGAGCTTCGCAGCCGAGGAGTTGAAATCATTTCGGTCGACGGAGACTCTCACGCCAAACAACTGGGGGCTTTACTGCGGGGGTTGGGGCAGCAGAATTTCACGAACGTATTGTTCGAAGGCGGCAGTTCGGTGCTCGGTGCACTTTTCGATAGAGGATTAGTCGACGAAGTCCACTGTTTTGTCGCTCCGAAGCTGGTCGGCGGCAAAGCAGCGTTGTCACCGGTTGGCGGACAAGGCGTAGAACAAATGCAGGCCGCGATGCAAGTCGAGAGTTTGAAGCTTAAGCAACTTGGTGGCGACATTTACGTCACAGGAAGACTTGGAGAACTCAGGGAGTAGGACAGTTTTTAAACCAACTGTTGCCCAAACCAATAGAAAGTGGCAACTACAATCGCGGCAATCAAAAGCGAAGCCGTCTGCAATCGTCTTGAATAGAATCCACGCGTCGCCGTTTCCATCTTGAGATAGCCAAAGACAATGGCCAATAATGCGAATATGGAACCACCAACCAAGCCTGATCGAATCAATCGCTTTTTCGTTTGCCCTTCTCGCAAACGTACTTCAATGTAATCCTGAAACTCGTCTGTCAGTTGGAACTGCGCGTAACCGCGATAGAATTGGATTTTCTCAGCGTCTGCAGCAAGCCCCCGTTCGGACAACAATTGTTCGGCCATGATCTTGCATTCCAGATCTTGTCGAATTTCCTGATGACTTTCGTACAACAGGTTCTCGAAAACGTAAGCAGGATCGAGATCGAGATCTCGTATGGATGCCAGGCCCAGCCAGGCCGAGGTCGCGTTCTTGATAGCCTGCACAGATTTTTCCTCGAGCTGCCGTTGGGCATGCTCGACAGAATCAGCTGGATCGTCCGTTTCGACGAAAACCATCCGACTCTGCAGGTCGAACTCCGCCTTGCCATCAAACCACTCTGGTGGCGAGTAAATATTAGGCGAATCGGCATCGTCCGATTTGCCCATGGCAGCATCGACTTGTTCCAGACTGTCTGTCTTGTCTTGTTCTTTCGTTGGCGCTTTCTCGTAGGCTCTCAACAACTTTCCGCCGTCGAGTACAAACAGCATGAACGCCAGCCAAACCAAACCTACGCGGGTGAAAATTCTCATGAAGTAGCCTCCCGAGAAACCTCGGCACGCAGGATGGCACTCCGCTCTTCACGCGAAATCCATGGCGCTGATAGCTGGATCGCGATGGAAACGACAACGATGAGCATGCAATTCAATAACGGTGCGTAGTTGAGCACGTGGCTGAAGATGGCTGCCCAAACCAGGCACAAGCCGACTCCAATGATACTGAGTCTCGTTCGTCGGGTCGGATCGACCAGTCTCCACCAGCGGAGCACACCAAATACCCCGGCGAAGAATAAAACGTTCAGTAACATTGGATTGCCGCCATCGTAGGCGAACTTGGTCGATTGAATTGGATTGAAATCAATTCGGGACGCTGTCGAAAAATCGACTTGGAAAAATCCGGCTGCCATCAACGCAACCGCACCGATCAAAACACCAGTGATCAACATAGTGAATCTACGCTGGAACCATTCGCCATCCGAAGGCTCGTAAGACTTACCCAGCGCCAACAGAGTCCAACTGGCCAACACACTGATCGCAGTCGACCAGGCAAATAATGCCCATGAGTTGACTGCAGATTCAAACAATGAATCGACGATCGCCAATCCGAGCAAATTCAATGCGGTACAAATAACGGCTGATAGCAGAAGCCCACCAGTCAGCCCGGTTGCTTTCGCGGAAAACTCGATCTCGGCAAGATTCGCTCGCATCCGGTTATGAATCAATTGCTTTTGCTGGCGGCGGGTCAAACGCTTCGGTTGCAGCTCGCCTTCGACTGGCGCGAGGAACAAATTCCGGATGCCAAAATAGACCAGGTACAGGAACCCAATAACGAGCGTGCCCGGTAGTAGCCATTGTGAATTGACCGTGATTGCGAACCCGGTCGCCAACAGCACAAACACTTTCAATGGCGTTGAGACTGACGTGTCGTTCCACCAATCCGTCACACCATCGAGACCAGTCTTTACAGCGGCGGCGATCGGTTCTTTTTGTGTGCTATGCGTATGTGTATGCGTATGGGCACTGGCCACGCCGATATTGGACGCATTGCGGGCTGCTGACGCTGGTTGTGTTGGCTGGTGCGGAGGCAGTGCTTGAGCAGAGCCGTTGCCACCATTGGCATTGCGATCGCCATTAGCCGGGATAGCTGGATTCGCACCTCCATTGCCATGGTCAATGAAGACCACATCCTCGGTTGGTGCCGTTGGTGCGCCGGCGTTGCTTTCACACAGCGGGCCAAACAGGATCCCTTCTTCGTACGTGCTTTTCTCGAAAATGTCGTCAGTGGTTTCGCCCGCGGTGGTATCGGCATACGGTTGCGAAGTCCTCTCGCAACGGGGTGACTTCAAAGCGTCCAAGTCAAAACGTTGCGGATTGAATGCTGATTCCGAGTGACCATTGGAACCGGAGTTCCAGGGTAAGTACTCACGCAACTCGGCCACGGAGCCGAACCTTAGCTCCGGATCTTTGAGCAACGACCTTTTGATAGGTTCCAGGAACTCGTCTGGGATCGACGATAGATCTGGTTCGGCCGTCAAATGTTTCATCATGATCTCGTGGCAGGTTTCGCCACGGAACGGAACGTCGCCCGTCAGCATCTCGTACAACACGATTCCCATCGCGTAGATATCAATGCCTTTACCGTAGATTCCTTTGCCGATCTCCGGAGCCATGTAATGAAACGTGCCGACGGTTTCCGTTTGCCGGCTACGATGGCTTTGAGCGATTAGCTTTGACAGGCCGTAGTCACCGATCTTGATGACGTTTTCATCTTCATCAAGAAAAATGTTGGCTGGTTTCAAGTCGCGGTGGACTAACCCCGAATCGTGCAGATAACAAACGCCCGCGGCGATCGGATCAAACCAACGTTCGATTTGATGTGTGGGCATACCACCTTCGTAGACTTCAATGATCTCACGCAAGCTTGGGCCTGGAACGTATTCCATCACGACCCAGCTGTCTCCAGACGAGTCAGTACGGATGTCCCAGAGCGAGATCAGATTCCCGTGTTTTAGATTGAGGCAATTCTGGACGCCGCGTAATTCGACATCGAGATTCCTCTGGATCCGCTTGAGAGCGACTTCCTTGCCTGCATCACTGACGGCAAAATAAACTTCGCCAAAACCACCGATCCCGATCCCTCGTTCAATCGTATAGCCGTCCAGCGGAGTCTCGCCACGTCCGTACCTGAATCGCGATGCCCGCGAGGTCGGTGGAGTACTTCGCTGTTCAGGATTCATGGGGTCCCCTGTGATGCCGCCTAACCTTGGACTATTTGAATTAGCCAAGGCCTTCTTTGCGTCCGCTGCCTCTAATTCTAGCGTAGTTACCGAGTCACGCATTTGTCCACTTTTCCAAATAATAGGGAATTTCGTCGATCAGGCGATGCTATTTTCGGAACATTTTGCTCATCAACCAGAAAAAGGGCTCGCCCGCTCTCGCAGGCTAAGCCCGTCACTTTTCCAGTTATGGTTGTTACTTGGAAACGACTTCTGTTGATACGTCGTCACCAAAATACTCAGTCATCTGTTGCAGGATGTCTTGATCGTCCAGTACCGAGTCCTGTCCAACAGGAATCTGACCGAAATACTTCGGAGCCATTTGCAACATTTCCGAATCAGCTTCAACCTGTGCACTGATGTCTTCCAGCATATTGGCTGCACGTGCCAGTTCGCTGCTGTCCATATCAATGTTGGTCGCGGTCTTGGCAACCTGATTCAAGCGGTTCTTAGCTCGCAAGTTTTCGATTTTGACTTCGAGTTCACGCTGGAGAGCTTTTGCTTCGTCAAGCTTTGCCAAAGCAGCTTCGATCGCTGATCGTCGTGATTCCAGGACTTGTTCCTGACTGTCGACGGTTTCTTGAGCTGTTTTGAACAGTGACAAACGATGGGCCAGATCTTCGCGGACTCGTGAATTTGCGTATGTTTTCGAGTTTGCGGCTACATAGAACTGGTCGCCTGACGTCAAGTGATCTTTCAATGCCATCATCTGGTCGCGGCTGATTTCCAGGTTTTCTTTGTTCGATGCCAGATCAGTTTCCATTCGCTTCAGCTGAGCTTTCTCTTTGGCGACCTCAACGAGCATCGTTTGGACTTCTGGATGAATTTTTTCCAATTGCTTTTGAGCGGCGTCGATTTGGAATTCGATCGGCACCTGTTGTTTGGCCGCCTGTCGGGCCTTGCTAACGGCCGTTGAAACGTATGGCAACATGTTGCCACCGAATAGCAAACCACCGACAAATACCAATCCTAAAACGCCCAGGGTCAATTTTTTGAACATAATGTTTCCTCCACGGAAAAAGTGACTATTGTTTCGCGAAATCACGATGTTTTTGTGTCTCACAAGAGGTTCTTCGCGCCGCCCCAAGCTTTCTTGGGAAATTCGTGGAGATTTTTGGACAAAATCAAAAAACTGCGAAAGTCTCGGAAAACCGCGGTTGGAAGAAGGGCGAATCCGTAAAGTTTGAGCCTCTTCCAATCGGCAAACCACCAAACAGATAACCGGACGCTATCGCGTGCCGGCTGATTCTCGTGCTCCGAATGGATCCACGAATACATGAGGTGGAGATACTAAAGCTGGATGACGTTGACCGTTTGGCCGGCATCGTGCTTTGTTGATTCAGCGGGGAAGCGTATCAAGACATCGGCGTAACCCAAGGTTCGCAAGTCCGAGGAACCGAGCCAGCGAAGTGGGCGAACTTGCCTGGTGCCGTTTTTATCTTCGACCAAACAACCGGGCCAGTACGTTGGCCGATCGCCGCGGGTTTCATGTGGTTCCGTCAACCTGGCTTCAAACATCTCTGACATGCCTGCAGTCAGCCCCGAAAGTTTCTGCAACGCCGCGCGTACAAATATTCGGAAACCAACGAGGCTGCTGACAGGGTTACCGGGAAGTCCAAATACATAAGTTGGTTTGTTGTTCGCCGAACGCAGGCCGAACCAGATTGGTTTGCCCGGCTTCATGCGTACTTTATGAAATACCTGTTCGCAGCCCAGCTCTTGCAGAATCGACGGGACCAAGTCGAGCATCCCTGCCGAGACACCACCACTCAACAGCAGCAAGTCGGATTGCAGGCCAACCTGGATTTTGGTCCGCAAGTCTTCCGGGTCGTCCCTGCCGATCCCAAGGTTAACCGTTTGCACGCCTGCTGCATTGAGCATCGAAACCAGCATGGGCCCATTACTGTTGCGAATCTGGCTTGCTCCCGGACGCTCGGAACAATCGACCAGTTCGTTTCCCGTCGACAACACGGCCGCGGTTGGAACAGCCGCAACCGGTACTTTGCTCGCTCCCACTTCGGCCAGTAGTCCGACGTCCCACGGGCGGATGCAATGCCCGGCAGAGAAAATGAGTTCGCCAGTGCCAAAAGATTCAGCCCTCGGCATGGTATGCCGGCCTGCACTGAGCGTTTCCAAATCGAATTTCGCGAATTCGCCGTCGTCAGTGGAATCGACATGTGACTTCTCGATCATCACAACTGCGTCGGCTCCATCCGGCAACGGAGCTCCAGTCATGATTCGCGAGCACGTGCCTGGTACGACTTCTTGTTTGGGGACATCGCCAGCGACAATCGTTTCAATGATTCGAAACCGCTTGTCGGCTGCGATTTCTTCGGCACGAACTGCAAACCCGTCCATGATGCTCTTGGCATAGGGCGGACTATCAACGTCAGCCAGTATATCGGCGGCCAGCGTTCGGCCGACCGTGTCGATGCAAGGACATTCCTCGGCAGGCAACGAATTCACGTTGGAATCAATCAGTTCGAGTGCTGCAGATATTTCGATCATGTTTGTCGCCGATTCAGTTCAGAATCAGTTGATTGTCATGCATCCGCGGCGAATCGCCAAGGCAATCAAACTTGCAGAAAATTTTTCAACAGGTCCGTGCCGAATTCGGTCAGGAAACTCTCTGGATGGAACTGAACACCAAAAGTTGGTTCGGTGCGGTGAGCGATCCCCATGATTTCGCCATCGCTTGATTCCTGATCGGTCCACGCGCAAATTTCAAACTCGTCCGACAATGTCTCCCGTTTAATCACTAGGCTGTGATAACGCGTTGCCGTCATCGGGTTGGGCAGTCCGCTAAACAGGCCTTGTTCGTTGTGCAGGATCTGATCGGTCTTGCCGTGCATCAGTTTCCTGGCTGAAACGATCTCGCCTCCGGTGGCTTGCCCGATTGATTGATGACCAAGGCAAACACCAAGAATCGGGATGCGGCCATGGAACGTCTTGACCGATTCAACACTGATGCCTGCTTCATTGGGAGTACAAGGGCCAGGCGAGATAATCAAATGCGAGGGTTCGAGCTTGGAGATTTCTTCGCAGGATACCTGATCGTTGCGAACGACTTTGATAGAAAGTGAATCGTCGATTTCCCCAAGTCGTTGGACCAAGTTGTAGGTGAACGAATCGTAATTATCGACAATCGCAATCATCGTTTTGCCTTACACAATACACCGCAAAAATTGTGAACAGCTCGAATAGCCCGCTGCTCTGGAGGTAACTTACCACCAACCTGTCGGATCGCAAGATTACGAGCGTGAGCCGTTGGTCTCTTTGGAGTCTAAAGAAAGTCCCATGCAAGCGAAGTCCCATGCAAGTGTGCTGCAATGCACTAAAAACGCATCTGGAATGCGAAGCACAAGACGAATTAGAGCTTTCTGAATAAAATCTTTCATGGCCAAATTAAGGCGTTGATCCCCTGAAACCATTGCTGCACTTAAGTTGCTTCGATAGTTTGGTGATTATCGGATGAGGCATTTTTAGAACAAGAATCGGAAAATCTGAAGCAATGCAGAATCTATCAATTTCTAAAATAGCGGTTGGCAGTCTGTTGGCGATAACGTTTGCGTTGTTGTCTCCGCAGTCAACATTTTCACAGGCAGCTAGATACGCTCCGGTAGCGGGAGAGCTGCACGCAGATTTTTCTTTGCCGTCAATCGAAGACCGCAAGGCAATCAAGCTTTCTGATTTTCGCGGAAAGAAACTGTTGTTGTTTCATTTTGCTTCCTGGTGAGCAGGTTGCCGCAGAATCTTGCCCGTGTGGCATGCAAAAGCAAAACCGTTTGTTGAGTCCGGAGAGATGGCGATCCTGGGTGTTGTCCAGGAACAACATGCCGAACGAGCTCAGCTGTATAAGCAATGGAAGCAATATGACTTTTCGATCGCACAAGACGCATCGACGCAACTAAATTTGGCAGCCGTGCCCATTCCAATTCTGATTGACGAGCACGGCGTAGTCCGAAAGCTGCGCGCCAGGCCAGGTGATCTCGATAAGTTTATCAAGCAGGATTTTTCCGCTCCCAGCGAAACTGCGGCTGCGTCACAATCGGGTGGAAGCGAAGTTGCCAAGCTCGTTATGCAAGCCAACCAGATTTTGTCCAGCCAGACAGAACCAGATGTCGATAAGGCAATCGCTACTTTCGAGCAGGCTGTTGCGAGCGAAGATAAAAACGGCAAAGCGCTGTTTGGGCTGGGGGTCGCATATCGCATGCGGTTCGACAAGTCCGGCAACATCGACGATTTCGCCAAAGCTGCGGCCAATTGGCAAGCAGCGCTGGCGGTTAACCCGAATCAATACATCTGGCGTCGGCGGATTGAGCAGTACGGACCAAGGTTGACCAAGCCGTACCCGTTTTACGACTGGGTTGAAACAGCTCAGAAGGAAATTGTGGCTAGAGGTGAAGAACCGGTGGCTTTGAAAGCGAAGCTAACCGGAACCGAAGTTGCCTCACCGCGGCAGGCAGCGAATTCAGCCAAGGACAAACCTGAGAATCCGGATCCCGAAGCGAAGATCCTCAAGGACGAGAAGTTCCTTGCAGTCACTGCGACCACAGTCCCGGCTGTCACCAAATCGAAAAAGCAAATGCGGGTGCATCTTCATTGCAGCATCGAGGGTGCCAAATGGAATGACGAAGCGCCGGGGATGCAGGTCTGGATTGACGACAGTTCGGATGGAGCTCCAGAGTCCCGGTTGCTGGAATATTCTGTGGGCAATCAGAAGCCTGGTTCAACCAGAACGGTAGATTTTGAATTCCAACTTGCTGATGCCAAGCAGCCGGCGAAAGTTCGTGGCTTCGTGCTGTTTCACTGCTGCGACGACAGCGACGTCTGTTTTTACTATCGCAAAGATTTTGAACTACCTGTGCAGCCAGCCACCAACTAACACCTCCAGCCTATGCCCACCAACCGCCGTTGATGTGAATCGTTTGGCCGGTAACGTATGAGGAAAGGTCGCTGCAGAGGAACAGGACGACGTCACCAATTTCGCTCGGCTCGGCGAATCGGCCGAGCGGAACATTCGTAAGCATCGCTTTGCGGTTCTCTTCAGGGATCGACTTGCCCATCTCGGTGTCAACGACGCCGGGTGCGACGGCATTGACGCGGATGTTTTTCCGGGCGAGTTCCTTGCTGAGCACTTTCGTCAACGTAATCACGCCTGCTTTTGCCGACGCGTAATTCGCTTGTCCAAAGAAACCGGTGACCGCCGACAGCGAGGCGACGTTGATGATCGAGCCACCTTCGGACAGCGATTCGATGGCTGCCTTGCAACCGTTGAAAACGCCAGTCAAATTCGTATCGATCACATCCTGCCATTCCGGCTGGCTCATCTTTTTGAAACTGCGATCGCGCAGAATACCGGCGTTGTTGACGATCATGTCCAAGCTTCCGAACTTGGCCACTGTGGCTGCAACCATACTCGCCATCTGTTCGGGGTTCCGCACATCAGCAGCTGCCGACATCGCCTTGTCCCCCAACTCGCCGACCAAATCGTCAGCGATTTTCTTGTTCTGACCTTCGCTGTCGGCAAAGTAGTTCACAACCACGTTGGCACCTGCTCCCGCCAATGACTGGACCGTCGCTTTGCCAATGCCTTGACCTCCACCAGTAACGATGGCAGTCTTGCCTGTTAAATCGATCGAACGCACTTGCTTCTCCATTCCGTATTGAATCACTTAAAGAGTAGACCAGTCAGGTCTCATTTTTCTTGTGGTTGCCAACTTGGCTTTCGTTTTTCCAGGAACGCAGCCAACCCTTCACGAGCGTCGTCTGTTTCTCGCGCTTCGGCACTGACTTGTACAGACATCTTGATCTGTTCAACGATGTTTGAATCAGTGCAATTGGAAATATGCCGTTTGGTAATCGCCCAGGCAGATTGGCTGCCTGTCAAAATCGAATCTACCAAATGTCCCAACCGTTCCTCAAACGTTTCCGGGCTGGTCACGAGATGGCAGAGGTTCAACCGAGACGCCATCGCCGTACTCATACGTTCTCCCGACATCAGCAAGTAGCTCGCGGGCCCGGCTCCGACGCGGTGGATCAACAATGGGGTGACCATTGCCGCGGTGATTCCACGGATCGGTTCCGGCAACATGAAAAACGCATTGTCGCTGGCGATCAAAATGTCGCAGGCCAAAATCATCCCCATGCCGCCAGCCAACGCGGGGCCGGAAACGGCAGCAATCGTCGGAACGGGGAGCGTGAAAATCTCGGTCAGGACTTCACAATAAACTTCCGAATCACGTTGCCACTCGGCCTTGCCGTCTTCCGATTGGGCCCGTTCCTGCATTTCGCCCAGGTCCATACCCGCACAAAAGACCTTCCCGGTCGCCGCCAATACGAAGACCCGCAGGTCTGGATTGGCCTTCAATTCGGCGATCCCGGCTTTGATTTCCTCGATGAAATCCCGTTTTAGCGCATTTCGCTTGTCGGGTCGATTTAACGTCAGCCGGCCTACGCCGTTTTCAAAATTCGTTTCGATGAACTGGTACATGGTCATTTCCTGCTCAAGACGACCCGATTGTACGATCAAAGAGTGGATGAATTAAGCGGGGGCAGCCAGGCCGTTTTTCCATCGGACGTTTTCCAATTGGGCCAGCTTCGTTAAACTCTGTGTTTTCAATTCGAAGGTGAACGATGGCCAAACGAGATAAAATACTAATTGCAAACGGTCAGGGCTTTTGGGGCGACAGCATCCTGGGCCCCGTTCGCCTGGTGAATGAAGGTCCGCTCGATTATCTGACTTTGGATTATCTGGCCGAAGTCACCATGAGCATTATGCAAAAGCTCAAGAGCCGGAACCCCGATGCGGGCTACGCCACGGACTTTGTGCAAATGGTTAAGCGTGTCTTGCCGATGTGCCGCGAGAAAGGCATCAAGATCGTCGCCAACGCCGGCGGCGTGAATCCGATCGCTTGTCGAAAAGCTGTCGCAGACGTGATTCGTGAGTTGGGAATCAGCGGAGTGAAAATCGGCATCGTCGAAGGTGACGATATCCTCGGTGACTTGAAATCGCTGATCGACTCCGGCGAGCAATTCAAAAACATGGACAACGGCGAACCGTTGGCTCCGTATCTGGACAAGGTGAAGACTGCCAACGTATACATCGGTGCCGAGCCGATTGTGGAAGCTTTGGAGCTGGGTGCCGATATCGTGATCACTGGACGAGCGACCGATCCATCCGTCGTCCTCGCGCCGATGTGTTACGAGTTCGGTTGGTCGCTGGACGACATGGATAAACTGGCGGCCGGAACGATTGCCGGGCATATCGTCGAATGCGGTGCCCAGTGTACTGGCGGAAACTATGTGAACTGGCGCGACATTCCGAACATGGCGCATATTGGCTATCCGGTTGTCGAAGCCAATTCAGATGGAACGTTTACGGTAACCAAGCACGAGAACACTGGCGGTCGAGTCACGACCGAAACGGTGAAGTCGCAGTTGGTTTACGAGATGAGCGATCCGTCCAATTACATCACACCCGATTGCATCGCGGACTTCACTTCAATTCAGATCAAGCAGGAAGGCGAAGACCGGGTCGGAATTTCCGGCATCAAAGGCAAGCCGGCGACGGATACGTATAAAGTCTCGATCGCGTTCCATGAAGGCTACAAGATCCTCGGCCAATTGACTGTTGCTGGTCCGGACGCCGTCGACAAAGCCAAGCTGTGTGCTGATATCGTGTTCGATCGTGTGAAGATGGACGGCGTCGAGTTTACAGACGAAGAACGCTTCGTTGAGATCGTCGGTACTAATGTATGCCACGCCGGGATCGTTGACGCACCCTCCGATCCTGCCGAGGTTGTTCTGCGAATCGGAGCCCGAGGCAACGACAAAGACAAGCTCAACCGACTTGGAATGGAAATCGTGCCGCTGGTAACCAGTGGACCTCCAGGAGTCACCGGGTTTGCTGGCGGTCGACCGAAAGCAACCGACGTCATCAGCTACTGGCCTGCACTGATCAGCAAAGACAAGGTTAAGACGACGGTTTCAGTCGAAACCGTTTAAGGTACAAGACCGCAAAACCGCGAGAACGTGTGCGGCGCTAGCTCGCTAGCCGCCGGCTCGTCGCGCGTGATTCCCGGCCGGCAGCTCTAGCTAGTGTCGCCAACAGAATGTCCTGTTCCAACAGAGCAAAATGTTGCGCAACTTGCCTTCCTTTCTAAACGTTCAACACAAGTCGCGGAGCGACGGCATTCGAAACGACGCACTCAAAACACATGCCGTTGTCCGTCATGTTGCGTGAAACGTCTAACTCTGGAACGCCACCAGCACGCAGTTTGTTCGACAGCTGACAATTCAGTTGAGGAGGTTTGGACAGGATAGGTTGGTGGTGACGATTTTGCGGCGATTTTTAAGCTTATCAAGCACGACCAGCTTGCCTTGTTTAGAATAGAGGTATCAGCGTATTATTCCGCGCTGAATATTACTTCTAATCGTGTGTTAGTCAGGTAGCCATGAGATCCCGTTCATCATTCAATTACGAATCATTAGAAACTCGCAAAATGCTTTCCGCCGATCTGGATGCTGCCCGCAACCTGGTCGCCAACGGAGACTTTGAAGACCAACAGTCCACAGAGTTTTTTGCGTTTGCCAACGTCGACGAAACGAATGTGCAAGAGATTGATTTTCGTACCGTCAATACGCGGTTCTCGACTTTCGCGCAACTTGACATTGTTGCCGGTCAATTGGATTCAATTGCGCAGGATATCGCTACCGAGAGCGGTGCCGACTATCTGGTCTCGTTTGATTTGCGAGGCCGCCCAGTGGGCGAAAGCGATAGCCCGGATACGAACGATGTCGAAGTGTTTTTCGGAGGCGAGAGTCTTGGCGTTTTCCGCGGCGGTGATCGTTGGCAAACGATCAATGTTGCGGCCTCAGCAGACGGCGGCAGCAGTCGATTGGAGTTTCGCGAAATTGGAAGCGGTAGCGATGGCCGTGGAATCTTGTTGGATCACGTTGCGGTTGCTCGAGTCGAGCAGATTGACATCATCAACGGCAGCTTTGAACAAGTGGACACGCCACTGACAGGTACGGTCACTGCAGGAGACGTTCCAGGCTTTTTCGGCGTGCCGAATTTTGACTCCACTCCGATTGGAGTTACGGCGGTTCCCGATGCTTCCGACGGTTCGAATGTGTTGAACTTGAATACCGAAGATAACCGGAGAGATGTTGTCTTTCAGAACATCAGAACCGAAGCTGGTGGTCGGTACTTCGTAACGTTTGATCTCCGCAATGTTAGTGAAACAGACAATATTAATGAGCTTCGAGTCCGATGGAACGACGAATTCGTCGATTCGTTTCGCACCTCTGCTGACTGGCAAAGTCACGGGGTTGTCGTAGAAGCCGATTCGGGTTTCTCGACACTGTTTTTCCGGGACCGTGTGAGTGTTCCGGGTGATGGTCCGCAACTTGATAACATCCAGGTTTATCGCATCGGTTCGATCGCCTCTGACTTCGTAGTTGATCTTAACGGGCTCGATGATGGGCTCAATTTCGGGACCGAGCAGCTTGAAGGCATGGACGCTGTAGTTACGCCAGACAACTCAGCCCTTAGCTTCAGCAACGGAAATTTCCTGCGTTCGGCAACGATTCGAGTTCTCGACTTCGATCAGACGGAAACGTTGACTGCCGATGTTGCCCAAACCAGCATCACGGCTGATTTCAATCAGGAAACGGGGATACTCAGGTTGGTTGGCCGCGATACGGTTGCGAATTACCAGCAAATCTTGAGAAATGGAATTACGTTCTCGGATACTGAACAAGATCCTGAATTGGAACGGCGACTGTTGGTATCTGTTTCGGATGGAACGGCAATCAGCGATCGGAGTGAAGTTATCATCAACGTCATTCCGGATAACGATCCGCCTGTTGCGTTCCCGACTGACGACATTATTGCGACGATCGGTGAGACGTTCTCGATCCCGCTGGGCGATTCGTTCAACGATCCTGACACAGACTTGGATGAATTCACGATCAACGTGACGGCAGCAGGTGACTCGGAAGTCCTTGGCTTGGCCCTGGGCTCATTGCCGACACAGCCCAATGTGCTTTCCAATCCAACGATCAACGATGGCAATCTGGAGTTCACCGTCTTTGGTTACGGAGCTGTCGACATTTCGATTCAGCTTCAGGACACTCCTGATGCAGAGGCTACGATTGATTATCGCGTCGAAGTTCCGTTTGAAACACCGACTGCAAGTGTTCCTGATGACTTTGCGCCGTTCTCTGGCCAGCGACAGCTTTCGGACGTCACGCCATCATTGCGAAACGAGATTTACTCTGCCGCTCCCGAGCTTTCGATTGATACATCTCTAGATTACCAGGCGTTCATTGAAACGTCCGACGGAATCATTCATGTCGACTTGTTCGAATCCGAGTCACCATTAACGGTCAACAGTTTCGTCAACTTGGCCGAAGACGGATTCTTTGATGGGCTCGACTTCCATCGGGTTATTGACGATTTTGTCGCTCAAGGTGGTGATCCGACCGGAATTGGAAGTGGCGGACCTGGTTACCAATTCGTCGACGAGCTAGACAACGGCTTGGAGTTTACAGGCGTTGGACAACTGGCCATGGCCAATTCTGGACCAAACACCAATGGCAGTCAGTTCTTCTTTACGTTGAACGATAATCCGTCTTTCGCGGGCCAACACACTATCTTTGGTGAAATCATTTCCGGATTGGATGTTCTGGAAGACATCAACATTACGGGCGGCGGCGCAACTACCCAGATCATTCAACGGGTCACGATCCTGGTCGTATAGTGCGAGCAAAAAAGTCGTTGATCGTTTTGAATCCAAGCTCGATCAACGACATTTTTCCATTGCCTTTTAATCGCCATCGCCATTGTTTTCGTTTTCGTTTTCGTTTTCTTCGGCATCCGAACTCGCGGCTACGTTGATGTTGATCCCGGACATTTTCCACTTGGAATCTTCCTGAATAAAATGGTAGCGAAAGACAACGACCGGATCGGCGGGAAAGTGGCCCTCGGTTGTTAAGACGCCCGATCCCGTGATCGTCGGCTCTGAATCGAGCACTGGATCGACATCACGTACCCAGGACAAATCTGCATTCTGATCAAGAAAGCCCTGGAAAGTCTTTGTGAAATTTTCCAGGCTCAGTTCACTGCTGAAAGAGCTGTGAAGCTGTCCATGAAAATCAGTAAAGTCTCTTTTGGTGACGCCCTGGCAAAACTCGTCAGTCCAAAACCTGGCCATTTCGATCATTTCAGTATTGGATGGAATGTCCAATTTGGGCGCTGGATTGACGTTGAAATCGACGGACATCAGCTCCCAATTGTTGGCGCGACGCAGGAATTCAAAGTCAAAAACAACTTTCGGCTGAACCGGGTAGTAACCTTGCAAACGCAGGAGCCCGTTTGCGGTTATTGAAGGCTCTGGATCAATCACCGGCTCATGTTCTCTCACCCATTTCAAATCCATGTTCAGTTCAACGAATTGCGAAAAGGTATTGCTTAACTCCTCCAGTGAAACAGTATCCTGAAATTCCTGTGCAGTTTTTTCTCTGAACTTGGAGAAATCGTTTCCGGATACCGCTTTGCAAAATTCCGTCGTCCATTCATCGGCCAGCTCTCTGGCTTCTTCGTTGCTGGGAATGTCGCTGGCAGTCAATTCACCAGAACCGACTTCTCCAAAAAATGCAATCTTCCAATCGCTGTTCTCTTTCACGAATGTCATACTGACCGGGATCGTTCCGCCTGTATTTGTCGTCAAGCTTCCGTCCAGTTCGCCCGTGCCATTGTTGATCGAACGGTTATTCCAATAGGCAGATTCAAATTCCGTCCAGTTGTTTTGCTCGGAAACAGTTCGTAGCTGTTCGACCGAAACGTCTTTTTGAAGCGTCTCACTGAGGAATCCATGTGCTGCACCGTAGTTTTCGTTGGCAATTTCGGTGAAGAACCCGTCCGCGGAAGACACGATCCCAGACGTAAGGAAGGCAACCGTAGATACGAGCATCGCGATTCCCATGAATCCAAGGACCATCACCCCAAGAAAAATCAAGCAACCCTTTTTCATCCGTCTCCCCTGTCTAAAAATTTTACGAACCCATCGCCGAACTCATCACCAATTGAATTTAGCTTTGCTACCAAATCAGCAGCGACGGCAACGTTTCGGTTGCCAAACACTTTGCCGATTGAGTCTATAGACTTAGAGTGGTTTTGAGGTCTGAATCGGACAAAAAATCGAACAAATCCAGTTCGGAATCAGAAATTTTGGGCAAGCAATCTCTCACGTTGGTGTGGATTTTTGAAATGGCTTTGCTAACTTAGAAGTGCAACAGCTCCAAACGACCAATTTCGGAGGATAAGCGAATTGGTGAGCAGGTTGATTCGAAATCAATTGCCGGGCAACCGGTTGCGGGTTCGAGTCCCGTGTCCTCCGCTCTTAGGCCCCAGCATCCGACACATGTAGGGCTGACTTTCAAACAAACGCGCAGGCGCGAATTTGTCCTGAGTGGAGCCAATCTTCCGCATGCGGAGTGGGCAGCTTCGCCGATGAGGTCGGCCAGTCTTCTTCCGCCTGATGGCGCCTTTGACGCTAAGTGCGCCAAAGGCGGTGCAACGAACTTTCAAATTCGGTTTGAAGTCGTCTCTAGTCTTCGCGACTGGTGACTTCGATCAGGTGGTAGCCAAATGTCGTTTGGACCGGGCCCAACACTTTGTTCAAGTCGCCGCTGAAAACGACTTCGTCGAATTCCTTAACCATTTGCCCTGGACCGAACTTCCCGAGGTCACCTCCAGATTTTCCGGACGGGCAGGCCGAAAATTCGGCAGCAATGGCAGCGAAATCTTTACCACCTTCAATTTGGGTCTTAAGGTCTAAACAAGCTTCTTCAGTTTCAACAAGAATGTGTCGTGCGGTGGCAACTGCCATGGTTTTATGTCCTGCTACAGGTTGTCAATTTAGAGCAAAACAGACTATCCGATTAGTGTTCTCGCGACCACACCCCGAATCTCTCCCGCCCTCAATTTGCGACTAAAAATCTCGTATCTGGTCTCCAAATGCGGCTCAATACGATTTTTTAGGATTCTGCGATTGATTCAGCGCAGTTCGCGCAAACTTTCTTTGGGAACTAATTTTGATTAGAACGAATCTAAGACCATATTCCCCAGAAGCAACAAACCTTGACGGCGCCGCTTAAGCTCTAGCCTATGAATCTGCAGCAAACAGAAATCGCGGATCAACTTAAGGCGGGCGATGCGGCGGCTTGGCAACAGGTTTGCCGAGAATTCGCGCCGGAAGTTTGGCGATTTGTGGCAAGGCGGATGCCTGGAAATTCGGCGGCCAATGTTGCTGATGTTGTTCAGGAAACGATGTTCGCAGCTGCTCGACCAAGCATGCTCATGCCGCGTTGATCATTGCCTCATCCTTAGCGTAAGCATGCCGTTGCGGGGAGTTGGCTTCTTGTTGGAAAGGCGTGAACATGGCACCCAAAAACTAGCTACACAAACTATTCAATTCAGCTTGGAAGGACCACTAGATTGTCAAAATCTCAATGACAGTTCTCTACCAACGGTGATAGGCAGGGTGTCCCGGCTTAACGGCAACGAATGTACCTGTTCCCGTCGCCGTCACTGTACCGTTGGCGGACAGCGATGCTTCGATAACCGCTTTCCGTTTGCTGTTCTCCGTAACCCACGCCTCAAGGGTCAGCTCCGTGTTGCTCGGTGTGGGCGCTTTGAAGCTTACCTTGTATTCAGCAGTCACCGTACATGGCGGCGTTTCGAGTTCGTTGACAACCATCAGTTTCCAGGCAGCTGTCCAATTCATATGGCAGTCCAACAACGCGCCGATAATGCCGCCATTGATCATGCCTGTGTAGGCTTGATGGTGCTCGCCCGGTTGGAAGGAGCAAACGACGCGCTCGTCTTGGACGAAACTCTTGATCTGTAACCCGTCCGGGTTTGCTGGTCCACAGCCAAAGCAAATCAAGCTAGGGGCGAACTGGTCTTGGAGAGACTGATTTGGGTCCACGGCAACGCAACAATAAAGGTCGTAGTGACAAATTCAGGAACAGGATTCGGTACTTACTTTTCAGCTTCTTGTTCACCATTGATTTTCTCGATCGCCATCTCAGTCGCCGCCCGAATCAGGTGATCTCTTTCGGTTTTAGCGAGTCTTTTCAATGGCTCAATCGCAGATTTGGCAACCGATCCCATGCTGGCTAACGCGTAAACTGCGGCCTCCCGCGCGGGGAATTCCTCAGACTCAAGCTGCTTGATGATCACAGGCACCGCAGCCTTCGCGTCGGGACCCATCTCGCCCAGGATATCCATGGACTCGGCTCCGAATTCCATGGTCGGAATCAGTGTAGTCAGTCTTTCGATCGCCTTCGCCGGATCGCCGGTGACTTTCCAATGCGTTCGGGATGCGACGTGTTGAACACTCTTGGATCGCTGTTCCATCAGCGTTTCAATCTTGGGCACGACTGATTTGGCTTTGTCACTCAAATGCGCCAATCCGATCAGTGCGCGTTCGCGGTCGACCAGGTAAAACCGATCAAGTCTTTCTTCGAGAAGTTTGACGACGTCGTAGTCTTCGTGTGGCCCGATGGCACCCAACGCGACCCCGGCCCAACTGCGGGCGGAAGCGATTCCTTCTTCCAGTAGCTTGACCAATCGTGGACCAGCTTTTTTTGCCTCCGGTCCAATCTTTTCAATGACTCGACAGGCCGATAGTTGTACGTTGAAATCCTTGTGATCGAGTGCCTTGATCGTCTCGTCCAAGGCCGGCAACAAGTCTTTGCCGTCGAGAGCTCGCATCGCATGCAACGCAGCAAGTTTAAAATTCCGATCGTCTTTTGCCAGTTCCTTCATAAGCTGAGGCAACCAGATTCTTGCGTCGGCACCAACCACTTTGATTGTTTCGCAGGCCTTGCCGAATGAAGTGAAACCTTCTTTTTCGAAGTATGGTCCGAGGTGTTTGTTGATCAGTGCAGGATGCTCTGCCATCCGCAGTCTCGCTGAATGACTGACCAGTTCAACTCGATCGGCGATTGCATCGATCAGTGTTTCTGCCGCTGTTTTCTGTTGTTCGGGATCAGTGATTGAACCCAACGCAGCGCCGAGTTCAAGGACCGCTTTGCCGCGGACTGTCGCGTTATCGGCTGTGGCTTTTTCGATTAGTTCAGAAAATTTGTCATCGCTGTCACTGGAAAACAACAACATCGCTACCAAGATCTTGAGAAAAACCATGTGGTCCCCACCAGACAAACAACCAGGAAATGCAAAGGATACGGTAACAATCAACGCGATGTGTTTCGCCTGTTGAGTGCGATGCCTTCAGACGTGCTTATTGTTTTGCTTGGCGCGACGCTTGAGTAGTGCAAAACTGGACGACTAGATGGTTATTTCTTTTCTTCCCCAGTTTGCAGGACAGCCATGAACGCTTTTTGCGGGATATCCACCGAGCCAATGGATTTCATCCGCTTCTTGCCTTCTTTTTGCTTCTGCCACAATTTCCTTTTCCGCGAAATATCGCCACCGTAGCACTTGGCCGTAACGTTCTTGCGTAACGCCTTGACGGTCTCGCGAGCGATCACGCGATTGCCAATCGCAGCTTGCACGGCTACTTCGAACATGTGCCGGTCAATTTCTTCTTTAAGTTTTTTAACCACTGCCCTGCCCCGTCGATCAGCATCCGCTTTGTTGCAGATGATGCTCAAAGCATCCACGCGATTCCCGTTGACGACGATGTCGACTCGCACCAGGTCGGCAGGGAAATAACCGATCAACTCATAATCCATCGTCCCGTATCCGCGAGTGATGCTTTTCAACCGGTCGTGCATGTCGTAGATGACTTCGCCGAGCGGTAATTCGTACGTAAGCATGATCCTTGTCGACGATACGTATTCGGTATTCTTTTGGATCCCGCGGCGTTCCTGGCAAAGCTTCATTACCGCGCCGACGTATTCTTCGGGCTGCATTAAATTTACTCGCACGATCGGCTGGCGGAATTCCTCGATATCACCAGAATCGGGAACTTCTTGCGGCCGATGAATTTCAAGTACCTTGCCCTGTTTGGTCAGGACCTCGTAGGTCACATTGGGTGCGGTTTGCACGAGGTCGATGTCCGCTTCCTGTTCGAGGCGTTGTTGGACGATTTCCATGTGCAACAATCCGAGGAAGCCGCAGCGGAAGCCGAACCCGAGCGCGTCGCTGGATTCCGGATTAAACTCAAAGCTCGGATCGTTGATCGAAAGTTTGGTCAGCGCGTCGCGTAGTTCAGTAAAGTCCTGTCCGTCAGAAGGATAGAGTCCACAGTACACCATCCGTTTCGGTTCCTGGTACCCTTCCAGCGGATCAGCTCCTTTGTCGCCCGGGAGACTGATCGTGTCACCGATGTTCACTTCGTCCAGCGACTTGATGTTGCAGATCAGGTAGCCAACCTGGCCGGCGACCAGCTTTTCGCGTGGTGCCTGTTTCGGAGTGAACTGCCCCAGTTCCAGGACTTCGAAGTCCGAACCCGCTTGCAGGAATCTGATCTTTTGTCCCTTCCGAATCGAACCATTCATGATTCGAACGTAGGTGACTGCTCCGCGATATTCGTCGTAGTGCGAATCGAAAACCATTGCCTGGAGTGTCTTTTCGCGATCACCGGCAGGTGGTGGAATCCGTTCGATAATAGCCTCGACCAACTCGTCAATGTTGATTCCCTTCTTCGCGCTGACTCGAACAATTTCGTCGACGTTGATGCCGATCGTTTGTTCCATCTCACGGGCCACATCGTCGGCACGTTCATGCTTGAGATCAATTTTGTTGATGACTGGCAGGATAGTCAGTTCATGTTCCATCGCCGCATAGGCGGTCGCCACCGTCTGGGCCTCAACCCCCTGGAACGCATCGGCCAGCAACAACGCGCCTTCGCAACAGGAAAGCGAGCGGGAAACTTCGTACTGAAAGTCAACATGCCCCGGAGTATCGATCAAATTCAGTTCATACGTCGAGCCCTTGTACTGAACTGGCATCGCAACGGCCCGGGCCTTGATCGTGATCCCCCGCGCCCGTTCCAGCTCCATGTCGTCGAGTAGCTGATCCTGCATTTCGCGTTTGGAAACGGTGCCCGTAAATTCGAGCATTCGGTCAGCCAACGTGCTCTTACCATGATCAATGTGGGCAATGATGCAAAAGTTGCGAATCTTCTCGTTTTCGATGTCTGCCATATTTAACGCGATTTTGATCGCGGCCAGTGCACGTTATTGCTGCGTTTGTAAAGTTGCGTCATGTTGTTTTTTAGCCAATCCAGCGGCACCGATAAAACCAGCGTCCGAGCCAAGAACGGAAAAGTCAATTGTCAGCTGAGCACCGATTCCAGGCAAAGAGCAGTTTCTTACGCGATTGCGAATCTGTTCAACGAAATTTGCACCAATTGGCGACTCGTTGCCTCCAAAAGACATCGCGCCACCAAGCAAGACTGCTTCGGGGTCGATGATATGGGCGATCGCGACAACCCCGGTGCCGAGATGGAACGCGACGTCCGAGATCGTTCTCAGGGCCAATTGGTCGTCTTGCTGAGCGGCTTTGAAGACGTCGACTGGAGTCAGCGATTCCGGAGCTTGTTTGTAGATGTCTTGAAGAACGCTCGAGCTTCCCGCCTCCAATTTCTGACGTACGTTTTTCACCAGCGCCGTCGCGCTGGAGTAAGCTTCGAGGTGTCCCCGTTTCCCGCACGAGCAGAGTCTTGCGTCTTCGGATGGATCGACAATCATATGCCCGACCTCCGCGCCGTGGCCGTGTGCTCCGGCTATCATCTGGTCGTCAATAATGATCCCGCCTCCGACGCCTGTTCCGAGCGCGATCATCACGACGCTGGAATACTGCTTCCCAGCGCCCAGCCAATATTCGCCGAAGCCGGCTGCGTCAACATCGTTGGCAAAGGCGACTGGTTTGCCGCTAATGGTTTGCATTGCATCGCGGACTTCCTGGTGATGCCAGCCAGGCAGGTTGAAAGGTGTCAGGAGTTTGCCATGGGCTGCGTCCATCGGTCCAGGTGTCGCGAGCCCAATGCCGGCAAGGTCATGCAGAGCTATTCCGCATGACTCCAGCATCGCAATGATTCTTCGATTCGATTCCTGTAGTGCAATGTCTGAGTGATCTTTGGGCTGAGTCGGAAACTTCTCCTGAGCGATCACCGTTCCTTCAGTGTCGATTAGCCCAATCTTGATATTGGTTCCACCAACATCGATTCCGGCAAAAATAGGAGCGTTCATTCGTGGTCCGGATAGGTCAGGCAGCGTTTCCAGTTCCGTTTGGCGACGCGGCGGGATTGATTCCAATAAAGATTGATCAAACGCTGGTCAGTACCGCGAATAGACATCGGCGGTGCATGTGGTGCAGCGAAGATGGTATTTTGCGGGATTCGGCAAGATCGGCAAGTCGAAATGCGTAACGTGGCTAAGCTTGCAGCTGCCATGCCTCGGATGTATCTACTTGGATACCGTTTAACGGCCCAGTGAATAGTCCGTTACGGTGTGTTGATCGACATACCATTCCTTCCAAAGGCCAGGTTCGAATCGAAAATTCTGACCGGTAATGTTATTTAGTGCCCGTAACACTGACTTGTTTTGCCGCGAACGGGTAACAAACTTTGGGCCGCCGGTACCGAATGACGCACCACCATTGCTGTCGAAGCCCGTGTTGAGTCGACCGGGATCAGTGCCAGTGGCTTCCTTGTGCACGGTTTCCAAGGCTCCAATCAAGGGGATGATCGCGGACTCATGCTTGATGCGTCCGATGAGTCTGCCTGCCCGATTCACGATTTGATTCGAGGAATTCCCCAGATAGCTGGTCAACATTCCTGTCGTACGTGCCTTGTCGAAGTGTTCTTCGAGCTCCAGCAAATCGAGTGCCTTTTCGCGAACGGCGGAGTCCGAGTCAAGCATCGCGTAACCGACGAGTATGCTTTGGGCCAGCCGCGAATCGACTTGGCCGACCGCTTCCAGGTAGAACTCTCGACGTGCAGGATCCGTTTCTTTTTTGATGAAGCGGTTCTCGAAATAACCAACGGAAATACCGTCAACAATTCGAAACAGCTCCGCGCGAACTGATTCGAAGTCACGTTTGTTGAGGTAGTTGTTTTGCCAGTTCTTGAGTGCCGTCTTGCGATCGCCTAAAGGATTGGCAGAATCTGAGTCAGCTGAATTGGGTTTCTGAATCGCTGGGATCCATTTGCCTTTGTATTTCCTGTATCCACGTGACTGATGGTGCTGCTCTTCAGGAACCCACTGATCGTCAACCTTCACATAGTTCAACTTTTGCCATGCCTTCGAGTCGGTAGGGTCAAGTTTCACGATCTGACGCAAATGGCGATTCATTTGCTGCCGGTATCTGGATAAGCCGCCGTTCTTTTTGCACCAGTCGTACATTGCCCAATGGCCGTCGGCAGTTTCCTGCATCTTGCCAAGAGCCAACTGATAGCCAACTAAATCGGTATCGGGTTCAACCACTCGCTGGATCAATCCCTTGGCAAGTTTTAACACGCTGCCGGAGTCTGTTCGAAGGACAAGGAACTTGCGTCCGTTCTCGACTGGTTCACTGATCTTGGTGCCGTTGACAGTGCCACCCGAACGCAACTGAACAGAAATCCTGTTGGCGTCTTCGGCAAGTAAGCAGATCGGCAGAATCAGAATTGAAAATGTCGCCGCACTGACAGTAATGAGATTGGTGATTCGAAGCTGCACAAGAATTCTCCGCGGAATTGCCCTCACTGAATAATAGATCAGTGTGACGGCAAGTCAAAATCTGCCCCGAGTAAGATCGCAAATGTCACGGAAATCGTTTATTGCGAAACGGTAAACGTAGCCTGGTCGATTCGAACGGTCCATGGGTACTGCAGGACAAGCCCGATTGGTTGCCATGTGACACGAGCACGAATCGTTCCGGTTGTCGGATCAACAAAATCAATCAGCTCGCCATTAACGTTAGCATTGACTGTCGAATCGGTCAGAGATCCGGCTGAAGTGTCAACAACTACGTATTCCGCCTCGTTAAAATTGAATAACTCAATTACCTGCTCGACATTCGGAGTGTTTACGCTCGATTCCAAGTTGAATTGGATCGCGTTTGGCATGTTGACTGGTGAAGTCGTTTCGAATTCGACGACGGAACCTATTGTTGAATTCGCAACTTTGGCTTCTGGCAAAACTTCGTAGTAGGCATCATCGCTGTTGAAGACGCCGGCAATGTTTCCAGAGCTGTTGACGCCGCTAACAAGCGTCAAGTTGTTGATGTTGCTCACGTTTTGTAACGCTGATCGCCATGCCAATCCAAAATCGGCGGTGCGATCCGTTGAAACGATGAAGGAGTAAACACCAGCAGGAACATCTTGAACATAGATATGCTCGATATTTTGAATGAGGCTGTTGCTGATATCGGATAACCCGTTACCGACGAAAAACAGATCCAAATCAGGCAAAGTCGGTGAAGGGATGAAAATCGTTGGCGAAGCGTTGGTGTCTTCGACATCGAGGTTCCAGGTGAGAACGATCGACAAGTGGTCAGCAGGCTCGGTTAGTTCGATGGAATAATTCATCGTTTGGCCTGCCATGATCGTGCCAAAGTCCCAACCCTGAGCTCCGGTCGGAACTGCCGGTGGAGAACTTTGCCCGTCTGTTTCACCAGCCAAAAGCATTTTGTAGCTGTTATAGACGTTTAGCTCACCGGCACCGAACGTGGTGTCTAGCGGAAGATCGCTTGTACGACTCCAGCCAGCGAATTCCGTTTTCGTCGCACCAGCAAGTATCAAAGCTTTAACTGCTTCGCTGTTGTCTGCATTTGTCCCAGCCCCGGCGTCTCTAAGTATTGCCGCGGCTCCCGAGACCATTGGTGTCGAACGACTGGTTTGAGTATGCGGACCCACTATTTCTGGTTTGATTCGGCCAGGAATGGAAAACGTTGTGAGGCCAGTACCGTGTGTACCGTTCGTTTTTCCAACCGTGATTGAGTTAAAGCCAGGTGCGAGCAAAATGGGTGTGGCGCCAGAGTTGCTGGTGCCGACGATTACATCCATATTGTTCTCTTCGATCATGTAGTCAAGACGAAGCAGCATGTTTTGAGCGGTCTGAATGCCGATTCCTGTCGCGGCAACCCAGCTGTGATTCTGGACCGTAAATGGTTGTGTCGCAGGTTCACCATTGCTACCGTTGCCGGTTGCATTCACAATGAAATCGCCGGCCTCGTAGTTGTAAACATTTGTTACACCAGACGCCATGCTCATTATGTTGCCGTAAAAGTACCTGCCAACTGTTCGCGCGTGCGATGAATGAATGTCGTTTACGCCGGACAAGTCGGTAAACTGTTTATCGGGGTTTAAAAATCCAATGAAGTTCGGGTCGGGGAGATATCCGCCGGACGACGTTTGGATTGCTTCCACTTGACTGACATCAACTCCTGACCCGTTTGCCAGAGCATTGCCTAGCTCATCGTTTAGTGCTTCCCAGCCAACAGGTGTACGCCATGCCTGACCAAACACTGGCGAGGCAATAGCAAGCGAGAGTAAACAAATGAAGAGTGTTGATCGCGTGGAATTCATGTCTGCTCCAGATCCAAAAGTAGGAAATGTTCGGGCGAGGACGGCAGTCTATTATAAACAATTAATCGGGAAAAACGAACTGATGAACATCTCGAAAATCCACGAATCCTTGAAGCATACTGATGGTTTAGTACTATTTGAATAGATTTCACGATATTTAATTGGATCCATTGGGCTTCCAGACTGCATGGCACAAATTACTCACAACCAAATGGCTAAGTTATTTCGGCGTCTGGCGACAGGTTACGGTGCAGGAATAGATCTCAAATCCGTTTACACTCGCGAGACGGAGACTGGTAATGCAGCTTACAGAAAGGAAGCGAAGGGGATTGTCGATGAGCTTGGACGGGGAAAGACTTTGGCTGAATCGATGCAAGCCACCCCGGGATATTTTCCTGACTTGGCCGTCTCAGTGGTAAACGCTGGCGAGCGCGGGGGGCGTTTGGAAGAAGCGTTCGATCGCTTGTCAAACCACTTCGAAAGCCTTGTCAAGTTTCGCAACGGTTTCTTATTGAGCATCGCCTGGCCATTGTTTGAATTGGTGTTTGCGATCGTTTTGATTGGTGTCGTGATTCTCTTGTTGGGATTGCTTGCCGGTGATGAAGCCGCCAATTGGTTTGGGATGGGTTCCGCGTTCGCGAACTTCCTGTTTTATTCTGGATGCGTGTTGGGAATTGCGACTGTTATTGCGCTGGCGTTCCTGGGGCTGAAATATGGTTGGTTTGGCACTTTGCCGATGCGAATTGCCAGAAACATCCCGATCGTCGGCAAGACCATCGAAGCGCTGGCGCTTTCGCGATTCGCCTGGACGATGTCAATTTCGGAAAACGCGGGGATGAATGCGATGGACATTGCCAGGATGTCGCTGCAATCCACGCAGAACTTTTTTTATCAGCGTCTGGTCGAACCTGTTTGTAAATCGTTGCAACGAGGCAGCGAGTTTTCGACGGCGTTTCGCGCCAGCAAAGCGTTCCCTGAAGACTTCTTGATCTATGTCGAAAACGGCGAAACGGCGGGAGAGCTTGCCGAATCGATGGACAGAGCGTCCAAAGATTATCAGTCCCGAGCTGAGAACAACCTCAAGCTACTGGGCACGATTGGATTTGTTCTCACTTTCATTTTCGTGGCAGCAGTCATCGGTACTGTCATCATCATGATGGCCAAGAAGTTCTACATCGATCCGCTCAACGATATGCTCAACTTTTAACGGGCTCGGTTTTAACTAACAACTAACGGTTAACGGCAGCCAACGACTGGTTGGCAACAATCGGCTGACCGCAGCCGACGCTGGACTGCCAACTCTCAATAACCGTTGGGCCAACTTGTTGGGTTTGGCATCCCCCCATGGTGTGTGATCGCTAGCAATTTTATCCGCTAGAAACTTGATTCGTCTTGCTTCGAGGTCGAAAAATCGGTTACATCCCGCATCCTCAATTTCAACAAAGCTGATCTTTTCCAGCATCCTACGGAGAAGTTTCCGATGACTACACGAATTTGCATCCTAAACATCCTTGTTTGTACCGCCGCACTGGTTGGGTGCACGACAACCCGTACCAGTGACACTGCTCGAACTGGTATAGAGCAACTATTGATTTCAAATGCAGTCGACCAAACTCTCAGCAAAACAGCTTTGCCACCAGTTGACGGTCGGAAAGTGTACATCGAAGAAAAATATCTCGATGGTACCGTTGATAAAGGCTACGTGGTCGCCAAGATGCGGCAGCGGATACTCAATAGCGGCGCGATGCTGGTTGATAAAAAAGAAGATTCCGAAATCACGATCGAACTTTCGTCGGGTGGAGTTGGAACTGACAACGTTTCCAGCTTCGTCGGAATGCCAGGTTTGACCGTCCCTGGTCTGCCGGTTGAGCTTCCGGAAATTCGTGTCTACGAAAAGACCAGTCAGTTCGGTACAGCGAAGATCGGCGTGGTCGCATATGCAACCGGAAACGGTCAGTTGATCTATGACGCCGGTACTCCACTCGCCCGCGCCGACGATAGTCGCTGGAGCGTGCTTGGAATTGGACCGTTCCAGGACGGAACCGTTCGAAACGAAGTTATTTCGCAAACTAACGAAACAGATTTTACCTCTCGAGTCGCCAACACAGTGGATTTTCGTAACAAGAAACGTTAACGGCGAACCAACGAATAACGAAGCCGGCAAGCATTTTTGTCGGCTTTTTTTATGCCGTATTGCACCAGCGGCAATCGCTGTTTGGTATAACTGATCGCAGCATCATCATTTAACGTCTGAACATCTGGATAGCGCAACATGCCTAAGCCATTTACATTTAAACCAGGTTCGAAAGTTGATTTATCCGATATCCCGACGCGGGTTGAGCAGGATAAACATGATAAGCGGTCGGCGAAAAAACAAATCGAGGAAAACGCTGCCGATATGGCAAACCTCGCCCGTTGCCTGTACGCAGAAAATAAGCGATCCATCTTGTTGGTGCTTCAGGGGATGGATACGGCCGGCAAAGACGGAACGATTCGAGCGGTAATGCGTGGTGTCAATCCACGCAGTTGCCAGGTCCACTCGTTCAAGAAACCTTCCGAGGTTGAACTGGATCATGATTTCCTCTGGCGGATACACAAATGCGCGCCACGCAAAGGGAATATCGGGATCTTCAATCGCTCGCACTACGAAGACGTGTTGGTTGTCCGTGTGCACGATTTGGTTCCGAAGCGAGTTTGGGAGCGACGTTACGAGTTGATCAACGATTTTGAGAAGTTGTTGACTGAGAACGGAACGGTCGTTGTTAAGTGCTTTTTGCATGTCAGCAAAGAGGAGCAGCGGGAACGATTGCAGGCGCGGATTGATGAGCCGGAATCTCGCTGGAAATTTAACCCGGGTGACATCGCCGAACGCAAGTTGTGGTCGAAATACCAGGAGGCTTACAAGGTCGCGTTGGAAAAATGCAATACCAAGCACGCGCCTTGGTACGTCATCCCATCGGATCAGAAATGGTATCGAAACCTCATCGTCAGTAATCTGATGTACGACACCATGAAAGAGCTGAATCCACGCTACCCTGTCGTCGACGATGACTTTTCAGGCATCAAAATCGACTAGTGGTTCGTCAGACCTGAATTGACGGGTGCCATGTTTACGCGAGCGTTGTTGGTTATGTGTGCCGTACCGAAATGCTCACGCCGCGTTGACTATTGCCTCATCCTTAGCGTAAGCATGCCGTTGCTGGGAGTTGGGTTATTGTTGGAAGGCGTGACGTAGCGGAAGAAACACTTTCTAGCTGTGGTCCTGAGAAACCACGGCGGTTTGGTCATCCGAATTCGACTGTTCTGGTCGGTCACGTGGGAAATGTTCTTCAACGACAGTCAGAAACTCCTGCACGGAAGCGACTTTCGCGACATGGGTTCTGAACGCTCTGGCACCGAATCTGCCTTGGGCATAGCAACAGGCATATTTGCGCATCAGTTGGGCGGCCTTGGCCTCACCGAATCTGGCGACCAGTTTTTCGAAGTGGCGAAGCATGCATTCTTTTTGTTCTGCCAATGAAGGGTCCGGCGGTACCGGTTGGCGTTGGACGGCGGCTGCTGCCTGCCGGAACAGCCACGGCCTTCCCAGACATGCCCTCGCGATCATCACGCCATCCACGTCGTAACGATTGAACGCATCCACCACTTTTGCGGCCGTGTCCAAGTCGCCGTTTCCGATCAGCGGAATTTTTTTCAGCACCGGTTTTAGTTCCGAGATTCGATCCCAATCCGCATGACCACGAAACATGTCCTGGGCCGTTCGTCCGTGGACCGTCAATGCCTGAGCCCCCGCGCCTTCGACGACTTGGGCTACATCTTTGGCGTTCATGTTATCCCGTGTGCATCCCAAGCGAATTTTGGCTGTCACAGGAGTTGGAGCACAGGCCTGCACGACCTGCTCGATGATCTGCCCCATCTGATCAGGGTGCTTGAGCAGGTAGCTTCCGCTTTTGGCTTTCTCGGTTACTTGTCGAACCGGGCAGCCAAAATTAATGTCGACCACACTGACTTGGTATTCTTCAACGAGCCGCCGGCCGACTTTTGCCATCGTCTCGGGCTGGTTATCCCAGATCTGTACGGCCAGCGGGCGAGGTTCGTCTCGAACGCCCCACAAACGATCCGGGTGCTCGGCCGTATTCTCGTCGAGCCAAACGAATCCACGCGCGTTCACCATTTCGGTGGCTTGCAAGCCAGAACCGCCGTACTCGCGTACAATCTGACGAAACGCGTAGTTCGTGAACCCAGCCATCGGCGCCTGCAAGATCGGCGGGTCCACGACGACGTCCCCGATCATGATCGGTTTGATTTCGCGATTTAAGGTTGGTATATCAGACATCAGGTATTTGCTCGGTTAATCCGTATAATATTTCCACTAACCGGGTTCGTTTCAATGCAAGATTTCGTGATTCTTAGACATGAGCTGTTCAAACACGATGGTCGCGAAGATCATTGGGACCTGATGTTGCGCGAACAGGACCAGCTTTTGACCTGGGCGATCGACCAAAATCCTCTCCAGGCGACGGTTGCGACGGTTGCGACTGGGCAACGGTTAGCGGATCACCGTCTGGAAT
>CAZXLW010000014.1:0-43407 GCA_964641465.1 uncultured Pirellulaceae bacterium | reverse complement strand
GCGACGGTTGCGACGGTTGCGACTGGGCAACGGTTAGCGGATCACCGTCTGGAATATCTGGACTACGAAGGCCCTATCAGCAATGACCGTGGGCATGTCAAACGTGTCGCTCGAGGAATTTTTGAGTGGCAAGAAAAAGAAAACTTGCAGAACTGGACAATTGTGCTGCAAACGCAAGGCGGAAAATGGTCGTGCACGCTCGTTGACGGTTCGCAATTCAAGTTCAAGCAACTTGCTTAAGCTGCGCCACGTTCGTTCCTAAGGCAAGCAGCGCTTGCCTGATCGGTAGCTGGCTTCGGCTTCTTGTTTGCCGGTTTTTCGTTTTTCGGATGTTTCGGTTTTGGATCTTTGTCTTTCTTCGGCACCGCTTTGCGGACTGACTGACCAGCGATCACAATCCGACCAGGTTGTAAATCAATCGCTTCCAACTCAACATGTTTCGTCAAATTGGTCGTGATATGATCGGGCAGTGAAAAAATTGCGACCGGGGTATCCGAAGTCTTGGACCAGAAAACGGGGATACCTGCATTGCGAATGCTGTCTGCAACTCGTTCCAGCCAGGGGCCAACTGGCAACGGGATGAAGCCCGTTTTAACGTCGTTGATTTGCACTGCGATCTCATTTGACTTTTCAGTGCAATACACGTCCGCGTTGATCACAACGACCCCGGGAACGCCTTTGACCGTATACTTAAAGGCGATGCGAACTTCGTCTTCGGTAAACATCGCTCGCGGGTCTTCGATATTGGCCGGCAGCGATTCCGGGAACTTCTGCGGCAGGTCGGTCGCGAACCAGCCGTTCACCTGATCCTGCGTAATTTCGATGAACCAGGGTTTCTGATGACGCTGCAAAGCTGTGTTCTGCAGCTTGACCAGATTGCGTTCGAATTCCTGCCCATCCAGATAAGCTTGTTTCATGTCGGTTTCCAGGACGGCCGAGTAAAACTCGGGGACCTGTCGAGCCTGGTGCAAGGCAACCCAGATACCGGCCGCCAGCAGTGCCAACACAACAATCATCGCCCACAGAAGTCGAGACAGGAACGAGCGTTCACGTTTTGACGACTTACGTTTAGAGTCGCCGGTGGCCTCGATATCTTCATTCGAAGTTTCCGGGCTCGGCGCGATAATTTGTTGATCGGTACCTAGTGACACGATACTTCTTGCTTTCAAGTTAAGATATGGGACGATGAGTCTTTGAATTTTATGCGTAACGACAGCTACGTTCGCTTCGCACTACCTAATTCGCGCTGGAACATGAAATATTTCTCACAAACAATCGGTAGCTACCGAGTGAACCCATTATCGAGCTGGATGAGTCGTGTTTTCCTGCTCGCCGTAATCTCAATTATCTTTGCTGGTTGTGACGGTGGAACCTACCAAAGACGACTGAACGAAAAAAGTGAAACTGGTGCGAATCAGGTTGATGACGTGGCTGTCGACGATGGCGCCAATTCGAATCCTTAGACATTTGAATTGAATGATTGCCGGTGTTATTCTCGCTGGCCAACGTTAAGTAATTTACATTGCCTGAAGTCCACATGCTATACGCTGCTGTTTGCTGGGGGTTCGTTGAGGCGCATTCTCCTGCCAAACTCCCGTATTCTGCAGGCGTATTTGGCTAGTATCCCGCCAGTCTTGGTCTTAAAATGTGGTTGAAAGCAATGTTACCAACCGTTGGCATACAAGTTGCCAGCAAGCCTGAGGTCCTATTATGAACAAAAAGTTCGCGTTTATTTTGTTGGCACTTTTTACCACTGGAATGATCGGATGCGGAGGTGGTGAGACCGAGACGGCCGATGGCTCCGGCAAGCCCAAAGCCAAGACACCGACGCTGTCCAGTTTGGGAGCTGCTCAAGAAGATCGGGAAGCCAGCATCGACCGTGAAGCGCGCGGTGGGAATGATCGGCGCAATCAACGACGGTCTGCCGGGCAAGATTCAAATTCTTTAGCCGCGGATGCCATGGATGCTGGTGGTGGATCCGGGTCGGCGGAGAATGGGCTGTTTCCGAGCATGCCAAAAGTTGCGTCGTTTGGTGGCGGGCTGTTTCCGGATTTCAAGCCGGCCATGGACGATACTGTTGCCATGGCTGATAAAGCGGATGCCATGTCTGATAAGACTGATGACAAAATGGCGGATGCTGGTTCTGATGCGATGTCTGATAAAGCTGAAATGGCGGATGCTGATGCGGGATCGACTGGGGAAACCATGGCAAAAGCTGATTCCGCGATGGCAAAAAAAGAATCCATTTCGATTCTGCATGAGGCACGCAAGCTGATCGAGGAACACGCCGACCAACCGGCAATCGATGTGATGTATGCGAATTATCTGGTTTCTGATGAAGCGAGAAAGAAATATACGCTGGATTGGTATCCTGGAATCAAAGAGCCTCGCATGTTCTTTCGGTGGGGCGTTGGCATCGTGTTCAACAAGCCCAAAGAACTGGAAGGCCGCCACCCTGTTCTTGGCGATCCAGGTGACCCGAATGAAGGCGTCAGCGCCGGTGCAAGTCGACGCAGCGGCGGACGTGGTGGGACAATTGGCGTCGGTGCCGTTAGTTCGGGCGGGAGTCGTTCGGGTGGGGCTCGCTTGTACAAGAATGTCGATACGAGTCGCCCTGATGGATTTTTGCTTTATTACACTGGTGATTTCGGCGAGAAACTCATCAGCCACCTCGATAGCAGACGTGAGGACGAACAGCGACCGTACTATGGAGCGATGTTGAAAGACGTTTTGGAGGTTGAAATTCCAGGCGAAGAAGACGAAGGCGCGAACGACCGGGAGTCGCGCCGGGCTCGTTCCGCCGGTGGGCCATCTCAATCCAGTGCAGGTTTTGGTGGTCTTGGTGAAAGTGGTGGTGCTGGTCGAGGTGGACGCAGGCGAGGAGGTGCAAGGAATGCGCAAGCTCTTCAACGTACCGATACGTCGGTGATTGATCGGGCGATGGGGCGATCAACGGCTGACAAACCAGAGGACGAAGCGACTGGTTCTATATTACCTGGAGTTTCTTTGCTGGGCGTTGGTTCGAAAGTCGATCTGTTGGAGCGTGCCCAGTCGGCTAACGTCGATTCCTTCATCATGTTCAATGTGAAAGTCAGCAAGTCGCGTGGTTCACGTGGTTCGCGTGGTTCACGCGGTGCACGGGGTTCGCGTGCTTCGGCGCCGGAGTACGGTTGTGTGACAAGCATGAAGATCATCGACATGAAGACTGGTGAGAATCTTTTCAGCAGCAAGTCGCTCAAGGATTCCCAGGTTGATGAAGAAAATGAAGAGGGAGAAGATCCTGTCAAAGATCAAGTCGAACGAGCGTTTACGACAGTCGCGGACAAAACTCTTCGAGCGATGGATATGCCTTCGGGGTTGAACTCCGATGTGGTCAAGAAACGGGTTGGCAAGATCCTGTCGACGGGCAAAGACAATCCATTGCCGGCCGCGGTGGAAATTATCGGATACCTTGAAGCAGAATTGCTGAATTCTGACCTGGCGGAAACGGCAATGTCCCGATTGTTCGGAACGGACGACGCCAAAGTTCTGGTGAGCGGTTCGGCTGACGAAAGGCTTGAATTTCTGAAGGAAAAATTACCTGATGGAATCGGTGGTTAAGTTTGCGTTGGCTTGGTTGCCATGCAATGCCGATTCGATCAATCAATCGGCAGCTACTTGCTTACGCCGCCGCTGCTGCGATAACCACTAGCAACATTTGTGCAGCGAAACCGAACAAAGCCAGTACCAGACAAACGATCGCGACAATCTTGCCAGCGACGGTCAATCCACGGCCTTCCGGGTTCATTTGGCCGCGATCCATTTTCGCAATATCTTCGTTGGCCATTAGGATCGCTGGTATGCCAAAAATTGGGCAGCAAACGAAGCCGAGGATGCCGAGGACCAAAATTAATGGCCCGCGGTGGTTGGGCAATCCCTGATGCCCACTGCTCGTTGGGCTGGCGAAAGGATTGCCACTGCCGACATAAGGGTTGTTGGGAGCGGGGTTGTTGGGAACGCCAGGATTGCTAGATGGCTGGGCAGAGAAATCTTGCGTTGGTTGATCAAACGGCTGTGAATAATCTTCTGCGGACCCACCAACGGCAGGAATCGGTACTACCGTTTTGCAGGTCGGGCATCTCACATTCTTGCCCGCATGTTCCTCCGCAACGCGCATCACGGTTTGGCAATTTGAGCAAGTCAGTTCGATCGGCATAATTCTACCCCCGCAGCGTTAACACCAGTCCTTCTTTTTTTTCTGTCGGCACAATCGTCCTTTGATTTGAGTTTGATCACTCAAACCATGTTTAGTCGACAGTAAAATCTTAATTTGTTACGGTCCGATTAACAAATCGACAAACAGACTGACGTCCAGAAGGTCAACAACGCCATCCAGATTCATGTCTGCTTCGAGTTGAAATTCAGACGAGTTTAGCAGTGCAATGAACGGAGAAACGTCGAGTAGCGTGACGGCTTGGTCCAGGTTCACATCACCCAGAATCGTAACGCAGGCATCTGGCCCGGCAACGATTGGGCAAATGAACGCGGCACCCACATCCGGTTCAACGCTGTCATTGGAAGGGCTGCCGATAATGACTTGGCTACCGGCCAGCGCGACTGAGTAGCCGAACTCGTCTCCGTCAGTTGCCAATTCGTCATTGAAAGCCAACACAACTTCGCCGGTCGCAGAATCGAACAAGTATGCTACTCCCGTTACGACTCCACCGACTGACATACCGGGAGCTCCGATGACTATGTTGGTGTCTTCGATATCGACCGAGCTGCCAAACAAACCATTCTCCGAAGTATTGGGGCTGGATAGCGTATGAATCAACGCACCTGTATTGGCATCGAATAGATAGGCCGAGCCAACTTCGGTTCCCAGAGAATCGTCGTTGGGTGCTCCGACAACCAGCAATCCTCCTGACATTGCAATCGCGGATCCAAACGCATCGGAACCAGTCGGAGCCGGGTCGTCGATCGTTCTAACGAAGTTACCAGTGTCTGCGTCAAACAAATGAACTTGTCCAACGCCAAAGCCATTTGTGTCATCACCCGGCGCGCCGATTGCGACCAGGTTACCTTCCAGTGCTACCGATTGGCCGAACGAATCGAATGTCGATGCCGTCGGATCAGCGAATGTGTGAATCAAGTTTCCGGAGACAGCGTCAAACAAATGTGCTTGTCCGATGCTGGGGCCATCCGAATTGTCTCCCGGCGCGCCGATGAGAACCAGGTCGCCTTGCAAATCTACCGACGTTCCGAAAAAGTCAAAATTGGTCGGCGTTGGGTCGTCGAACGTGTGGAGGATTTGTTCGGTGGCTGCATCGAAAAGTTGTGCCTGCCCGATTAGATCTCCCTGAGACGAATCGAGCGGTGCCGCGATCAGGATCCTGTTGTTGTCGACAGCTATCGCAGCTCCGAAGTTGTCTTGAGTCGTTTCGGTCGGGTCGTCGTACGTGGTGAGCAGCTGTTGGGTCGATAGGTCAAAGGCGTATGCCTGGCCAACGTTGCTGTCGATTGTGTCGTCTCGACGGGCTCCGACAACAACCAGATTCCCGTCAGTCGCCACAGCGCTGCCGAAACTGTCACCCGAGCTGATTGTCGGATCGTTTAACGTTTGTGCTGCCAACGAGCTTGCGAAGAAAAAGAAAACAATGAAAGGAATTGATGCGCGTATGAGGTAGCTGGAAAAAGTGTGCATATTATTAGATCGAGTTAGTCGATTCTCCAGTTCTTTATCATGGTGTCCGTCGCTATTGCATCATCAAGTTATCGCTGTGTTCTGGAGGATTCCAACCTGCTTGTAGCCATTTTTTGGCGGTTTGTTGGACAAAAAAACAGAATCTGTATCACAGCTTCTTCATTTGCGATTGGATCCAGTCAAGAATAATGGACCGATGGCTTTATTAGCGTTTGCCAGGATTGTTGATGTACTCGACCAGAGCTGTAATTTCTTGTTGTGTATTGGCTTGTGTCGCGGCTTGCTTCGCCGCTGGTGACCTGGCTGCTATGTCACGCGAAGTGCCTTATGAGATCCCTTTTGAGCTAGATTCAACGGAGCCAGACCGAAGCACGGTGGCACGGACGGCTGCGGGCTTGGGCGTCTTTCCGCATCAAGTGCAATTGACCAATGTTCGCGACAGGCAATCGCTGGTTGCTCAACTGGTGCATTCTGACGGAATTACTACGGATGTAACCAGCCAAATCGAAATCAAGATCGCTGATCCGCAGATCGTTTCTGTTGATGCAGCACGAGTCGTGCATCCTTTGGCGGATGGTGAAACTGTGGTTACTGCGCGAATGGGTCAGTTCGAGGTAGAGATTCCTGTAGTCGTGTCCGGCAGTTCGACTGATCCGAGTATCAGTTTCAAAAACGACGTGATGCCTGTTCTTTCCAAGTCCGGTTGCAACGCGGGCAGTTGTCATGGAGCGGCTCGAGGTCAGGATGGTTTTCGGCTCTCGTTATATGGGTTCGATCCTGAAGGCGACCACAAGCGATTGACGCGGGAGTTGCCGGGACGGCGAATTGATCTGGCTGTTCCGGAAGAGTGCTTGCTGATCGCCAAGGCCACGGGCGAAGTCGCACATACGGGAGGTAAGCTGTTCGAGGCTGGCAGTGAGTCGTATCAGACATTGATGCGGTGGTTGAACGAAGGAGCTGTTCTCGATCGCAAGCCGCCGCCCACCGTAACCGCAATCGAACTCTATCCAGAAGGCGGATTGCTCAACGGCGAAGACGCCGAGCAACAGCTGACTGTGTTGGCCAGGTATTCCGATGGAACGGATGGCGATGTGACAGCCTTGACGTACTTTGGATCCAACAACGACAACTCCGCCAGCGTTCATCAATCGGGAATGGTGAAGGCCCATAAACGTGGGGAAGCGTTTATTACCGCGCGTTTTGACACGCACACCGTTGGGGTTCCGTTTGTCGTCGTTCCGAAGGATGCTGCGTTTTCGTGGGTTGAGCAATCGGAAGCGAATTACATTGATCAGCTGATCAACCAGAAGCTTCGTAAGCTGCAAGTGTTGCCGTCCGGGATTTGTACTGACGCGGAGTTCATTCGTCGAGTTTCGATTGATGTCTGTGGGTTGGTCCCGACGCCTGAGGAAGTCATTGAGTTTCGAGCAGATTCGGATCCGCAAAAGCGGGCCAGGTTGGTTGACGATCTGCTGGCTCGCAAAGAGTTCGTGGATATCTGGGTGATGAAGTGGTCGGAGTTGTTGCAGATTCGCTCGCTGGTGAACCGAGTCAGCTACAAGGCTGCGTTGCTGTACTACGCGTGGCTGCAAGAGAAAATTGCCAGTGAAACGCCAATCGATGAGATGATTTGCGAATTGTTGGGGAGTGAGGGCGGCACTTTCACGAGCCCTGCGACCAACTACTATGAGAACGAGCGGGATCAACTGAAAGTCGCCGAAAACGTAGCTCAGGTTTTCATGGGGATACGGATTCAGTGTGCCCAATGCCATAACCATCCGTTCGATCGCTGGACGATGGATGACTATTACTCGTTTGCCGCGTTCTTTTCTCAGCTTTCACGCAAGCCGGGCGAAGACCCGCGTGAGACGATTGTTTTTGATCGGGGGCGTGGCGAAACCAAACATCCTGTGACCGGTAAGAACCTGCCTCCAAAATTCCTCGGCGGTGAAGCTCCTGATACCCAACGGAAAGATCGCCGAGTCGTTTTGGCTGACTGGTTGGTGTCAGAGCAGAACCCTTTCTTTGCAACGAATCTTTCCAACATCATCTGGTCGCATTTCTTTGGGCGCGGGATCGTGCACGAAGTCGACGATGTTCGGATTAGCAATCCGGCGACCAATCAGCCTTTGCTGGATGAGTTGGGTGCGAGGCTGACCAGTTACCAGTACGACTTTAAGCAATTGATTCGCGATATTTGCAATTCGCGGACTTATCAACGATCGACCGCCACCAATTCAACGAACGAACAGGAGCTGACAAACTTTTCGCATGCTTCGCTCAGAAGAATTCGTGCCGAGGTGCTTTTGGACGTGATCAGTCAGATAACTGAAACGAAGAACAAATTTCGCGGTTTACCGCTTGGTGCCCGTGCCGTTCAAATCGCTGATGGAAATACGAGCAACTATTTCCTGTCGACGTTTGGGCGTGCCAAGCGAGCGACAGTTTGTTCGTGCGAAGTGAAGGCGGAGCCAAACCTGTCGCAAGCGTTACATTTTTTGAATGGAGATACGATCAATCGCAAGATCAAGCAGGGCAAACTGGTTCAGCGCTGGTTGCAGGCCGGGAAGTCAACCGAAGAAATTATTGGCGAGATCTATTTGCGATGCTTGTCTCGTGAGCCGAGTGCAGAAGAAATCGAAAGTTTGGCTGCTGATGTTGCCCAGCAGGAATCTCCACTTGCTGCGTTAGAAGATGTTTTCTGGGCGGTTCTGAATTCACGCGAGTTTGTGTTCAATCACTGATTACGAAGCCACTGATATTTTACTCATTATGATCCCACGCAATTTCAAAAACTGGCTGCCTCACGCGTTCGCGTTGTTCGCTGTCTGGTTGTGTGTTGGGCAGTCGGTCCAGTTGCGGGCCCAGGAAAAGGTCACATTTGATGACCATGTTAAACCGTTGTTCCAGCGACGATGTGCGAATTGCCATAACAGCGAGAAACAATCGGGTGGTTTGGACCTGACGAACTACACGAACATGATGCAGGGTGGCGGAAGCGGAGGTTCCATTGACCCGGGCGACGCTGGCTCCAGTTATTTGTACATGTTGGTGACGCACGAAGAGACGCCGGTGATGCCACCGGGCGGGAACAAGATTCCGGAGCAGGAGATCAGCTTGATCGAGGCCTGGATTAACGGCGGCGCGTTGGAAAACAAAGGCAGCATCGCCAGGAAGCGAAAGAAGATCGCCGTTAGCTCAGTTGCGATTGGGACTCGGCCGGACAAAGTCGCCGTCCCTCCGAGGCTTTCCATGCAGCCTTACTTTCGTTCAAAACAAAAAGGCGCAACAACCAGTATGGCGACTTCGCCATGGGCTCCGTACCTGGCCGTGGCGGTGCAGAGGCAGGTGTTGCTTTACAAAACTGAGTCGCTGCAGTTCGCGGGCGCGCTTAGCTTTCCGGAGGGGCAGGCCAATGCTGTTGCGTTTAGCCGTAGTGGTGAGATCCTGATCGCCGGTGGTGGGCGACATGGACTTGCCGGGAAAGTAGTTGGCTGGGATGTCGAATCGGCCGAGCGAGTTTTTGAGCTGGGTGACGAAGTCGATAACGTCCTGGCCGCAGATATCAGTGTTGATCATTCGTTGGTTGCACTTGGCGGCCCACAAAGGATGTTGCGCGTGTACAAAACGGCGACTGGTGAACTGGCGTACGAGAAGAAAAAACATAATGACTGGATTACGAAAATTGCGTTCAGCCCGGACGGGGTTTTGCTTGCCACGGCAGACAGGAATGGCGGTTTGCAGTTGTGGGAGGCTGATTCCGGCAACGAGTATCTGACACTGGGTGGACATGATGCTTCGATAACTGGCCTGAGCTGGCGGGCAGATGGGAATGTTCTTGCATCCTGTAGCGAGGACGGCAACGCGAGATTGTGGGAAGCCAACAACGGCGGCCAAATCAAGAACTGGAGCGCTCATGGCGGAGGAGCGACGGGGATTGAGTTTAGTCGTGATGGGAAGATCGTGACGTGCGGCCGTGACCGACTGGTGAAGCTTTGGCAGCAGGATGGGAACTTGATCAAGCAGTTCCAGGGCCTGAAAGAAATTGGCGTCGCCGTGGATTACTGTGACGAGACCAATCGAATAATTGGCGCGAGTCTTGTTGGTGATGTGCAAGTGTGGTCTGCGGACGCCGAAAAGTCATTGCAAGCATTGAATATCAATCCGCTAACGATCGAGCAGCGGGTCGCCCAGTCGCAGAAACGACTGGAGGAGTCTCGCAGTAAACTGGTTCCGGTTGAGAAAGAGTTTAAGAAAATTAACGCCGATTTCGTGGCCCGCCAGCTGCAATTCAAACAGTTGGATTCTCAGCTTGGGGCTGTCAAGGAAGTCATTGCCGAGAAGATTCAGGAACTGGATGCGCAAAAGGCTTTGGTTGACAGCGATGCGGCGCAGCGGCAATCGTGGGCCGAGGAGTTGGAGTCGCTGGAAGCTGCGATGCCGATCGTGAGCGAAGCCAAGGACAAGGCAACGGAGGCAGCGAACCTGTTGCCGGAAAATGTCGGATTGAAAGAGACTGCGGGTAAACTGGTCAAAGAATACGCAACGTTGGTGAGTCAATCCGAGGAGTTGAGCATTCAAATTACGAACTCAGAGAATTCCGCTCAAGGCAAAAGCGAGCTGTTGGCGGCCTTGGAGAAAACTTGCGAAGATTGCAAGCAGAGTGAAACGACGGTTGGTGAGGAAGTTGAAGCAGCTCGGGCCAGATTTGCTGTCGCCGAAGATAAGAAAAAAGAGTTCGACCCTAAGCTGGCGGACGCTCGCAAAACTGTCGCACAGGCGGAATCGAGGCTCAATTTTTGGCTGGCGGAGCGAGCGTTTCATCAAAAACTCGTTTTCGCGAAGGAAAAACTGGCTCATGCCCAAGAGCAGGTTGATCAGCAGGATGCAAACGTGGTGACCGCAGAAACGAAGTTGAGTCAAGCTCAGGCGGAATACGATCGGCAGGTTGGCGAGAAACAAAAGCTGCAACAGGCCGTGGATCAGGTTGAATCCGCTCTGCGAGAATTGCAAAAACGTCAGTAACCTCACGTTTGTCTGGCGCTCATATCCGTCTAAAATGATGGCTCACTGAACCCACCTGATGGGCGCTGCCCAAAGATTTCGAAGAGCTTTCAATTCATGTCGTACTACCCTGACCAAACGCCCCGCAGACGGCGCCGTTCATCGCTTTCCGGATGGAAAATCAGATTGATGATTTCGGGCGCGATCATTTTGTTTTCGGCGATCAGCTACTACAGTTCCGGGACACCGAATCCGATTACTGGTGAAGTCCAACGAGTTGGGGGCATGACGATCGAGCAGGAAATTGAAGTCGGCCGCAGTGCAGCGTTTGGAATGGTGCAGCAACATGGAGGCCTGTCGCAAAACGAACGGGCGCGAAAAGTTGTCGAGATGGTTGGGAAGCGATTGGAGAATACGCTTTACCAGCAAATGCAACGTAGGGGCGAGGGACTGCCGTACAGTTTTGATTTTCATTTGCTCGCGGACAACCGAGTCGTTAACGCGTTTGCACTTCCTGGCGGTCAAGTGTTTATCACCGAAGCACTGTTCGGGCGGATGACAAAGGAAGGCCAATTGGCAGGTGTGCTTGGACATGAGATCGGTCACGTGGTTGAGCGGCATGGAGCCGAGCGGATGGCGTCCGGTCAGTTTTTCCAACGGATCGGAGCGGCGGCTGGAGTTGCCGGCGGTGATGTAAGTACGGCACGGATGGCAAATGCAGCGCTGGGAATGTTGAGTACGTCTTATAGTCGCGGTGCGGAGTTGGAGTCGGATCGTTTTGGGCTCGAGCTGATGGTTTTGACTGGGTATCACCCGGACCGGTTGCTGGAAGTAATGGAGATTTTGAAAGAGTCAGCCGGCGGTGGTGCTCCGCCTGAGTTTATGAGTTCTCATCCGAAGCCTGAAAATCGCCAAGAGTATATTCGTGAGTTGGTTGCGGAAAAGTTTCCCAATGGCCTGCCGCCTGGACTGAAGTAGGCAACTTGGATGTTGAGCGATTGCTAGTTCGTGAGCGCGAATTGTTGGGAAGGAATCCCCAATAAATCCGGCCGGAAACGAATACTCAGTGTGGTCGCAATATTGACCGACGTGGGTTAGCCGAAGTTTCTCTGGTGCTGCCGATTCCCACCCAAGTCCAGGAACCGGACGCTAACGCTTGGCGGCTGATGTTCGCCAAGTCTAAGAACCTGATGTTCGTGTTTGTGCTCTAGCACCGGAGGCTTGCTATTGGCTACGATGAACAGCTACGACTCGCACTCCTGAAATGGTATTAACGTATGAACTCCAATGCGAACGGTGGCAAGGGAAGCCGACCAACGCTGCGACATCGAATCCATGAAGTCATTTTTGAAGCGGATACGTTCGGCGGTTTGGCTTTCGACATCTTGCTGCTGATTGGTATCCTGCTCAGCGTGATTGTGGTTTGTCTGGAAACGGTCGATTCACTTAAGGATCGCTACGGTGAATTGTTCTGGGCATTGGAATGGGTGTTCACGATCCTGTTTACGATCGAGTATCTGTTGCGGCTCTATTGCGTGAAGCGGCCGATGAAGTATGCCACGAGTTTCTTCGGAGTCATTGACTTGCTGGCCGTGATGCCGACGTACATCGGAGTGCTGTTTGTGAATGCTCCTCATTTGGCTGTTGTACGTGCGTTCAGGCTGCTGCGAGTATTTCGAATTTTCAAGTTGATGCATTTCATGAAAGAATCGGACGAACTCGGCCGAGCGATCATGAGGGCGCGGGCAAAGATCATCGTGTTCCTGGGCGTGGTTGTCGTCTCGATTACTGTGGCCGGTACGCTGATGTACGAGATCGAAAACTGGGGCAGCGGAACGACTCTGCAATTCTCTTCCGAAGATGAACGCAGCCAGAAGATCGCTTTGCTGCGGACGCAATTGGAAAACGCATTGGAACAAGATGACTACGCCAGTGCAGAATCGTCATTGGGGCAACTGCAGGAATCGCAATCCGATTTCGTAAAGAGCAAGTTCACCAACATTCCGCAGTCAATGTATTGGGCGACGGTGACGATGACGACGGTCGGGTACGGAGATATCGTGCCCACAACAACACTGGGCAAATTCGTCGCTGCCATTCTGATTCTGCTGGGCTACAGTTTGATCATCGTGCCGACCGGTTTCGTTTCGGCGGAATTCATTCAGGCCAAGACTTGCCCCCCATCGACTCAATCGTGCCAATACTGCATGCTGGAGAGTCATGACATGGACGCGATTTACTGTAAGCGATGCGGCAAACCGATTAATGAAGAAGAAATGGGAGACTGAGGTTCGGGTCAGGACAGAATGACAACTGCGGCAGTTGCGATAGCTGCGCAAGCGAATCTCCGGCAAGATGACAAACGCAATTGAGCTTCACCAGGTAACCAAGTGCTTCGGCAAGCATAAAGCGGTCGACAGCATCGATTTGACGGTTCCGAAGGGAGCCATCTATGGGTTTATCGGGCCGAATGGATCTGGGAAGACAACCACGTTGCGGATGATCTTACGGATCTTCCAGCCGGATTCAGGCGTTGTCAGTGTCCTGGGGCAATCGCAAGGCAAGACGGCTGACGATCGACTGGGTTATTTGCCGGAAGAACGTGGGTTGTACAAACGGATGCGAGTGCGAGATGTGCTTTCGTACTACGCACGTCTTAAAGGCATGTGGAATGCCAAGTCGGAGATCGACCATTGGCTCGATCGGCTGGGTGCTCGCGATTGGCACAATAAAAAGATTGACGCGTTGTCCAAAGGGATGGCCCAGAAAGTTCAGTTCATTGCCGCCGTGGTCGCGAAGCCGGATCTCGTTATTCTGGACGAGCCGTTTAGCGGCTTGGATCCGGTGAATTTGGAATCGCTTAAGGAAGCGGTGTTCAGTTTGCGTGAGAACGGAACGACGATCGTTTTCTCGACCCATGACATGGATATGGCGGAGAAGATGTGCGATACGATATTCATGATCTTTCAGGGAAAGAAAGTCCTGGATGGAACGCTGAGTTCGATTCAGGACCAGTATCCGGCGGATCGAGTTCGGGTCGAGTTTGAAAACGGGGCGAAATTGCCAAGTATTAACGGGATCTCCGATGTGGAATTTAACGGACGATTCCACGAGTTTCGCCTTGATGATGTCACTCAGTCGCAGCGCGTATTGCATGAATTGCTGCAGCAGAATGCGGTATCGCACTTTGAAATATTGAAGCCATCACTGCACGATATTTTTGTCCGCATTGCCGGACCAGTTCGTGATGGGGCGACGAGTTAGCCCGGCGGTTTTGGCAGCGAAATTCTCAAAAGGTATATCCCAACTCTGGCTAAGCGTAGTTCAGGTCCAAAAAAATAACGGGCGGCAGTGTTACCTGCCGCCCGTTTCTATTGGCTTTCAATTAGATCAAGCTGTTCTACTTGTCTTCAGGTGCGATGCCCATTTTCGAGCGATCGGGGTATTCCGGTCGCTTGGGAGCCTTGAATGCACCGGACTCAAGTTCGCTGAGCATTAACTCGATGGCTGCGTCCAGCTGCGGGTCGCCACCATCGAGCATCTTGGCCGGGTCATCGACGACTTTGATGTCGGGATCGACGCCGTGCCCTTCGATGCCCCACGTGCCGTCTTTTTCGTAGTACGCAAACGATGGGGCCGTGACACTGGCTCCATCCAGCAACGGTGGGCTGCCGGTGATTCCGACTAAGCCACCCCAGGTCCGCATGCCGACGAGCTTGCCGAGTTTGTTTTGGCGGAATAGTGCCGGGAACATGTCGCCGCCGGAACCGGCCATGCCGTTAATCAGCATGCATTTTGGGCCGAAGTGGGCGTCTGGTGGCCAGGACCAGTCACGTCCGTCACGGCGAGCCCAGTAATTGGTTGCCGGGCGATTCAACAATTCAATGAACCGAGTTGGAATCTGACCTCCACCGTTCCAGCGATCGTCGATGATCAACGCATCTTTGTTCAGTTGTCCGTACAGCTGTCGTACCAGATCGTTCTGCCCCGGGACGCCGGTGTTGATCACATAGATGTAGCCAACGCGTCCCCCGGTTTTTTCTTCGATGTAGGAACGGTTCTTTTCGATCCAGGAACGAAAACGCAGATTGTTGTCGCGACTGATCGGTTTGAACAGAATCCGTTTGTCATCCTCGTCCAATTCCGCATCGTCACTGACCGTCAAACTAATCGTCTGGTCGGTAGTGCCTTCGAGGTGCATGTAAGGGCTTTCGTCTGTCTTCAGTTCAATGCCGTTGATTTCCAGCAGGTATTGGCCTTCCTTGATGCCGACTCGTTTGAGTGGATTGCGAGCATCAGAATCCCAGGCAGCCCCTTCAAAGAAATCAACCATCTTGTACCGATCACCATCCGCTTCGAACCGGCAACCAAGCAGCCCAACGTTGGCCCCCGGTCCCGATTCCAGATTCCCGGGACGATAGTACGCATGGCCAACATTCAGTTCCGAAATCATCTCGCGAATGATGAAGCCAACGTCGCGGCGTGAAACGCAGTCCACGAGCATCTTTTCATAGTGCTTGCCGATCGCGTCCCAGTCGACGCCGTGCATGTTCGGATCGTAGAAGAAGTCCCGTTCCAAACGCCAGGCTTCCCAGAAGATCTGCTTCCATTCTTCGCGAGGGTCGACCATCGTCATCATGCCCTTGGTATTGACCGCATCAGTCAGCTTCTGTCCGGCAGCCGCACTGACGACGTAAAGTTTGTCGCCTTGCAAAACGATCAGTTTCTTGCCATCAGAAGAAATTCCATAGGTCGCGACACCGGAAACAACGGTCTTGGCGACCTTCTTTTCATCTTTGATGTCAAGGATTTTGATCGTAGGCGTACCTCCGGCACCTGAGGGAATCGAGGCGAAAATCAAATGGTTCTTGTCGTTGACGGCCAGAGTCCCGAACTGGCCGGCTCCGACTGGCAACTGGAACGCACGTCGTTCGATGCCGTCAAAATCAATCTCCAGTGGTTCGTCTTTCTTCTTTTTCTTCTTGGACTTCTTTTTGCCTTTGCCGTTGTCCTTGGCATTCTCTTCGTCATCATCGACGCTGCGAGTGCCTGTCAAGTCGATTGCGATGCCGCCCATGTTGACGGTGCCGGTCATTTCGTTGTCGCTGACTGTCGCGGTGACAATCGCCGTTTCGCCGTCAGCATCGACGGTCAACGTCAGCTCGCCACTGTCTTTGTCGAACTTTCCACTCGAGATCGTTCGAGTTCCGTTTGGCGTATCGACGGTGCCGGAAACCGAGCCGTCGTCCGCTAATTCCAAATTCATCGAAGCGTTTGCTTCGTCCGCCGGAATCGCTTCATGGTTTAGCTCGATGTCCCAGGTGCCAGTGATCGGATCACTTGGAGTTGAATCCTCACCGGAGTTCTCAGAGTCGTCAGATTCATCTTCGTCGTCTGATTCATCGTCCTCATCTTCCGAATCTCCGTCCTCTCCTTCTTCGTCTCCATCTTTCGAATCATCGTCGTCCTTTTTGTCTCCATCTTTTTCGTCAGACTCTTCATCCGAATCCTCGTCGTCTTTGTCTTTGTCGTCTTCTTCCTCTTCCCATTCTTCTTCATCGCTTTTGGGAAGTAACGGATACTCGATGTCTTCACGCAAAGGCATCGCGAGCAAGACTTCCGTGTTGGCGTAGATAAACGAAGTGCCCAGGTCTTCGTACGTCGGAGAGGTGAACTGACGATTGCTCGAAAAGAAGATGTACTCCCCTTTTCGGTCGAACGTCGGATTGGAATCCTGAAAGAAACCGCTGGTCAGTTGTTTTTGTGTCCCGTCCTTGATGTTGTAGACCCAAATATTGCTCGACGGTGCTCGGGTATCAGTCGCTTTGGCGTAACACAGCCAGTTCGAATCATGCGACCAACTGGCTTCCATTTCTTCCGCGAACGGGTCGGTGTCGACAAGCTTGGAGTCGCCGCTTTCGACTTCCACCAAATACAAGGCACCGGACTTGTCAGTAAACGTCAGGTGTTTGGAGTCGGGCGACCAGTTGCCGGATTGCCGGTAGCTGTTCCCATCTTTGGTCAGCTGGCGAGTTTCACCGCGTCCGTCCGATTGGGTCACGTACATTTCGTATTCGCCGGACTCGTCGGACAAGTACGCGATCCATCGGCCATCTGGGCTCCAAATCGGGAAACGTTCTGCCGCACCATCCGTGCGAGTCAAATTGCGGGGGGAGCCTTTTTTTGCCGGTGCGGTCCAGATGTCTCCGCGAGCTTCGATTACGACACGTTTTCCAGTTGCCGAAATGTCTCCGGATCGGACGAATTCTGAGGCGTCAATTTTCTGTCGTCGTAGATTGGGGCGATCGCCGGGAACAGTCACCGAAACAGTTCTGGTTTCTTCTGATTTCAAATTCAGGACGTACATCTTCGGTCCATTGGTGAAGATGATTTCGCCTTCGCCGTCTTTGCCTGGCCCGATCGACGGCCACTTGCAGTCATCGTCGCTGAATTCCGTGACCTGTTGTCGCTCGCCGGATTTGGTGTCGTAAACCCAGATGTTCAGGCGATGTTCAGAACCAGAGTCGCTCAGGTAGTAAACTTTCGACCCATGCCACATCGGCAATGAATCGGTTCCTTCAAAGTTGGTCATCTGTTTGGAAGTTTTGTCTTCCATGTTGAACAGCCAGATGTCAGACGCCATGCCGCCGCGATAGCGTTTCCAGGTCCGTCCGTCACGACTGTGTGGCGTGTAAGCCAACCACTCGCCGTCTGGGCTGATCGCTCCGTTGGTTCCATATGGCACCGGAAGCTGTTTCGGTAGTGGCTTCTTAGCAGACGTCGTGAACAGTTGCATTTGGCGGTCAAACGAACCGAATCCATTGGACGCGAACACAATTGATTTGCCATCGGGCGTCCAATCACACAGTACTTCACCAGCGGAATGGTAGGTCATTCGTTCGGCGATCCCTCCGCCGATACCGATCGTGTAGATATCAGTTCCACCTTCGTAGTTCCCCATGAATGCGATCTTCTTCCCGTCGGGACTGAATCGCGGGAATCGCTCGGCTCCTTTTGGGCTGGCCAGCGGTGAAGCCGTCCCGCCGTCACGGGACACGATCCACAGGTCGTCCGCATAGCTGAAGACGATATGGTCCTCACTGATATCGGGGAACCGCATCATCCCGGCCGAAGGTTCAATCTGGGAATGCGCTGAATGGCCCAGGACATGGGCGACTAGTAACACCAACAATGTTGCAAATCTGTTCATATTCCGTTTCATAGTCCAAGTTGAATGCGGTATTGCTACTGGATAGCGACGCTTTTGAGGGCGGGCGGTGACGATTGGATACACCCACCAGGCACGTCTTCCTTCCGAACACTCTGTCTGTAGCGTAACTGGCGGTACACCTGTTTTCGACGACGGGTTTCGCTAAAACGTGGAAAATGCCGACTTGGCCGTTAGGCGGTCAACAGTCCGTATTTTGGCGTTTGTGTTTTGCCATTAACTCGATAAATTCTAAGTTATAGGGAATCAAGGGATCGAATCCAAAACGCGGCTCACGCAAGTTTTGGGATAACACAATGAATAAACAACCAAAAGCACCTCGTCGTGAACCATTTCAGAGTGTATCAAAGCCGGAAAAAGTAGATGGACAAAGTCGGATTATGTGGGAGTACCTGCTGCCGGTAATCGCTTACCACCTGGTGATTCCGATTGCATTCTTCAGTTACTTCTTCAGTTGGTGGGGTGTGCTGTTTTTGCCGATCGGAAATTACATCTTCACGTCGTTGGGGATCGGAGCCGGGTACCATCGCTTGTTGACTCATCGAGGATTTGAATGTCCGAAATGGTTTGAATACACGCTCGCAACACTTGGCGTTTGCAGTTTTCAGGATTCGCCTGCTCGTTGGGTATTGGTCCACCGAGTGCACCATCAGCATTCCGATCATCAGCCCGATCCGCATACGCCTCGAGTCAGCGCGTTTTGGGCGCACATGGGGTGGTTGTTTGTTGACAACCGAGAGCTGAGTAGCGCCAACGCGTATGACCGTTACGCGAAAGACGTCATTCGCGATCCGTATTACTTCTGGTTACAACGCGGTTTGAATTGGGTGTGGGTTTACTTCGCTCATGCGTTGGTCATTGGATTGCTTGGGCTCGGGGTTGGCTTTTTGGCGACCGGGACCACTGCGGGCATGCTGCAGATTGGCGCGAAGGTGTTCATGTGGGGAGTGATCATGCGGACCATTTATACGTGGCACGTGACTTGGGCGATTAACTCGGCGGCTCACATATGGGGCTATCGAAATTATGAAACCCGCGAAGACAGCCAGAACAATTGGCTGTTTGCGATCCTGACTAATGGCGAAGGTTGGCACAACAATCATCACGCCGACCCAAGGTCTGCCCAGCACGGGCACAAGTGGTGGGAAATCGACATCACTCACATCTCGCTACGATTGTTCGAGAAGATCGGCCTGGTCAAGAACATCGTTGGCCCCAACGAATCGGCCTTGGATCGCAAAGCTGCAGCTTAGCAGGACGACGGCTCTAGTAGTTTATCAAACCTAAATGAATGGTTCGTAGAACCGCTTGCAGTGTACAGGCGGAATTCCGGCCGAAGCCGCCTGGCGCGCGTGCCGGCTGAGCTTGCTTCCGGTGCTACAAGCGCTCGGACGGACCTCAGGCACCTCTCGCCCAGTCTTACTTGCCGCTTACCAAGGTTGGTTGGCGATTGTTGCCGCCGAATGTGCGGCCGAAATTTGATGTAACACCCGGCACAATCGTTACGAGCGTTAGACACGTTTGTGAATTAGGGAAACATTTAGCTCACCGAAAATTCGATCGTTGCATGTAAGCTGGTTCTGATTTTGATGGAGATTCGGATCAAATACACTTCGAGAGAACCATCCATGTCAAAACAACTTGTTGCTGCGCTCCTGCTCATTGCTTTTGTCGCGGCCCCAGTCGGCGCTGACACAATCAGCTATCCCGATTCGGAAAGCTCGCAATTTTTCTTCACGAATCTAACGGAAACTTCACTGAACGATACGTTGCCGCTGTTTGGCGATCCAATCGTGAATGGCAACAACCTGGAGTTCGGTGAACCTGGGTTCCTGGCCTTCGCGTCAGGCGGTCCATTTGAATTTATCGACGGGCGATTGACCGTAACTGTCACGTCAAAAGATGGGGATAGTATCACCGGGTTTGAATTGCTCGAAACTGGGACTTACGAAGGCACCGGCGTCGATCTCGATATCTTCGTTAGCGGTATCGGTTTCGCAACGGCCGATGGAGAAATCTATCAGGACGATTTTCAGTTTACGCGAAACACGGCCGGCAGTGGAATCTGGAACGGTGCAATCAACATCGAGTTTGACAATCCAGTCGACTCATTCTCGTTCGTGGTTGACAACCAATTGTTTGTTCGTGGCGGATCTGAGTCGGCGGCGACTGTGAATAAAGACAACATCAGGCTAACCGTGAACACGACTACTGCGATTCCTGAAGCATCTACTGCCGTACTGATTTTCGGAGCTGCTTTCGCCGGTGGTTTCATCCGCCGTCGCTAGTGCATTGGTAGCAAAGTAACAAAAAGCAAAATTACATTGTTTGCGACTTGGCGGGCCTTGTTGGCTCGCCTTTTTCTTGCTCTAGCCGGTTGCCATGTTTACGCGAGAGGTGGTGGCTATGTGTGCCGTGCGGACCAAGCATGCTCACGCCGCGTTGACCATTGGCTCATCCCTGGTGTAAGCATGCCGTTGCTGAGAGTTGGCTTTTTGTTGGAAAGGCTTGAACATGGCACCCAAAAACCAGGGAGGCAAACTATTCAATTCAGCTTGGAATGACCCGTAGCTTCATGATTGCGAAACGCATCAAGACAACGAAATCCAATACGCGAGTCCGGCAAGGATTGCCGCGGCGTATAGGGCGAGGTTGACTGCTGCGGATACGCGAACTGATCGGGCAAAATCCCCCAGCGTCAAGTAGATGCATGAAGAAACTGCCGCCAGCAGTTCGGTCACCATGACATAGATCCCAAAATGCTTTGGGTCCCAATAAGAAAGCGGGCTAATGAACCGCCAGTTGGAAAACGGAAGGAAGTGCCGATGAGCATCATCGTTGTGCACTGGTAAATCACACAACACATGCACCAGTGCGCTGGCTGAAACGAGAAACAGAATTCGTTGCCGAGTGAGATATCCGACGATCGCCAACAACAGGAAGATGGGGATCGAATTGAATACGTCAAAAAAGAGTTGCCAGCTTTCCTCGAAGTAAAGCGTGTTCCAGATATCGGACTCAGTGCTCCCGATCGCTTTCTGGTAACCGTAAAACACAAACATGGTTACGTCAGGAAGAAACGCACCAGTAACGATCGCGCAAGTCTGCTTCCAATTGACGGAATCACTCCATAGGAGCAAGCTTACTGCGATATGGGATGGGGTCTGCAATACTTGTCCTGTCAAAAAGCCAAGTAGCCCATTCGGACCTGCTTGGTGTCGAGTTTCCTACTGCTCTGCTCTGAACCTGGCGGTGCCAAGTTGAGTCGTTGAGCAATGGAGCATAGCGGATTGCCAGGATTTGTTCCAGATTCACGGATCGCTCATCTGCAGTTGGTTGTATTACGCGAAAACCATTGGAAAACAGATTCTAATCGTGGTTGTCGTTGCGATTGCAAATGTCGATTACGATGACGGTCGCGAGGATAGCCACTTCGTCTTCGCCTTTGACGATATCAACTCCGTAAACACCGGTCATTGAAAACAATTTTCGCGAGACGTTCGCAACGATGACGCCTTGGCGTTCAAAAGTATACTCGTAGTTCCAGAAATTGCCTTCAATGTCATAATCATTGGGCCCGGGAACGTCCAACTTAAACTGTTTGTTCAACCAGCTGAACTTCTTGGTGATCGTTGCAAAGTGCTTCCCGCCAAGAAGCAAATCAAAAGTCGGAAGGAAATTCAACAATCTTTGTTCAATACGTGCCACTTCTTTGCCGTCGGCAGACTTGAATGCGAGATTGTGTCCGAACGAAAAGAACTTTCCTTCAACACTATAAGCCAGGTTTCCGTGTTCATCGGCGATGTTGTGATGAGTGGCTACCGACAGTAATTTAGAGTTGAGTTGAAATCTCATGAAATTCCAGTCGCTGAATGATTTGGTTTTACGCGATACTGTTCGTCATCGGTTCCAGATTCTTGGACACAATTCACAAGAAGCTGCGCAAACCATGGCAATTCAGAGTTCGGTTGCTGCGCTTTGCGTCAAACAGTTGACGGTTGGTTCTTACTGGCAGCGACACTGCTGTTGTTTGGCTCGAAGAAACGCCCGAGTGGGCTGACGAGCAAGGCCGGCAGGACCAGGATGTCGGCAGTCAGTGCGAGTAACAACAATACACAAATCGCGACTGCGAAGTTCTGGGCTGGTACAAATTCACTGAATACAAACACAATCAATCCTGCTGAACAGATCAACGTCGTATACGCCATCGGTCGAAAGCAATGTTTGACGGTGGTAAGCATGGAGTTAATCCGGCAGCTTTTCTCGTGGCAACGATTCCGCATGTATTCCTGCAGGAAGTGCAGCGTGTCATCGACGGCAATGCCGAGGCCGACACAGGCTGTCAGGATCGTACCGACGTCGATTTCGATTCCCAGCCAGCCGATGGTGCCAAAAAATGCCAGAGCTGGCAGGACGTTGGGAAGCATCGCGATCAGTCCGGCGAAAAATCCACGAACCAGCAACATGACCAGCGGTGTGATTACAACAAAGGCAAGAACAAAGCTTCTCGTCATTTCAGTAAACATTTGGTGACGCCCGGTTGCAATCAGTGGCCAGACACCAGTGACGAACGTTTCTGGCCGACCAGGTAGCGTGGCTGCCGTTTCCTCGGCCTTGCGTGTGATTGTTGTCAGAAATGTCGGCAGGCTATCATGCTGTTCCGGCTCGAAATGTAAACGAATTCGCCAGTAGATCGCGTCCTCGGTGCGGGCAGCGACTCGTCGGGCTTCCAGGCGTGCGAAGTCTGCGATCAACGCTTCGTTCGTTAGCTTTTCCTGCACGTGCAGTGACGCAGTTTGAACTCCCGACGGCATTTTGCAAACGTTCACGATCGAAAATGTCGTTGTGACTTCTGGCAGTCGCCCTAATTTTGCCTGCATCGCGCCCAGCTGTCGGACTTGATCGACCAGGTTGGCATCGGCGAGTTCTCCGTCAAAACGTACGATCACTTCAACGCTTTCGGCAGACGAAAATTTATCAACCAGCCATTTGCTGTCCTGAGCCAACTTGCTTTGAGTCGAGAACATTTTTTCCGGTTGCAAAGCCGTTTTGATCTTACCAATGCCAGCGCCAAGAACTGGTAGCAGTGCCAGACTGACAACAACGATGGTGGCAGCGACCAGCTGAGCGAATCGTGAATGGTTCGCACTGGCGGGCGCAGGGGAGCTGGAATGGTCGGCTGCTGACGGGACGCTGGTAGTGGTTGGCGGTGTTGCAAATCGAGCGGCCATGATTCGCAAAATGGACGGGAATACCAGTAGCACAAACGCCAGCGATGCGATCAGCCCCATCGTTGTGTAGACCGAGAACAGCCGTACCGCATGGATATGGCTGGTGGACAACATGATGATTCCCAACGCTGTTGTGATTACTGCCAACGTGCAGGGGCGACGCCCCGACGCAAGCATGGTGCGGATAGGATCGCTGGCCGAATCCGGATCGCGTTTGTTGGCATCCAGCGCTCGCGTGTAATAGCAACTCAAGTGAACGGTGGCTGACAGGGCGAGTACCATTATCAAAACTGGGGTGATGACCAGCAAGCCATTGAAGTCACTGCCAAAGATTGCAATCAACGCTAAACTGACCAGCCCCGAGCAGCCCGCGGTAATCAATGATGCAAACGTCAGCATTGGGCAGCGGAGGCAGAAGAACGTCGCCAACACTGCCAGAATCACGGCTGGTAAGCTGAATTTCAATGCGCTGTAGGTCGCGTTGTTGATCTGATGGGCGGTGTAGAGATTCCCACCGATTTTTACTTCGTTGAATGCAAGACCATCAACTAATTCGATCTGTCGGTGAAGTTCATTGATGGATTCTCGAGCGTTCTTTTTGCCAACTGCCGAGACCTGAAGAATCATCGCGGTCGTATCGCTGTTACGATCAAAGAAGACGCCCTGCAATCGCTGTTTAAGTTGCTCGCGAGGAAAACTGAACTCCTTGTCCGACGTCTCGTCCAGAATCGACCTGCCGCTGTTGACTGCTTCAAACAGCTTGGTGCATTTTTCGCACGTCGTTAGCCGGTCTGTCAGTTCGTCCAGTCGGCGATCTTCCAATGTGCAGCCGGGCCAGCTCAGGATGAGTTCATCGTCGTGCCCAAACAAGTCAACGAAGCGGTCGTAGATTTTGTTTTGTTCCGTACGTTCCGGGAGCCACTTATGGATGTCCCCGCTATCGGCACGTAATTGGAGCGCGAAGTAGGCAGCGACGGCGAGCAGCACCCCGCTGATTGCTAGAATGTACTTACTTATTCGAAGAGATTGCAGCATTCAGTTGTAAGTGCTCTTCCGGTTCGGGCCGGCCGCCGACCAACTGGGAATGCTCCTGAGAAATTGCCGCGAGCAAAAAAAAGGCGCAGAGCGGAATCGAACCGCTGTACCAGGTTTTGCAAACCTGTGCCTAAGCCACTCGGCCACTGCGCCATTAGCAATCGAAGAGTCTATCTAAATAAACATTAACGGTCAAAAGGGCTAGGCAAATTACAAAGCCAGCACGCTCGATACAACCGTTATACCTGTATTTCGGAACAAATTGCGGTCAACTTTAGGATGGTGTTGAACGAAACCGAGCAACGATCAAGTTTCCAGGTTTTCCAGCAACTGAACGAGTTCGATATCCTGCGATGGATTGACGGTTCGCAGGTCGATATGGAGTCGATCGTTCTGAACGCGACCAATGAGGCTCGGTGAGCTATGCCGCAGTTTCGCGGCCAATTCATCGACGGACAGGCCTTCTGGCTCGATGACGACTGCCCAGCTGTCGAGATGCTGAGTCGGCAGGCTACCGCCACCCAACATGGATTGAGCTGATTCTGAGCTGGCGTTCTTGATGAACACCAAGTGATTGATCTGGCCCGCAATCCGATCGCCACGCAGCTTCAGGTTATCGACCGGCGTGGAGAGCATTCGCAGCAGCGGGATGTGGATTTCAGCTTGATCTGGCTTGCGGTAAAGCATCAATGTTGCCTGCAACGCGGCCAGAGTCATTTTGCCGACTCGGAAAGCTCTCATCAGCGGGTCCCTGATGATTTGGTCGACCAGCTTTTTCCGTCCGACGATGATTCCGCATTGAGGACCGCCGACCAGTTTGTCGCCGCTGAACAGGACCAGGTCTGCTCCCGCATGGATGCTTTCCTGCACGACTGGCTCGTCTTTCAATCCGTACTTCCCAAAATCCACCAGCGCGCCTGAGCCGACGTCGTCGATGACTGGCAGGTCATGTTGGCGGCCAATCTTGACCATTTCCTCGATGCCGGGTGTTTCGGAAAAGCCCATCACGACGTAATTACTGGGGTGTACTTTCAACAGCGCGCCGGTTTGTTCGTTGATTGCGTTGGCGTAATCTGAGCCCCGCGTTTTGTTGGTCGTGCCGACTTCACGCAAGACCGCGTTGCTGCATTCCATGACCTCCGGCAACCGGTAGCTGCCTCCGATCTCGATCAATTGACCGCGCGACACGATGACTTCCTGTCCGGCTGCCATTGCGGAAAGAGTGATCATGGTTGCCGCGGCGTTGTTGTTGGTCACGCAGGCTGCTTCGGCCCCGGTCAGTTCGCACAACAGGTTTTCGACAGCTCGGAGTCGTTGGCCGCGATCGCCTGATGCGAGATCCAGTTCGACGCTGGCGTAGCCGGTCGACATTTCGCTGACTGCGGCGACCGCCTGTTCTGCCAGCGGTGCTCGCCCAAGACCGGTATGCAGCAGGACGCCGGTCCCGTTGATGACTGGACGCAGTGACGGAGTTTGTTCCTTTTCGAGCCAGTTGGCTATCGAATCGGCAATTTCGCCGGGGGTCGGGATGGTGACTTCCTCCGTTGCCTGGGAAACTTGTTCGCGAAGATCATCCAGAAAATCACGAACTCCGTTGGCAACGACGGAATGATTGACCGTTTCGACCATCTTTTTCAAGCGGTCGCTCTCAAGCAATTGGTTGACTGACGGTAGATTTCGAAATGGATTGGGCATGCGTTTTCTGTCAAAAAGGGTTTGGCCATTCAATTGTAGCGAAAATCCGGGTTGAGTTTCAGGCCGCTCGGCGTTCACCCAATTGTCGGTGGGCAATAAATTGAGATTCCATTATGGTAGCGCCGAAAGTAATCGAGTCGAGTAGTATTGAATGAGAGTAGACACCTACGAAAATACCGGTTGGTAGCAAAGTTATGAGCGAACAGTGGAATCCAGATTCTTGGCGGCAAAAACTGGCTCAGCAACAGCCGGTTTATCCTGACAATGCTGTGTTGGACAATACGCTGCAACGGTTGGCAGATCTGCCCCCGTTGGTGACCAGTTGGGAGATTGAGAAGCTTAAGGCCCAGCTCGCAGAAGCAGCCGAAGGCAAGGCTTTCCTGATTCAGGCGGGCGATTGCAGCGAGAGCGTTGATGATTGCTCTACAGAAGCCCTCGTCCGGAACCTGAAAGTTCTGATGCAAATGAGCTTCGTCCTGATTTATGGCTCGATGAAGAAAATTATCCGAGTCGGACGGATTGCTGGACAGTACGCCAAGCCAAGATCGAACGATACGGAAACTCGCGACGGAGTCACACTGCCGGTCTATCGCGGTGATATCGTCAACCGAAGTGGTTTCACGGAAAGCGATCGGCAGCCGAACCCTGAGCTGCTGATTCGTGGTTACGAACGGGCAGCGTTGACGCTTAACTTTATCCGTGGGCTGAGTGCGGGTGGGTTCGCAGATTTACACCATCCGGAAAACTGGGAGCTGGGTTTCGCATCGGAGTCTCCTCGGGCAAAGCAATATAATGAGATGGTGGACTCGATTACGGGTTCGCTGAAATTCATGGAAGCCGTGATGGGTTCGTCGATCCGTGAAAGTCAGGGCGTCGATATCTTTACGTCGCATGAAGGCTTGCACTTGAGCTACGAACAGGCGCAGACGCGGCAAGTTCCGCGGCGCGATGGCTGGTACAACCTGAGCACCCATTTCCCCTGGATTGGTTATCGCACACGAGACATCAAAGGCGCGCATGCGGAGTACTTCCGTGGGATCGAAAACCCGATTGGGTTGAAAGTCGGTCCGAACATGGATACGACTGAATTGGTTAACTTGATCAAGTTCCTGAACCCCTCCAACGAGCCGGGGCATATTACGCTCATCCATCGACTTGGTGCTGACAAGATTGCCGAAGCCTTACCGCCAATCCTGCGAGCTGTGCAAAAAGCGAAGCTGAAAGTTGTCTGGTGTAGTGATCCGATGCATGGAAACACGTTCGCGACCGATGATGGGACAAAGACCCGTGATTTCGAACAAATCGCCAGTGAGCTGGAGCAGGCTTTTCAGGTTCACGCGAGTAACGACTCGATTTTGGGCGGTGTGCACCTGGAAATCAGTGGGGACAACGTTACCGAATGTATCGGTGGTGCTGGAAAACTGGCGGCACCGGACTTGAAGAGGGCATATAAGAGTACCGTTGATCCGAGATTAAACTATGATCAGTCAATGGAGTTGGCTTTCTTGATTGCCAACAAGATGAAAGGGATGTAGAAACAGACTCGGGCGGATCGGCTGTCGCAAGTTGACCACAGATCAGCCCGTGAATTAGTTGTAGACATGTGTCGGCGTTGTATGTAGGTCGGACACACTTGCCTGAATCCCCAGGCAAGTGTGCCCACTTACCTGGACTCAAACAGGCTTTGGCAGATGTCGGCAGAATTTGCAGTCATGTCAAAACCAGATGAGTACCATCGATGGAATCGTCCAGAAACTATGACGATCGGCAATTGATCGATCTAAAGAATTGCGAACGCAATATTGGTTATACGTTCGCGGATCGCAACATTCTATTCGAGGCGGTTACACACGCTTCCAGTTCCAATACGAGACTCAGTAGCTATGAGCGGTTGGAGTTTTTAGGAGATTCGATTCTCGGGTTCGTCGTTTGCGAATACCTGTTCCAGATCCAACCGGATTGGCTGGAAGGCCAGTTGACCAAAATTAAATCGGTTGTGGTCAGCCGACAAACTTGTGCGAGGATTGGATTGGGGCTGGGTTTGGAGGAGTTCCTGCAAGTCGGCAAAGGGATCGGCAACCGTGGTCCGGTGCCTGATTCACTCCTGGCAAACGCTTTTGAATCGATTGTCGCTGCGATTTATCTGGACGGGGGTATGAAAGCGGCTAAGGGGTTTCTGATGCGGTTTGTTCCGGATCAAGTGGATCTGGCTGTCGCTGGCGATACAGATGCGAACTACAAGTCTGAGCTGCAGCAATTCGCCCAGAAAAAATTCGGCATGCCGCCGACGTATCAGCTGTTGGACGATCGCGGCCCTGACCACGAGAAATGGTTTTTTGTTACGGCTCGACTGGGCAAGGAACAATTCACCCCGGCTTGGGGCAAGAACAAGAAAGAAGCCGAGCAAAAGGCTGCCGCTAACGCTTTGGCGGAAATTGATGGCGAATCACCGCCATATTTGGAAGAAGAGTAACTCGGCCAAAAATGGTTAGAGCGGAAGGCACGGGACTCGAACCCGCAGCCGGTTGCCCGGTACTTCATTTCCAATGAAGCTGCTAACCATTCGCTTACCTTCCCAATTTTGCGGAACTGGCCCGCAAACAATCCCAAGATGATATCGAAAATTGCTGACTCGGCAACGGGAACCGAGCCAATTCCACACGAAGTAATAGACTGCCGATTCTGTCGGCGAGTTACCCGACAGCCCAATTGCATTGATGATCGATTGCTTGCCAACGATTGGCGGCTGGTAACTGATTTCGGAACCCAGGTAGAGCGCGGTGCAGTACTCGCGAATCCGGACTGGATCGAGCTTGGCCGACAAACGATTCTGGCTGGAGGCAGCCTGCTTCAAAGCTCCCCGTTGTCTTGCCGATTGTATGCTATCACTTGGTTGGGAGGCGGCAACGGCCAGCTTACATGTACGAGTGCACCTGCGAGCCATGTTTTACGCTAATCCCGATTCATCTTGGGCAGGTTCGCTGAGTCGACTACCATACAAGCCGATAAGCCGGTCAAGAAAAACCGGTCGGTTAAGAATCCAGAAAACAGCACGGAAGCGACTGATGGAAACTGTAAACGTCATTTGCATGAAATGGGGAACGAAGTACGACGCCGAGTACGTCAACAAGCTTCATTCCATGGTCAAGCGTCATTTGACTCGGCCTTTTCGTTTCGTTTGTCTGACGGATGACAACCAGGGTTTTGACGAAGGGATCGAATCCTTTCCTTTGATCAATCTGGATATCCCCAATGGGCCGGAACGTGGCTGGGATAAGCTGACGACTTTTTCGTCGCCGTTGTATGACTTGCAGGGGCAGGCTCTGTTCGTTGACTTGGACGTGGTAATCGTCGACAACATCGACTGCTTCTTCGATTTCGATGCGGAGTTCCCGATTATCAAGGACTGGGTCAAGAAAGATGTTACGGGTAACTCATCGGTGTATCGTTTCACCGTGAACAAACACGCGAACATCCTGGAATACTTTCGCAAAAATCATCATCAGGTTCGTCAACAAGTTCGCAACGAACAGGAATACCTGTCGTGGTATGTCTCGGAACACGCTGATTTGACCTACTGGCCAGACAACTGGTGTCGCAGCTTCAAGTATCACTGTAACCAACGTGGTTTGAAGTCCTGGTTACAACCTCCGCAACAACCGGTCGACGCCAAGATTATTGTCTTCCATGGGAACCCTAACCCGCCCGACGCGATTGCAGGTCGCAGCGGCAAGTGGTACCGCAAGGTCCTGCCAACTCCCTGGGTCGCCGAGCATTGGGCTTGAGCGGTCAAGCGCTCAGTTGTTGGGATGTTTATTTAGCCACGGATGGACACAGATCTTCACGGATGTTGTTCGGGCTGTCTCTGTTGAGGTGTGAAAACCTGTCATGGAAGCAAACGTCTGCAACCAATGTGTTTGCTCATGCTACAGATAGAATCACGAAGAAAGATAATTGGAATGCTGGGCTTTTGAATCCCGGATTTCAATCCGTGAAGATCTGTGACAATCCGTGGCTGTTTTAAAATCACGCTCTTATTTTGCGATCTCGCCATCGTCCCGATGGGCAAGGCGACCCAGAGTCACCGGTTCGATGTCGGTCGAAAGAATCTGAACCGATCCATCGCCCATCGCAAACTGACAAACGCCAGGATGCCAGCTGCCGAACTGGGAATTGAATTCAGTGTTGCGATTGGCCAAAGGAAAGTCGGGACCGGCACCTCGCGATATGACCCACGGATGATCGCCGTTGTAGATCGAGCCGTCACCCGTGTTGGCGTCGACGTTTGCTGGCGTGTTCGTGCCAAACGTTCCTGGCAACACATGCTTCTCGCCAACAAAAAGCGTGTTGCTCAACCCGTCTCTGATCTCGCGAAACTTCGTTTGAGACCTCCAGTTTGAAATAACCCGCGGGCTTTCAGGCATCGGGGCGTAATTCCAGTTCGCCAAAATGACTGCTCCATTTCCACCATCTCCGACCCAGTCACCTGCCACCGAGGTTCCCACGCAACAGGCATAGTCGCCAAGTGCACCGGCATAGTGTTCACGACTACCGGGGAAATTGATGTCTGGTCTATCTCCGGAAATGCTGCAGCCGGCTGATTTCACAGTACGACGGGTCGGACAGAAGAAAATGGAAACCGGGGTCTTGCGAAGCTCGTCGCCTTCCTCGACCGTTTCACCTTGGTCGTAATACCAGCGATTCAGGTCCCAGCCTTCATAAAAGTTCTGGGCTTCAATGAATGGAAGTACCTGAACCGTCCAGGACACTCCTCCGGTACGATTCAAACGGCTGGCTGGAATCGCTTGCACCGTAGATTCGTAGTTATGAATCGCCAGTCCAACCTGCTTGAGATGATTTGAACACGCTACGCGACGCGCAGCCTCTCTGACCTGTTGAACCGCGGGCAACAACATTCCAATTAGAATGCCGATGATCGCAATTACTACCAACAATTCAACAAGCGTAAAACCAGTTCTGCTGTGTCGGAATGAAGCTTTCATGATTCTCACATGATAACGAATTTTCCAGGCAAAGCCACGAAGATTTGTTTGCGGCAGCGATTCGTTGGCTTGGGGTTTTGTGTCTGGTTTTGGCAATCTGAGAGATTGCTTCGAGCAACAATAAAGAGTTCGATTGTTGGCTGCAATCTTGTAAGAACACAGGAGCTGGTGGCCCGGTGCGAACCGGGCCTGCCACGCGTTCGTCGTCAAGTGCTACTCACACTTGTTGGTTGCAAGAGAACTTAGTCCCACCACCAATTGCCAGCCTTTGAATTATTCTGGCTTTTAGTAGCTTGCTTTTGAACGGCTTCCAATTCCGCCGGTTGGTCCATTACTTTGGCCTTGGAGTTGATGACGTCAATCGCATCAAAAGTAATGCCGCCGCTCACTCCCACCAACGTATGTGTTACCGTGGAGCTTTCTTTGCGACGCTTGATGATACGATGGTTCATCACAGAATCGACTTGGCTCGGCACCGATGCCGTAGGCGGGTGGTATGTGAAGCCTTCAAAGTCTGGGTGATTGCCGAAATATGTCAGATTCCAATCGGCCTGTTCAGCCAAACCCTGACTGCGAATCAGCACCGAGCAAATCGAAAGATCGAACAAGTTCTTCAACCGTCGATAAATCGGATACTCGTCAGCCATTTTCTCGAAATGCTTCGTGAAGTCACTAGCGAAACCTGAAGTCGTGCTATTTGATTCACCGGTATGGATCCGATCGCCTTGCTGATTGAGGAACTCGGTTTCGCTGAGTACTTTGACGCCGGTTCCACCTAGAGTAAACACATTTCGATCTTCGTTGGTTATGACTTCGTCATAGTTCATCGTGAACCACCAGCGGGCGACGTCGAACGGGTCGACTTCACCGTTCGGGCCGACATCGCGACGTGAAAGGTAGCTGGGGACTTCCGGTATCGTCGGTTCCAGTCCCATAGCGACGAGTTTCATGCGGTAGTCCGCTTCGACCAGAACTCGACCGGCGTGTGTTGCCGGATCAATTCCGAAGACTTCGATATCCTGTTGCCCAAGCGTCTTTCGCAACTTCGTCCGCCAGGCCTTTCCACGCAGTTTTGAAGTCGAAATAAACTGTTGCGTCGCAGCCAGGTTTTGTTTCCGCGGTGTGATTGAGCAACCAAACTTGCCAAAGTTCCCGAGTGGTTTTGATTGAGCGTTTCGCAAGCAGACGACCAAATCATCCAGCTCCAGAACTGGTCGGCCTGTTTCAATGTTCAGAGCGTGCCCGTCGACGTCGAGCGTCCAAGGGCCAGCAGGTCCTGCGATCACGACATCATTTGACTCTGGCAAATACATCACATATTTAATTTCGTGGATGCCGGCGAGGAACTTCATATCGTCGCTCAGCGGTTGCCCTTGTGCGGCCGCCAGTTGTGCGGCTCTCTCAAGCTGATTCAGTGAGACTTTGCGATGCTTGCTGGAACGAGCCACCAATCGATTGCCAGAATCGTTTGACGAACTTTGAGCCAGTCTTTTCAACGACTTCTTTGAGTCGACTTTGATTTTTTTCAAAGTACCTGAGCTGTCGACAAATACTCCAGCTGGGTACGCCTGAATCGTCCCGTCTCCGTTAGCGTCGTCCCAGGAATCTGGATCAATCGTAGACTTGACCAAGTTGATCAAAGGCTGAAAGTCTGCTTCGGTAACTCCACCAGCACCTCCGGCCGTTTGACCATTCCCATTGTTGATCCCCGAATTGTTGCCAAATCCATTTCCCGCGAACGGCTGGCCGCCGAGGTTGGGAAAGTTCAATTGCTGCGACAGGACCTTGAATCGAATCATGTCATTGCCGATTCGTTCAAGTGAATTGGCTGCCGGTCCGATTGCTCCTGAATTCGCTTGCGCGACTGCAATCCGTCCGAGTTCTCGATCAGACGCTTGTGGAGACAAAGTTCCCGCGAGCTCGGACGCCATGGAAAATTCGCCGAACTTCAAGTGCTCGGTGATTTGCCTGGCAACGTCGGAGTAATCTTCCTGAGCCAGTAAAACGTTTGGCCCGAACGCAGACAGTACAGTGAATGCTGCACAAAGAGAAATGATTGTTCGTGAAATCACATTTGCCTGCGTCAATTTACGGCACGATGAGTAGTACCAAAGCATGTTCCTGATCCTTTACGTTGACGCCCCATACAATAAGGATCGCCAGTTGTCTTGTTCCGGTCAAGCGAAAAACAGCCTGAATGCAAGAATCCCGGCAATTGAACACTTGGAAACTCGTCAACTGAGCGAACGAATTGCATTTAACTCGAACAACCGTTGAATTGCTTCGGCACTGTCTTTAAAGACAGACACATCAGATTCGTCGAATCCCCATTCAGATTGCTGGGCAACTCCGGTAGCCAGCGTTTGAATTACTGTAATAGCCCCAACAGTTTGCCCGAACAGTTGAAACGGTGCCGCAATCTGATGAGCTGTTATCTGTCCGAGTTCTTTGTCGACTTCAGCACTTTGCTCTTTGTGTTTGAAGAAGCCTTGATGGCAGATCGTCTCCAGATCCTTGTAGGCTTTGCTGACAAGTCCAGAATCGAGTGATTGAGACACGACGCCTTCAACATCGCGACCTTTTTCGCCAATGTTGTAGGCGATGGTTAGGACTTCACCTTCGTCACTGGATTGATGGACCCAAACAGCGGCTGCGTGTCCGTTGACCTGATTCATTAAATTCTTCATGCAGCCGTCAATGACTTTGTCTGATAACGTCTGGAAGCTATCGACGGACAGTCCCGACAAAAAAGACTGGGCGGCAGCTTCAATGGCCGAACTAAGGGTTGATTCGGTCATGTTGGTTCCTCTGGCAAACGATGGAGTATTGCAAAACATCAGCAGTATACTGATTTTCCAGGGTTTAGTTCGACCCGCATTTTGGCAACTCGGAAACTTGGTCTTATCATTCTGCAAAACCACGTTCAAACGTTCAGCGGCCGGGTTGGTTTTTTGTCAATAAATTGTGTGCTACGGCGAACATTACTCCATGATATCACTTTGATGCCTGGTCGGCGGGCATTCGATCACTCAGTAGAAATCTCGCACCAAGCCAACAAGTATTTACTTTCGTGCAGCCACAACGCGTGGCTGTGTTTTTCTCATGCAACTCGCGGACGGACGAAACAATGGGCGGCCCAAGAAAATCTTACCCGCTTCGAATCTCATCTGAACTCTACTCGCAGTTGCGGACGTGGGCAGAAGAAGAAATGCGAAGTGTCAACAGTCAAATGGAGTTCCTTCTCCGCGCCGCTGTCCAAAAACGTAACGGGAAGCCGAGCAACGGTGAAGCGAGTAGCAGCAAGTCAAATGACGGACAGCCAACGAAAACAAAGCCGTAGTGGTTAGTCAATCGGTTGCGTTGATTGGTCCAGCAACGCATCCAGTTTCTTGCCTTGCTCAACGATCAACGCCTTCATCTTGATCGCGCTGTCGCGGATTGCCTGCTGGTCAGCGGTCAGCTGGCTGAGTTTGTCAATCTTGCCGTACGTTGCGATGCTTTCATCCAACGAGCCTAACATTTTTTGGTATATCGGATCTTCTGCGGTTTTCTTTTCGTCTGTTCCGCCGGCGATCCATTGTCCGACAAGCAGGCTGACTTTGAAGAACTTGTTCTCGGCGAGTTGGTTGTTCGCGAAAATTGAATCTGGCTGCAACTCCAAAAGCTTTGCCAGGATCTGCTCCTGCTCCTGGTAAATCGCAACAGACTCGTCATGTTTTTCCAGCAAAGCCCGCAGCTTGGCTTGAGTCTGCAAGTGAATCGCAAGTGCTTGTAGGTACCAGCGGGTGTTGAGTGTCTTTTCATCAACGTTCCGATAGATTTCTACTGCTTGATCAATTTGGTGTTCCGCCGCCTCATAGTCTTCTTCTCGCATCAGCCAGTCAGACAGGTACGCATGCCCTTGAGCAAGGTTGACGGCAGCATCGACACTGTCGGGGTCCCTGGCAGCAAATTCACGGTATATCTCCAGCGCCTGGTCGTACTTTTCTTTAGCGTCCTCAGGTTGCTCTTGAGTTTCCAACGCGTGCCCGTATTCCAAAAGCTTGGAAGCGTACAGGGTCGCCCATCGTGGATTGTTCCGGTCTTCATCGAAGACCTTCCCGGTCCTGGCAGCTACTTCTTCCAGTACCGCTGCCGAATCCGAGAACTTCCCTCGCGCACGGAGTTGACTTGCCTGTTCCGACAACAACCAGATTTGTTGAAAGGCAAGTTCGCTTGAATTGAAATCGGTCTCTGCCAGTTCATCCAACAAAATCTTGAACTCATTCAGTGTCGCTTGGCTATCGTCCAGTTCATTGTCGGCAGCCTGCCGCAGATACTTGCCCCGCAGTTCCTGAACTCGCAGATAGTTGACGCGATTTTGAAACTGCGGAGCTTCCGTTTCGTTGAGCAGTTTCAATGCATCCGCGTTCCATTGACGACCAGTCTCCGGATCGTTGAGTTCGACATAGAGTCTTCCCAGCGACATCATCGAGTCAATTTTCTCAAGTCGAATTTCTTTCGAGCTGTTCGATTCAAGCGACTCTGCTTTTTTAAACAGTTCGATGGCTTTGACGTAATAGTCCCGTCCTTGTTCGATTTCTCCGGTCGTGTTTTGTCCGAGCGCGACGGTGCTGCCCAATTGCGAATACGACCTGGCCAGTTTGTGCAGGTACCTGGCGTCGTCCGGCATCTCGCTGCTGATCGCACTCATGTGATTTTTTGCTTGCTCGACAATTTGTCGCCGGGCTTCGGTCGTCCCCGTGATGTCGGTAAGTTGCTGCAAGTGTTCGGAGATAACCCAATTCGAGAACTCGCTGCCTCGATCCGCCAATCGACGGCTGCGTTCCAGCTGTTTCGCGAGTTGCTGGTTGTGAATGGTCAATCCAAAGACGGTCGCGGCGATACCAAGCAAGCCCGCACCGCACAAAACCGACGTAGCCGGATTGCGTTTGGACCACTTTACTGATCGCCCTACCCAGCTAACGGGCTTGGCTTTGATCGGCATTCCGTTCAGGAAGCAATCGAGATCGTTCGATAATTCCGCTACCGACGCGTAACGTCGGTCCGGGGATTTTTCCAGACACTTCTGGCAGATCGTCACGATGTCGACTGGCGTTCCCTTAACCAGATTTCGCGGCGACATCGGTGTGTCGTTCATAACCATCTGTAACAAGGCAATCGAATCGCTGGCAACAAACGGCGGCCGCCCCGTCAATAAGCGATACAGAATTGCTCCCAGAGCGTAAATATCACAGGCTTCGGAAATCGCCGCCTGATCACCCCTCGCCTGCTCCGGCGCCATGAAACTGGGCGTGCCTAAAACTTCACCGGTCTTGGTTTGGCTCTCGTCCTCACCGACAACCTTCGCCAACCCAAAGTCCGCGATTTTTGGTTGCCCGTCGCTAGTCATCAACACGTTAGCTGGTTTCAGGTCGCGGTGTAGCACTCCCTTTTCATGACAATACCCGACCGCTTTGCAAAGTTCTCGGACCAGGTTCGCTGATTCATCGGCGCTCAAAGGTTCCGCGGCCTGGTCGCCCAGGTTCGGGCCTTCGACATATTGCATCACGAAGTACGGGATATCATCGCACTGGCCAGCCGAATAGAGTTGAGCAATGTTATCGTGTCGTAGACCAGCCAGAGTTTGAATCTCGGCGTCGAACCGCTGGCGAACTTTTTTGGAAAGCCGACCGATGTTGACGATCTTGATCGCTACGTCACGGCCCAATTTTTTGTCGACGGCCAGGAAGACCGAACCCATACCGCCTTGACCAAGCTTGTGCTTGATCGTGTAACCAGGAATCGAGGGCAGCCAACCGGGCGGACCACCTTCCGCGTCGTTTTTCGAATCCGGCCTGGTATCGTTTCCGGGTAGTGATTCGAAAAGCGTTGCTCCAATTTCCGAATCTTCAGTTCCTGCAGCGGGCGCATTAGTCGCGTCGGGCAACAACCCATCGGCGACAGGCGAAGCTTTTGGTTCGATCGCTTTAGTTCGATCATGGTCTTCGTTTGAATCATTTGGTGTTTGCACAGCACTCTCCCCTTTGCTGCAAGCCGTCGTATGAGAATTGCAAGTTTAGCAAGTTTTTAGTCTGGTGGACTCGGTCGCTCCACATCGCGAGAAATCTTAGCCGCCAGCTATCGGATCGCCCGAACGCGTTGGCCGTCCGGGGCAGATTGCCGAAATTAGCCTGCTTAGCGATGTTAAACTGGATTAGGTGAGTGAGCACGGATTCTTGTATGGTGGAATTCTGACCGGCCGCGTAATCGGTTTAATCGGGCCAACCGGGGGCAGATTGCCGTTTGCGGTGCGGCAAGTTGGCTTTGCATTTACGAAAACCGCCTCGCTAATTACATTACAAGTTTGGATTGAACTCTGGCTAAGTGAAATGACCGGACTTTAATGAGCGATCAAGCAGGAAAAAAATATCGTTGCGTGCTTTTCTTTGGCGCTCCCGGTACAGGCAAAGGTACCCAGGGCGGCATGCTCGGACGCATCCCCGGATTCTATCATCTCGGGATGGGGGATATCTTTCGGTCAATCTACCGCAAATCAGAGGTTGGGCAGGAAGTTCATAGCTACGTATCCAAAGGCCAGCTCGTGCCTGACGATCTGACGATTCGGATTTGGAAGGAATCGTTGGCAGCACGGATAACTTTGGGGCACTATCAACCGTGGGAACAGCTGTTGCTGCTCGACGGATTGCCGCGAAATGTCGAACAAGCCGAACTTACCAAAAACGACCTGGAAGTTCTCAAAGTCATCCATCTCGATTGTGCAGATGAGGAAGGCATGATTCGCCGGATTCGGACGCGAGCGATCGAAGAGCAACGCGTAGATGACGCAGATGAAGAGATCATTCGCCGCCGATTTGGAATCTATCGAGATATTTCCTCGCCGGTCTTAAATTACTATCCCAGCGACACAATCGCCCGGGTTGAAGCAATGGGGACTCCTTCGGAGGTGCTTCGCAGGATTTTGGATGTAATTATCCCGGCTCAGAACTATTGCCTCGAAAATCCCTGGTAGGCTACCCTGTATCTCATCGAGATAGCTGAATTCAGAACAGTTTGAATCTGATGAGAAAAATCTTCACAATCGCCATCCGTGAATACCGCGCCATGGTTGGTACCAAGGCGTTTATGGTCTCGATGGTCATGATGCCGATTTTGATGTTCGCTGGCATCATCTCGATGGAGCTGTTCAAGGACGTTGGCCAATCCAAAGAACGCAAGCTCGCGGTGATCGACCACAGCGGTAAGTTCTATGAGGTCCTCAACGAGTCTGCCCGCATCCGCGCCGCAGCGATGGAGACGGCGGAGGGATTGGAATCGAACGCTGCCCAGCAAAATGTTCCAGGCTTCGCCGAAGAGAAATACACACTGGAAGAAATTCCGGCTGACGAAGTCGATGATGCGCTGCGGTTTGAATTGTCGGAGCGGATTCGAAACCAGGACTTGTACGCATTCGTCGAGATCCCGGCGAACGTTCTGACGCTCAGCCCTGGTGAGGATGACTTGGTCAAATTCTACGCAGAGGATTCCAGTATCTCGCTGGCTCGGGGGTGGATCGCCGGTGTCATTACAAGTTCCGGCAAAGAGCAACGATTCGTCCAATCCGGGCTGGCTCCGGACCAGTTAGCTACTTTCCGCAAATACGATCAGCCAATCAACGTCATTGGCCGCGGCTTGATGAAGAAATCCAGCGACGGGACGATCAATGCCAGCGATGAACGTGACGTGATCCTGACTCTGTTCCTGCCGATGGGGATCATGTTGCTGATGTTCATGGTGATCTTTATGGCTTCGCAGCCGATGCTGGAAAGCGTGTTGGAGGAAAAGTCACAACGAATCGCCGAAGTCCTGCTCGGTAGTGCTAATCCGTTTCAGTTGATGATGGGTAAGCTGTTGGGTACGGTTGCCGGTTCGCTGACCATTTTCGCGATCTATCTGGTCGGAGTGTATGCGATCGCCAGTTATCGGGATTGGACGGAGAACATTCCTTTCGAAATCGTCCCCTGGTTCATTGTGTTCCAGATCGCGGGCGTGTTGTTCTACGCCTCGATTTTCATGGCGGTTGGCGCGTCGGTGTCTCAGCTGAAGGAAGCCCAATCACTGTTGCTGCCGGTGTGGATGATGCTGATGACGCCACTGTTTGTTTGGCTGATGATCGTCCGGGACCCCCAAGGCCCACTTGCGCTTGCGATGAGTTTCATTCCGCCGACGGCTCCGACCACCATGGTGCTCCGTCTAGCGACTGGCCAGACAATACCACTCTGGCAACCGATCGTGTCATTGCTGCTGACACTGGTGGCGACAACCATCATCGTGGTTCTGGCAGGTCGGATCTTCCGAGTCGGGATCTTGTGGCAAGGCAAGACACCCAAGATTACCGAAATTATGAAGTGGGCGTTTCTGGGCGAGTAGCTGATTGAAGCAGCATGGAGTGCCTTTGAATGTCATTCGCTTTGCCTTTGCATAAGACTTGGGCTTTCTTCGGCCCGACCATTGCCCCCAATTCCAACTGACCATGCGGATCAGTTAGAATGATGCCGTGATAAATTAAACACGGGATTGGTTATGTCGAAGTCGATTGAACGAATTGATGGCGAAATTGTCCGCCGAGGTCCCTATCCGGAATTTACCTGGACGGCAATTACGGTCGGCTGGGCGATCGGGATATTGATTGCGATCTCTATCAGTTACGCCGCGCTCAAGCTTGGTTTCTCGATTGAAGGTTCGGAACTGGCGGCGATTCTCGGCTGGGGGATCTTGCGAGGATTGATGGGCCGCACCAGTATCCTCGAAAACAATATCAATCAAACGATTGCTTCGGCGGTAAATGGTGCCTCGTCCGGGATCATGTTTTCGGTCCCGGCCCTGTTTATTCTCAGTAAAACAGGTGGCCTTGAGGATGTAGCGGACTTCAACGTGCCGCTGATGATTTTTGCCTGCATCGCTGGTGCGTTTGTCGGACTTGCGTTTGTGATCCCATTGCGAAAGCAAATGATTGACTTCCAGCGTTTGCCGTTCCCAGGCGGGATAGCCGTCGCGGCAATTTTGAAATCCCCTGGCGCTGGGATCCAGAAATCAGTCCTGCTGTTTGGTGCCGCGGTTGCGTCTGCGATTGTGTACCTGATTATTACGATGGGCGTGACGGCAGCGAATCCTGAGGTGGAGCAAGCTGGAGTTCAAGTCGGTCAAAACGTGTATCAGTTAGCTGCCGTCGAGCATAAGCAATACGACGTCGGTAAGTGGTTGGATTTTGCTCCGAGATACAACATTTTGTTTTTCGGATCGTTGATGACGATCGGAGTTGGATTCCTGTCCGGCAAAGGTGGTTTTTGGTTCGGTGCCGGAGGATTTATTTGCTATTGGCTGTTGTCGCCGGTGCTAAGCATGTACGGGACTGTGGATGTGCAGACATTGGTCGAGATGCCTGGGAAAATGCGGACGTTCATTTACCGGCCGACTGGTATTGGGATGCTGATTGGAGCCGCTATTGGTGGAATCCTTACTGCGATGCCATTGATCCTGAGCGCGATTAATTCGTTGCGGAAATCGAGTAAGGTGTCTGGACGAGCGAATGATGAAATGCCGGTCAAGTTGCTCGCCAGCGCCGTCGTTGTCGGGGCGTTGCTGCTCGTCTTCCTGGCCTACAACTCAGTGGAAGGGATGCAGTTTGGAACAGCATTGGCGATGGCTTTATTAGGTACACTCTGGATCTGGATTGCGGGAGTTATCGTTGCTGAATGTATCGGACGCACAAACTGGTCTCCGCTATCAGGTATGACGTTGATTGCCGTTACCATTCTGATTGTGATTGCCAAACAAGGCCTGGACAATCCTCAGACGATTGTCAGTTCGCTGGTCGTTGGGGCCGCCATTTGCCTGGCGATTTCGCAAGCCAGCGATATGATGCTCGATTTGAAATCTGGATATCTGGTCGGAGCCATACCGAGACGGCAGCAGTTAGCACAATTCGTCGGCGCTTGGCTGGGGCCGATCGTAGTCATTGGGTTGATGTTCCTGCTGGAGTGGGGGCAGACTCCTTCCGCCGAGGAAATTGCGGAAATGAAAAGCGCCACGAATGTGGAGCAAGTCTCAACAGGCGAAGTCCCGTACGGGATCGGCAGTGAAGCTTTCCCGGCAGCACAAGCAAGTGCATTGGCAAGTGTGATTGACGGGATTGTCGAAGGGAACGTTCCAACATATCGATACGTTGCCGGCGGCACACTTGGATTCTTGCTGGCCATCAGTGGGCTGGGAGGAATCGGCGTGATGGTAGCTCTTGGTTTCTATATGCCGTTTGATATCGTGTTGACATACACGATTGGATGTCTCTTGCGGGTTTTATGTAACCAGTTCTTCGGTAACCGATTCGCAGAAGAAAAAGGAATCCCAGTCGCTGCAGGCTTGATTGTCGGTGAGGCATTGGTTGGGGTTGGAATTGCGGTCATCAAGATCGTTTCTCAATACATGGCGTGATCAATCAGAGGTGAATAATGAAACAACTTGGAACTGTATTGATGTGGCTTGGATTCCTGTCTGGTTCACTCGCGACAGTGTTTAGTCTGCCGTCCGCCGGAGTGGAATTCGTCAAGAATTACGAGGCAGTCGAGGATCAGCGATTTGAATTGAAAGATCTGTCGGAAGTGGTCGTGCCGGAAGACAATTGGAACCTGATCCCTTGGACCTGGTTCGGGATATCGGCGGCTGTGTGCACTTTTGGCGTCGTGCTGATAAGAACTAGTTTGTCGGCTGCTGCGGATCAGGGGGTCGAACAATCGACCGCCGATCTCGATGCTATCGGCCGCAACTTGGAAAACCTGATTGCCAACATGGAAAAGCTGCGTAAACAAATCGATACCATGGCGCCCAGTCGGATTACGGAATACATCGATGAGCATTTGGCCGATGATTTTCGAATGTTCGCGGATGGTCGCGAATGCATGGTCACCAAGTTCGGGTTAAACACATATGCGGATGTCATGTCGAATTTTGCGGCCGGCGAAAGATATGCTAACAGAGCCTGGTCGGCTTCTGCCGATGGCTATGTCGATGAAGCGAAAGATTGTGTTGAACGGTCAACCGAGTATCTCACTGATGCAGCCGCTGAGTTGAATCGAGCGAAGAAAAATGGATCTGCATAATAGTCCCGGAGGTTTTGACCGGCTTGAGATTGCCCGGAATTGGCTGCCTCGATATACCGGCATGAAACTGGATGATTTCGGCGAAAATATTCTGCTAACGAATTTCCACGACTACGTGAAACGGTTCTCGCAGAAATTCAATTGTGACATCCAGGGGCTTGGTAAGCCGATGCAGGCGGCGACTAATTCCGCCGGGCTCACGATTATTAACTTTGGGATCGGTTCGGCAAACGCAGCGACGATCATGGATTTGCTGCTGGCCAAGATGCCCAAGGGCGTGTTGTTTCTGGGCAAATGTGGTGGACTGAAATCTACCACCGAGATCGGTCACTTCATCTTGCCGATCGCTGCGATTCGAGGCGAAGGAACCAGCGATGATTACCTGCTTCCACAAGTACCGGCTCTGCCATCGTTCAAATTGCACAAGTTTGTATCCGATCGAATCCTGGCCCGTGACCTGGATTATCGAACTGGCGTGATCTACACGACCAACCGTCGGTTATGGGAACACGACCAGAAATTTCGCGAGCGATTGCAAGCGGTTACCTGCATCGGCATCGATATGGAAACCGCAACTCTGTTTATTGTCGGGCACTACAACCAGATTGCCCGCGGCGCGTTGTTGCTTGTTAGCGATGTCCCGACAACTCCCGATGGAGTCAAGACGGAGGAGTCCGACAAGGAAGTGACCGACACATGGTCGGAGACCCATCTGGATATTGGGATCGACGCGATGACCCAAATCGGATTTGCTGGCGAGCAGATTAAACATTTCCAGTATTGATAGCTTGCTAAGCTAAGATAGTGTTTTTCCAGTCATGCATTGGCCATGCATTTGTGGTTGGACAACCGCCTGAAACCTATCGAAAGTCGTCCATTCCGAAGAAGTCACAGAAACGGTCGACTTGGCAAACCAAACGACTCTCCAACGGCAAAGTTCCGGCCTTGCGCTTCAGGTTTTAATTCACAACACTCGGATTCGACCGTGAACTCGTCGATCGACGCGCAAGCTTCGCGGACCCAAAGTTGCAAGTCTTGGAGTTCGGAGCAACCACGTTGCCAGTTGCGCCATGCGGCTTGGCAGTCCTCAAGCGATATTGAGTGGCGCGGGTTTTTAACTGCAAATGGCGCGGATAAACGCAGATCTAAATTCGGATTTTGATGAGCATCTGAGCGTCTTTTTCTGAACACGATCCGCTTATGTCCATCGGTGCTGGGCTAACACAGGACTGGAACGTTACCGCTCCTCTCCCCTATCCATTGTGTTTGGCGTCTCGAACTAGGCATGGTAACATCAATCTCGTATAGAATTGTCCTCATTGTGGTTTTCCATTGATTTGAGCCATTCGTGACTGAAACCGAAGACAACGATATTGAATTACCCCCGGAGGAA
>CAZXLW010000013.1:70396-84649 GCA_964641465.1 uncultured Pirellulaceae bacterium | reverse complement strand
CATTGACGCTGGCACGACCAACCGCATAAACCGCATCCATAATCTGTCGCTCTCGACGACTTAGTTTCGGCACAACCATCGTCTTCCCCTTCTTTTTTCTCGTACGCGAATCATTGCGTTGATATTTTAACGCGTTGAATTTTTAACGCAAGGGTTTTTTCGATCGAATTTTCGACTCTATTTTGTTGCTGAAGGCGTGGCATAAGGGAGAGTTTTACACGTCTTCGGCTCGCCGGTGGATGACCGAATGAAAGCTAAAACTGCTCAACCCAGTATTCGCCGAGCACGAGCTGCCGGTGTTTTCACGTACGGCTACACCTCGTCGCTCACAGTGCTGTGAATTCGCAATTCTATTGAGCAATGTGCCTGAATACGGTATTACGACTAGCTGAAAACAGGCAGCTGTTCCGAGGATTCTTTGACGATTGCGTCGAACTCGCTGTAGGCGAAATCGTTTGTCAGGTAGTCGATGCAGATTCGATGGTCGGCGGGCCCGGAGGCTGCGGTATCGATGCAGAGACTTGCCATCTTCCAACGCCGATCGAATGGAGTTTCGTTGACTCGAACTGTTTGGATCTTTTCAAAGAACGTCAGGCTGGTCTTCTTGGTGAAGATTCCGCTACGGTACACGACGACGTTTTCGGCACGCGCGTATTTACGAGACTTCGCCCGCTTGAGTGCAAGGAAAACCAAAAGTGGAGCTGCTGCCACCCCAAGTGCCCAGCCCCACGGCCACAGGTAGTACGTACTGACGGCCGAAATCAAGATCGATGTGAACACGGCAATTCTCGCCAGCCGTTGGCCTGCTCGTGGCGAAATTGGCTGCCAGTCGAATGACTCTTCTTCCCAGTTAAGCCCGGGACGCAACGTTTCGATGATTTCCCGAACCTGGCTTTCGGGTAGGACTGGAATAAACCAGCGGCTGGAAACCGTTTTCGTAGCGTCCTCCTGTCCACGACCGGCACCACCCGCTGTTTCAATTCTAATCGTGGCCAGTTTCAGCCATCGCATGAACAGGTTCCGGTGGATGCTGATAAATTGGATCCGTTTGCGAGGAACTGATGCGCTTACTTTGGTGAACAGACCGCAGCGAATTCGAAAATCTTCGCCGGAGCTGGTTAACTGGTATCCAAAGAATCGCAGGATGTACCAGGCCATGCCGAGCAAGCGAAAAAACAGGAAGACGCCGATGACGGCAGTCGTTGCCACCCAGATGATGGTTGATCTCGATGCCCCTTCTCCAGCCGACCGGGCGATCTGCTCGATATCCACAATGGTCTTAAGTTGTTCATCGAATTGGAAGTAAATACCGATCAAAACACCAATCAGCAGAGTCCCTTTATTGCTCGCGAGCCCGGCTCGCAACAGCAAGTTGGAAGGTAGCGACAGGATGACGTCTCGCTCCGATTCCTGCGGTTCTTCCACGGTCGCGTCTTGATTGCCATCGCCGCCGGGGAGTTCGTCGTTTGCTGCCAGTTTTTGCTGTGCCTGGCTTGGTTGGTTCCGCTGCTCAAAAATGGAACGTCGTAGTTGTTCAATCTTAGGCATCGAGAGCACACGCAAGGTCGCTTCGGGTTCCGTTCCACTGGCGGTTTCAATGCGGACTTCTGCGACATTGAACAGGCGGTGCAGCGGGTTTTGGATCAGGTTGACGTTTTGGATGCGTTCAATAGGAACGTTTCGGTCGCGAACGAAAAAGATCCCTTGAGTAACGATCAGTTCTGATTCGCGAATCTGGTATCTCAGGCTGAAGTACTTGATCGCAGCCTGAATGACCGTGGGTACGAAGATCATGGCGGCAAAGGACAGGCCACCAACTTTGGCTGCACTAAACACGGCGATGACGGCCGGGATGAGCAACGAGCGAACATGCGACATAACGTCGAACATCAGCGACATCGGATGCAGCCGTCCGAGTTCGTCTTGCGCAGCAGAAATCTCGGCTGTGATGACCTTGTTCGATTCTAGGACCGGAACTTTGTCGGTCGCAATCGGAGCGTCTCGAAACGGGTTGGATTTGGTCGGCTCAGCTGGCGGCAAGTCAGACGACATCAGCAGCCTTCCGCTGTTGGATGATTTTGTCACGGAGTTCGATCGCGGTTTCATGCGAGATTCCGTCGAGATCAACCGAGGCATTTTGTGTGCCGGCTGTGTTAATAGTCAACCTTCCCAATCCATACTTCCGTTGCAACGGTCCTTGTGAAACGTCGGCATGTTGAACTCGTGCCACCGGAATAGAAATCCGATGCCGCCACAGTACCCCGCCATGGATTTCGAGCCCGGTTTCACTTAACCGATAGCTCCGACGTCGGTAATCCCAGACTGGCCAGATGTAACTCAGCCAGGCAAGTATCATCAGTGCTAGAAAAAACGCCCCGATGATCGCCATCCAGACGTAATGGAAGTCAAACGAAAAGCCAGAGCCGATCGCACCAATCAGCAGTGCCACCAACCCGATTCCAATCCAGATAAATCCGACGATTCGGTCGACGGTAATTATTCGCGGGTCGACCTGTTGAAACCCGACCGACTCATCGCGTTCGTGGTTTCCAACATCCGTCGATTCTTGGGCCATAACTGGAGCTGTGGTTTCAATTACTGGTTCCTCTGAGTTCATTTGATTGACCAGTAGTTCGTTAATCGTCTAGGAGTATTGGAACGTTTTTGGTTTGCGATTTTTGCGAGTTAGCTCAACGCCCATAAGCCAATGGAAGAGCGTGGTTGCCGGAACCCTGGTAACCAACAATTCCAATTTTCATTGCTACCTGCCGCTGATGATTTTTTCCAGATTTTCGATCTGGTTTTCTATATCGGCGACCGCCTCCTTGTCTAGAGGATTGGGGCCAAATCTCTCGGCATAGAACGCATGCGTGACCGATTGGAGCAGCGATTGCAGCTGATTCGCGGCGTCTGGGTCCTGCGTTGCCGGGTTATCGGCGTGGGCGCGGTCGACAAGGTTCCCCTTTTTTGCGATGTCGCGTTTGATAGCCACCACTGCCGCGTCTGCAAATTCCAATTGTGTTTGCTCAGGCGATCGTTCTAGCTGGAAATGTTTAGCCAACAGATTTTCGAATTTTACGTAGAATGGAACGGCATTTCCCGTGCGACCACCAATGAATTGGGCCAGTTGTGGAGAAACAACCGAAGCCGCGTTGGCCAGGAAATTTCTTACCTGTTTGACGAACTGCTTCGTCTCCAAAGATTTCGAGCTTCTTGATCTACCCCGCACAGCCAGCAGCAACAGGAAGGCGACTGCGAAGAGCACGAGGCTGATCTGAATCAAAAAACTGTTTTTGATATTGTCGACGATCAGATAATAAATGCGTTCAAGATCCGTATCGCGTGCGGACGCAAGCAAGAGGTTTTGCGACTCGGTAAACTCCTGCTTGTTATGGTCGGGACTGATCACATAGTCCTGCCAGATAGATCGCGCCAAATCCAGAGCTTCGTTGGCTCCACCGAAATCAACTGGCGGCGTCGGGTCAAGCGTGATCCATGCGCCTCCCTTGCCAGCGATCTGCTGGCTGAACATTCTTTCGGTACACATTTCCGGAGGAATATAGGCTTCCACCCAGGCATGCGCGTGTCGGCCGTGAACCATATAGCAACTAGCCAGCGTATTGTACTCACCGCCATGGAAACCAATGACGTATCTGGCCGGGATGCCTTGCGAACGCAACATCAGTGTCAACGCCGAAGCATAAAGCTGGCAATGCCCATTGCGATGATTGCGGACAAAATCTTCAACCGGATCGAGCGATTTGTCTTTGGTGACCTGGCGATAGTCGATCGTATAGTCATAACGGTTGCCTGGCGAAAAATGGCCCAGTAGCGTGTTGCACAACTTGATTCGATCCTGTTTGTCGACTTCACTGGCAAGCTGGTCAGAGATTTTTATAAGCTCCGGGTACTTGGAACGATCAATCTCGGTTAGCAATTGATGTTCGGGCGAGCCAGTTTCCATGAAAGGGAACGAGTTTCCGAACTTGAAGGGAACGTACGGCGTCCCTGGCAGTGTTCGGTTCGCGGCATCGAGCAGCGTGCCGACTTCGTATTGGTACGAAGTGATTGTATTGGCTGATTTGCTTCGACGCCGAGTCAATGCGGACAGATCCCGGCAAAATTCGATTTCACTATCGCCATTTCCGAGCTTGATCGCTGGCATTGTCGCATACAGCAACGGATCAACGTTTGGTTCCAAAGTGATTTCAAGACCAACGTTCCGAACCACGCCGGCGTGCTCTGGCAACCGGCGGAAACGCGGTAGCTGAATATAACTCCAGTTGAACACGTGATCGTAGGGTGCTTCCCAACTAGTAGTCGAGTTGTCATATACCAACTTTGAATATGCCATCCCGCGAAAATACGTCTCACCTTTCAAAAGGATATCCTCGTTGGTATCGACGTCGAGGAACTTCGCGCGAAATATTATTGCGTTCGACAACGGAACCACCCCGTCGACATCAAGATCCACGCTGCGAGACTGCCCGGTCCCGATGAATTTCTTGACGGCCGGGTTGTCGGTGTCTTGTTGTGTACGGGGCAGGGAGTGGAACAACAGGAACGAAAATGCCAACGACACCATCAGCCACGGCATGACCAGCATCCACGCCGAAAACAATCGGCTGCTACCAGGAAGCCGCGAGAGTGCTACTGCATTGCCCAATGCACCTGGGTGAGCCACCGAGCTGACCTTCGCTTGCTCGCCAGCCAACGATATGTTTTTTGTGTTCTGACGATTCGTTCGTGTCCATTTTGCAAAGTCGTTTTGCAAAGTCATCGTGATTGTCACGACTGCGAAATAGATCGCGAAGTAAATCCCGTATTCAAAATTCAGGTTGAAAATCGCCGCGACGACGATCTGGAGGATGCTGAGAATCATCAACTGCCAACCAAGTCGCGGAGTCTTCGGTTGAAACGTGAGTGCGACTTGTAGATACGCCAGCAGGTTCGCGACGGCGACCAGTTTGTCGGTGCTGTTGCCGCCAATGAACGCACGCATAGAGTAGATCAGTATCAACAGAAACGTAATGTTTGCCAGCCAACCCGAAAGATCGAACCATTTGAGTCGATCGACCAGCACAAACGCGACGACAGCTCCCAACAACGAAATACGTACGATATTTGGATCACCAATGTTGCTGCCGAGGACAAACCCGCCGATTGCCACCAGGCTCATCATCGCAATCTGTAGTTTTAGCAGGTGTGGATACATTGGTTCGTGCTGTGCTGGTTCAGGCGTTTTCCGCGAATTGTTTCAGTTTGGACTCCGCCAGGTGATCGGAGATCGAGAACACGTTTTGAAGTTCTCTGCTGTCGCATACTACCCAGCGGATTCGCTCCTGGATTCCAGCGGCAATTTGCCGCGACGCTTGTGCAAAGGAACGCGAACTGATTACCAGGCAGGGTGTTTCCGATGAAACAGATTGCAGTGTCTGTTGCAGTACCGACTCGAGGTGTCGTCCATTGCCTGCTCGGGCAATCGCCAGTGACCGCATTGCCTGCGAAGTGAACTGGCCATGTTCCAGCGAAGACAGTACTTCCCCGTTTTCGCCAGCGATGCCGATAGCCAGCTGCCCGGACGCAGTTCCACCCCAATTCGACAGAACGGTCGTTGCGAAGCTCAAGATGTGCTCGCAATGCGCATGCATCTTGTTGAAGTCGGCCGCCAGATCGGACGCGACGGAGTCTGCACACAGGTCAAGTACGATCGCGGTATCCTGTTCGGTTTCACGTTCGAACTGACGAACCATCGGAGTCCGGTACTTGGCGGTTGATCGCCAGTGAATCTTTTTTTTGTTGTCGCCACTTCGCCACTCTCGAACGGCAAAAAAATCGTCACCCTGAGCGCCTTCGACGCACGCCCGAGCCGCCGTCCCATGTGAGACCGAACTAACGATGCTCCGCCAATTGTGGGCGAGGTGTCCAATTTTTGGGGCGACGTGAATCTGTTCAGGTTCTCGAAACGCAACCCAGCAGCTAACCAAGCCCAACGGAAAATCGCAAATTGCATATGCCGGGCCGGTTTCGTAAGTTCCGCGTTCCGCAAATAGAACTTGAAAAGAAGACGTCACTGATTCGCCGACCGGGATATCGTCAAAAATCACCAGTCCTTTCGTCGCATCTCGTTTCCGCTTGAGTGCAATCTCTCCATTTCGAGAACAGATCTGGCGAACGGAGTCTTTGATCTGGACCTGATACGCGGAGACCTGGCCGTGGTTGGTGACTTCCCATTTCAAGTTCACTGGCTGGCCTGCGTGTAAACGATTGGGACTTACCCGGCGAACGATAAGGTTGCGTATCGCGTGTCGATTCAGCCGCCAACACAACAGCAGAGGCATGAACATCATTCCGGAAACGATAACCAGGAAATTAACGTTGCGCAAAATGGAACAGACGGTCACGAAACCAAGAATGACGACAAACGCCCAGCCCTCTGTGGGCAATGAAGTTCTAATTCGGCGGCGACTTGGCAATGGAATTCCTGTTCACTTTTCCCTGGTTGTTGTCTGGTGATTATTCCGGGACCACGATCGCGCTGATGATTTCCCGAATGATCGACTCGATCTCGTTGCGGTTGATCAGTCCCATAGCTCCGGCTGGTTTCACGCGATGCGCGAGGACTTTGACGGCAAGTTCTTTGGCGTCGTCGGGAATGGCGTATGCACGGCCGGCGATGAATGCACAGGCCTGAACAGCGCGGTACCACAACAATGCACCCCGCGTACTGGCCCCCAAACTCAGTTCTGTCGATGATCGCGTGGCCTGGACAATGTCCATCATGTAGCTGGAAATTGAGTTCTCGATCGTGACGTTGCGGACTGCTTCCTGGATCGCAATGATCTGATTCGTCTGGCACACTGACTGCATTTCGTCCAAAGGGTTGCCAGGCCGATGGCTGTCAAGAATTTGTTGTTCGAAATCACGGTCGGGGTATCCCATCGAAATCCGGAACAGGAAACGATCCATCTGACTTTCAGGTAGCAGATAGGTTCCCTCGAACTCGAACGGATTCTGAGTCGCGATCACCATGAATGGTTCGGGAAGCTCGCGGGTGACTCCATCCACGCTCACCTGATTATCACTCATCGCTTCCAGCAACGCACTTTGCGTTCTGGGTGGCGCTCGATTGATCTCGTCCGCCAGGACAAAATTACTGAAGACCGGCCCGGCATTAAACTCGAACTCGTTGGTGTTCGAGTTGAAAATATTGCTCCCGACAATATCACTGGGGAGCAGGTCAGGTGTGAACTGAATCCGCCGAAAGCTGCCGTCAATCGAACGAGCAATTGCTTTGCCCATCAAAGTCTTGCCAACGCCGGGGACGTCTTCGAGTAGTACGTGTTCGCCAGCGAGCAACGCGATCAGGCATTCTCTGGCCACATCGCGTTTGCCCAGCACAATTTGGCTGATGTTATCCAGAAGCAGGCCGACTTGCCCGCTCAATTCGTTCAGTTTCCGGTTGTCTGCTTCCAGGTGTTCTTCTGAATCCACACCGGTATTGACTGCTTTAGTATCCAATCCTTAACTCCGATCCCTTGCCAAAAGCGTGCCCATCCGGAACGCCGCGGTTTATTATACGCGGAAATCGGAAGTTGTCTCGGTGTAACACGGCACCAGGTAAGCGTGCATTTGAGGATCATTGAGTCTTGTCAGTGATGAATAGGAGTTGAGCCCACGACCACGGGCCTTTATTCTTTGCCAGAGGGCCTTTATTCTTTGCCAGAAATAGCCACTGTGCTAAGACAGAGCAAAGATTTCGTGAATGCAGACGGTACCAATCGTTTCGAGGCGGCTGAGCCGAAGCGGCTGAGTAAAAGATTGAAAAATCGCGCAGGACCTTAAGCTGGTATTCGTTTCCTATACAAACAAACCTTAGTCAGAGACTTTCTGCCAGAATCAAATTCCTGTGGACAAACAGGCAGGCACTGGGAAATTCTGGAACACGAACGCCTGGTATTTCTTGACGGCGCTGGCGGCAGGTCTCAGAATCGTCAAGTGGCGGTGCCAGTAACGGTGTTGCGATGATGGAGATATTGACTGAGGAAACATGAACATGAATCAACAACTTGGAAACCATCTCGCCATGAGAACATTCTCGCTCGTTATTTGTTTTGCAATCATCTTGTCGCTGCAGTCGAACGTGAGAGCGCAAGACGGCCCGGTACCTGCGCCGCCACCCAGTCATGAAGTGCCGGTTAAATTCGGCTCAGGAATGGTTGAGAACAATAGCGACCAACCTGCAGTGATATGGAGCCAGGTGATCTCATCCACGGACGCTAAGTGGATCCAATTGCGATTCAAAAACGTACGCCTGACACAAGGAAAAAAGCTCGCTTCAAAATTGAGAATCACGTCCCATGAAGACGGCGCGTTTCAGATTCTTGACGCGATTTCTTGTGCTCAGTGGCAGAACAAATCAGCCTTTTTCAACGGCGATACGGTCACCATTGAACTGCTCGCGCATCCTCAAGCCAGGCGGAATCGAGTCGAAGTCGACATGATCACCGCTGGGGATGTTCCCGATTTGGCTCCGACGGAGTCTATTTGCGATGGAACAGATGATCGCGTGGTTTCAAATGACGTCAGAATCGGTCGAGTCAATGTCGGATGTACTGCGTGGCTGTTCGACAATCGCACCAATTGCATGATGACGGCCGGTCACTGCGTGGGGCCAGACTTTTCAACTATCTTTTTCAATGTGCCGTTGTCCGATCCCGATGGATCTCTCAATTTCCCACCACCGGAAGATCAATACGCGGTCGATCCGGCTTCCATCCAATCCGAACTTACCGTAATCGGTAATGACTGGTGTGTATTCGGATGTTTCAACAATACCAATACCGGACTCTCTCCGTTGGTAGCCCAGGGTGGTGCTTCGTTTGACATTGCTGTCCCATCTGCCAACACGTTTGACGATAACGACCCGATTCGAATTACGGGATTTGGGACGACCAGCCTTCCGGTCAACCCTGTTTTGAATCAAGCCCAGAAGACCGATGTTGGTCCGTTTACGGAATTCTCGGGAACTACTTTGAGGTACCGGCCAGATACCACAGGCGGCAATTCGGGTTCACCAGTGGTCGATGAAAATTCGGGCATCGCGTATGGCATCCACACGAACGGCGGATGCGGCGATGGTTTCGGTTCGAACTCAGGGACCGGTTTGAACAACGCGGCATTGTTTAACGCGATCAACAACCCGCAGGGTATTTGTGATACTCCAGCAGGCCCAGTAAACGATAGCTGCCAGAATCCGTTAGTAATCGGCAACGGGAGCCATGATTTTGATACTTCCGACGCGACCACTGACGGGCCAAGTTTGCCTCAATCGTGTGAGGAGGGGTTCGGTTTATCGCTCGTCAATGACATTTGGTTTTCATACACGGCAAGTTGCACGGGAGAGGCAACACTTGCTCTTTGCACAAGCCTTTACGACACGCGAATTGCGGTCTACACAGGAGACGGAGGTTGCCCGGGGGGCCTGATTGATTGCAATGACGATGCTTGTAATAACTTGTCATCGGAACTGACGTTTAGCGTGGTTGCAGGTGAAGATTACATAATCCGAGTTGGCGGGTTCTCCGGAGGCGGGATCGGGACGATGACTGTGACATGTACGGGCGCTGCATGCCCAGTCGATATCAGCGTTGTCAACAATGAACTTCGAATCAACGGAACTCAAGGGCCTGATGAGATCATCGTTTCCCAGAATGGCAGTATGCTGGAGGTCGAAGCGAATCAGGCCTGTTTTGAGACATTTGCATTGGCTGGAATCGATTGCGTGGTGATCAACACGTTTGGAGGCGGAGATACGATCATGGTCAATGCAGCCGTCGACACGTCGATTAACGGTGGCTTCGGTCCCGACGATATCTTTGGCGGTACGATGACCAACGAAATCTTTGGTGGGCCAGGGCCAGACCTCATCGTCGGTGGTCCGCTGGCTGACACGCTCAATGCCGGTCGCGGGCAGGATACTGTGTTTGGTCTGGGCGGCAACGACACGATCCTCGGAGGTGATGCCAGCGATACTCTTTATGGCGGCAGCGGAAACGATAATTTGTTCGGAGGTCTTGGGGCAGACGAACTGATCGGTAGTGGTGGCAATGACATGCTGGTTGGCAACGTCGGAGCTGACATCCTCGACGGCGGCGCTGGTGCGGACGAACTGATCGGCTTGGGCGGGCCTGACGAAATGATCGGAGGTCCCGGCAACGACGAATTCCTTGGCGGTGAAGGATTCGACACATTCAATGGAGGTAGCGGTACCGACACCGCACTGGACAACGGTGAGGTCGAAATCAGTATTGAGAATACTTAACAGCTAACCGTCAGGCGTCGCAACGAACTGTAACCAAACTCACAGCTGGTTTGCCAGGCGGTTGTCGGTGCGTTTTACGTGTATTGCAATACTGAACCCCGGCTGAAACCCGCTGAATCCCGACTGCTCCCTGCCCGAACTCATTTGAACACAAAGAGCGGTCCTGCATTGCCAGCCAATCTTTGTTATCATCGGATCGTTGTCGATGACTTGCGATAGAGTGACAAAGTGTGCGCTGTTTGTCGCCGAGTCGACGGAAAACCTGGCCTGAATCGTCAGGTTGAAATTCGTCTAAAATCATCTCACGAACACTCGGAGTCCGAACATGCTGATCATGAAAAATGCCTCCAACAAAACGTCTATTGTTTTGTTGGCAATCGTTGCTTTGTTTTTGAGTTCTCAGGTTGGAGTGGCAGAAGATTCTGATTGGACCCAATTTCTCGGTCCAGCAGGCGACAGCGATGCTCAAAACGCAACTCCGCTTACGTCCTGGGATGAATCCAATCACATCTGGGTGACTGACATTCCCGGCACCGGTTGGTCTTCGCCGGTTTATAAAGACGGGCATATCTGGCTGACTACGGCTACGACCAAGCCAGCGACCAAAGAACAAATCGAAAAGAAGAAACAGGGTGTGCAGTTCGCCAACATGAAGACAACCGTCGGTGCTCTCGATCTGTATGCGATCTGTCTTGATCTGGAAAGTGGCAAGATCCTACACAACATCCACCTGGCAAATATCGCTGAACCCGATTTGATCAACCCGTTAAATTCTTATGCTTCACCGACGCCAGCCATCGACGACGGCAAAGTGGTTTGCCATTTCGGCAACTATGGAACCTGGTGTCTCGACGCGAAAACGGGCAGCCAGATTTGGAATTCCAAGTTTGATGTTGACCACAGCGTCGGAGCTGGTAGCTCACCTGTTGTCCATGACGGCAAGGTGCTGCTGGTTTGTGATGGCATTGACGAACAATACATTGCCGCCGTTAGCTTGAGTTCTGGAGAGGAGCTTTGGAAAACCGAACGACCTGATTTCCGAAATCCCAATGGCGAGCAACAGAAAGCCTATTCGACGCCTCTGATTTCAAAATTCGATGGCAAGACGCAAGCCATCATTCCCGGGGCGCAGTGGGTGATTGCTTACGATCCTGAAACGGGCAAAGAAATCTGGCGCGTCGATCATGGCGATGGATTTTCAGTGGTCCCGATGGCGACTGTTGAAAGCGGCTTGGTGATTTTCGCGTCTGGATATATGAAATCCGAATTCGCGGCGGTTGATCCTACTGGCACCGGAGACGTCACGAAAACGCATGTCAAATGGCGAGCCAGCCAAGCGCCGGCGATGCCTTCGATGATCAGTACTGGAGACAAAGTTTACGCGGTGACTGACAATGGAATCATGAGCTGTGTCGATGCGAAAACTGGCGAATTGGTCAAACGAAAACGGATTGGCGGGAACTTTGCCGCATCCCCACTGCTGGCCGGCGGCAACATTTACTTGAGCAGTCGCGAAGGCAATATGACGATCGTCAAGTGCGACCCAAGCCTTGAAGAAGTTGGCAAACAAAAATTTGATTCCCGCCTGATCGCCACCCCAGCACCGGTTGGCAACGATCTGTTGATTCGCACCGAGAAGAAACTGTACCGGATCGGCAAGAAGGCCGGTTAGTTTCAGCAACGGTTGGTCGCAGCGACCAACAACAGCAACAACTTGCTTAAACCAATTCTGGATTGAATTGACAAGACGTCCGACTATTCGGGCGTCTTTTTGTTTGCGTTCATTTGATCGCTGGCAATGCAATTCTTCTGAAAATGCAAGTTTCGGAGGTTGTCGGCAACCAACCTGTTCGCGAGTAGTGGTCCGTTTGTCGATCTAATGGCCTTTCCAAGCTGAGTTGGTCTCAAACGATCTGCAAAAGAATGCTGGCGCTGGTTGCGATAGCAGAAAATATTGTAACCCGTTATTCTTAACTGGTCGCAATGGCGTTAAAATCTCGCCAATTGTATCGGGCTGTTAGTTTGCTCGGTGACTCGTTGGTTGTAAACAAACCAATGGTTACCGATTTTGACCGCGGCCTCCCTCCCTCTAAAATTTACTTGTCCAGACATTTATACTGCCATGAAAAAACAGCTTGCTGCCCGGAATCGAAAAGCGCGTTTCGACTATCGTACTCTTGAAGACAGACGCCTGCTGGCTGGCGATGTTTTGTTCTTTGCACAGGGGAACTTCCTGCGCGTTGTCGGAGATGCCGACGACAACATTGTCGAAATTTCCCAGAACGATTCCGGACAGACAGTTGTCACTGGAATTGATACGACGGTCAATGGCTTGACGGCTCCGCAGGTGCTTGACTCGGCTGAATTCCTGACGGTGGTCCTCAATGAAGGCAGCGACGATGTGGCGTTGCGCGATCTTGCCATCGAGAATACGGTCAGAGTTCTTGGGGGTGACGGCGATGACCGAATTGAAGCAGAGGAGTTCAATTCCCGGTTCCTGCACGTTGAAGGAGACGACGGAAACGACATTGTGCAACTTACGGACTCAGCCATCGAGCAGTCTGCGTACGTGTTTCTTGATGATGGCGACGATTTGTTGGCAGTCGATTCGTTTTCGACAGGGCGAAACTTCAGGGTATTCGGAAATGACGGGAACGACACGTTTGCTTCCGGCGAATTGACGGTTGGCAGGAAGTTCAGAATCAACACGGGAAGTGGTGACGACAACGTGTTGTTGACTGACGAAACGGAAGTAGCACGTTCGACAAAGATTCGCACAGGTCGAGGTGACGATTTTGTCGGCGCTTTGCCTGGGCAAAATAACGCCAGTGCCAATTTCGAGGGTCGGTTCTCGGTATCGACCGGTTCTGGGATCGACTCAACGGCGTTGGATGCGAGCGTCAGTCTGGAGGATTCGGTTCGGCTGCGTGGTGGTGGCGGTTCCGACTTTGTGCAGTTCCCGGTAGCCATCGAAGCAGAGCCAAGAATTCGCGGTTTTGAAGCGACCAGCGTTGACAATTTGCAAGCGCTGATTGATGGAGTGTTCAGTACTCTGGAAGACGCAGATATCAGTTTGGGCGTGGACGACATTTCCCCGGAGATCGGATTGACTGCTACCGGTTCGGCGTTGCAATTTAGCGAGGGCAGTGATTCGATCGCTGTCGATTCCGGCATCCTGCTTGATGCTTCCGGCGACCAGGAATTTTCCAGCGCGTCGTTTTCGATTGAGGGTTTTGACAGTAGCCAGGACGTGCTGAGTTTTACGGACTCGAATGGGATCACTGGTGATTTTGACGATGTGGTTGGCGTTTTGTCTTTGACAGGTACAGCTGATGCGGCTGCCTACCAACAAGCATTGCGGAGTGTGTTCTATCAGAACACCAGCCTCAACCCGATTACTGACGTTCGGCAGATTAATGTCAGTGTCCTCACCGATACTCTTGAAGAATTTACAGTGAGTCGCTCGTTGGAGGTTATCGCTGACGATTCACTTGCCGTTGCTTTGTCGAACAGTACTTTGTCGGTAGCACAGAACGCGACTCCGGTGATTCTTGACGAACAATTGGAAATTTCTGGTACCGATTCTACTCAGATTGGTTCGGCGGTTGTTGCAATCACTTCCGGTTTCGAAAGTGGAATCGACCAGTTAGCCTTTGTACCACAAGCCGGAATCATTGGAACATTTGACCCGTTCTCTGGTGCCTTGACGTTTTCTGGGCTAGCCAGTGTCGAACAGTACGAAACGATCCTTCGTTCGGTGACATTCGATCTGAATACTGACCCGTTGGAACTCGAACGGACGATTCAATTCACAGTCAACGACGGCGAGAGTTCCAGCTTTGGTGAGCTGGAATTGGAGCTGGTGTAAACAGCGAGCGATGCAAAGAATTCAAGCAACGGCCTGAATTGACGTGTGCCATGTTTACGCG
>CAZXLW010000013.1:70108-70296 GCA_964641465.1 uncultured Pirellulaceae bacterium | reverse complement strand
AGCGATGCAAAGAATTCAAGCAACGGCCTGAATTGACGTGTGCCATGTTTACGCGAAATGCGAAGGACGTGTGCCATGTTTACGCGCGCGGAGTGGTTACGTGTGCCTACCGACAAAGCATGCTCACGCCACGTTGACCATTACATCATCCCTAGCGTAAGCATGCCGTTGCGGAGAGTTGATTTTCT
>CAZXLW010000013.1:61933-70008 GCA_964641465.1 uncultured Pirellulaceae bacterium | reverse complement strand
TGTCGGAAAGGCGAGAGCATGGCACACAAACAAAACTAGGGACACAGACTATTCATCATCCCTAGCGTAAGCATGCCGTTGCGGAGAGTTGATTTTCTTGTCGGAAAGGCGAGAGCATGGCACACAAACAAAACTAGGGACACAGACTATTCAACTCAGTTTTGACCGACCATCAGACTACGGAGGCGTCAGAGCTTCGACCAATGCTTCACTGGTTCGCCATTGGAAGAAGGGTCCGCCGAAAGACGACAGTTCCAACATCAACAACAGGCAGGCGATCAGAATAGACGCGGCTGACGCGATCAGCATCGCATCGTAAATGGTCAGCGATTTCAGGAACGAACGTCGGCTGCTGCCGCGGGATGATTCGGTCCGGGTTGTAGCTGGGGCTGGTTGTGGCTCAGCTTCAGCAGACGTTGTACCGATTTCGTCTAGTGATTCAGGCGATTCACCGTCATCCAGCGCTTCGGCAAAATCTTCGAAATCGTTGTCAGCATCTTCGAAAAGTGATTCGGGGTCAGAAGACATGGGTGCCTCAGATTGATTCTAGACTAGGTGTATTTTCCAGCTTCGACGAACATCATGATCATCCCAGCGAGTAAACAGAGGAACGAGAGCATCAACATGATGGTGTAGATGCTGAATCCCTGTTTCTTGTAACGCGGAGCAGCCGGAGCAATCGGTGCAGCCGCAGCTGACTCGGGTTGGACTTCCTCGAACGCATCAAGCGATTCGCCGAACTCCCCGCCATCAAACTCGCCAAGTTCTCCCAGATCAGTACTTGGTTGTGACATAATCGCCTTCCACGACTGGAGCCTGTTGGAACTCAGAAATCAATTTTGCTGCTGACATGTTGTCGCGAGCTCGTGTTACTTCTGCTTTGCCGATGAACCGGTCACCGCGATAGATATCGAACACGTGTCCGCTTCGCACGCCATCATCGCCACCAACACTGATTGCAATCAAGTTGTCCATGGTTCGCAAAACAACGCCTTCGACGTCTGGTGGAATGTGATCGGTAAGAGCCGTTTCGCTCAGGCCTTGTGCATTCATGATTCTTTTGCGAGCCGCGATCTGTTCGCTCAGATCCATGTTAGTAATTCCAAGTTCGTTGACTTGTCCTTCCAGCGAATTTACCTGGTTGGTCAAGTTGACGACTTTTCTGCGTTGGTTCGCAATATCATCTGACAGTGTATTGTTCGTGCTGCGAAGGCTGGTAATTTGTCCGTCCAGTTCCGACATTCGCTTTTCTGCAATGTTCAAGGCTTCCTGGTTCCGAGCACTGATTTCCAATTCCTGCTGCAGTTCCGACGTTTTTGTTTCGACGGCTTTTTCCGCTGTGGACAGTTGCGAGTTCAGTTGGGCTACTTGCAATTGGCGTGCAGCCTGTTCGGACTCAAGTCGTTGTTTGATTTCTTCCGACTTACCCTGGAGCGCTTTCAGAATGTTTCGGGCGTCGGCAACCTTCTGTTTGTTTTCGGTCGCGATTTTTTTCCATTCCTGATGCGTAGCACCCACCATGACTGCCAATACCAGGAACGCGATACTTAAAAACAGGATCAGAAAAGTCAGTATTTTACCGGCAAGGTTCATTTGTGGGCCTTTCTACCAGCGGACGGTAGGATTCGGTTTTCGTTTACGCTTACAAATTCTGCTGAATTCTAAATCTCAAGTATAGTCAGGCAAGTTTCCGTTTGCTTGCCAATCATCCTAAATGTCATTCCCTTAGTACCTGAATTTTGAACGACTGTTCCGATTCTGGCAATGATGTTCATTGTTTGGCGAGATTCCGATCTGGGCTCGACAAATTTCGGAACTGTTTGCCCCTAAAGCAGGCAAAATCGCTATAATCCGAGGTTCTGCACGTTGGTCACTTTTGCGTCAACGCGTTTGAATACAGGTGGCTACCTCAGTGTAGCTTACGGAGTAGAGGATTTGATCACGGAGAGACCAATATGAGCCCCCCGCCCAACGGAAAGAAGGAACGTGGCTCCAAGAAGAGTAAAAAGCGATCTGGCAGCCAGTTAGAGCGTCAGCCGCCGACGAGCATGGAAGCCGAGACGGGAGTTCTGGGTAGTCTGATGCTGATGCCAGATGCCTGCGACGAGATCGTGAATATTGTCCGGCCGGATGATTTCTACGACGAATCGCATCGGAAGCTGTTTTCGCACATCATGGACATGCACAACGATGGCAAGAAGATCGATATGACCTTGCTTCGTGAGCGGCTGGTCTCCAGTGGTGACCTGGAGTTGGTCGGAGGGACCGGGAGGTTGGCGGAAATTTTCACGTCCGTGCCGACCGCAGCCCACTCGGTTTACTACGCGGAAATTGTTCGCGAAAAAGCGACGATGCGGAATCTGATTTCGACTTGTACCGACATCCTCTCCGATGCCTACGATCCGACCCACGATTCGAAAGAGATGTTGAACGCCGCGGAGCAGAAAGTGTTCGCGATTCGAGAGAGCCGCCAACGGTCATCGATCTCGGAAATCGACGAGGTCCTGCAAGTCGCGATGGATCGGCTGGAGTCACGAGTCCGGGGTGAAGTTCAGGACGGAACGGTCGAGACCGGGTTTACTGATCTGGATAAAATTACCGGTGGCTTGCACGCGTCGGAGTTGGTGATTCTTGCGGCGCGGCCGAGTATGGGCAAAACGGCGTTTGCGATGAACATTGCAGAAAACATCGTGATCAAGTCTGACAAGCCCGTGTTGTTTATCAGCTTGGAGATGGCGGCAGTCGAATTGATCGAGCGGATGCTGTGTTCGGTTGCCAGAGTCAACGGCCATCGCATGCGAAACGGTAGCCTGTCCGCTGAGGATCGCCAGCGTCTGATTCGAATTGCCGGGGATCTGAGCAAGGTGCCACTGTTCGTGGATGACTCTCCGACACGGAACATTTCCGAGATCGCGGGTGGTGCGCGGCGAATTATTCGCCGACAAGGATGCCTGGGTGCGATCGTGATTGACTATTTGCAGTTGATTCAACCAGATGACGCGCGTGATCCGCGACAGGAACAGGTCGCCAAGATGGCTCGACGTTTGAAAGGGCTCGCTCGTGAATTGAAAGTTCCGATCCTTTGTCTGGCGCAGCTGAACCGGCAGGCAGAGGAAAGCCGCGACCACCGACCAAGGATGAGTCACTTGCGTGAGTCCGGAGCGATCGAGCAGGACGCAGACGTCGTAATGTTTGTGCATCGAGACGACTACTACAAATCGGCCGACGACGAAGGTGCCGAAGAGAGCCGCGGGCAGGCTTCGATCATCGTTGCCAAGCAGCGTAACGGTCCGACAGACGATGTCGACTTGACCTGGCTACGAGAGTTCACACGGTTTGAAGACCGAGCTCCGGAACGGTATTCCGAGTTCGACAACCGCGCTCCCGCTCCGTTCCAGGACAGCGCACCGTTTCAAGGTTAAAGTTTGCCTCACCATCCCGGGAGGGGCGAGTCAACGTTTTATGATCGCGGCCTGTTTCATTGTCTACCCGGACTTGTGGCGAGACCTTTTCATATCGTCGACAGGCCGTTACGATTTTTAACCCGTTACGATTTTTAACGATAGTCAGTATTAGATTTCAGAGTTAACTATGTCAGCGTTCCCAGAAATTACCAAAATTGAATTTGAAGGTCCGGACTCCAACAACCCGTTGGCTTTCCGCTGGTACGACGAAAATGAAGTCGTCGAGGGGAAAACGATGAAGGAGCATTTTCGCTTCAGCGTCGTTTACTGGCATACGTTTCGCGGGCAGGGCAGTGACCCGTTCGGACCAGGCACCATGCTCCGTCCATGGGACGACGGTACGGACTCAGTCGAGAATGCTCAGAACCGAGTCCGTGTCGCATTCGAATTCATGGAGAAGCTTGGCACGCCGTTTTACGCGTTTCACGACCGGGATGTCGCGCCTGAGGGAGCGAGCTTGGCGGAGACCAATAAGAATTTCGACTCGGTGGTCGACGTTTTAAAGGAAGAGCAGAAGCGAACGGGGATCCAGTTACTGTGGGGCACCGCCAACTTGTTCAGCAACCCGCGATTCATGCATGGTGCAGCGACCAGTTGCAACGCGGATGTGTTTGCTTACGCGGCTGGCCAAGTTCGCAAGTGCCTGGAAGTCACCAAAATGCTGGGTGGGCAGAACTATGTTTTCTGGGGCGGCCGGGAAGGCTATCAGAATTTGTTCAACACGGACATGCAGCGTGAGTTGGATCACCTCGGTGCGTTTTTCCACATGGCCGTCGACTACGCCAAAAAGATCGGTTTCGACGGAACGTTCTTGATCGAGCCGAAGCCAAAAGAACCGACCAAACACCAGTACGATTCGGATGCGGCGGCGTGTATTAACTTCTTGCGAGCGTACGGGCTGACGGAGAAGTTCAAGCTCAACATCGAAACGAACCACGCGACGTTGGCTGGTCACACGATGATGCATGAGCTGGATTACGCCGGGCATCAAGGAATGCTGGGTTCGATCGATGCAAATACAGGCGACCTGTTATTGGGTTGGGACACGGACCAGTTCCTGACGGACTTTTATGAAACGTCACGGATCATGCTGGCGATCATGAAGCACGGTGGCATCGGGAGCGGCGGTGTTAACTTTGATGCCAAGGTCCGGCGAGAAAGTTTCGAACCAGTCGATCTGTTTCACGCCCACATCGGCAGCATGGACGCGTTCGCACGCGGCCTGAAAATCGCCGCCGCCATTCGCGCCGATGGAGTGGTCAACGACTTCGTCAGTTCGCGATACCAGTCCTGGGATACAGGGATTGGTGCCGAAATCGAATCGGGCAAGCACTCCCTGGAAAGCCTGGAAGCGTACATGCTTGAGAAAGGCGAAGCGAGCCCGAACGAAAGCGGCCGCCAGGAAATGCTCGAGAACATCATCAATCGGTATCTTTAAACCGATCAACCGATCGCTCGGTTGTACAGCAATCGCTCGATGGCGAACGTAAGATGACTAACATGCCAGCCGGCAGACTTCGCCAGCGGCATCGTCGAAACGCCCCTGCGCCGGCGAACAATCGCTGTTCATGGTGCTGTCTTTGGCATCATGGGAATTTGGCGACATAGTTCATTGTGGATTCTGTTGGTTGAGACTTTAATGGAGTCTTGTCGAGTCATACCCGCATCGCAACCTGGTTCAATCAAATGCGACTACCAATTTCGTCCAAATCGTGGCTTACCGCTTCGTTCAATTTCGTTGCTCTAGCCATCATCGTTTCCTTGTCGAGCCAGGCTGTTGGCCAGGAAACGGGGAAATTTGATCAGCCAGACAAGTTCCGTCAGCTCGAAGAAATCCTGCCAACGCCGAACGACTATCGGACTGCCTCTGGCTCGCCCGGCCATCGGTATTGGCAACAGCAAATCGACTACGTCATCGACGTCGAGATCGACGACAACAATCAAATGCTGATTGGCTCGGAAGAGATTACTTACACGAACAAATCTCCGGACCCGCTCAGGTACATCTGGTTGCAGCTCGACCCAAATATCCGCGCGCCGCATTCCGATCGCTCCTTAACCGAGACGATGCGGGAAGACCGGAAGATGGCAATTGAGTCGTTGCGGAAAATGCAGTTCCGCAAAAACTGGGACGGTGGAATCAAGATCTCGAAAGTCGCAGAACTCTCTGGGGAGGATCTGAAATTCACAATCGTCAAGACAATGATGCGGATTGATTTGCCGGAGCCGGTTGAAAATGGCGAGTCGTTTCGTTTTCGAGTCGATTGGAAATACGCGATCAATAATTCGAAGCTGGTTAGTGGGCGGACTGGGTACGAGTTCTTTGAAGAAGACGAAAACTATATCTACGAAATGGCCCAGTGGTTTCCTCGGGCGTGTGCCTATACGGATGTAACCGGTTGGCAACACAAGCAGTTCCTTGGACGCGGTGAGTTCACACTGGATTTTGGTGACTACGAAGTGCGGATCAAAGTTCCTGACGATCATGTCGTGGCTTCGACTGGAGTGCTGCAGAACCCGGAAGACGTACTCTCGCAAGTGCAGCGGGAAAGATTTGAGGCTGCTCGAACCGCCAAGACGCCGGAGTTTATTGTCACTCCGGAGGAAGCAAAGGACAACGAGTCCAGCGAACCAACGGGCAAGAAGACCTGGATCTTCAAAGCTGAGAACGTACGTGATTTCGCATTTGCTTCGTCTCGAAAATTTGCCTGGGACGCTTTGGGAGTCAAACTGGCGGACAAAACCGTGATGGCCATGTCGTATTACCCGAACGAAGGCGAGCCATTGTGGAGCAAGTACTCGACTCACGCCGTCGCGCACACTTTAGAGGTGTATTCCAAGTACACGTTTGACTATCCATACCCGGTTGCGATTTCAGTCAACGGGCCGGTTGGGGGAATGGAGTACCCGATGATTTGTTTCAACGGACCGCGTCCAGAGGAAGACGGGACGTACAAGAAACGAACCAAGTACGGTTTGATTTCTGTTATTATTCATGAAGTTGGTCACAACTGGTTTCCAATGATTGTGAACAGCGATGAACGTCAATGGACCTGGATGGATGAAGGTTTGAATACGTTCCTCCAGTACCTGACAGAATGCGAGTGGGAAGCCGAGTATCCATCACGGATCGGCAAGGCGAGCAACATCGTTCCCTATATGGTCAGCAAGACTCAGGTCCCGATCATGACCAACAGTGAGTCGATATTTCAGTTCGGTCCGAATGCCTACGCCAAGCCGGCGACGGCGTTGAATATTCTCCGCGAGACAGTTGTCGGTCGCGAGTTATTCGATTTTGCTTTCAAAGAGTATTCGAATCGTTGGAAGTTCAAGCGGCCGATGCCTGCGGATTTCTTCCGGTCGATGGAAGATGCATCGGGCGTTGATCTCGATTGGTTCTGGCGAGGATGGTTCTACTCGACCAACCATGTGGACTTGAGCATTGAGAGTGTCAATAAAGTTCACTTCGATACCAAGAACCCATATATCGAAAAGCCAAAACAGAAATCGGATCGAGACAACGAACCGGCGACGGTAAGTTCTGAACGGAACAAGGACTTGCCAAAGCGGCTCGAGGCGTTCCCGGAGTTGAGTGATTTTTATAACGAGTATGACAAACTTAACATCACTGATGACGATCGCGAAGCTTACGACAAGTTCCTTGAGAAACTGACCGACGAGCAACAGGAAGCGATGGATAACTTGCCGAATGCTTACATCGTCAAGTTCAAGAATGTCGGTGGGTTGGTGATGCCGATTATCGCTGAGCTGGAGTTTGCCAACGGGAGCAGGGAGATTCGTCGCATTCCGGCTGAAATCTGGAGAAAGGACAACGAAGAGGTCACCAAGCTGTTTCTTACCGACCAGCCAATCGCGGCGATTCACCTGGATCCGAACGGCGAGACGGCGGATTCATCAACTTGGAACAACAGCTTTCCTCGCCAGATTGACGAGCAGTCGATCGAGTTATCTGCCGATCGAGAGCGAAGAAGACGCCTCCAACCTCAGGATGACTCCAATCCGATGCGAGACGCGTTGAAAGGTGACGACGAGGATGCGGAGGACGGAAGCAGCTCAAAAGAGGAAGGTTCCGAGGGGTAAGTCGGATTATGTCCGAAAAACCAAAAGAACTTGGCTGTCCTTGGAGCGTCTATTGCGCTTACTGTAAACGTGGTGGTTGAAGCGCTCGATCAATCAAAGATCATCGTAGACAACATCACAATCGCTCCAATCACGGTGGCGACGATCGCCAGTTTGCGGCCCAACTGAATTTTCTTTTCGTCGACATTGTCGCGACTGCCATTTGCAATCTGTTTCAAGTTGCGATTGGCAAGCAACCATGTGACCACTCCCAATGGCAAGCCAAAGCAAACCGGCGACAACGCTAAAGAAACGACTCCCATGACAAGGATTGCCAACCCTCGATTCAATTTGTTCCAGAGCTTGGATTTGACCGTTCCGAACAGGTTCGACGATCTCGGCGCTTTCAACGGAGTCGCTGAGCCGTGCAGTGAGGTTACCGTTTCGGGCATTCGATCGGTCGCCGCAGCACCAACGGCGGCGGAGTGGTCAGAACCCGGCCCACTGGAGTGGTGCGAAGAGATGACCGGA
>CAZXLW010000013.1:13661-61833 GCA_964641465.1 uncultured Pirellulaceae bacterium | reverse complement strand
GGCGGCGGAGTGGTCAGAACCCGGCCCACTGGAGTGGTGCGAAGAGATGACCGGAGTCTTGTACGCAATCCCGCTGTCTGAGTCCGATGGTTTGTACATCGTGGGAAGCTCCAACGGCGACGAGCCGCGTTTAACTATCTCGACATCCAACTCGACCACTTCGCAGGACTTCTCAAAATCGACCGTGTCTGTCAGGCGTTTGATTTCCTGGACTAGTTGGGTTACTGTTTGAAAACGCCGTTCCGGGTCCTTGGCCACCATGGATTCAAACAGTCCGTCGATCACTACCAGCCCAGGAACGTTAAGCGAAGCCATTCTTGGAATCGGTGCTTCTCGATGTGCCAGAATGGTTTTAACAACGGTGTCCCGAGAGAAAGGCGCCTGGCCCGTCACCAGGCGATACAACGTACAGCCAAGCGAATAGATATCAGATCGCGAGTCAGCGTTCCGCGTGTCCTCCGCTTGTTCCGGTGACATGTACTCCACGGTACCCATCACTTGCCCAGTCGTCGTCAGGTTCCGTGATGCTTCATGATCTCCGATGCCTGTCCCCAGTCTTGCCAGGCCCATGTCGAGTATTTTTACGTTGCCTTCGTCATCCAGCAAAAGATTGGAAGGCTTGATGTCTCGATGCACGACGCCCTTGGCATGCGCGTACTCAAGCCCTTTGGCCGCTTGCAGCAAATAATCCAATGCCAGGTGTGCGGGGATGGGACCAAGTTGTTCCAGCACGTGCGAAAGATCATGGCCTCGGACATACTCCATCACTAGATAATGAAAGCCATGATGTTCCCCGGCGTCGTAGGCATGCACGATGTTGGGGTGGGTCAGTTGGGCCGCGACCTTCACTTCCTGATAAAACCGGGCGACTGCGTCCTTTGAATCCAGCGCGGTTACGGGAAGCACTTTGATCGCGACTTCACGTTCCATGCGCCGGTGTCGGGCGAGTAAGACAGTTCCCATGCCGCCTCTGCCCAGCTCTTCCATGACGACGTAGTCACCGAAATAGATCTCACTGGATTGGCCGTTCAGGAACTTTTGTGCTTGATAACGAGTAATCCTTTCTTCTTCGATAAGACGTTCGAGTAGAGCCTCCACGCCAACTTGAACCACTTCGTCGTACTTGGTGATCTCATCCGACGCCAACAGACCAGCATTGGTCAATTCATGGATTACGTTTTGAGCCGATTCAGGCATCATCTAGGGCCGCTAAGTTTCTTGAAATGCGTCAATTCCTATTCTAATGCAAGTCGCACTCAATCCAACGGTAGATAATTTCCAGGCGAGTTTCGCGCCTGCTGTTCTTGCTTTGCAAGGAATCGCGTAAGCTCAGCGGCTATTCAGCCACACCGGTTTTAGCGTATGAGGTAAACGATGAATGCCAGAGAAGCGATCAAAGTATCCATTGAGACTGCGGATATGATATCAAAAACATATCTGGACGATTTGTCCGATGAAGAAATGATGCACCGTCCCGATCCCAAGTGTAATCACATCAAGTGGCAAATCGGGCATCTTATTGTTTCCGACAACTCCATGGTCAATGGTTGTTGCCCAGGGACGATGCCGGAATTGCCGGATGGATTCCAGGAGCAGTATTCCAAAGAGACGTGCACTTCGGACAACGCCGGTGATTTTCATTCGAAAGCGGAGTTGATGGAGTTGTTTACCAACCAGCGAGTTGCGGCGTTGGCGAAATTGACCGAACTCTCCGACGACGATCTGAATGCCGATGCACCAGAGGCGATCCGAGCGTATGCGCCAAACTTTGGTGCCGCATTCGGTATGTTGAGTGTCCACGCGATGATGCACGCAGGCCAATGGGCGGTCATCCGCCGACAACTGGGACGCGAGCCGGTGATTTGAGCTGCGTATCAACGGGGTGGAGATCCAGTGGTCCATCCGAGCCACCAGGGCTAGGTAAACGTTCCCAGCAATAGGGCGATGCCGGCTGCTGTTTTGCGACCCGCAATTCTACTTTCTCGCGCCAAACGCAGTATCTGTCCCAAGGAGCTTACCAGTTCCCGGATGTCGACTTTCGAATGCCCAAGTTCACGGTCTCGAAAAATGATCGGGTGTTCGACGAACTTGATACCATGCTGCGAAAGTAACAACAGGATTTCCTCCAGGTACGAGTAGCCTTTGCTTTTGATGCTCGACAAGTCAATCTCGTGTAAGCTCTCGACCTGATAAATTCGAAACGCACTTGTGTTGTCCTTGGAGGGCAGGCCAAGTGCCAATTGGGAAAACCAGTTGACCAGGAAGCTGCTTAGTCGACGATACCACGGCCAGCCGACGATCTTTCCGCCGGGAACGTACCTCGATCCGATGACTACGCCGGCATGACCCGATTTGTCGGCCGGTGCGTTATCGCAGTAGCTATCCCACATCGTGCGCAAGGTCGCTGGATCGTGGCTGAGATCAGCATCAAGCGTCGCGACCCATTGGAAGCTGTATTCTTGCGCGTGCTTCAAGCCAAGAATCGTTGCGGAACCGAGTCCCAGTTTTCCCGAGCGATGCGTTACTGAAATTCGCTCGTCGTCCGCGGCAGCCTGCCGACACCATTCACCGGTTCCATCGGGCGAGTTATCGTCGATCACAAGAAGTTGGCTGAACGGAAGCTGTTCCAGAAGCAATTCAACCAGCTCCGGGAGCGACTCTCTTTCGTTATAGGTCGCAATGACGATCAGCAATCGTCGTTCGTCGGGCTTGGCGTTCTCTGGCATCACGCGATTTTACGCATGATTCCGGATTCACAAAGTACCCGTAAGTCGAACTTGGATCCAAAAGCACAGATGCGCTGGGGCGCAAAGGTTGGAACCAAAAAGAAGAGGCGCAAAACAAAATGAGGCGACTTGAACCAATGATGTTCAAGCCGCCTGCTATTTTGACCAGACTAAGCGTCTAGGTTAGAAAGCCAGTTTGGCTCATTGTCAGGGTTAGTTGCATCCGCAACCAGCACCAACTGCAGCTCCACCGAAGCCAGCATCGCATCCGCCAGCGTAAGCTCCGCCGTCGCATCCGCAACCAGCGCCAACTCCGCCACCGCAGCCACCGTCGCATCCGCCACCGCAGCTACTAAAGCCACCGTCACATCCGCCACCGTAACCGAAGCATCCGCCGCCGTTACCAGAACCACAACCGCAACCTTTGCGGCTGAACATTCCTCGGAACTTGCCAAAGAATCCACCTAGGATTCCGCTGCCACATCCGCAGCCGCCACCGCAACCGCCGCCGAAGCCGCCGCCACCGAAGCCGCCACCGCAACCGCCGCCGAAGCCGCCGCCACCGAAGCTACCGCCCATGATTCCGCCACCGAAGCCACCGCCGAAGTTTCCTCCGCCAAAGCTTCCGCCACAAGGATCAACTGGAGCAACGTTTACTGTTACAGGGTACTGCTCAGTAACAACGCGTGGAACGCATACGTTTACTGTGTAAGGAACCTGTGAAGCAACTCGTCGGCACACGTTGATTGTGCGAGAATCTTGAACTGGTCGGCAAGTAGTGTAAGGAACCTGTCGAGAGCGAGTTTCGCAAACCCAACGAGTGTTACATACAGGAACTTGACGTGATCGCTGTTCGCAAACGTAGCTAGTTGTGCAGTAGTTGACAACTTTAGAGCGTGGCTCGCAAACCCAGTTAGTTACGCAGTAGTTAACAACTTTAGTGCGTGGCTCGCAAACGTAGCGAGTTGTGCAGTAGTTGATAGTGCGTGTGCGTGGTTCGCAAACCCAGTTAGTTACGCAGTAGTTAACAACGCGAGTCTGTGGCTCGCAGATTGTTCGGCATACTGTGTATGGAACTTGCTCACAGTAGCTCTCGCAACGGTAGCGAGTGCTGCAAACTTGCTTAGTTTCGCAAGTTGGAACCCAAACACGCTTGCAACAAGTGCGAGGTGGTGTCTGGCAGCAAACCGTTTGGCAGCAACCAGGATTCCAAGTACGACAGCAAGTGCAAGGATCGAAGCTCCAAGAACCTGGAGATCGAACTACACGTGAGTAGGAGCGACCAGGTACTGTGTAAGACTGAGTTACCCAGTTTCCGCCACGAACAGTAACGTTGCGAGTAACTGTGTAAGGAACTCGACGAGTGCGAGTAACAGTTCGCATACGCTGCTCAGATACTTGACGACGTGTGTGGTAAGTAACTGTGCGCTGACGTGTTTCCTGAACAGGACGACGTACGTGATAAGTCACGTTACGGCTGTGCTGCTCAGTAACTGGACGACGAACGTTGTAAGTAACAGTTTTTGAACGTTGTTCTGTAACTGGACGTCGAACGTTGTAAGTAACTGTTTTTGAGTGCTGTTGAGTTACAGGTCGTCGGACCGTGTAATTAACAGTTCTGTAAGACATTTCCTTAACAGGACGTCTTACGGTGTAATTGACAGTACGGTAGTTAGTTTCTCGAACGTATCGAGTAAATGGAACTTGTCGTTGTTCCGTAACTGTGTTGTACTGTGTGCGATATCGAGTGACTTGTTGTTGATCATAAACAACTCGTCGCCGAGTTTGCATAACGGTGTAGCTACAGCCACAGGCTGCAGATGCGTCACCGTAACCCAAATTGTCATAGCTGGCACCGCCGCAACACTGGGCCCAGCTGAAGCTGGCTGACAGGACGGCCAATACGGCAGCTGTCGTCAGCAGACTTCTCACCATCTTCATTGAAATTCTCCCAAACTTGACGTTTCTAAACCTGGAGGCAGCATCTGGTCGGGCGACTGTCGCCATGCCATATACCTAAAATTTTCCATTTCGATCTCGGCACGAGTTTCGGCCGTGATCATCTACTGGAGTTGTGAGCCATTCCGTCAGCCCAACTAGGCCCTCCGTCTTCTGCTAAGATCGAGCGAAAGGGTAGCATGCGTTAACTGGTTAACCTGGAGTGAGTAGTAAACACAGAAATAATGGTGCAAGTTTACCGGTTGTAGCAGATACTCTGATTCGGAGCGGATTCCTGAGTGGCAAGAGTTTCAGGAGGCGAATTTAGGGTTTCCGATCTTTGTAAAACCAAAATAATCCCAGAGCGCAAAGTGGTGCGAATTTAGAAGGTCTAACCATATATGCACTCGTTTTAGTTTTGCCGGATTCTTGGACAATGTCATTTGCTGGATTTTCAAAGTCAGTAGCTGCTAGGTAGAAATTTACGAGAAACGCGAAAATACGATTTGAATAAGAACTCGCCACAAAACGATTTGTCCACAGTCCCCAAAGCGGTGGTTAGCCGCATGAGTCTGTACCTGCGCGAGCTCCAGCATTTGATTCGGGATGAAAAGAAAACAATCAGCTCGACCAAGTTAGGGCGTTTGCTGGGTCTGAAGGACGCCCAGGTCCGAAAGGATCTGGCATATTTTGGGCAGTTCGGTTACCCGGGGATTGGCTACCGTTGCGAGGAGTTAGTCGAAGAAATTCGAAGAATTTTGGGCACTGATCGAGTTTGGCCGACGGCGATGGTCGGGGTCGGAAATTTGGGCCAGGCCCTGTTGGGTTACCGAGGTTTTCGGTCTCAAGGATTCGATGTTGTGGCGGCTTTTGATGTCGACGAACGGGTCGTGGGAACGGAAATTGGTGGCCTGAAGGTCTACCATCTCGACGAATTACGGGAAATCGTCCAGAAAAAAGCGATCCAATTGGCGATCTTGGCTGTCCCTGCTGATGCAGCCCCGGTTGTGGCCGAAGTGATCGTCAATTCCGGGATTAATGGGGTCCTTAATTTTGCCCCGGTGACGCTCAGTTTGCCAAAATCGGTCAGTGTGGTGGGGGTAGATCTGGCAATGGAGCTGGAACAACTCGCATTTGCGGTTGTTAGTAAAACGGAAAAGTAGTAAATAAATGGAAGCTTTACCCGGTGGTGTAATGGCAACACTTCTGATTTTGGTTCAGACATTCAAGGTTCGAGTCCTTGCCGGGTAACTGCTTTTTTTCTTGTGGTTACAAGAACATCCCTCCCTCCTCGTTAGTACGCGTTTTGGCGGTTTTTCTTGCATTTTCGCGATTCCCAAGATATGGTCGCTTGTGAGAATTTCCGAGAATTTCCTTGAAAAGTTGTCCGAATGTCCTGTCAAATGGATTCCGGTTCTTTAGTGGACTGAAACTGAGAACCTCGATGAGTGGAAATTTCTCGGTTGCCTTGCAAGTTGTCGAATTAAGAATTGCAAAGCATTCGAAATGGTGATGACGTAGACGATGGACTTTAGCTAATTGACACAACCCTAAATCCGTCTGGCCAGAACACCCTGAATTTCGTAATTTCTGTGAGTTATGGCCGCTAATTAACAAGCTTAGGACTAGATTACGGCAGGTCTTATTCGGAGCGGTCCGACCAACTACAAAATCGAGAACAAGAAATGAAAAGTCGTATTCTTTTGGGGACAGTATTCTCTTTGTCGCTTGCCTTGTGTGCGACGCTGGCAGGTCAGCAGTTTCAGCCGAACCCTACGTTCCAGTATCCTCAGGTTGTCGTTCCGCAAACGAATGTAATCTCGCATTGGACGCAACAACTGAATGGCGAAAATCGCGGTCATGATTTCGGAACGGTACCGAGCTATTCCGATCACTCGCACATCTTTGAATTCAAAAACAACTTTGACTATCCCGTTCATCTGACCGGCTTGCGAACAAGTTGCAGCTGTACGATCAGTGAAATTCTCACCAAGACCGTTGGCCCTGGTGAGATCGGCAAGATCAAAGCGACTTTCGATACCAAGAATCATTATGGCAAGAAGCAAGCCACGGTTACGATCTCGGTCAAACGAGACCAGCCTTACACCGAGTACGGTGAGGTGCAGTTTCAGGTCAAAGGCGTGATTCGCCGTGACGTCGTACTGAGCCCTGGCACAGTTTGCTTCGATAAGGCGTTGGTTGGCAAGTCGTCGAAGAAGACCGTGCTGGTTCGCTACGCAGGCAATCCGAATTGGAAAATCATGTCGGCGAAGTCTACGAATCCCAACATCAGTATTGAGACTCGCGAAGTCGCACGGGATCTGCAGACGCAGCGAATCGATTACGAATTGACGCTGACACTGGACGGAGAGCAGGAGATCGGTCCGTTCGTGGATCAAGTCCTGATTTCGACGAATGACCTGAATCAAAAGAACCGAAATCTGGCCGTCAACATTCACGGCAAAGTTCATTCGGTTGTGAAAGTTGCCCCAGTTCGTCTGGGTGTGATCGAACGCGGTCAGAAAATCAAAAAGAACCTGGTCATCAAAGGGGAGCGGCCGTTTGGCATCGAGTCAGTGATTTGCGATGACGACCGAGTCAGCTTCGAAGCTGCTCCAGGCTCTAAGACGTTGCACGTGCTCAAATATAAACTCGACACGACCACCGTCGGGAAACTGAGCACTCGCATCAAGATTATGACCGACGATCCAGTGCAACGCGAAGCCATGGTTCCAATTGACGCTCAAATCGTTCCAGCCACGTTTGCTGGTGGAAATGGGCCTGAGTAGTCGGTGGCCAGACAGCCTGTCGATTCTTAATTCGCGGGCACAATTGAATCTGACTCGCTATAATGGAAAGAGCTAAGCGAGTCACGATTAATTAATTATGCCGATAGAATTTCGATGTTCCAACGTTGCGGGCTTTGACGAGAAATCGCAAAGCTACGTTGTTTGCAACCAAAAACTGCGAGTCAAATCTGATCGCGCGGGCGGTACGATCAACTGCCCCAAATGCAACCAGGAGCTTGAGGTGCCGTTGCCGGATCTGGTAGTTCCCGAGCCGGGATCGCAGGTTGCTGCGACAGATGACTTGGCAGGCATTCAGCAGAAACCCGGCGTGATGGAACTTGAGTTCGACGCAGGCGTAGACCCTGACTCGTCTCCTGCGTTTTCCAATTTCGAAAATCGGTGCCCGCAATGCGGCGGTAAGTTTAACCGAGATTCGGTTTGCCGAAGTTGTGGTTACGTCGAGCCTAGCAAACACGCCGAAAAGAAAGCCGCGGCAAACACGCCGATCAAGCCATCTGGTTTTCAACTTTGGCTCGGTTCAATCGCCAATGAAGGTGTTTCCCTTCCAATTATCGGCTACGTGCTGTTCGCCGCCACGGTTCTGTTTTGCCTGCTGACGATCTCCTGGGGGATTCTGTCGACTTCGATTCCAGGCGTCCTGGCGGCTGTGATGGCCGCTTTTCTGTTGTGCTTTGCCACGGCGGTGATGTTGAAAACACGGGACCTCGCTACCAACAAAGACGCCACGTTGGGTATTCTGTCGCCAGCCTGGAATTGGATGCTGATTGCCGCTCGGGCGTTGGAATGGGAGAAGTACGATGGCAAGCTCAAGAATCGCAAGATCCTGGATCTGCGCAATAAAGACATCGGCGACGAAGAGTTACGACAGCAAAAGGGCCTGCAGTCATGCGAAGTTCTTGATCTGGAGAATTGTCCAATTACCGACGCGGGGCTGCCGCCATTGTACCGTATCGCTTCGCTCAAATGCCTGGTTTTGAAAAACACTGAAGTCTCCCAAGAAGCGGTTTTCAAGTTGCAGCAGTACAAGCCGCACCTCTGGATCTGGCAGTAGTTGATCGAGCTTCGTATGTTCCATCCTGACCAATACGAGCTCGTGGACTTTGGACACGGAATGAAGTGGGAGAAGTTCCAGGGCGTCGACGTGGTTCGGCCATGCCCCGCCGCAATTGGTGCCGAAGCGATGTTGGAAATGCCGTCCACTGCGTCTTCATACGATAAACGCCATAGTAAATGGCTAAATGCTGAGTCGATTCCTGACAACTGGCAGATCACTCATCACCGTGCGTCTTTCAATTTGAAACCGACGCCCTTTGGACATTTGGGAGCGTTTTGCGAACAGGCTTTTAACTGGGACTGGATCGAGAATCTTCCGTTTGATCTCCAAGGCCTCAAAGCCATTAACTTGTTTGCTTACACCGGAGGCACGACCCTCGCGATGGCATCCAAGGGAGCTCATGTTGTTCATGTTGATTCCGCTCGTAACGTCGTCAATTGGGCCAGGCGAAATGCGGACAGCTCAGGGTTGGCTGAAGCCCCGATACGCTGGCTGGTGGAAGACGCCCTCAAGTTCGTTTCTCGTGAGGCAAAACGTGGAAACAAGTACGACCTGATTGTGGCGGACCCGCCTGCGATCGGACATGCCGGAAAACGTATGACCTGGAAATTCGAACGAGATATCGAAACGCTGCTAGGCCTGCTGAATGAAATTGCCGCTGATACGCTAAAAGGCTTGTTGTTGACTTGCCATACCGTCGGATATGACGGAGCGGATTTACACAGAATGGCTAAAAGTGCATTTGGTTCATCGTATCCGAATGAAACGGAGAAGGGGCGATTGGATTTACACTCGCGCTCTGGCCGCAAATTGAACTGCGGATACTATTGTCGAAGTTGGACGGCCTGATTGGCCTGGTCGGCCTGATCGGCGAAAGTTGTTTTATCGAGAGCTAAATGCAAACCATAACGAGCAAAGACAACCCGAAATTCAAAACGGCGCTACGGCTGCATGATAATCGCGGACGCAAGCAACAGGGACGAATCATCGTTTTTGGGTTGGCTGAAATTGCCAGGGCTCTTGAGGCGGGTGTTAGGTTTGATGGCGTGTTCTGCCGGGAAAGCGATCATGAAGATGCGCTGGTGTCGTTTGCCGCCATGTCTGGCCAAGCACGCGATTCGCCAGAAACACGCTTCGGCTGTCCGATCTATCTGCTACCCGATTCCCTGTTTCAAAAGCTTTCGTTCGGTGAGCGAGGCGAAGGCCTGATTGCAACTGCTTCCCGGCCCGACACCGATCTTAACGGGCTCTCTGTTCGAGACGATTCACTGGTTTTGGTGCTGGAAGCGATCGAGAAACCGGGCAATCTTGGAGCCGTATTCCGCTCCGCTGCCGGTGCAGGCGTGAGCTCCATTATTCTCGCGGATCCGGTGACGGACTGTTTTCATCCGAACGCGATTCGGTCGAGTTTGGGGAGCATATTTGCAATCGACACATACACCGGTTCGAGTGAGCAAACAAAAGCTTGTTTGGTGAAACATGGCTTTACGACACTGACGACGCGGGTCGATGCTGAGCAAGTTTACTTTGACGTCGACATGACAGGACGTACTGCAATCGTGCTGGGTAACGAAGCCCGTGGGCTGAGCGATGCATGGAGCGGAGACTTTGTCTCGCCGGTGCTGGTGCCAATGAACAAAACGATCGACAGCTTGAACATCGCCATGACCGCGACCTTGATGGCTTACGAGGCACGAAGGCAGCGTGACTTCGCAAAATGAATGAGTCCGACGCAACGACCGGCGAATGCATTAATGCTGCAATTCAACGAGCTTACGCAGGGTACGCTGCGTTTGGAGACTTGGGAGTGGTGACTCGAAACAGCACCAGGAAAACGACTACCCAAAAACCGGTGAACACGGAAAGGAACAGCAATCGTGACCAGGACCAATGTCCCGCCGAAGGCAGCAGAACGCCAACCTTCACTGGCAGCGAATTCCGCTCGCCATCTGACGCAACGTAGTCAAACTTAAGCTTCTCGATGCTGTTCTCGTTGAACTTTTCCATAAAGTCGTAACCGAGATTGATGGATAGCTTTGCTTCAGGCTTAGCGTCCGACTTTTCATACCCCGGCAACGTCAGCGAATTGTCGGCACCCAAGCTGAAGAGACTCTCATGCAAATTATCCCCATCGAGATCCTCAATGCGTAATTCAATCGAGTCGAGGGCGTAGTCGGCACGGAGATCGGTGTCCTGAACATCCAGGCAAAGGTTAATGGCGTAAACCGAAGTAACGCCTTTCTCTTTGAAGACCTTGTATAGATCGCCAGCGGTTATAGTTCCAGATGAATCAAGCAGTCCTGCTTGTTCGAGCTGTACAGAAGAAACGAATGTCGACACGTCAAAGTCGCCGACGGTGGTTCCCGCTGTGGCCGTCTCATCCAGAATCAGCTCATCCGCAAAAGAACAGGTCACGAGGACACTCAGGAAGACCGTACATAAAGCCGCGACGATCATTTTGGAGATCGTTCTCGACCGAATCGGAAGTTGGTAATCCTGAAGAAGCACTTGAATTCCGTGTTGTTGATCTTAGCGAGTCCGACTGGCAGTCAGGCTCAATCGCTTCATTGTATTCCGAGAGAGGCCAAATTGTACCAGTTATGACGGGTAAATTCAAACGATCAGAAATGAATTTCGCTTAATACACACAGGCCCTACAAGGCAAAAAACCCGGAAAATCCGCGTTCCCGCGTGCTTTACGTATTCTCTGCCGATTCTTCGCGGTGACGGTACAGAATCTCCAGTCCGCGTTGCGACTTGAATGCCCCTGTCGGACCTGACAGTAATGGGACTGCTACGAAGCCAAGAAGGCTCCAGATCGAGTAATCATGAAATTTTCGCGAAGAAGTAATCACTGATTCTGGCAACAACACGAACTTCCCCAACGCCTTAATCTTACGACTGAAGAACAACTCTTCCGCCGCGAAGTACTCTTCGGGAAAACCGTCAATCTGCTCGAATACTTCTGCTCGACAATACATATAACAGCCCGCGGCCCATCCACCCATTGATTGCCAGATCGTTTTCATAAGCGGGAACAACCAGTACTTGTACCATGGGATTGGAACCGATTCCAAACTGACACTGGCTCCACCTCCTAAAGCGCCCGCGTTCAAGGCCTCGACAGTAGCAGCCAGAGTTTCCGGAGGAATGATAGTATCCGCGTCCACAAAAATTAAATATTCGCCACTAGCAAATTTTGCACCAGCGTTTCGAACTGCACCGATGTTTCTAAGTTCAACATCAACAACTTTCGCACCGGCACTTTCCGCAATCGCCTTGGTTTCGTCCGTAGAGCTATCGTTGACTACGACAACCTCAAAGTGCTCGTGACGACCTTTTGTGGCTTCGTTTATCGCCTTGAGCGTTTCCCCGATCAATTCTGCTTCGTTAAATGCCGGGACAATTACACTTACGGTCCGTTTCTTTGCGGTGTTTTTGGTTGCAGTATTCAAGTGGACTAGCGGTTGCTATACCGACAAAGCTGGGATTCAGATAATTTTGGATGCGACGTAAAATCTATTCGTCTTGATTAGGACGGACAAGACAGCAAGAACGGAAGCGACAGACTATACGCGGTAAATCACGAGTCACTTTTTTTTCACCGATACAGGTAAAGATATCGTACGAACCGATTGCTACCCAATTTCAATCATTTGGATTTCAATATGAATAGCGTTTTGGCAATAGTTTTGGCTGGTGGAAAGGGTTCAAGGCTGGAGCCGTTGACACGAGATCGAGCGAAGCCGGCCGTGCCCTTCGGCGGAGGCTACCGGATCGTCGACTTCACGCTGTCCAATTGTCTCAATAGCGGAATTCGTAATGTGCTGCTGCTGACGCAGTACAAGGCAATGAGCCTCGATCGCCACATCAACAATGGTTGGAAAAAGTTCTTCTGCTCAGAGCTCGGCGAGTTTATCGATGTCGTTCCGCCTCAACAACGGATCGACGAGCAGTGGTACCAGGGCACCGCCGACGCCGTGTACCAGAACATCTATGCACTCGAGCAGCATCGACCGGATCTGGTCATCATTTTGTCTGGAGATCACATTTACAAGATGGATTACAGTCGGATGATAGACCATCATCTTGAAAACAGTGCGGACCTGACGATTGCGGCGCTGCCGGTTGCCAAGTCGCAGGCAAACGCGTTCGGAGTCATGGCTATTGATGAGACCCAGCGGATTTATGATTTCGAAGAGAAACCCGCTGACCCGAAAACCATTCCCGGTGAGTCCAACCGTTGTCTGGCCAGTATGGGGGTCTACGTGTTCAATACGAAGTTCCTATTCGAGCAGTTGATGCGTGACGCGAACCAGCCCGGAAGCGCGCATGATTTTGGCAAGAATATCATCCCGAGCGTGATTTCAACTGATCGGGTATTTGCGTTTCCATTCCAAGACGAAAATCGCAAGACCACCGCGTACTGGCGGGATGTAGGAACGATTGATTCGTATTTCGATGCAACGATGGATCTCGTCAGTGTCGACCCGATGTTGAACGTTTACGATCGAGCTTGGCCAATTCATACCCGCTTCAATAACTTCCCACCTCCGAAATTTGTTTTTGGAAGTGATAACGAAGATGCTGAGCGGATGGGAGCGGCCATGGACAGTGTTGTCTGTTCAGGCAGTATCGTTTCCGGAGGTCGGGTGGTCCGTAGCGTGCTCGGTCACGAAGTCCGAGTTAACAGCTACGCCCGTGTCGAGGATTCGATTTTGTTTGATCGAGTGAACGTAGGACGTCACGCCAAGATCGTTAGAGCGATCATTGACAAGGACGTGCATATTCCAGCCGGTGTCGAAATCGGAATTGACCGGGAGCTTGACGAACGACGCGGCTTCACGATCAGCCCCGAAGGCATCGTCGTGATCGGCAAGTCTGACAAGATCGTGCTTCAGCCAGGCAACATGGAGCCGTTGCCTGTCTAATTGGCTACGCCACTAGTGGAGAATAGGCACTCGTGGTTCGTCAGAACTGACGGGTGCCATGTTTACGCGAACGGCGGTGGTTATGTGTGCTGTCCCGACCAAGCATGCTCACGCCGCGTTGACCATTGGCTCTCCCCTAGCGTAAGCATGCCGCTGCTGGGAGCTGGATTCTTGTGGAAAAGGCGAGAGCATGTCAGCCAAAAAATCAGACGCAAACTATTCAATTCAGCTTGTAAGTACCACTTGTCGCCGGTGTCTTTAACCACGTTGGCATCAGCACCATTGTTTTTGCGCCTACGCAAAAAACGGTCGCAAGAACTGGCCAGTGTGCGACTCAGTAACTTCCGCGAGTTCCTGCGGGGTACCACTACCCACGATCCTACCACCTTGCGACCCTCCTCCGGGGCCCAGATCAATAACCCAATCCGCGTTGCGAACGACTGCCAGATTATGTTCGACGACGACGACAGAGTTCCCGGCTTCCACCAGACTGTTCAAGAGCGTCATCAGCTGTTGCACGTCTGCCGAATGCAAACCGGCGGTAGGCTCGTCCAGCACATACAGCGTGTGTTCGCGAAATTTGGATACAAGTTCCGTCGCCAGCTTAACCCGTTGCGCCTCGCCGCCGGAAAGATGAGTCGCTGGCTGGCCCATTTTCAAATACCCAAGCCCGACGTCATTGAGATTCTGCAAGATGCGGCGAACAGGCTCGACATTAAGGAATACGTCCAGCGCTTCCGCGATTGTCAGCTCCAGCACTTCTGAGATATCAAGGCCTCGGAAGCGGGCTTGCAGCGTCTGAGTGTTGTATCGCTTGCCATTGCAAGACTCGCATTGGATTAACAAGTCCGGCATGAATTTCATCGAAACACGCTTCGAGCCTTTACCCGCACACGTCGAGCATCTACCAGGCTTGGCGTTAAAGCTGAATCGTGAAACGTTAAACCCCAGTTGCTTAGCCGCCCGTGTCTTTGCGAACAACTTGCGAATCTCCGTAAACGCACCGCTGTAGGTTGCGGCACAGCCGCGCGGCGACCTCGACAGCGGCCGTTGATCAATCTGCACCAGTCGCTCGACTTGTTCGAGCCCATGGATCTGTGCGAATGGCTCGGGTGGAATCGTTGAGACCTCCAGGTGTTCTTTGACGGCGGGAACGAGTGTACGGGCGACGAGTGTTGATTTTCCAGAACCGCTGACACCCGTCACGCAAACCAGTTTGCGTAGAGGAATCTCTGCGTCAACTTTTTGCAGGTTGAATCCTTCCGCACCTTCGATTCGCAGCGATCCGGAATCGTCCATTCGGCTTCTGGTTGTTAGCTCTACGCTTCGATCTCCAGAAATGTATTTGCCTGTCAAGCACTCCGGGTTGGCAGCCATTGCTGCAGGCGAGCCTGCGAACACCATGCGACCACCTTCAACTCCTGCCTCCGGTCCGATTTCAATTGCATGATCTGCTGCCAGGACAATCGACTCATCATGTTCCACGACAACGACCGTGTTCCCGCGCTCACGCAGCTCACCCATCAGTTCGATCAGTTTTTCCGTATCGCGCGGATGCAGACCACAACTCGGTTCATCCAATACATAGCAAGTTCCTACCAGCCCGTTTCCGATCGACTTGGCCAGTCGAACACGCTGCAGTTCGCCGCCGCTGAGCGTGTCTGCTTCACGGTGCAGCGAAAGATAGTGCAATCCAACACGCAGCAGGAATTCAACTCGGAGACAGATCTCGTTGACGATTGGCTGGGCAATCTCCTGGACCGTCGAGTCTTCGAATTCCAAAGACTGCAAAAACGTTACTGTTTCATCCAGCGGCAATCCGCACAGCTCAGAAATATTCCTGCCAGCCACGGCAACTGCATTAGCATGAGGATTCAATCGAGTCCCGTCGCACTTGGGGCACGGCAAGTGACTTCGAAACGATTCAAGGTGATCGAGCCAGTCATCATCAATCGCAGTTGTATACTCACGCTCCAGAACCTGGCTGAGGCCCGGCATTTTTATTTCCTCATGGCTGACGAACTGTTGCCAGTCAGACTCGCTCAATGCTGACAATGGTTGGTCCACATCCAAGCCAACCGCTTTCAAAATCGGCGATAATTCTTTTTGCAGTTTGGATCGCGTCGGCCCGTGTTCACAAGACCAGGCAACGATCGCCCCGCCTTTGACCGACTGGTTTCTGTCTGGAACCACCCAGCTCATATTGAACGAGTCCAAGTGCCCAACCCCTTTGCAATTCCCACACGCGCCATGAGGGCTATTGAAGCTGAACAGCCTTGGCTGCACGACTGGACATGCTGTGCCACAAGCCGAACATGCGTGTTGAGTACTGAATTTCTCATTGCTCCAGTCTGTTTGATCCGCGTCTTTATATTCGATCACAACACGCCCGTTGCCAATCTTGTTGGCCAGCTCGACGGACTCGAAAAGTCGATCGTCGATCCCATCGCGAACAATGATCCGGTCGGCGACAGCTTCAACCGTCCAACTTTCAGATGGCTCGTCAGAATTGTCGACAGGTCGAAGTCGCTCGATATCATGCATCTCGCCATTGATCCGGATGCGAACCAAACGTTCTTTGCGAACGCGTTCAATCGCAGCCTGAATCGAATCGGCAGCGATCGGGGCCAGGATCATAGCCTTCGTCGACTCCGGCAGGTTGAGAACTCGATCGACAATCTGTTGGACCGATGTCGGAGCGATTGTTTCACCGCAGCCAACACACGAAATGGTGCCTGCTTTGGCGTACAGCAACCGCAAGTAGTCATGGATCTCGCTGAGAGTTCCCACGGTGCTGCGTGGATTGGGCGAGCCTCGACGCTGGTTGATGCAAACCGTCGGTTGAAGTCCAACAATTGAGTCAACGTCGGCGGCCATCCCTTGTTGGAACAACTGCTGGGAGCCGAGTGACAAACTTTCGATATACTGTCGCTGGCCTTCCGCGAATAAAGTATCAATCGCCAGAGACGTTTTTCCGGACCCGCTCCTGCCAGTAATCGCCACCAGCGAATTCTTCGGGATACAGACATCGACGTTCTTCAAATTGTTGGTCCTGGCGCCAACAATCCTGATCGAGTCCGATTCAGATACCATTTTCTGCGTTTCGATTTCGTCTTGTACAAATGTTTCCTGCATGGCGAAAGTGTAGCAACATTGGCCCATTATTTTAATTGCGCTATAATCCGGGCATGAATGTTAATGAAAAGCCGAGATCGAATGGGCTGTGGAGGATTTGCAGACGCTGGCTGCTGATTCTGGGCGTGATGTATATTGGCTTTGTCGGGCTGGTGGCAGTCAACGAGAATTATCTGGTTTACCCGGGATCGGGTGTTGGCCGTGGAAACTGGGAGCCGGATTTTGAGTTCGAGGAAGTCGAATTCGAATCAGCGGACGGAACGAAACTGGTGGGATGGTACCTGCCGTACCCGGGAAGTACAGAGACTGCTTTGGTCTGTCATGGCAATGGCGAGAACGTGGCTCAGTCCAGTCATCATACAGGTGTGCAGTTTCAGGCAGCATTGAATGCGAACGTATTTGTGTTTGATTATCGCGGGTACGGCAAGAGCGAAGGATCGCCGCATCAGGCCGGCGTGTTGCAAGACGCAGGGGCTGCGCTGGCGTATTTGAACAAGCGGACGGGGACGGAACCTGTTGACGTGATCCTGGTCGGACATAGCATTGGCGGCGGACCAGCCGTTCATCTCGCCTCGACCGTTGGCGCGAAGGCGTTGTTCCTGCAACGAACGTTTTCGTCGCTGGTTGAACCAGCGAAACGGCAGTTCTGGTTCCTGCCAGTGGATTTAATCATGCAGAATCGGTTTCCGAACGGTGAGTGGATCAAAGAGTGTCACGTTCCGCTGCATCAATCGCATGGCGATCAGGATACGTTGGTGCCGTTCGATTCAGGTCGCCAGGTGTTTGACAATTCACCGGCTGAATTGAAAGAGTTCTGGGTGAACAAGGACCGTGGCCACTGGGACAGATTGCCAATGGACTACTGGAACTCCGTTACCCAGTTCCTGGAACAGATCAACGAAACTAGCTCGACCGTTCCAGCATCAACATCAGCAGAACCAGTGGACTCGGCAGGCTCGGAAATCGAGCCTCCCGTTCAGCAAGAATAAAGAGCCACTAAACCAACTAACTCTACGCAGTTTGCGCAGCGCACTCGCGGTAGAACTCGATCGAGAGTTTCAGGCCTTCTTCGAAATCATACTTAGGTCGATATTCCAATTCACGGCAGGCGGAAGTGATGTCCGCCATGCTGTGCAGGATGTCACCTTTCCGTGGTGGCTGGAAATCGGCAGCTATGTCGATTCCCAGTTCACGCTTCAAGTGAGCGAGTAGTTCGAGCAAACTGATCGCTTGTCCATCGGCAACATTGTAAGAGTTTCCGGAAACGCCTTTGGCTTCAGCCGCCAACATGTTGGCTTCTACTACGTTGCCTACAAACGTGAAATCTCGTGACTGCTTGCCATCGCCAAAAACGACCGGTGCTTTGCCTGCCAACAACCAGTTGATAAACAATGGAATGACAGCCGCATAAGCGCTGTTCGGATCCTGCCGTGGGCCGAAGACATTGAAGTATCGCAAGCAAACGGTTTCGATGTCGTACGCGTGGTGGAACGCCTGGCAATAGTACTCACCGGCCAACTTGGATGCCGCGTAAGGAGAGATTACTACCGGCGTATCTGTTTCGCGATTCGCTGAGAATGGGCGGTCACCGTAGCAACTGCTTGAACCGGCATAGACGACTCGTCGTACTCCAGCCTTGCGAGCTTCGTTGAGCACGTTGAGCGTTCCGTTCACGCAGGCTTCGTTGACTTGCAGTGGATGTTCCACACTAAACGGAACGGACGCCAATGCAGCTTTGTGGAAGATGCAGTCGACACCACGAAAAGCAGAAGCCATCGCGGTTGAATCGCAGATGTCAGCTTCGACGAATTCGATCTTGTCTTTGATGTGTTCCAGATTGGAGAGGAAGCCAGTCGCCAGGTTGTCTACCACACGGACTTCATGTCCTTTTTCTACCAGGGCGGTTGCAATGTGTGATCCGATAAATCCGGCACCACCGGTTACGACGAATGTCTTCACGTTGAACTCCAAAAAGTGAGTGAAAGAGCGCTGGGGACCCGCACTGGCCGGTTCGGACTGCGATCGCAAATCCAAGAGCTAAATTGCGGATGTGTAGTTTAGGAATGGTAGCTCACCAGCCGGCCGATTCAAATACTTTCCCAGGATTGACCGCTGGAAAAGCCAATTGCCGACCGTTGAGGGCAACCGTCAACAATCAACTGGTTAGTTGTCTTCAGTCGACGCGTTGTCTGAATGGTCAGATACGATACACCCAATCAAACGGGCGCCATATGTGTGTAGTTGACTGACAGCGGATTTGGCGACATGTTGATTGGTATTCCGCATGCTGACGACCAAATAGCTCCCGCTGTTGTAGTTTGCCCAAATCCTTGCTGATCGTTCGTGGGCGTTACCCATGTTGACCAACACGTATTGGTAAAGATCCGCAAGCTTGGGAACCATGTTTTGGACCAGCTCGTGCAACTTCCGCTCGTTCACGATTTTGTCTTTTCCAGTTCCGAGGAAATCTACCTGTTCGTTCGATGTTTCCTGGATGACTTGCGCGAGGTCGATGTGTTTGCGTGCCAGGTCGGCCATACCCTTGGCTCGATCTTTCTGGAAGATAGTTGTCAACTCACCGTTTTCGAAATCGGCGTCAATCAGCAGAACGCGGTCGCCAGTTTTCTCGTGCAACATTTTCGCCGTCGCTGCAATCGTCGGACTCGCGTGCGGATTGTTTTCGGAACAGGCAATCCCAAAGATTGCGAAATTTCCCTTTGGATTCCGCTCGATCATGGAGTCAACTAAGGGTGCGATCTGCTCGGTGTCGATTTCCAGACGCTCCAGATAGCAATCACTCTGTTTAGTTTCAACGTGGTTGGTGGTAGCTGGCGTTGGTGCAGAAATTTCACGCCGAACGTGCTCTTCCTGGATCTGCTCTTCCCGATTTTGCTCTTCCCGGCTCTGCAGCTCCGCCACAGGAGCAATCCCCGAATGCGATTCGATGGAACGCCTGATCTGTTCCAGGTTAGAAGTCGCTGTAGAAGGTGTGCTTGTTGTCAGTTTCACGTCCGGAGTGGTCGCGGCTGGCATAGCGTCAGCCGTATCGGTGGCCAACTCTTGCTCAGATGGGATCGCCATCGTTGGCAATGCCTCAGAAAACAAAGCCTTGTGAGCCCCATCGAAACGGTATTTTGGTCGTGGCTCGGTAGACGAAATAGACTGTGTTCGCAAATCCGGAATCGCGACGGTCGCGAACCTGTCCCGATTAACGGCTCCTGTTGCCACCGATGCGACGTCGGAAACAATGTCCGACGCGATATCAGGCGCGGTGCTGCGCCAGTCTACGTGCGTCACTGAGTTGCCAGTTGCTTGTTGTACAGCCATGATTCGTCCGTGAGTGGTTTGTGCTTCGATTGTCGGAAAAGAGGTTGGACTCGTTCGCTAATTCGTTATTCTGGGCTACGCAGTTGCTGGAACAGATCGTCGTAATCCATTCGAACCGCGCTTCCAGTGGAAATGGATACGGATTCCTGACCTTCTTCTGTGTAGGTTTCGTTGTTGTATTGTTCGACTCGGTTGGGTTGGCTGATGATGATGTCTTGATCGTCATCCCGTGCGGATTCGGTTTCCGTTGGACCGGCGTTTTGGTCGTTCTCAGTACCCGCCATCAACTGTGGTAGTTGTCCCGTGTCTTCCATCAGCTGCTCGAGTTCCGATGGACTTGCAGAGATAGTCATATCCTGCATCAGTTCTTCGAGCGGTTGTTCGGTGGCTATCTGGAACTGAGAGTGCACTGCTTCGGCTTGGAACTGTTGTTCGTTAAGCTGAAGGTCACGTTGCAATTGTTTGATGTCCGATGCGATCTGCTCCAGATTGGTCAGACCTTCTTCGCTCATTCGGATCTCGTCGTCGCCGTGCATCGCCGTCACGATCGCGTTCGACAATTCGTCACTCGAGTTCGAATGGGGGATCGAATCCACGGCGAGATCGTGCTCCTCCACCATTTGCTCAACAATCTGAGCAGCCTCGCTGTACGGCGTCGTGCTGCATTCGAGATCGTTCAAACATTGAAGGTGGTCTGTGGACAACATCAACGCATTCAAATTCTGTTCCGATACCGCGGGGATGAACGATGCTGCTATGGATTCTTCTTCGTCGAACTGTTCTGAGAACGGGTTCTGGAATCCAGTGGTCAAGCCTGCATCAATCGTTTGAGAGGTATCCGTCGTCTGCTCAGCTTGCGGTTGTTCTAAGGTAGGCGCGAGGCGATACTCGTCAATCTCGGTTCGCGATTCAGGCTCGAAACCGATCTGAAGTCCGGACTCTGTTGAGCCGCAGGTTTCCGTTCCGCAAGCTGTCGAACAATTCGTTGTTTCATTTGTTTGGATCTGGGAAGCGCTGTCGGTAATGGTTTCGTCATCTTCCAACTGGCCAAACTCGATTACCATCAAGCCTTCGTCGTTTGAATTCCCGACGACCGGATGGGAGTCATATGAATGATCTACTTGATTGACGGGTGGAGCCGAGTAGACAGGAGTCGGTTCGCTGTACGTATGCGGTGCGGCAGTGGTTGTGCCAGGGATGCTTTGAACGTCGTTCCATGCCTGATTGGCAATTTCAGCCGTGATACGTTCGGCCTTTTGACTGGCCGCAATCACTAAGGCATAGTCACAGATCTGATTCACGATCCGTGGGCAACCGCCGCTGGCTTGATGGACTGTCTTTAAGGCGTCGCCAGTGAACATGTGGTCGCCGTTTCCGCCAGCACGCTCAATGTGTGTCGTGATGTATTCGAACGTTTCGTTCTGCCTGAGGTTCGTCAGGTAACATCTCGCTGAGATGCGTTGGTTGAACGATTCTGATTTGGTATCGATCAGATGATCTTCGAGTGCGGGCGAGCCGGCCATGACCAACGCAACTGATGGCTTGCCATCGCGGACGAAATTGGTGATCAGGCGTAACTCATCCAGCAAATCAGCTGACAAGTTGTGTGCTTCGTCAACCAACAGAAGCACGCCATTATCGCTGAACTCGGCATTTTTCAGGCAGTCGATCAACCCGAGTCGAAGCTCGCCCTCGCTCATGTCCCGATACGGCAGACGCAGCTCGAACAGGATCGCTTGCAGCAAATCCATGCGTTGCGACATGTTCCCGCACATCAGGTTCACAGGCCGGAATGTGTTTTGGTACTGGTTGGCAAGCATCGCCAACAACGTTGATTTCCCGACGCCAGAGGGGCCGGTAACAATCACCGGGCCACTTCCGCGGTCAATGCACATCCTCGTTTGCGACAATGCGTGGTGAATCGACTCGCCCGGGAAGTAGTGTTCGACATAAGGTGTCGAAGTAAACGGGCGATTGTTCAAGCCGAAAAACTGTTCGTACATGTTAAAATTCCTGGCAAAAAATCAGTTCTTAAAAGAACAAGCGTGCCATCTTTGACAGGCCGTAGAGTGGGTTTTCGAAAAATGCCTGGCGCAATTCAGGTTGAACCAGGCACAGGATAGCTACTAGCAGAAAGAAGCCAAACAACGCAATCTCACAAACGCGAACAATCGAGTTGCCCATGGCGGTCGGCGGTTCTTCCAATGTGTTCGGATCTACGGCACCAACATTAGTGATAACGGGCAGTGCGAGTGTTTCGGAGGTGTGCGCGGTTGATTCGAAGCCAAGTCCTTCGAGTTCTGGCTTGTAGATCATCATCGTTCCGAAGGCTAATACGGACGCAAGTAGTCCGAACAAAAACAATTGCCGGCGGAGCGGAACACCGTTCGCTGGTCTTGTTTTGGCGTCGCCAATGCAGCTTACCGTGAAACGGCTGCCTTCGAGTCGCTCGGTCAGCCTTTGCATTTCGGCAAGCTCTGCCTGCAGGCGTGTCGAGTCGGCTCGTGAGTGATCTTTGATCTGGCCGAGTTGGCTTTGGATCGAGTCGACATCAAGAGCGTTGAGTGAATCAAGGATTTCGGAGACTCCGGAATGAGTCCGCGGAATGGAAGCGTTAACGATTCGAACGGATGAATTCGTCGTGTTGACGATCGGCAGTTGGAGTTGAATCAAACGCTGGTTGATGTTCGCAATACTGTTTTGCAACGTTTGCAACTCAACTTCGCTTTCGATATTGCCAATAGCCGAAAGCTGGCTGGATAGCTCACGAATTAATTGCTGGACTTGCGACTGCGCAGTCGAGCCCGCATGTTGAACCGCGGGATTGTCCAGGGGCGGCAGGGATTCGATCGACACATGCATGTCACTCAGATCCTGGTTGAGCCGGTTGACTATCTCGTTCGTTGCATTTAATTGGTCATGCAACTCGGAGGCGTTGATCCGAACGGTGTCGATTATTTTTGCATGTTGGTCGCCCAAGTGCTTTTGGGCTTGAAGCGTGGTTTCCCGTGAACCTAAGTGCTCAGCCAGTTTGCGTGTGATCGAGCGAGTGAGGTTCTTTTCGACTTCATTCCCGTCGCCTCGAAATGCGGTCGTGAGCTGGAATGTGTTCTCGTGTCGTTTGCCAATTCGAAAATCCAGCGATTCTCGCACAGCCTGAAAATCGACGCCGTCGAGTTCCTGGTTGACGATGTCAGAATTCTGGAACGCTGCTTCCAGGTGTGATCTTAGATTCTCGTCAGTGATCTCGTTGGCGATCATGTCTTGCAGGATCGATTCCGGCTGATCGGCTTGCCCAGATACATTCAGAAACGAAGACGTTTCGAATTCACTGATCGATAGAGCACTAAAGAAACAAAGTGCACAAAATGATGTTATTGCCACGGTCAAGAAAGCAAAGAACCTTTTCCGTTGGAAAAAGTTCTCGTAGGGCTTAGCAACCGGTGTTGGCGAAAGTTCGTTCGCATCCATGCGATTTCACGTCCAAAGGGTCAGCGCAAATATAAAGAAATCCGGTCAAAAGACTGGTTCTTCCTACAAATGATCGACCTGATCGTCTGGTTCTCTTAAGTAAACTTTGACGATTTTAGCGATTATCAGATTCCCCCCTGAATATCACTTTTCGCGAAACCTAGGCGATAGCGATCGCCAATACACGGCATAATGCGCTCTGCCAACTTGCGCGAAATTAGAAAAGGGCTACGAAAACAATCCTTCATTCGCGTTGGTCGGCCGGTCGCTTGCCCTAAGCATCCTAGACATCGCCCGAATCGTGCATTTTCGTGGCGCTGATAGAATCCCCGACTGAGGGTTCCACTTGGGCGCGAAAATGAGCACGGTTCAGCGGCGTTCGCAGTGCGACCAGCGTTTCGAAGATTCCCGATTGGACAACTTCTTCTCGTTCGTTGATCAGTTTTCGCCGCCAGGAAACTTTGCCTGTTCGTCGTCCGGATATCTCGCGTGAAACGCAGGTGGTTTCGACGAAAACCGTATCGCCAAAATACAACGGTCGTTGAAATTCCCAGTCGCGAACGGCGATAAATGCGAGCGTGTTTACGCTAGGGAAATAGCTACCCAGTCCAGCTACCCAGGACATGCCAAGCAGGCCGTGTGCGATGGGTTGCCGGTAATGACTTTTTGAAGCAAAGTCGTAATCGACATGCAGAGGATTGAAATCCCCCGTCATCGAAGCGAAGCTGATGACGTCGGATTCGGTGACAGTTCGGCGCGGACTTATCCATGATTGTCCGACCTCAATGTCTTCGTAAAATAGTGGTGACTCCATTCGTTCCGCCTGATTTGGTGCGATCATCTGGAATTCAGTCTCAACTATTCAACCACACGGATTTACAACATAAAGCCACGAATGCGTTAGTTGATCAGTGTTATGTAGGACCGTTTGATGCAAAAAAGTCGGGGTGAGAGGATTCGAACCTCCGACCCCCTGCTCCCAAAGCAGGTGCGCTAGCCAGACTGCGCTACACCCCGTTTTAAAGCATCAAAAAGCGGCTTGCCGCCCTTTGGTCATTGTTTCCAAAGGGCATATGCTAATGGTCGCTTGGAATTCTTGCAATCGCTAAAGTGATAGCATTTTCAAGCAAAAACCGGCAATTTTTGGTTAGCCTGCTCGACTTGCGGACGCACCGGTGCCGGAAAGCAAATCCTTCAAGCGATCGAATTCGTCTAAATTTCGAAAGTCGATCTTGATGGAGCCTTTACCGTTGGACGTCTGCCGGATTTTCACCCGTGTTCCCAGAGCCAATTTTAGTCGCTTCTCTAGTGACTCAACCTGGCGGTTAATGGTTCGCTTCGTTCTGCCATTTAGCCGCATGACGGGTGAATCATCCTGCAAAATCCGCTCGGAAACTTCTCGCTCCGTCGCCCGGACGCTCCACCCCTCAGATTTAATACGTGAACAAAAATTCATCTGGATCGCTTCGTCTCCGAGCGGCAACAGCGCTCGGGCGTGCCCGGCAGAAATTTCTGAGTTGCTCAACGACTCCTGGATCTGACGCGGAAGCTCCAACAGTCGCATCAGGTTCGTCAACGTCGACCGCTCAATTTTCAGACGGTTGGCGAGGTCTTCCTGAGTGCAGCCATGCTCGTCGATGTAACGACGGAACGACAAGGCTTTTTCGATTGGGTTGAGGTCTTTACGTTGCAAGTTCTCAACGATCGCGAGTTCGGCGACGAGCCGATCATCAGCCTGACGAATCCGCGCGGGGATCGTTTGCCAGTTGGCTTGAATCGCAGCGCGTAGTCTTCGTTCGCCTGAGATCAACTGGTAGCGACCATTGACGATCCGAACCAGGATCGGTTGCAGGATGTCATGTTCCTTCAAACTCTCGGCCAGCGATGTGATTTCCGATTCACTGAATTCGCGACGAGGTTGGAACGGGTTGTCGTCGATCTCATAGACGCTCAATCGAACCGTGTCCGATGTCGATTCGGAACCGATGTCATCGTCGACGGCTGGTTCCTCCGTCGCGACTGCTAAGTCATTTTCAGGTTCGCCAACGGCACTGAGTAGGGCTTCCAGCCCTCGGCCCAAACGTTTCTTTCTAGTCACGTTCCAATACCTCCATGCAAAGTTCCAGGTAAGCTCGGCTTCCGCGCGAGCGAGGGGAATACTCGAGGACGCTGCGTCCATGACTGGGTGCTTCGCTGACTGCGACGTCTCGAGGGATCACTGTATCAAAAACTATCTCACCGAAAAATTCTCGCACTTGCTCGTCGACTTCCGTGGTGAGCTCAAGGGTGTCGTCATACATAGTCAGGACGATGCCACCAAATTGAAGTGAGTCCGAACGAAGTCGCATGACGTCTCGTATGACTTCAATCATCTGCGTGAGTCCTTCCATCGCGAAGTACTCGCACTGGATAGGCATCAGGATTTCGGTGGATGAAGCGAGCGCGGTTTGGGTGAGCGGGCCCAACGAAGGAGGGCAGTCGACGATGACGAAATCGAAGAAGCTCGTTCCATTGAGCAGGTGGTTAACGACCTCTTCTGATTGGCTGCGTTCACCGGTTGCCAGTTCGTCGACGTCAACAAAGGATCGGCTGCCTGGCAACAACCAGAGTTGATCGACTTCGGTGGTGACTGCGGATTTGCGAATCGAACGCCGTTGAATCAGTGGGTGGCGTTCCGTGGGTTTGTGTCCGGTTCCGCTGGTGGCGTTGCATTGCGGATCCATGTCGACCAGCAGTGTGTTGTTGCCGGCCAGGGCCAAACCAGCTGCCATGTTGATCGCCGTGGTTGTCTTGCCGACTCCACCTTTCTGATTGGCGACGCACAGGGTTCTGGGCACGGGACACTCGCTAGCACTTGTTTTGTGAAAATTGAATAGTTAGTAACTACCAGATTTTTGAGTCGGTACGAAACGTCAATTTGCCAAGTGCAAGCATCGCTCTCGAAGCGCGTGCTGAGTAGGACGTGAGCACGGTGATGTTTCACGTGGAACTGGTGGAATGAGAGCTGGCGGGTACAGGAATCCAGTGAGCGTCAAGGCGCGAGCCGACAGGCACTTACCGCTGGCCGAATGCCACCTACTTTAGGCACGAATCTCGATTCGTGAGCAGTTTAACGACGAGCCGGAAGGCGACCGTGTTTCCCCACCTAACACCAATAGCCGACGCTTGCCGGCCAACCGCCGACGCCTGCCGGCTAATCGTTAAACAGGACAAGCATCGTACACCCAGGTTTTCGATTTTTTGAATGTAACAAATGTAAAATCAGTGCCATTACGCGCTAGCCAGCGTTTTGCGAATCAAATAATTGGCAAGATTCTCAGGGCTTAGATTGGGTAATGGTTTCACGTGAAACTAACGGAGTCGCTACTGAGATCACGACTGAGCGAGTCCAAGTCCTGTGAACATATCCATATGACCAAGCGTGTCCCGAAGCCTGGCTTGTTCCACGTGGAACCTGACTCGAGGCCGCAATCCTCAACTACGACTTCTTCATCACAATCGTGTCTACCGAGAGCTCTGGGACCTTGGCGGCACTGGAACCGATCTTGTTGATCAAGTCGCGCCCGATGATCTCGTTGATGGCCGATTTCAGCTCCGTCCGCCCGTCGAACAGCTTGTAAAGCTCTAGTCGGTCCCAGCGGATGTAGGTCATGGGAGAGGCTGCTGTGACATCGGCCACAGCGGGCTCGTTTGTCAGATAGCTCATCTCGCCAACAAAGTCACCTCGGCCCAAGGAAGCCACGAGCTTCTTATTGACCACGACGCTAGCAGTACCTTTGTCGATCAGAATCAAACCATCAGGATCACTTTTGTTCTCGATAAGCAAGTCCCCTTCCTTGCAATCAACCCAAGTCGCAACGGAGAGAAGCTTCAACATATCCTGCGGCGAGCAGCTGGCCTTGAATACGTCTGAATACAGTCGCTTTTGTTGGTCAGTCATCCGCGGGGGAATTCGTTCGCGAATGATGACGACGATCCAAAACATATTGATCGCGAGGAAAGCCAGGTTCCACCATACCGGTTCGCTCAGGTGTTGGTGGTAGTAGTATGGCATGATGATCAAGATGGCCAGGACGCAGAATATCCTGAGCCACAGCACATCCTTGACTGCGTAGCAAATGATGTACAGAACATTGGCGGCATGCAGGAACCAACATCCCGCATCGCTCGCTATCTGAGGTTCTACTTCGCCTAACATTTGGTCAGCCTCCCAGCTATCACTTTTTGACGCCCACAACTGTAATCTATGATTGCCTCGACAAAAATCGACCAAAACCGCAATTCTGTGAAATTTCAGACTCTTCCCCAAACCTTGCTTTCCTTCGGATGTTGGCGACTGCAGCCGGAACATTGCGGTCTCAAGTCTGCTTCTGAGAATTTACGTCTTGAGAAGGCTGCTTTTGATCACGGGCATATTGCGGAAAGGCTGGGCCCAAAGCCATAATAGGTTACTTAGGCGGGGCTCCTTCGGTTTACGTTGAAGCCTTAACAGAAACTACCGAATCTACTTTTGACGGCCGTAGACGGTAGACGGAAGACAATAGCTATCAGCGGCGGCGATAGCGTGAAGACAATTTCTCGGGGAGTCACTTGGTGAGCAAGCAATACTCATTCTTAGTAGCCATTGTTTTGGGACTTGTGGTTGTGGGGTTGGCCTCACTGATTCAGCTGGCCAGGCAACAGAACTCCGCCGATGACACCGCTTCACGGGTCGAAATAAGGCCGAATAAGACCAGGTCGGCTAGATTAACTGGCGGGATGATGGCGAAGCTAGCAGCCCCGGAGTCGGGGTACTTTGGCAGGGCGGCTTCAAACGATGACACGGAGGTGCCAGCCGACGTTGATCGAGACTTCGGTAAGCCCGCGAACTTGCCGCAGCCAAGCACGATGAGTGTCGAGTCGTTCGAAGCGATCTTGTTCGAGTTCCTGCATGAACGAAAGTATCAGGAATTCGGCTGGGCCGTGGACAAGTCGGTTCGCGATACGGGTCCGTATATAAACCACCACAAGTACGTAACCCACCCGGCGGTCAGGGTATACTACTCCCCAGAAGTCATGCGATGGTTGATCAACGAACGGAAAGGCATGATTCCCGACGGTGCAGTAATCGTCAAAGAACAGTACGCTGTTCCGGCGGTACAGCACCTCGAAAAATCTGAAGACGAGCTACGTGCGAGCTTGAAATCATGGACCGTGATGGTTAAGGATTCCGAGGGTTCGCATGACGGTTGGTTCTGGGCGAATCCTTATCCGAACAGCAAAAAGGCTGATCGAAGTCCATCGGTAAAGTCAACCACCGAATATCCGTTCCCCCACCCTGATTCCGGATTCGGGCATTATTGTATTCGCTGCCATGCGTCGACCCAGTCTCCAGGAATCGAATCGCCGGATCGCAACAACGAATTTACGTTTTCCGCGTTAAGGAATATTGAAGGGTTCCCTGGCGAGCCAATCATCTTTCGCGTCGACGATTCATGGCGGAAAAAGAAGAAGGAAGAGAAAGAGATTGAAGACAACATAGACCCGGAGATGGAAAAGAAATTGGCCGAAGGTGCAGCGAAAGCGAAGACTCAAAAAGTCGCTGCCAGTTCCGATTCATCCAGTCATCCGCAGTGCACTGCGTCCGATTTCCCAGAACAGTGCGAGTGGCAATTCAATCCATCGATCGCTAAGTTGTATCCGCAAATCAAGGCTTTGACTAAGGCCGACGTCAGTCAGATTCAGCACATTCCACCAGTCACTCACGATTGGGTAATCAAAGGTGCTAGCGGTGGCAAGCAGGAGTTGGCCACGTCGAATCAGTGCATGGGATGTCATTCGGGTTTGGTCGATAGTTTCGGGCCGACCATGTTCGTGGGACTGGAAGAGAAAAGCTTTTACGAATACCGCGCCGAAGGTTGGAACGTATCGCCGTACGGCGAGTGGCGCTGGAGCCCAATGGGCTTGGCTGGGCGCGACCCAATTTTCTTCGCTCAGCTGGAAAGTGAACAAGCGATGTTGCGGGATGAATTCCCGTCTGAAAAGGCCGAGGGTATTTCGTCGACTTTGGCAGATACTTGCCTGCGTTGTCACGGTGCGATGGGCAAGCATCAGTTTGATATGGACAAGACGAACGCGGATGACAAGTTCAGCGTGAAACACGTTCACCAGATCGAAGGGAAGGACGAACACGTTGGGACCGGCGAAGGCATTTACGGAGCTTTGGCTCGCGACGGGATTAGCTGCATGATTTGCCATCGCAGCAAAGAACGCGAAAAGCCTGAAGGCGATCCGCGCAGCGACTTGCAGTTTTACCTGGAGACATCGATCACGGGCAATTTTGTTCTCGGGCCTCCAGACGAAGTATATGGCCCGTTTAAAGACGACGAAATCGAGACATATTCAATGCACCACGGTCTCGGGATCAAGCCGAAGCACAGCGATTACATCCAGTCTTCGCGAATGTGCGGTACATGTCATGTCGTCTCGCTGCCAGTCGTCGACGATCCGTTTGGTGACCACGCACCTGACAAGGACCAGCAGTCTTTGGTAGATGGCGAAGCAGTCGAATCCTTCAAGGAATTTCATCATCACGTTGAACAAGCTACGTACCTGGAATGGTTAAACAGCGAGTTCGAAAACGAGTACAACACCGACAATCCAAACGCCCAATCTTGCCAGGATTGTCACATGTCAAAAGGCCTTGTAGATGAAGAGCACGACATCAACATCGAGCAATTGCAGACGCGGATTGCTATCATCCAGGACAACACCTATCCGGACGCGGAAAATCTGACGGAGCTGAAGAACCTGAACATTAGACTTCGGGAAGCTGGCTATAAACGACATAACTTCGTCGGTCTGAATGCGTTTCTGGTCGAGTTATTCCGCCAATTTGATTCGATCCTGGGCGTGCGAAAGAACGACTATATGACGGGCTCGAGTTTGGATATCCCGCATGCGATGAAGAACTTCAAGCGGCAAGCTCGGAACGATGTTGTCGATTTGGATCTCCAGACGAAAGTAGACGGAGGTTTATTGCACGCAACACTGAATGTCAAAAACAAAGTCGGACACCGTTTCCCTAGTGGTGTCGGTTTCCGACGTGCATTCGTCGAGTTGAAAGTCTTCGAACCGCAGGAGGATGGTTCGGAGAAAGTCGTCTGGGCGTCTGGTCGGACTGATGAGAACGGCGTGCTCGTCGACGAGAACGGTGAAAGATTACCAAGCGAGTTTTTCGATATCATTCCTAACACCAACCAACAGGCCTACCAGAAACACCACGAAGTCATCGACTCACAGGGGCAGGTGCAGATTTACGAGACGTTGCTGAAAACCAAAACAACGCGACGTTTCACGACGAGCTTTGTCCGCGGAAGTCACACGGTCAAAGACAATCGCTTGCTGCCTCGTGGATGGAAAGCCGAAGGGCCGTCGCCTGAATTGAACGGTGCGTACTTGAAGGCAACGCATCCAGGTCCGCAGGCCAAGGCGGATCCCCAATACACGGACGGAAGCGGAACGGATCGGATAGATTATCGAATCGAGCTTCCGGACGGTGTTGATCCCGCAAAATTGAAAGTCAGCGCTGCGATTTACTACCAGTCGATTCCACCTTATTTTCTGAAGAACCTGTTCGACACCGCGCCCGATGGCGAAGCGGTTCGCAGATTGCACTTCATGATAACCAACGCCAACGTCGAAGGGACGTTGATTGAGGACTGGAAGTTGTTGGTAAACTCGGTTGAAGCGTCTGTAGCCCAATAACGTAATTTCTGCGTCAGACAGCTCGGGCAGGCACTAGAGTGGTGTTTTCCCCGCCTGCTGGCGAGCATCGGAACAACGTGCTGACGTTGTTCCGTTGGTAACGCTGTTAACCAGTGGTGGCTGGTTCGAGCCACCCCGACTGCGGTCTTCGTCGACTTCAGTCTTCGTTTGTCCACTTGATCTGGAACTCGATTTCTTCGTTTCCGTCTTCGCGCTCATGCTCGATATTGAACTCAGCGTGAACGGGAACATAAATTCTTTCACCGTCGATTTGGATTTCGAACTTGTCGCCGGACTCAATCGCATCCGCGAATCGTCGGAGCTTTGACACGAATTCTGTGTTGGAGTACGACTTTTCTACGTCTCGATCAATCTTTGTCATTTTGATACCTCGAAGAATTGGAATGGTTGGAATTTTGGTTGTCTGACGAACCGTTAATCGGGAATAAATTGACCCTGGAAAATTGGAATGCCCTCGAGCAAGAATTGGACGCGATCTCCAGTGGAAAAGTTTGGTGTTGGATTGAGATCGTCGAACTCATGGATGGTTTTGGCAAACCCGTTCAGGACAGCCATTTTGGCGATCGGGTTGCCGCCGCAAACGACCTCTACTTCCGTTCCGTCCGGTATTCCCGAATGCTTGATTTCAGCTTCGATGTTTCCGGTACCATCACTCCATGATTCGAATTCAACTTCGGCTTTACCGCCGAAGGTATTGTCAGGAGTGGGCTGGAGTTTTGCTTCCAACTCGATGTTTTTCGTCTTGAAGACGGTTTTCAGGAATTCAATCATTTGCTCGTGCCCAAAGTGAAAGTGTGAAGCGAATTGGTTACGGCAAAATTTGCCGGAGGATACTTCACAGAATGCTATCGGAAGATCGGCCCAAGTTTTTTGAAGATATCGTGTGGGCAGTTGCGATAAGAAATAGCGGTAATTCAGGCTAAAAACATAAGATTGCAATTGATTGAATAACTGGTGAGTAATTCAATCAAAAACCGTCCGCTGTTGGGCAAGTTACTTGTCAGAGTCCAAAAAGCGCGCCATCTCGGGATGATGGGCGATGAGCTCGTCGAGGTTGAGAACTGCCTTCCGGATATCGTCGGGAGTGTTCTTGCGAGGAGTCGAAACCGTTTCGTGCGGCTGCACCTCAAGAAATTCCCAAACACCAGCCAATACTCGTGATTCATCGGAGATCAAATCTTCATATGCAATGCGAAGTGTCGAAAGTCCGGAAGCTTCGACGAAGTCCTGAAGCCGGCTGGCTACGTTCAAACGTTTCTTGGCACGAGCGAAGACGGGCTCCGGAATCGTAATTGGACCGATCGGGTCCTGCCCTTTTTCCAGCAGGTTGGATCGCCCCTGTTCCGATCGTAAATGCCGCGCTCGAATGACAGATACGATAAACTTCAAATGGTTCTCGCGTACCAGGTGAATGATGCGAAAATTCCAATCGCGTAGGAACTGTCCGAACGCGTCCTGATCCAACACCCCGGTCAGCTTACATTTGAAACCCAACGCTTTGATGTGCGGGTACCGCTTGGTTTGGAACAACGTGGTCATGCATTCCAGTTGGCTTTCCCAGGAGTCTGGATGGCGGCTGAGGATTTCAAACCGCGCACATATTTCCGGGTGCGACTTCATATGGTCCGTCAGAAACGTGGAACCAGTCCGCCCAGGGAACATGGTGACGTATCGGATTGGAGGTACTCTGTTTTTTGACACGAAAATCACTGGGCGTTGGGCGCTAGCGCAATAGCACCTACTAAAGGCAAAGGTGCAGGTTGGACATTCCCGTCCGACAGCGTGAACGGACAGGAACCTCCATTCTACAAAACCGCTTCAATATTCGTTGAATATTATTTGGCGCTTGCTGAGGTTTGCGACAGTCGTTTCTAATACTGATCGACGTAGCGTGCCATTTCCGGATGGTGATTGATGATTTCATCCAGGTTGGTAACCGCAGTCCGCAGATCCTGAGGCGTGTTTTTTCGAGTCCGCCCGACTGTTGCGATATTCTTAACGTTTAGGAATCCCCATAACTTCTTGAGGACAGATTGTTCATTCTGCAACATGTCTTCGTAGCTAAGTTCAACCGTCGGGACTTTTATTCGGTCGATGATTCGGGAAAGTCGATTTCGCCGCCGCAGCCGTCGTTTGGCCTTGGCGAATTCTACGAGTGGAATTGCAGTGGGCCCGACGGCTTGATGTTCCTGGAAGATCAAATTGGACGTGCCAGTTTTCGCCCGCAGCATCTTCGCCCGCACGATCGAGACGATGAATTTCAGTTGATTGTCGCGAGTCAAATGGATCACTCGAAAATCGTTCTCTTTGAGATACTTCTCGAACTTGAACGGAGCCAGCACGCTGGTGATCTTGGTCTTGAAACCAATCGCCTGGATGCGCGGACGCCGATTCGTGCTGATCATGTCATCCAAAAATTCCTTTTGCTGGTCCCAGGATTCCTGGTACTGGCTGAGGATCTCGTAATTCGCCACGATTTGTGGATGACTGGCCATGTGATCGGTCAAGTACGTCGACCCTGTTCTGCCTGGAAACAGCATCACGTAACGTACTGGTGGTGGTCGGTTTGGTATCTGTGGAGTATTCATCGCCTGCGTTCTCGGTTCGAACGAAATGGGGCGGAATACTAGAAAAGGTTGCGATTTAACGGAAGTCGATTTTTGCTGGCATAAGTCGCGCGCAGGTTGACGCAACGTCGAAAAAAATCAGTTGGCTACGTTTCAGCCAGGACCGGAACGTCGTTTAGCCAATACTTGCGAGTTTTGCCCAATTCATTGGCTTGCCAGATCCTCCCAGAATCAACGTCCAGGCAAGTCAGCCAACCGTGCCCATAGGCCCAGGTATCGATACAAATCGAATGCCCGTTGGTGACAGGTTGACCAGATCGCTGCGTCGTGTGACCGCAAACCATCACCTTGCCAGACTCATGCGGAGCTGGGTCTTCGAATTTCTCCCAGTACAACATGAACTCCGGCTGTTCCGACAGCGGTACATCGGGATACGCATTCGCGTGAACGAAGAAGTGAGTATCGCATTCGTAATACGGCAGAAGATCTTCTTGCAGCCATCGCCAATGCGATTGAGGAATGTCAGACATGGCGAATTCGTCGATGTGACCGTCCGAATACGATTTTAGCGTCGTATCGCCACCGACTTTCAGCCACTGAACGAATTCACCGTCGTCCTCGTCGGCCTTGAGCATCATGATGTCGTGGTTGCCGCGAAGCGGTTTGAGCTGATATTTTGCAGAAAAGTTGATCAGCCAATCGATTACAGACGCAGTATCCGGGCCGCGATCACAGTAATCACCCAGAGTGACGATAACGTCGTCCGTCTCGGGCTCAACGATGTCGAAGAGCTTTCGCATCGCCCTGTAGCATCCATGAATGTCACCGACAACAAGGTTCCTTGTCACGCGGCACCTCGAACAAATTGGAAGTGGTGGGGAAGTGACCAGTCTTTTGCCCGTTCATTGATGACAAAGAGCGGCTGGGTGCAGAATCCAGCAAGTCTCTCAGGCTCGGACCGGTGTGCAATATATTACGGAAAAAAAAGGCAGTTTCAAGCGCGCCCTCGGATTTCATCGTTTCGTGACCACCGACTGGTAGACCAAAAGCGCCATCGGGGCGTTTGTACTGATTTTAGGGCGTCAGATCTCCCGAAAATCGCCATCTCTTGATCAATTTCCGTCTCCAAGTGCTCGATTGTTGACCTATCTTTCAGATGAACTCTTCTTATCTGCTTCTTTTCGAGACATCCATGAACAGCCACCCAACCTACAGTTTTGACCAAGTTCTCGAGTCCATCAACGAGATGCGACAAACACTAAGATCAGGCTCCAGCAGCAGCGGATGGGACGTCGAAACTCCATTCTGGCAAGAAGCAGGCGATCCAACCGACGTGTGGTTTGAAGATTGCGAGTTCGATCCCCGCATGAACGAGCAGGACTAGTCCCTTGCGGGTCATTTGTTTGTTTGGTTGGCAAGCAAACAAATTAGCAGCAAGACTCTCTCTCTAGAATGATTCTCAGGCAGGTTCCGTACCTGTGCGTTCGCTAATTTCATTCTCATGAATGATCGATTTTTGACGCAAATTCTCGAGTCCTTCTGACTCTGTATTGGCTGTAAGGATCGCTGTCATTCAGCCTGGTTATACGAAAAGCCACTTGGCTTTACGAATACTTATGGCTTGGATATAACGACCGATTCAACTTCTAATCTCTTGGGGAATCGATATGAGAACTCGCAATATAAAACAAACCGTTCTTTTGGCCGCATTCGCGGTCGCATGTTTGTGCCTGACAGGCGGTGCTCGTCTGTTAGCTGAAGAAACTTCAAAAATTGAAAGCAATCAACCGATCAGCAAGTGCCCGGTGATGGCTGCGGCGAATGCGGCTGCAAACGCTGGTGTAGCGACGCCCGCCGACAAGATGGCGTCTGCGAACGACGCCTACACCAACAAGGACTGGTGGCCAAACCAGCTGAACCTTTCGGTGCTGCATGCGAACTCAGCCAAGGCCAACCCCATGGGCAAAGACTTCAACTACGCCGAAGAGTTCAACAAGCTCGATTTGGCGGCGTTGAAGAAAGACATCGAACAGGCGCTAACGACTTCTCAAGACTGGTGGCCAGCGGACTTTGGTCACTACGGTCCATTCATGATTCGCTTGGCTTGGCACAGCGCTGGAACGTATCGAGTTGGCGATGGTCGAGGTGGTGCTTCCGATGGAACCATTCGATTCGCGCCGCTGAACAGCTGGCCAGACAACGCGAACCTGGACAAAGCTCGCCGATTACTTTGGCCGATCAAGCAAAAGTACGGTAACAAGATTTCCTGGGCTGACTTGATGATCCTGGTTGGCAACGTTTCTCTGGAGTCGATGGGTTTCAAAACTTTCGGCTTTGCCGGTGGTCGTGAAGACGTCTGGGAACCGCAACAGGATGTCTATTGGGGACCGGAAAGCGAGTGGCTGGCGGCGGACAAGCGATACTCTGGTGATCGTGATCTCGCGAATCCACTGGCGGCTGTCCAGATGGGTTTGATCTATGTCAATCCACAGGGTCCTAATGGCAAGCCAGATCCAATTGCGTCTGCTCGCGACATTCGTGAAACATTCGGTCGGATGGCGATGAACGATGAAGAGACCGTTGCGTTGATTGCGGGTGGCCACACGTTTGGTAAAGCGCACGGAGCTGCCAGCCCGGAAGGCAACGTCGGTCCGGAGCCAGAAGCTGCATCGATTGAAGAGCAAGGGCTCGGCTGGAACAGCAAGCACGGCAAAGGCAACGGAGTTGACACGATCACCAGCGGCCTGGAAGGCGCTTGGACGACAACGCCAGCGCAGTGGTCGCATGATTACTTTGAACACTTGTACGCTTACGAATGGGAGTTGACGAAAAGTCCAGCCGGTGCCCACCAATGGACACCGAAAGATGATTCTGCCAAAGGTACGGTTCCCGACGCGCACGATGCCAACAAGACCCACGCGCCAGTCATGTTCACCACGGACTTGGCACTCATCAAAGATCCAGCGTACGGGAAGATCTCGAAACGGTTCCACGAGAACCCGGAACAGTTCGAAGAAGCGTTTGCCAAAGCCTGGTACAAGTTGACTCACCGCGACATGGGGCCCGTCACTTGTTTACTCGGTCCAGAAGTCGCGCCAGCTCAGCTTTGGCAGGACCCGGTTCCTGCTGCCAACCAACAGTTGATCAATGACACGGACATCACCAATCTGAAACAACAGATTCTTGATACTGGTTTGACGGTTCCAGAACTCGTTTCGACCGCTTGGGCATCCGCGTCATCGTACCGTGGTTCGGACAAGCGTGGTGGAGCAAACGGTGCTCGAATTCGCCTCGCTCCGCAGAAGGATTGGGAAGCGAACAATCCTGAAGTGCTTGCGAAGGTTCTGGACAAGTTGACGGAAGTCCAAAACGCGTTTGGTAAGAAAGTCTCGATGGCGGACTTGATCGTGCTCGCCGGATGTGTTGCCGTTGAGAAGGCCGCCAAACATGCGGGTGTCGAAGTTGAAGTCCCGTTCTACGCTGGTCGAACTGACGCAACCCAAGAGATGACCGACGTCGATTCGTTCGCTGTTATGGAGCCTCGCTATGACGGGTTCCGGAACTACGTACGAGACGGAGTAAGTCGTCCGGCAGAACAATTGCTGGTCGACAAAGCTCAGTTGCTCGGATTGTCAGCGCCAGAAATGACTGTGCTGGTTGGTGGCTTACGTGTGTTGCATGCTAATTTTGATGGCGGCAAGCATGGTGTTTTAACCGACAAGCCTGGCGTTTTGAATAATGACTTCTTTCTTAACCTGCTCGATATGAGTACGGCCTGGACGAAGACTGACGACAACGCGTTTGAAGGTCGAGATCGTAAGAGCGGTCAAGTCAAATGGACCGCGACTCGAGCGGACTTGATCTTTGGTTCCAATTCGCAGCTTCGTGCGATCGCTGAGTCGTACGCTTGTAACGATTCGAAAGAGAAGTTCGTGGAGGACTTTGTGGCTGCCTGGAACAAAGTCATGAACCTGGATCGCTTCGACCTCGAACCTGCCAAGCGAAAGGGTTTCGATGGAGTCGCGATGAGTCGTTAGAATCGACTTTCGATTGTTGCAATTCAGCTGCAATTCAGAAAACCACAGCTCGCCAGCGAACTAATTGTTGGTGAGCTTTTTTTGTGCCTGCAGAAAACTAAACAGCCACTATAATTCGAACTTGAAATTTTGAGAACGTCGCGGAAATAGCGAGCTTAGCGGGGATAAAAAATGGAAAAGAAGAAAAGAGGAATCTTTGACCGGTTTCTGGCGGTCGTCGAAAGTGCCGGAAACTTGTTACCGCATCCAGTAACCCTGTTTTTTCTGTTCGCTGCAGGAACGGTCGTGCTCAGCGGGTTTGGTGGTTGGTTCGAGTGGGCCGTTCAGGATCCGCGGCCAGAAGGTTCCGCTGGCCGCGCGCCGGATGGAATGATCCGGGCAGTCTCGCTGATGAACGAGGAAGGGTTGCGAAGAATTCTGGTTAATCTCGTCGATAACTTTGTCAATTTCAAACCGCTCGGGACCGTCCTTGTTGCACTTCTCGGCGTCAGCATCGCCGAACACAGCGGTTTACTGACCGCCGCGATCCGAGCCGTCGTTATCGGCGCGCCGCGGCACGCGGTGACGTTGGCGTTAGTGTTCGCGGGCGTTTTGTCCAATACTGCTTCGGAAATTGGCTACGTCGTTATTGTGCCGCTCGGTGCAGTGATTTTCTATTCGATTGGTCGGCATCCGCTGGCTGGGCTGGCGGCGGCATTCGCTGGAGTATCCGGTGGTTACAGCGCGAATTTGCTGCTGGGGACCATCGACCCGTTGCTGGCGGGGATCACGGAAGAAGCTGCGCGGATGATTGATCCGGAGTACGAGGTGCACGCCGCCGTCAATTGGTACTTCATGATCGGGAGTACTTTCCTGGTCACGTTTATGGGCACGGCGGTTACGTCGTTGATTGTTGAGCCAAGGTTACCGGAGTACGACAAAAGCCTGGCGGACGACGATGTCGAGGAATCCGCATCATTTGAAGCGCTTTCGAAACTGGAAAAGCGCGGGCTTTGGTGGGCAGCTGGGACAATCGCGATCATGACTGTGGGATTGTTTTACCTGAGCGGATTTTCTGCTCCGACGGAAACAAGTCCTCCGTTTTACGGAGCGTTGAGAAACCCGGAAACCGGCGCGTTAGCGAAATCGGCATTACTCAGCGGCGTGGTGGCTTTGATTTTTGTGTTCTTCCTGATCCCGGGAATTGTGTATGGATACGTGACTGGCTCAGTCAAGAACAGCACGGATGTGGTCAACGGGATGACCAAGACGATGGCAACGTTAGCGATGTATATCGTGCTTGTATTTTTTGCCGCCCAATTTGTTGAGTATTTCAAATGGACCAACCTCGGAACGCTCTTGGCCGTCGTTGGCGCCAATGGAATCAAGGCACTCAACATGGACAACGCGCTGGTGTTTATTCCGTTCATCATGGTCTGTTTCCTGTCGAACTTGTTGATGGGCAGCGCCAGTGCGAAGTGGGCGGTCACAGCGCCGATTTTTGTGCCGATGCTGATGCTGGTTGGGTTCAGCCCGGAAGTTATCCAATGTGCCTACCGAATCGGTGATTCTGCGAGCAATGTTGTTACACCGATGATGAGCTACTTCGGGATTATCTATGCGTATGCATGTCGCTACGACAAGAATCTTGGCATCGGAACCTTGATCAGTCTGATGCTGCCTTATTCGATCGTGTTTGCGGTAGGCTGGACGATATTCTTCTATATCTGGGTCTTTGTGATAGGCATTCCCGTCGGCCCGGGTGCTCCGCTGTACTTGGAGGCGGCCGCTGGATAGGCCCGAAGAACTGTGGCCAAATCAGCAGCTAAAAAGACAAACGGCGAGACCGCTGGATTGCCAGCCAATTGACGAATTAAAAAAACCGGGCGCCGATTTCGACACCCGGTTAGTTAAATCTAGCTGCCTGCCTACCCTTGAGGCTGCGGGAGAAGCGTGTCGTAGAACTGGTCCTGCCACTCCTTCGACTTTGCGCTGACATCTGAATCGTCTTTGTACTGCTTGCGAAGTTCTGTCAGCCTGACTTTCAATCCAGCTGTGATTTTGGCGTACTCGGGGTTAGCGTACTGATTCACCAATTCGTCTGGGTCTTTCTCTAGATCATAAAGTTCCCATTCGTCGAACTGATAAAAGTGAATCAACTTGTAGCGATCGTTGCGAACCCCGTAGTGACGAGCAACCATATGCACGCTGGGGAACTGGTAGTAGTGATAATAGATCGCATCCCGCCAATCGTCGGCAGGTTCGCCCTTGAGCAATGGAACCATCGACTTACCTTGCATATCCGTCGGGATTTCAGCTCCAGCAATTTCCAGGAACGTCTCCGCATAATCAATGTTCTGGACCAGGTTCTTGTTTACCGATCCCTCCTTGGTGACGCCCGGCCAGCTAACAATCAACGGCATCTTCAAAGATTCTTCGTACATGAAACGTTTGTCGTACCAGCCATGATCGCCAAGGTAGAACCCTTGATCCGAGCAGTAGATAAGAATCGTGTTTTTGCGCAACCCTGATTCTTCCAGGTAGCTCATCAATTGCCCAACCGAGTCATCGACGCCTCGAACACAGCGGAGGTAGTTTTTGACGTAGCGATTGTATTTCCAGCGGATAAGCTCTTTGCCCGAAAGGTTTGCGTCGACCAACGCCTGGTTCTCGGCTTCGTAGCCTTTGTTCCAGGCTGCAAGTTGCTCGGGAGTCATCTTCAGAAGGTTCTTGGTGCCCGATTCGTCCGTTGGAGGTCGAGTCACTGTGCTTTGTGGCGCGAAGAGATCGTTGGCCATGTTCATGTGGCGGTCAATTTCCATTTCCTCAACAAGAACACATTTGGCGTTGTCCTTTTGATCATCGAACAGGGTCGGCGAAACGGGGATGTCGATGTCGTTGTAAAGATCCAAGTGACGAAGCGGAGGCATCCAGCAACGATGCGGTGCCTTGTGTTGGCACATCAACATGAACGGGCGATCTGAATCTTTGTTCTCCTTCAGCCAGTCGATCGCCAAATCAGTGACGATATCAGTGCAGTATCCTTCGACGGTTCGTTTGCCTTCTTTTTTCATCAGCACCGGGTTGTAGTATTCTCCTTGCCCTTGGAGCACATCCCAGTAGTCAAACCCCTGCGGCGTCGACTTCAAGTGCCACTTGCCGATGATCGCCGTCGCGTATCCGGCCTTTTGCATCAGCTTGGGGAAAGTTTGTTGTGAGGCATCAAACTTGTTCCCATTCGTCATGAATCCATTCAGGTGGCTGAATTTTCCGGTTTGAATCACCGCTCGACTCGGTCCACAAATCGAATTCGTGCAAAAACTGTTTTGAAACAGCATGCCTTGTTTCGCAAGCCGATCAATGTTCGGCGTCGGATTGACACTCTTTAACCAACCGTTGTACGCACCAATCGCATGGCACGCATGGTCGTCGCTGAATACGAAGACAATGTTGGGCCGGTTGCCCGTTTGATTGTCGGAAGAGGCGATCAGGAAATCTGAGAACAGGCAACAAATCAAAATCGTTGCAAAAGCGAAATTGGCTGGTTTCATTATCGAATCGCAGTTTGGCTGAAGACAGAACATACCAGCGAACGTAACCAAAACACGGCGCAAGTTCAACCATGCGACAGTTTCCGAGGTAATGGAAACGGTCAGGAGAAGTCGGTTCAATGGTAGGGCACGCAACTGTTGCGATACCGTGGCACAACCGAAACGACTCTATTCGCTGGTCCTGCGGAACTCGAACTCATCTTTCATGCGAGTCCATTTGGCTGAACGTTTGAGAGCAGCCCAGCCTTTTTCAACTGCTGTTTCGGTTTCGTACGAACGGTAGGTTTTCCACTCGCGACTGTGGATCTGCGGATGTGGATCTTCAAGGTCCGGACCGATGTATCGTCTTTCGATTACAAAATTGCACTTACCGCGTTTTCGACGGTGTTTCGCGATATCGTCGTTGACGTGAGGTCCGTTGTCAGGGCGTTTTTCAATATTACGAGAGATGGTGCTGATTCCGCGGGACCCTGATTGTTATTCGATTTGCCAATTACGATTAATAGATTGGCCAAACTTCCGCGTCGGGCTTGTATTACTCGCAATCTCCTCATCGTTTGAGCTGGCTGCCCGTTAGATAACGCGTGGCCATGAAACTATGCGGGCGAGAGAGCTTTTAGCCACAGCGGTCGGCGCGGCAGCGAGATTCGGCGAATTTCCTGTTTGCGTTTCAGATCCAACAGGCTGATCGTGTTGTCACCCGTATTGGTTACCAGTGCACAATCACGTTGGCGACAGAAACCCATGTCTCGTTCAAAGAAACTGGCGCGAGCTGGCCCCGCTTTTACCACGCCGAGAAACTCGTTCTTAACGGTATCGAAAATCGCAATGTCTTCGCGTCCTCGCAAACTGGCCAATCCCCATTTACCGTCCGGCGAAAGCTGTAAGAAACTGGGCTGCATTTCCGGGTCGCCGGTAGACAGTTTTTCGAACTTGCGTTTCTTCATGTCCAGGACCAAAAGATACGGGCGATACTCGTCACCTGGATTCCATGAAACATCGTGGCTGTACCGACCTCCCTGAGGCGTCCAGCAAAACCAACTACGCTCGTCCGGGTTTTCGGTTTCCAGCAGACGGACATATTTACCCATCGTGTTTTTCGCCAGACTAATCACATGAACGCCCTCGGATGACCAAACAAACGCCTCGCCGCGCTCGTTGTTGACCGTTACTCCGTGCCCCCAATTTCCAACGGCAGTCTGAGAAACGATCTTTCCAGTTTTTCGGTCGGTCACGTTGAGATTCGTTTTGCCAGACATTTTATCCGTGGCGACCAGGTAGTTTTTGAAAAACGCCATATTGGAATGCTGACCGCCGCCGTCGAATCGTTTGACCGTCAATTCCTTGGTGTCCAACACATGCAGACCGCCGTCGTCCACAGTGTTGAACATGATCTCGGTGAACGAAGAATTCGGTTGCCAGTGCAGTGCAGGCCCACCGGGCAACTGTTTGTTCAAAACAATTTCCCATGTCTTTCGAACGGGATCGACTTCAAAAACAACCACGGCACCTTCTTTGGAGTCAGCGCGGTGACCGTGAATCACAAATCGATTAAGCGACTCGACCGGAGTAATCGCATGCGTGGCTCGAATACCATCAAAGGAATGCAGGATCTTTGAATTATCCAAGTCGATCAAATCCAAACGTCCCCCTCCATAGGTCATCGCCACGCCCCACATACGTTCGGGGAGGGTTGTGTTGGTGGCCTCAGCGGCAAACGATGAAGATGCGAGCGTCGGAAGTAACAAACCTCCCGCCAGACATGCACCACCAAGTTGCAGGAAACTTCGCCGGGAAAAATCTTCTTCGGCGATCGTCTCGATTTCGACTTGGGGAACTCCGGTCATTGCATTTTCCAAACCGATTTAAGAATAAGTGTTGTTGTACGTCTTCTTGAGACGTTGTATTGAACGGCAATGTGACGCAGTTTTATCGTAAAACCCAAAACAATTTCTGTGGCCTGACGAACACTGGCCCAAAACAATGCAGTATTCATGAACAACGAAAGCAAAACGATTCTGTAGCGTTGACCAACGAAAAGCAAGACACCCTCCCGGCGGGAGGGTCGCGAGCAACGAGCGGTGAACGAGTTAAGCTATCAGGGTGAACAAACTGACGGTCATTGCGATTCAATTAACGCTTGAAACCGAGTGTCGGAGCGGATGGAATTCAGGTTTTCGTCAGTCTGTAATTTTTCAGCATCCAAGAAACCGAGCTTGATAGCACCATCCAAGTACTCGAAAGCTCGATCGCGATCGCCTTTTAGTGCGTAACAACAGCCCATGTTGTATGTCGCAAGTGCTGAGTACGAATTTGACTTCGCGGCTGATTTGAATTTGGTAATGGCTTCGTCGAACTGACCGTCAGCCAACAGGTCCTTGCCTGCATTGAAGTCATCACTTCCGTCATCGTCCGGTCCATTGGCCGCCAGGAAAGTCGCCTGGGCGGGTTCACTTTCCTTGGCAACGTTCCCGTTCACGATCGCCACGGGACCAGTTGCGGCAGGCGGTATTTGGAAGGACGTCCCGTTGGGCCAGTCTTCACCATTGAAAGACATCACGACTGTCTGTGGTTCCTGTCCTTTAAAGAAAGACCAAACGCTATTGCTACCTGGAATCGCACTGGCAACAAACCAGCCGCCCAGAATCAAAGCCCCAATTGCGCCGGTGATGCCAATCGATTTTCGCCAGCTACCGGGAGGTGTTTCGATTACCTTGGGCGGCTTGGCAATTTCTGGCTGATGCAAATGCGCAAGGTGCTGCTCAAGCACATCGTGCAACTCGCCGGCTGATTGGAAGCGACGATCTGGTTCTTTGCGAAGCAGCACGTCGATGATCTGAGAAAGCGTGGTCGAAATAGGATTGTTGACTTGCCGTACCGAAGTCGGCTTATCATTTTGGATTCGGTTTAAAACGCCAAGCGGACTTTCCGCACGGAACGGAAGTCTGCCAGTGACGAGGAAATAAATCAAACTTCCCAGACTGAAAAGATCGCTGCGGTGATCCAGTCGACCGCCTCGAGTTTGCTCCGGCGACATGTAGTTCGGCGTGCCTGTCAACCAGCCAGTCTTGGTAAGGGACGCGTCGTCTTCAGCGCGGGCCAGGCCAAAGTCGGTGATAATGACGCGTTTCACGCCACGCTCGACAAGGATGTTGGAAGGCTTGATGTCTCGGTGTACCAATCCCTGGGCATGGGCCGGCGTCAGCCCGGCCGCGATCTGAAGTGCCATCCGAACGACTTCGATTTCCGCCAGTGGCCCATTTTGAACTACAAGAGTTTGCAGCGAAGATCCAGCAATGTATGGCATAACGATGTAAGGTGTTTTTCCTTCGTTGTTGACGTCGTGAACGGCGATCACGTTCGGGTGCAAGACCGCAGCGGCAGCGCGAGCTTCCTGAGCAAATCGCTGGCGGGCGGGTCCGTGATTGGCCAAGTGGGGTGCGAGGACTTTGACAGCGAGTGGTCGGTTGAGCTCCGAATCGTGCGCCTTGAAGACGATCCCCATTCCGCCGCGTCCGATTTCTCGCTCGATATCGTACCTGCCGATACGTCCCATCATTTTTGGATTGTGCGACGGTTCGAGCAACGCATCCACCGGGTAACCGAAGGCCATTTGCTGTTCAGCTTGCTCAGACTCCGCGGCAGCACTGCTACCGTTATCAGCGACGTCCTGAGTTTCCAGTTCGCCTGAACTGAGATCAACGTACTGGCCGGAGTCCGGCTTGCCTCGCAGCAGCTCCGGAGCCTTCTGCCAGATTTCCGAACGAGCAGCCACCTGGTCGAGTGCTTTTCGGCACGACTCGCAGCTTTGTAAATGATTCTGCCAGCCACGTGTTCGTTCGGTTTCCACCTCACAATTGAGGAGTTCCTGTAACTCTTCTCGGGTGACATGTTCGGATTGGATCATCGTGTACTCCAAGCTACCGGTGCGTACTGCGTTTGTTTGTTCTGGGATTCTTCGTGCGGGTTGTTCGTCTTGTTTGTTTCCGATGATTTAGCTTTGTGTTTCTGCCATCCGAGCCTGAACGAGTTCTGACAAACGAGACATGATTCGCGAACGAGCCACGTACACATTCCCCGGTGTCATTTGCAATTGCTTCGCGACGTCGATTACCGGCACGCCGTCGATTGTCGACATCCAGAATGCCTGCCAGTTCGCGGGCTTGAACGATGGCTTCAGTTTTTCTGCGGCCCAATAGAAAACCTGCTTCTCAAACTCGCGCTCAAACTCCTGAGACTGATCGTTGTTGCCCATGTCAGCGACCTGACTCAGGCCAGCATCACTGGAGGCCATCCGCTGGCGTTCAATTTTCTTCTTGCGGAGGAAGTCGATGGTGATGTTCCGAGTAATCCGGTACAGCCAACCTCGAAACGTTGACTTCTGGTGGTTTGCGTCCCACGATTCGATCGACTTGGCAACGCGACTGAGAACTTCCTGAGTGATTTCAACCGCGTCGGCGTACTGCAAACCATGTCGCCGCACAAATCGCTGGACGACAGGTTGGTAGATCTGAACAAACTCGCTCCAGGCATCTTCGTCGCCAGCATCGCGAATTTTCACGATGAGGCTGAGCTGTGTTTCTGGATCGAGGTTCGAGTTCATACCTGTCGCTATTTGCCTATCGTTTATCGCTCAATCGCCGTTAGATATTTGAACGACGTTCATCGCCGTTACGTGCTCGCTTGTTCGCCGTTCTCACCAATCGCCGGGCGTACGTTACGTGTTATATCATCAGCGTGTTCTAGATCGCTCTACGATGCAAATCTCGAAACCTTGCGCTGGTGATCGAGTTTTGTAGCAATTTTCGTAAGATTCGCCGATTTCACGCGTTGCTTGCCTTTTCATCTCATTTCGTACGACAAAAATGCTGAATTCACCTAGGAAATTAGCGGAAGGCGCTAGTTGGGCCGCGGTGATCAACTGGAACGAATGACGAAATGACGGATAGCAGTGAATTACAGGACCTCGGCGCTTTGCACAAACTGACAATCGTCGGTGCCGTGTTGATGAGTGTTTTCCTGATCGTGTTCTTGATCAACGAACCGTTCCAGTACGGAAGCTCCGACCGACGACCTATCCTGGAGTTAGTCGGTTTGCTGTTCTTCGCAACCACGCTTCTGCCGATCGCAATTCGTTTTGCCTTGAAAGTCCAATCGGCAAATGGCCGTTTATTGCTTGTCATCATCGCGTTCGCCATCGGACTTCGCGCCGTGTTCCTGTGCACGCATCCGATTCTCGAGATCGACTACTACCGTTACATGTGGGACGGTAAGGTTACGGCGGCGGGCGTATCACCCTATTCGTATTCGCCTGCCCAGGTGCTTGCCAGGGCGGATCATGAATCAGATGAGTATCAAACTGTCGTTGCTCTGGCGAGTCGTTCACCGTCAAACCTGACGATTCTCAGTCGGATTCACTACGAAGACTACACGACGATTTATCCACCGGTAAGTCAGTTTGTGTTCCGTGCGGCGATGTCTTTGGTTCCGGATTCTGCGTCGGTCGAGTGGCACGCATTGGTGATGAAAGCCGTCCTGGTGCTGTTCGATCTTGCGACGATGCTGATGTTGGTGAACTTGTTGGCGCTGTTGAACCGACATCGGGCGTGGTTGATTGCCTATGCCTGGAACCCGCTACTGCTCAAAGAGATTGCCAACAGCAGCCATCTCGATTCGATTGCGATGTTCTTGATGGTCGCCTCGATTTACCTATCGCTGCGTACTCAGAAGATTGAAACGTCAAGCCAGAAGCGAATCTGGTGCTCGCTGTTGACCGGAGTGACGCTCGGTTTGGCGATCGGTGCGAAGCTAATCCCAATCGTCATCACCCCAGCGATATTGATTTATTTTTTGCGTTTTGACTGGAGGTGCTCGGTGGCATGTGGTTTGGCCTGCATGTTGGTCGCCGGAGGGACTCTCTATCCGATGGCGGGTGCAAAGTCGCATAGTGCCGTGATTGCCGACAAAGACGCTGGTTCCGAATCTGATCCCAAGTTAATCCCGGCAAGCAAAGAAGGACTTGGCGGTTTTTTGACGCAATGGAGAATCAACGACGTGGCATTTCGATTCTTCTATCGAAATTTCCGAACTGACGATCGGACGCGAACTCTTTGGTACGTCGTGTTTCCAAAAGAGACTGCCAGAAATGCAACGACATGGATACGAGATCGAGGTCTCGGTGGTAGCTCGCCCGCATTCTTCCTGGCCCGTTTGGTGACGATTGGCATCTTTGGCGTGGTGTTTCTTTCACAAATTCGTCGATTCTATTCAAATAGCCCGAGCCAGTTTTTGAACGGCCTGTTGATGATTGTGGCTATGTTTTTGTTATTGCAACCGACAGTGAATCCTTGGTATTGGGTTTTGGTCATTCCGCTGACTTGTTTTTCCAATCGCATCGGCTGGACATTAGTTTCCGGGTTCCTGCTTTGCTACTATTCGCGATTCTGGTTTAAAATCTCCGATCCCTCAATCGAGCTTTTCGGCCGCCAGTATCAAGGGGTCGAGATATTCGACCACGGTGTCGCATGGATCGAATTCGCCTGTATTTTGCTGGCGTTGTTGCTGCCGTTTACGATCAAGTCTGCAGACGAAATAGCAGATTAACGTCAGGTGTTCGCTCGCTTGGCAACGCTCAGGGAAAACATGCAGTTTTCCTGTTTCACCAGCCAATAAATTCTCTATCAGCCCGAATAGCGGAAATCGCGGCATTGTATTTGATGAGATTTGGATTGGGGAAATGAAATGGCACGAAGAAATAAACGGAACAAATCGTTGATGCAACAGGCAGCCAGCCGGTCCCAGCCAGAACATTCCTTTGGGGAAGACTTTGGCGAAGGGATTGGTGTTTTTGAAGTTCTGAAACGTTACTCCATTCGGGAA
>CAZXLW010000013.1:0-13561 GCA_964641465.1 uncultured Pirellulaceae bacterium | reverse complement strand
CTTTGGCGAAGGGATTGGTGTTTTTGAAGTTCTGAAACGTTACTCCATTCGGGAAACGATTGAGTCTATTCTTGTAGCAGTTGCATTGGCGTTGGCGTTTCAAGCCTTTGAAGTTCAAGCGTTCATGATTCCAACTGGTTCGATGGCTCCTGCTTTGCAAGGCGAGCACATGGACGTCGTTTGCGAAGAATGCGGTTATCAATACCGCTGCGGGGCAAGCCGGAGTGCTGCCCATCATCCGTCGGGAAAGCGGGAGCTAGTCACCAAGACCTACTGTCCTGTTTGTCGTTACGGCATGACTATGAAACCAAAAAGGAATCCTGACCACCGTTCCTGCCAGGGAGATCGAATTATTGTCAACAAATTCATCTACGACTTTCAGGACCCGGAACGCTTTGACGTAATCGTCTTCAAGAACCCGAACAATGGTAAACAGAATTACATCAAGAGGTTGATTGGTTTACCTGGCGACAAATTGCTGATTGAAAACGGCGATATCTTCACGATTGATCCGGTGACTGGTGAAAGACAGATTCAACGCAAGCCGACAAACAAGATCGACGCGTTGTTGCATCTTGTCGATGATACGAATCACATCGCAAAAACCATGAGGGAGGTCGATTTTCCGAGTCGTTGGAATGAATGGAAGAGTCCGAGCCTAAACCGGAATTGGAGCGTCAACGAATCGGGTGGTAAGCCTTATTTTCTGTTTGAAGGTGATGCCGCAGAACCCGTTTGGTTGCGTTATCGACATTTGGCTCCGCGGCCCGCATTCGATGAGTTCGTGTTTGAGACCATTCAGAACAGCCGCAATCAGAGGTCCACGTCTTCGCTGTCCGAGTGGGATGTGATCGAGCAAGGCAGGGTGCCGGAAAGGATTGTTTCGCCAAGCGGCAAAGTAGCGGCCGGCGCTTTGATTCGCGACTACTACGAATACAACGATCGACGTTATCGGTCGAAGAACCTGTCGTCTATTGACGAGAGTTTGCGTAATCGTTCGCACGCCACCCATTGGGTCGGTGATTTGGCAATGGATTGCGAGTTGGATGTCAAATCTGAAACGGGGCAAGTTGTCTTTGATCTTGTTGAAGGCGGCGTGCATTTTCAATGCAAAATAGACGTTGCCACGGGAACCGCAACGTTATCGACCGTTGGTGATCATGGTGAAATCAAATTTCATTCGGCCAACGGCGATGCACCAACAGCCAGTACCGGTATAGAAGGCATTGGCAAGTACAAGGTCCGATACGCGCATCTGGATGACATGGTCTACATGTGGGTGAACGATCGCTTAATCGAGTTCAACGGTTCGTCGTACACCAACAACAGGCAAGGTAGGCCAGTCCCTCGGTACAGCGAACAGGATCCTGGGGATGCCGAACCTGCCGGCATCGCGTCCATCGGAGCAGAGCTAAGAATTGATCGGCTGAAGATCTATCGGGACATTTACTACGTCGCGCCGGTGGCTCAGATTGATGGCGGTAGAGCAAACATTGGTGATGAGATCACTCAGGTGCCGACAAGCTTTACGGAATGGTGGACTGAGCAATTCAATTTGCGTTTCACGTATGAGAACCCCGAGCGATGGGCATCCAGGCAAGCTCTTCGCGTATTCGATCGACCCCGCGAATCGGGGCCGATCTTTGAATTGGAGTCGGGGCAGTATCTCCCGATGGGCGACAACAGCCCAGTGAGCCTGGACGCGCGCGTCTGGGACGGCCCGAAACATTTGGACGAAGAATACTTGATCGGTCGAGCGATGTTCGTATTCTGGCCACACAGTTTAAACCGGCCGGTCCGGTACTTCCCAAACTTTGAACGGATGGGATTTATCCGATAGCCAGTCAGGAACTACTCGTCCGGACTGGATCCAGATCCGAAACCGCCAGACTTCTTGCTGCTGGCCTGTTTGGCGCCTGGTTCGGCCTGCGAATTGAGCGTCCAATCGTAGGTCGAAAATCCGACGGTGACTTGTTTCCGAATCGCTTCCTCGATCGTTACTTTCATCGCTGGTTTGTCAACAAGACCGGCCAACCACTCGAGGTACCCTCCGTTGGGGTACTTGGCGTCCCAATCTTCGCCGTACCATTTGAGGATTTGGCTCAACAATAGCGTGTTCGATTCAGAATCATAATTCACGTACTTCGGATTGTTAGCGAACAACTTGCTTTGGTCGTCCAACTGCGTCTGGATCCGTTCACCAATGTACGCTTCACCTCGAATCGCTGGGCAGCTTCTGGCCGCGCAGACGAGTGCCACGTGAATTCTCGGGTCGCGGAATTCCGGGCGAATCTTTCCATGTTCGAGATCGTTCAGGCTCATGGTCTGTCCGGCAAAGATGTGCTCTTTGAGATCAAAGAAGCCGACGTTCTCCTGTTCGAAACCGTTGCATGTGTCGCGGATGTCGTGCCCAATGATCCCGTCGATGACAAATGCATTGTAGGCGTTGCAGGCGAGAGCCAGTTTGTCGTCATCCGTTTCTAGTGCGTCCGGGTTGCACGCCCCTAGCTCGCCCAGATATTCGCGAAACAGGTAGTCTTTCTTCATTCCGTCGTAGTCGACAAGCCCATAACTGACATACGACTTCAACAGATAATCCCAGACTGCGTGGTCGACGCCACTGGCATCGAGTTGCGGGACTGGCTTGGTCGTCGGGCTGAGATTTTCGAACGCTTTCCAGCCAACAAAAATTGGAACTGCAAACGAAACCAGCGTGATCCAAAAATAGGCACCGTAATATTGTTTTCCGTTACTCATAGTTTCTTTCGTATATTTAATTCGCAGTTAGCTGGACTAGACTTGCTTCCGGAGTTTCGCCCAAATGCAGAATCTGCATCGGGCAGCGGACGATGCATTCCTGGCATCCTACGCACGGCGTGTCCGCCAGTGTAACAGGCTCACCTCGCAAGGCGCGGCCTTTGATATCGATGCCCATCTGGCAAAACTGGTTGCAGACATTGCAGTCGATACACTTTCCTTTTTCGGGCACGATTTGAAACTTCGACCAGCGACCCCAGAAGTTCATCCAGAACGCCAGCGGACACCACATTCGACACCAAATCCTTTGTCCAAGGAATGGGTAAAGCCCGATCGCCATCGCACCGGCCAGAAACGTGCCGACCCAGATGTCGTACCAGCCGAGCAAGTTCAATTTGAAAGGTTCGTCGCCTTTGATCCACAGAACGGGACTGAAGTTCATCAAGTCGGCGATAGTCGCAACCGTCGCCAGCAGGATAAAGACGTAGCCGTACTTTTCGAATCGCCTGGGCCAATCGCCTTTCGGTCCGCGATGTCGGAAGCTGTTCCCGACCGTCTCTGCCAATGCTCCACAGGAACAAATGTAGGAACAGTATATTTTCCCGTAACGAATCGTGAACAACGGGATGATAATAAACGTTAACACAACCGCCCAGACTACGCCGACCACACCAACCAAATGCCACCACTCCGGATCACCGGGCCCGGCCACCGGGTTGACTTGGAAAGCCGTCATATTCAACGGCCAGGCGTTGATGGATTTCTTCAGGACTGGAGCAATCGCACTTCGCCCGAACAAAGCCACCATGAAGGTTGGGATCCCCCACCACAAAGTCCACTGGCACAAAATAATCGTCAGGTTCCTGCGCCAGATGATCGCGTTGTTGCTCTTGACCGCCCAATAGATCCCAAAGAAGGCGATGGATCCAAAATAGAGCAGATAGTAAACGCCCGACAGGTTCGCAAAGTAACTCGCACCGCGACCGGTAAACACCTCGTTGTCGCGAGCAGGTGTCAGCGCGTCGTATGCTTGTTTCACAGCAACATCGCTGCCGTAATTGTTCAGTCCCAAATTCAAATAATACGGACCTTCGCCGGCTTGGGCTACATCTGACGTGACTGCGTCGGGCGTTACCATGCCCAGAACGAACATGAACAGGAAGCAGGTGAGCAGTAAGCCAAAAGCGGGCACACGAAACGGTGCCTTGCGCGTCGGACCTGACATCAAATGTTGAACTATCCTGGCACCGACCAACAACAACGCCGCGATCGGAGCAACCATGCGCAACAGATAACTCATCGATTGTGAGTTTGGGTTCAAAGCTGCCAGGCCTTGTGGCCACAAATATTTCCCGTCAGCAGCATCTGGATGCAGCACAAAATTCTTCGCACCAAAGTACAGGAATATTCCCACCAACAAACCAACAATTGACCAGGCGACTCGCGTCCGGTTCCAAACTCCGTCTAGCTCCATGCCAGTGTCGAGCAGGAAGTCGATAGGCGGCAGTGTACCGATCAGAATGATGACTTTGTCGTTCTTCAACGTGCGAATTTCACCGCCGACTTCCAAGTCGACTTCTTTTTCGCGGCTGGATTTAATGTTGCTCTTTAGAATCGCGGTGATCTGGCCTTGGGCAATCGCTTCATCCAGCAAACGGCGGTTTTCTTCTTTGGCTCGAAAGAAATCGTCTCCACGATAAGAAATCGTGACCCGATTATGATCTTTCAGCATCAACGCGGCTTCGATTGCCGAATTGCCACCGCCGATGACCAGGACATCTTCGTTGTTGTAATCTTCCCGAGTATGGAGACGATACGTGACTTTGGAGCAGTCGTCGCACCCGTCGATATCCAGTTTCCGCGGATGCCCCTGGCGTCCGATCGCAATCAAAACTTGCCGAGCCGGGAACAGTGTCCCGTCTTTGCATTCCACCTCAAACTCACGCTCTCCGCGCTTCGCGATGCGGCCGACTTCGACCCCTTCTTTGTATTTGATTTGCCGGTCAGCAACCGTCTGTTCCACGATTTTCAGGAAATCATCACGATCGAGGTCCCGATCAACATCCAACTCGCTGATGTTGTCGATGGTTTGAGGTTCTGCGTACACCTTTTTGCCAAGCGGGAACGTTCGAACCGTATTTGCTATCTCGGAACGTTCCAGCAGAACATACTTGATGTTTCGTTTTTCGCACTCGATCGCTGCCGAGATACCGGCGGGCCCGCCACCGACGATCACCAAATCCAAGCCCTCATGCTCATGACCGAACAGTTTCGAGGACTCCATCCGTTCGATTACTTCTCGACCTTGATTGGCGGCAACTTTTACCAGTGGCAGCCCGGTCACATCTCCAACAACAAACAATCCTTTGACGCTGGATTCGTACCGTGAATCAACGATTGGGAGAATTTCCTGCGGAGGAACAGTCGCGAAATATGCGTTGGTGTTTTTCTTTTCCTTGCCCATACGAAATCACGCTCGCGATATGTTTGATAGGTCCGTGCCAGAACCATGGATCATCCGGATCGGATTCTATATATCATCAGATGATAGAGCTTTGGACGATTTCGTGAACGATCAATTACTCGATATTTGAGGCGCGAGGCGAAATTTTGCGATTATTTCGGCAGTTTCTTCAGAACGCCATTCACAGCTTTGCCATTCTTGTCCGTACCGGCTTCTTTGCGGTTGGCAGCCAGGAATACTCGCAGTTCTTCCCATTCTCCGACAGCTGCGAACCTCGCTTGTTGCGACCAGGTTTCCGGGTTGTGCCTTTTAAATCGCGGCCCAGCGTTGGCCAGGATCTCTTTTAGTTGTTGTTGCGATGCGTTGGCAAGCTGTAAATAGGTTTCGATACCGTCCGATTTCAGCAAGTTGGCGATCTTGGGGCCGATGCCGTCAATTTTTCGTAAATCATCCGGCTTCAATTTCGTCGCGCCATTGGAGCTTACTTTCTTGGAGGTCTTCCGGCCAGATTTTTGTTTTGGCGATCCGTTCTTGCTAAACGCGTTGGAAGCATCGGCCGTCTGACGAGGCTGAATCGCTGGAGTCGTCATCGCTCCGTTTTTGGATTCCGCTGCCTGCCGAACTGGGCTTAGTTTCGAGACCTGCTCCTGAAGAATCGCATTGTTCTTTTCGCTCTGACTCAATTCGGCGCTAAGCCGATCGAATTCTCGCTGTTGTTGAGTTAGTTTGGCTTCGTATTGCTCGAGTTTGTCGTGAACTGCATTTTGAATCTCGTTTTGTTTGGCCTTGGATTGGTCAAGCAAGTTTTCTTTTTCCGCCAGTAGTTGGGCGCTTTCAGATTTAAGTTCCTGCTTCTCGGATTCCAATTGGTTGATCCTGGACTCCGCAGGTTGAAGCTTCTTTTCCAATGCGGCAATTTGCGCGACGAGGTTTCCTTTCTCGTTTGCTTGCTCAGAAGCGGCGGAGACTAATTCATCGGTCTTGTTGTGTTGGAGTGCAAGTTGTTCTGACATTTCCCTGAGAGATGCTTGCGCCTTCGCAAGCTCATGTTCCGCCTGCTTGGAAGCTTCCAGCTGCTCAGCCAGCTCGGACTTTTGTTTCTCGGTTGCTTCAACTTTGGCCTGCTCTGACTTCAGTTCTTGTTTCGCTGCTTCCAGTTGGCTCGCAATCTGTTCAGCTTCCGCAGTAGCCTTTTCCAGCTGCACCGACAGCTCCTTCGTTTTCGACTCGGCTGCTTCCAGTTTTGCCGTCGCCTCGACGATGTTTGCGCGGCTGGCGGCTTCGCGCATGTCGGCTTGCATTTTTTCGTTCGAAACAGAAACCTGTTCCTGCTTCGCCCGTTTCAATTGCTCCTTGAACTCCGTTTCTCGCAGCACTGCTTTTTCTTTCGCTTCTTGAGCTTGCTTCTCCAGGTCCTCGCCAGCGCCTTTGAGATCGCCTTCCAGTTTTCCAATCTGGGCATTCAGTGCATCAGTTGCCTGCTCCCGGGATTGAATCTCCTCTTCAAGCGATTGGAGCCTGGCTTGAAGTTCTTCATTGGCGGTTTGCAAAGTCTGCGAATTCGCGAGCAGCTCTCGATGTGATTCGTCAAGCTCCGCAAGCCGCTTGTTGGAGTGCTCTAGAGAATCTTCCAGGACGACCCTTTGTTGCTCAGCCCATTGCAATTCATGCTGTAGTTGAATCGGTATTTGGGGCAACGGTAACGGTTGTTGAGCCGGCGCCATTGCGAGTTGGGGGACGGTGTGATGTGGGAGCGCGGCGACTGGTTCCGGTTCGAAGGCAGGTTCTTCGTTCGGATGATCGGTGTCTTCGAGTTCTGCGAATTCTGCGACGGTATCGACTAAGGATTGGTCGTCGTCGGCGACGGAGCTGCCGCGTGGCAAGAGCGTGTTGTCGGCAGTAGCGAAGTTTGGCTCGTGTCCGATGTCGATGGTAGCAAACGGACTGCGTTCCATTGCTCGCAAACGTCGCTGCACAATAATGATTCGAATCAACCAGATGGTTAACAACAAAAACACAACGATGGGAATAACCCACCAATAATCAAGCAGCGGAAAATCGGAGGTGCTGAATTCGTAACTGCTGAAGTCAAAGAACGACGTGGAATTCGATCCCTCGGTCGCGACTTCGTCAATGTCGCTCATCACATTCGCGAGCGGGTCCACAATAGTAGTATCAGAATTCACAGTTGTCGGAAAATCGTTCGATGGAGAAGAGGGCGCATCGGCGGATTGAATTAGGAGGGCGTGAGGGGATGGCATGGCGGCTCTTTCAGGTCCACACCTGCAATCCTTTGAAGGCGCGGAAACTAAGTTGCTGCAACATCATGTCGCAGCACCAATCTTAATTTTCGCCAAATCGCGTCAGAATTCAAGGAATGCGGCCAGTATTAGCCGAAACCGAACGCCGATTGTGAGAAACGACGCTGAATTTGAGGGCTCGGAAGCAATAAAACCGGTTAACAAAAGCCGAACGTTATCAAATACAGCTTTTTGATGATCGTTGCATTCGTTCGCAATTGAGTCCGCTCACGGCGACTGATACATTGGTGAACTTGGTAAAAATCAAACGAGTTTAAGGCCACAAGAAATGCCTATTTATAGAATCAGTGTTGTTTCACTTCTGTTTTGCGCAGCGTTTGCAGCGACGGCACCCGGCCAAAACGCGGCTCCGAAATTTGTCGACGGAGAGGCTCAAGTCGTTGAAGCTTTCAATGACCGCACACAATGGATCAAAGAAAATCTCTTTGTTGAAACTGAGTTTGACTCGGACGGCAATGGACAGCCGGATCGAATGCATGTTGATGTAACGCGTCCGCGCCAAACCGAAACTGAGGGATTGAAGGTCCCGGTGATCTATGAAACCAGTCCGTACTATTCAGGCACCGGTGCGAACGGCAAACAATATTTTTGGAATCCTGAGCAGGAGCTAAACGCTGCTTCACCGGAACGACAGTTCCCACCACCGATTGCTCACCAAGGAGAGAAAACAAGGATTTCGTCGTCGTTGATACGTACGTGGGTTCCTCGCGGTTTTGCCGTCGTGCATTCGTGTTCTCCTGGTACCGGTCGATCGCAAGGTTGCCCGACGATTGGCGGCGAGAACGAATCGTTGGCTCCCAAGGCCGTGATTGATTGGCTATGCGGACGAGCCCGCGGGTTCAGTTCAGCCGTTGGAGGTCGTGAAATCAAGGCTTCGTGGTGCACGGGCAAAGTTGGCATGACGGGGACTTCATACAACGGAACACTACCGATCGCGGCAGCGACAACCGGTGTCGAAGGCTTGGAAGCAATCATCCCGATCGCTCCTAACACATCTTACTACCATTACTATCGCAGCAACGGCCTGGTTAGGCACCCGGGAGGTTACATGGGTGAAGACATCGATGTGTTGTACGACTTCATCAACAGCGGCGACCCAGAGATGCGAGCACATTGCAACAGTACGATCCGAGACGAACTCTTCAAAGACAACACAGATCGCAAATCAGGTGATTACAACGATTTTTGGGCAAGCCGAGATTACTTGCGCAAGCTGGACAATTATAAAGCGGCGACATTGATCGCACACGGTTTCAATGACTGGAACGTGATGCCGGCCCATTCAGTTCGCGTCTTTGAAGCACTCAAAGCGAAAGGCGTTCCTTGCCAGGCGTTTTTTCATCAGAGCCATCATGGTGGTGGCGGGCCGACTCGCAAGCTGATGAACCGTTGGTTTACTCGGTACTTGCATGGAGTTGAAAACGGTGTTGAAAACGATCCGAAAGCCTGGATCGTACGGTCTGGCGAGTCCCGTCGCAAACCAACAGCGTACGCGGACTATCCGAATCCAGAAGCACAAGCCGTCACGTTGTTTCCGGCTGGCGATGGGAAATCGCTGGGGCAACTGACAGCAACACAGACGACCCAGCCATCAAACCAAACGTTCACAGACGACGTGAGTATTCGAGGTAAGCAGTTGGCGATGGCGAATCCTTCGCCCAACCGTTTGCTGTTTGCGACACCGGTTCTGCAAAAGCCAGTTCACATTTCCGGTACGCCCAAGCTGAAGATCAAACTCGCGTGCAGCAAGCCGGCAGCCAATCTTTCGGTCTGGGTTGTTTCGTTACCTTGGGATCCGAATTCCAGGGAATTCAACGACAACATCATCACGCGTGGTTGGGCCGATCCGCAGAATCAAAGTTCGCTTACCGAGAGCGCTCCCTTGGAGCCAGGCAAATTCTATGATTTGGAGTTTGATTTGCAGCCGGACGATCAGATCATCCCCAAGGGGCAACAAATTGGCTTGATGATTTTCTCATCGGACCGTGACTTCACTCTCTGGCCAGATCCGGGTACCGAGTTAACGGTCGATTTGTCCGCCACATCGTTGGAGCTACCAATCGTTGGAGGAGCCAAGTCGTTGGGGAATTGAGTACGCACGGCGCGTTCCTGCGGCCTTTTGCTTTAATCAGTTTGTTCTCGGAGCAGTCACATGGATTTCAATAGTCCAGTCGGAATGGACTCGCGTGTCGTTCGCGAATCGGAACACAACGGGCAACCGGCGCGAGTCGTGAGTGGATCGAGGGTGTATGCTGCGGAGCTGGCTGACCTTTGGGGCGCTGTAACCTCCGCGGAACGAATCCCACACTGGTTCCTCCCAATCACTGGCGAATTGAAACTCGGCGGCCGGTACCAATTGAAAGGGCACGCCGGCGGAGAAATTACCCGCTGCGATCCGCCAGAAGCTCTCGACATAACCTGGGAGTGTCAAGACAACGTCAGTTGGGTCACGCTCCGTTTTGAACCGTTGGAAAAGCCCGGCGAATCAGAAACTCGCCTGACCTTGGCACATGCCATGAGCAAGGATGAGGCGGGCGAAAAACACTGGAAGCAATACGGACCAGGCGCAACAGGAGTTGGCTGGGAGTTGGCGTTCCTCGGACTTGGGATGCACCTGGACAGTGGTGAAGCTGTCGACCAGGCTGAGTCGCAAGCGTGGATGGCAACGGAGCCAGGCAAAGTCTTTATCAGGCGTTGTGCAGATGCTTGGGGCGCGGCGCATGTTAGTTCAGGCGCAGCGGTCGAAGTTGCCAGCGAAATGGCAACTGCAACGGCGCAGGCGTACTGCGGCGAGGCTTCCTAACAAGGAAGGCTTGAGGCACGGTTCTTTTCAGTTGATCTTGTTGGCGTTGAGTCTCTTGAACGCTGGTTGAATCCAACACGAAGGAGCAATGGATCGAGATTCGAGTCGTTGATAACGCTGGTTGCCCGTGTCACGCGAAGCAAAAAGAAGTAGACTTGCAGACATGAACAACTTCTGGACTCGCCTTGTCATTTTTCTGATCGTCAATTTTGGCGCGTTGTACATTGGCAATGTGTTACAGGGCGACGGACCATTTTCGCAATGGTACAAGGATTTGCAAATTGCACCGTGGACGCCGCCCGGCTGGTTCTTCGGTGTCGCCTGGGCGACGATCATGTTTTGCTTTTCGATTTACCTGGCACTGCTGCTGACGAAAACCGAATGGCAAAAGATGCTCCCGATTTTTCTGGTTCAATTCGTGTTGAACGTTTCGTGGAACCCGATGTTCTTCCGTTTCCACCAAGTGTTCCCGGCATTGTTGGTGTTGCTATTGCTAACGGTTGCCGTGTTTCTAATCGCGATAAAGTTCCACCCTCTGATGGAATCGAAATCGTTGTTAATCGCTCCCTATGGAATCTGGTTACTGGTCGCAATGTCGCTCAACGTTTATGTGTTAGTTTACAATTGAGCGATGGCAGTAACTGAGCGATTGCACCAACTGAGTCAAAAGATTCTTTTCGAATAACGATATCAATGTCGTTGTCGGTCGTTGCTTCCGTTCTACTTCGTTTCCCAAAAATCAAGCACGCGGACTTTATCCAGGACGGGTTTGAGCACTTCGACAAATGCGACATGATCCGGATGTGGCAAGTATTCTTTGATGCCATCTTCTGAGTCAAACGTGACCATGAAGCAGTGCGTGAATCCGTCGTCGTGCGATTCGGGGCTGTTGTTCTTGCCCCACTCAAAATCTTTGATCGCGTCGACTTTGCCAGGCAAGGCCGCGAACGCGTTTTCGACTTTTTCAACATCGTCTGCTGCCGCGTCGTCTTTGAATTTGAAGAACACGCAGTGCTTCAGTTCCTTTTCGATACCAGAGTCAGCTGCTTTGCCAAAGTAGTCGATCACAAAAACGTCGGCCATGTGCGGACGTAGCACATCGACAAACGCTTTATGTGCTGCATGTGGCAAATAAACATCGCGTCCGGACTCGTCCTTAAACGTCAACAGAAAGCAGTGCGTAAAGCCATTGTCATGCCCTTCGCCGCTGTTGTTCACACCCCACTGGAAGTCGATGATCTCAGGAATTGATTTTGGCAACGCAGCAAAGGCATCGGTGACGCCCTGGATGTCAGCTTCGGATGACTCGTCTTTGAACTTAAAGAACACTGCGTGCCGCAGGACGGAATCGGAGTAGTTGGATTTGACCACCTCAGTCATTTTTTTGTCGCCTTCTGAGGATGCGTTTTCGCTCTCGTCATCCGTCACGGTCGAACTGGAGGCTGGTTCATTCGCGCCCTCCTTATCGCCTTCCTGGCAACCGATGAACCCGATCGTGCAAAGTGCAACGCAAACAGTTAATCCCAAGGCAAAACGATTCATCAACAAACTCCAGATATGTATTTTAGAAACCGGTCGCAAATATAACGAACTGAGTGGATGATGGTCAGTATGAAATTAAAATCTTGCTGCGCTTCAAAAACATTAATTGTGTTTTCTGGGGATGTGGACCGCGACTTCCCAAGTTCGCCACGAGAAGCCCCGACAAAAGCTAATCAGCGATTGTCTCCGCAAAAAACATTCAACGTTTCAGCCACATCAACAAGGCCAACAGGCCACCAACCAGCCCAATCGGCCAATACTGAGTACTGACAACTAATTCATCCACTGCCCCGGTCGCCAGCTGATCAATCCACAATCCTAGCAACGGCGCGGCGATTAATGTGGCCAATCGTTGGGCCCCACTTTCGATCGAAAGAATCGTGGCTCCTTTTTCAGCCTTGGTGAATTCGTCAAATCGACTGATCAGAATCGGTCGCCAAACATTTTGCAAGACATTCATCGCGACAAACATCACGACAACTGCCCACAGCAAACCGAGCCATGCGAAAACTGCCAACAGGGCATAGGCTACCGCGTTGAATAGCCACAGCCGTTTGGCTGCACGCTGTTCGTCGCCTGCCCATTGAACGAACCGATGCGCACTGCGACTGGCCAACCCACTCAACAAAAACAAAACGGTATACGTTGCACCAATCGCGACGGCAGTCGTCTGCCGATCGTTCAAGCCGATTTGATTGCTAGTAAACCAACCGATCACGACTAACGCCAACACAGGTTGGATGTAGTCCTTAACCGCGTGAAACACTCCTTCCCAGGACATGGACTCGCAAATCAAACGGCGAAGAGAAGGCTGTCGGAAAGACGAAGCGACTGAGGTTCGCAATGTCTTCCATGTTCCTTGCAGGATTCCACTCAAACTTTCCGGCCGTTCATTCTGCCCGTCCAATTCGCTGGGGTAACCCATGAAATTGACGATGTTCATGACGTACGGAACGGTCGCGAACAGGAAGATCGAACGGTAGTTACCAGAGATCACAACAAACACAGCGGCAAGAACCGCACTCAACGCAGAGCCATATTTGCTCCAACTGCGAGTCGTCCCGTAGATCTTTGTCTTCTCATCAATCCGTCCCTGAGTTCGCAGCCATTCGAAGATCATTGCCTTGTGAGTGCCAGTTCGAAAGCTGTCACCGATCCCATACAGCACCATGGCGATCACGAACCAAGCGAAGCTTCCCGCAAACGCCAGTGTAGCGAAGCTGATGATGTACGATGAGAACGACAGGACCATGCTCCGTCGTCGTCCCCAGGTATCGGCGATCGCCCCAGAGGGAATTTCCAACAAGTTGATCGTAAACGAACGGGTCGCGATCAGAATCCCGATCCAGAAAAACGTTAGCCCCTGTTCCAGAAAAGCCAACATCAAGAACGGCTCGAAGTACCGTTGGTTTTTCAGGAACCCGTAAAGGCAGAATCTTGTTAGCATCACGCAATTGTACGACGTTTCTAAATTTGAAAAATGGACCCCACAAGGTCACCGTACATCCAGGTAGCCGCCTCGAAGCTAACCTATCCAGATTGGTGCCGGTCCGGTTGATTCTTGAGAACGTAAATTGCGCTTTCTGGGCGGGTACCCTCCGATTTGATTTGTATAATAACTAACAAATGCATATAAAAGTAGCTCTCCCCTCCCCCGCAATTGAATGCTGGAGC
>CAZXLW010000012.1:72062-85448 GCA_964641465.1 uncultured Pirellulaceae bacterium | reverse complement strand
TTGTCGTCTTCTTCCTTAGTTTCTTCGTCGCTATCCGGCAATTTGGTTTCTTTCTTTTTTATTCCCAGTCTTCTTTGTCGTTCTTCTTCCGCAGATTCCAATTCCTGTTCAACCAGTTCTTCCAATTGACGTTCTCTTTGTGCCTGAGTCAGATCCGATTCTGTCGTATAGTCCGCGGTAGAATTCACGTCTGGCCGGGCCGGCAGAAAATCCGGACGTCGCAGATGGACGACGACCAGAGTCTGTTCGTTGGTCTGCGTCGAAGCCGGCGAAAACGCGTTGTTTCCGATTTGCTGGTTGGTGATTGCAACGAGTCGAACTTCACCTGGAGCCAATGCCAGGTTCTTCGAAACCGAATGAAAAATTCGACTTACGTTGACGCCATCGACTTTCTCAACTTGAGCCAACAGTTGTTTGAACATCGGGAAGTCTATCAAAGTCTCGTCGATGCCTTCCCGGTCAATTTCCACACGGGCCACAAGCTGCCTGACAAATTCATCCCAGTCCGCTTCGATTTCCGGCAAAACCTCTTTGATTTTTCCAACGCGAATCTTGGCTACCTTTTGATCCTGTTCTGACTGCGTCTGGTTTAAATTTTCAATTTGCGAATCAGTCGCTTCATCTCCAATTTCAACCTGCTCGGTAAACGGCTTGAGACTGTCCCAATACTGCTCGGCCATCCCGCGACTACGGAGTGTTTTCGACGACTTCCATGGCGATGTGGTCGTTTCGATCGGCGTCAATTTCAACGGGTTCGAGGATTCACTCGGTTGAAGCTCACCGATCCACGCACCTTGTAGTTCTCCCGATTCAGTTCGCGTGAGTACGGCCGCTTCCTGCAATCCAACCGCAGTCGAATTCTCTACGCGAGTTTCATCGTCAGCCTGGCTCAAACGAAAGCTGCCTTGCAGATCGACCATCATCTCGGTGTGCAACATTCCGGTCGAATTCGACTGGACCTGGAACCCTTCCAGTCGTTTATTGATCGTCTTGCGAAGCGTAACTGGCGTTGGTGTCTTCTGCTTATTGGGATTCCTGGTCGGATCGCCCAACGGCAATGACTGGGCTGTTGGGTTGTCCAGCTCAAGATCGTATCCGGTCGACAACGAGGTATACAAAGCAGAATACTGTGCCACGTGTGCACGGGGGTAGTCCGCGAATACTTCCAAACAGGCGACTTGCGAATTGCTGCGGACAAATCCAATATCCAGCGAAGCCATCTTTGCGACCGTCAATGCGCCGGCGATAGCGATCAACGGCGCGGCGATCCAAGCCCATTCGACCCGGCCCATCATACGAAAGATTAACCAGTTGACCGGGACCAGCACCAACAGATAAATCGCCAACATTCGCAATACAAAAGTGGATGACGGCGGAGTAATTCCAGCGGCGCGTTTTAACGTCTCTCGCGCTGCCGTCGAAACTCCGCTACTATCATTCCAACCTGCTGTGCCTGATTGTTCATCGTGTCGATACCCGCCGTAGTGCCAGTGATCGTCCAGGTTCCTGATCCGTCCGTTCGGGGCATCGGTCGTGCGGAACCGTCCATCGTCGTTAGGCATACTGCCAAAAGTCGGGTTCACGCTATACCCGTTAATCATTTCAGAAGAAAGGTTAGGATCTTTCGGTGTACCCTTGGAATCGCGCGAATCTGGAACCAAATCTCGGCTGAGATATCGCAAAGTTGAACCGATAAGCGGATCAAAAATACTTGTCTTGTCAGTGGTCCAGCGGAACGCGAAATTGCTGCCATGCGTCGTACCAAATTTACGCGGAGGTCGTCGCAGCAAGGCACCATTGATGAAGCTTTCAAAGCTTCCCCAATTCAATAACGGTTTGGAGTCCAGTGAAAAAGCGGTTGCAACAATTCTTCCACGTCCGATCGCTCGTTCGACAGCGATCTTGCCCGTGTCGTTGACAAATTTGGATGCGGGATGGAGTTCGAAATCGACACCAATAATTGGTGCGGTGTCATCGACTTGCAATTCTCGACGGAACTCCTGATTCTCAGCCTTGACCGCCCAATGTTCGTTGAGTTCTGCGAAATCCTCAGCCCCAAAATTGCGGGTCTCGGTAATCGTTGCTGGCAGGTAATCGCTCAGGAAGCTGCCCCTCAACTTGTTGAGGCAATCCGGGCCGCTGAGTATTAACTGGCCACCAAAGTGCAGCCAGTCCAGCATCGCCGTCTGTTGGTCTTCGTCCAGTTGATCGACATCCAGATTATCCCACACCAAGTACGCAATCGTCGTCCAACTCAAGGCATTTCGAGGTAAGGAAATTGGTTCTTCCTCAGGTCGCGTTCGCAACACGTTGTAGAACTTGGGAGGCGCGACCTGGTAGTCTTCGAGTCTTGGCAGTTCGATGGGGTCAACGTGTTCGAGATAGGAATAGCTGTCTGCTCGATTGGTCAAAACGACCAGATGATACTCGAACGATTTTTGCAACAAGAACGAGCGTGGCTCATTCACCAGTTTCACACCGCCGGCACCTCGCGTCATCGAATAATTCACCGAAGCCGTTTTGGCATTCTCGCGTCGTGGCAAATAAACGCTGGTTTCCAGGTTCTTGAGTTCTCCTTTGGCGACAGAATACGGTCGCTGTGAGACCGCGATAAAGTCGGTGTCCTCAACGGTCGATGCTCGGGCGACTCCTGCTGTGCTATAGGTTGCCAAATCACCTTGCGCAGGAAACTTGTTGGATTTGATTCGAAAGTCGGTCGTGACCCAATGACCACGCTTGGTCCGATTCTGTTTGACAATTTCGCCCGAGTATCGGCCCGGATAGATAATTGGCGCTTCGATTTCGAACGCCGGTTGATCACGTTCCTTTTCGTCTTCTTCAGCTTGCTCTTTTTCTTTCTTGACCTGTTCGTCGGACTTTTTGCGGCAACCCTGGCAACCTGTGATCAACAGGCATGAAGTCATCAGCAATAACGCGAACAGAATTCGCAATGAAGGATGTTTTCGTATCAATCGAATTGTCAACGTGATCTTTCTCCCACGAAAACTATGCCGTGCTCGCCTAAAGAGGATTTTAGCCGATCGGGCGGCTCGGGGAACAACTTGGCGGCCCGTTGTTCGTAAAACTTTCAACAATATCGTCAAGACTCGGGATATTTTCTTCGTCTTCGACGTCTTCTTCCGTCAGTTCATCGTCTTGTTTATGCAGGTGATCCCTGGCCAGAAAACAAAGGCAAACGACTAACCACAGGCCTATCAGAACCACTACCAAAGGTCGAGGCAACCCAATCGAGCGGCCGGGTGCCTTGACTCGGGCGATCAGTTCGCCATTGTCGACTCGATATTTGGAAACGTATCCTTGATTGTCTCCGACGATGATGAATTCGTTATCCGGCAAAAAATCCATCACGGTTCCTGACGCCTGGGTGTCAATAGCATGCACCAAGACGGGAGTTACTTCAGTGTATCCCCATGTCGGAAAGTTTGCCCCCTGTCGCTGGCCAGCAGATCTTCGATACGTTTCTTTCGTGTCGTAAATCAGCAGTCGAGTGGATTCCGACACAGCTGCCAGCGATCCATCTCGAGTCAGCTGGACCGCCGCATTGGAACTAGTCTGGCAAGGAATCATCAACCGCGTCTTCCAGGATTCTTTTGTTGCGTAATTGATCACGAGCTTGTCATCCAGCAAAAATGCGATTCTGGCATTTCCTTCGCTTGTTGCAGCATCAAGGATATCGCTTTTCCATCGAAAACTTGCCGGGTTTCCGGAAGTGAATTTGGGTGGATTTAAAAAAGCCGGGTCGTAGATGACAGAAGTTGCCTCACTGATTGTCGCGACGGCATAGTCCGTGTCAGGATTGGGATCTGAAACCAGCCCGACTCTCCAATTAAAAGGGTGCGAGTAATCGTTACTTGATCGCACGGCAAGCGGCAAACACCAATACTGCTGGACATCCAACTCTTCCTCCGCAAAGACCTCCGCTGCTACAGGAACATCCTCCAATTCAATCTCGCCCTCGTCAGTTTGTTCTTCCTGGACAGCAAGAATCGTGATGGTGTCTGGTTCGTTTATTCCCAAGCCACTGACTATTGCCAATGGTATGGTGCCCAACATTTGTTCTGTGAGTTCCGTTATTTCGCCATCATCCTTGATGATAAAGGTCCTATCATCGATCGTAATCTGTTCACCCTTGGGAGCAGGCAAATTCTTCTGGCCATGCAACACGATGAAATTTCCACTTGGCGACGTATCGAAAGAACATATATATCCTTCTCCAAATTCAGCCCATGTCTTCTTTTTGCCTGATTGAAGGTCATGGCAAATCAAGCTTGTCTGGTCTCCGCTCAGATAAAACAAATGTCCAACAGGATGTGTGATCCGGGATAGCGAGTTCCAGAAAAAACTATTGGGGTAAATTTCGTCTCGCGTGACGGTGTCTCGGTGCACCACCGATTTGATGTCCATCTCCGTGGTATCCATCAAGCTGATCGTGCGTTGAAACCGATCCGATTCGTCGCGGCTTTGGGCGGTAACTCCTTGCAGCAAACTTACCGCGACTTGCTTGCCGTCCTGAGAAACCGCTACACTTGCAACACGCTGGAATTCTGCACCTGGCTTCTGGGAAATTGCCAGTGCGAAAATCAAGCCAAGTAGCGTAACCAGTAAGAACAGGTTACGAAGCGAGAATCGGAACATACGTTGCACGACGGACATAGAGCACGTTGTATTGTGGTTGCACCGATCCTTCAGTATTTATCTGGTCGGAAGCTCGCCGAACGACGGCGATACCGCAACAACTGCAACTCGCACTAGACACAAGCGGCGTTATTGCTTGCCTGTATTTTCGCAGCTTTCAATGTGTTATCAAGCAACATCGTGACCGTTAGCGGGCCTACGCCACCGGGGACTGGTGTTATCAAGGAAGCCACTTGGGCTGCCGATTCAAAATCAACGTCACCGACCAGGCCATCGTCAGTTCGATTGATGCCCACATCGACGACGACTGCACCCGGTTTGATCATATCGCCGGTAACAAAATTCGGCTTTCCAATCGCGGCGATCAGCACGTCCGCGTTTCGAGTAAACGAAGCCAAATCTTGCGTGCGACTATGGCAAGTCGTCACCGTCGCACTTCCCACCGAGGGACCGAGCCCGATGTCTTTGTTCACCATCATCATGCCCATCGGCTTACCGACGATGTCGCTGCGTCCGACAACAACGACATGTTTGCCGGTCAAGGATACATCGTATCGCTTGAGCAGTTGCAGAATTCCATGCGGAGTACACGGCAGGAACTGCGGTCGGCCCTGCGAAATCAATCCAACGTTGTGTGGGTGAAACGCATCGACATCTTTGCTGGGATGGACGCTATCCAGGACGAGTTGAGTGTCGATCCCGGGCGGAAGAGGAAGCTGAACAAGGATCCCGCTGACTGACGAATCTTCATTGAGCGAGCGAACTTTGGCCAGCAAGTCATCGGTCGATGACTCCGCGGACATGACGTGCAGTTGGCTGCCAATCCCAACTCGCTTGCAGGCCCGTTCCTTGTTGCGGACGTAAACCTGGCTGGCTGGATCTTCTCCGACGAGGACTGCGGCCAGCACAGGTGGATCGTTGTTTTCAGAAAACGCCTGAACGCGTTGTTTGATTTCTGCCTGAATTTCGCGGGCGGTCTTCTTGCCGTCCAATATCTCTGCTGGCATCTTCGAAACTCCTTTTAGGTCAGCCTTGGGTTGTGTCTTATTCTCTAGCGGGTGGGCCAACAACAAACCGTGGCCGGGTGTTTAACCGCCTGCTGGCTGTTCCGCCTGTTCCTCTAGCGGTTCTTCAGTGACTGGTTCGGAAATCGTATGGTCGGTTTCTTCTTCCACCAGCTTGATCAACCGACTGAGATCTTCTTCCAGCAATCGTGGATTCAGGTCTTCGCCAAAAACTGAAGTAAACCGAGTCACGCCACCAAGCTTGATAATCCGGCGAAAGTCGATTTCCGTTTCCTGACCTTTGGCTTTAAGGCGTGCGAAAGAGGTCGAGGAAATCTCATCGCTGCGAGATTTGATTGCAACCAATTCGTTTTTTTGGTATCGGATCACTCGGTCTTCGAATTCGATCGTGCCGCCTTCGACCTCGACAACCGTTCGCAGATTCGCACCCTCTTCCATCTCATCGGAAACCAGGTGCATATCAACGATGTCCGGTCGCCACTTTTTCTTCAGCTCTGGGTCGACCAGGTACGGAAACACTTGATAAGCCTGAGCTTTGATTGTGCGAATATCGTTGTATTCTTTCTTTTTACCGCCGATAAACCAGACACTTGCGGCTGCGAGAAACAAGCCAATGCCTAACAACATCAGGAGTTTTGTAAGAGTGCTCATTGGCAATCGTAAATTTTGGATGGAAACCACTTATGGTAACCAAACTGCTTACGTTTTCAACTCAATTCGGAAGTGGCACGTCTGACCAATCAGGCGCTTCAAGAGCGTACGTTAAAACATCAGGCTAACTGGTGTTAACCACTGGATTCCAGTGCTTTCCCTGATCTCAGTTTGATCGAATAGTACTCAACCGCTCAAGCAACTCGGACTCAAAACCCCGATTCACTGGACGATAATACTCTCGATCGACGCCCAGATAATCCTGCGCCGCAACCCCATCGTCTGAGTTGTGCGAATACTCGTAACCCTCTCCGTGCCCCAATTGCTTCGCGCCGGCGTAGTGCTTGTCGCGCAAGTGAATCGGAACTGGAAGGATTCGACCTTCGCGAATGTCCTTGCAGGCTTCCGATATTGCCACGGTGGAAGCATTCGATTTGGGTGCGCAAGCGAGGTAGGTTACGGTCTGTGCGAGTATCAGTTGGCTTTCCGGTAAACCAATCTGTTCACAAGCCTGGAAACAGGAAACCGCCATCGGAAGTGCGGATGGGTCTGCGTTACCAATATCTTCGCTGGCGAGGATCACTAACCGGCGGCACAAGAACCGAATCTCCTCGCCGCCTTCGAGCATCCGAGCCAACCAATAGATCCCGGCATCCGGATCGCTGCCACGAATACTCTTGATCAGCGCGCTGACGCAATCGTAGTGTTCGTCGCCGGTGGCATCGTATTGGACGGCTCGATGGGCGATCGCTTCTCTGATCACTTCGAGTGTAATCTGTCTGGGTTCGGCCAAAGAAATCGCCGCCAGTTCGAGCACACTCAATGCCTGCCGAGCATCACCATCGGAAACGTTTGACAGATGCAGCAACGCGTCATCTTCAATGCTGATCGACTCATTTCCAAGGCCTCGGTCGGAATCGCTTATCGCAGTCGTCAATAAATTCCGTACGTCCTCACTGGACAGTGGTTGGAATTGAAAAACGGTGCTGCGGCTGACCAGAGCACCCACCACGGCAAAAAATGGATTCGATGTCGTCGCGCCAATGAGTGTCACGATCCCTTCTTCGACGTCAGCCAACATTGCGTCCTGCTGGGCTTTGTTGAAGCGATGAATCTCGTCGATGAACAACAGAGTTCCGGGGCCGCCCGTTTCCAATCGCTCGCGAGCAGCCTGAAGAACCGCGCGCAGTTCTTTCACACCGTGCATGATCGCGCTTAGTTGCGCGAATTCCCGGTTCGTTTCGTTGGCCAGAATCCTGGCCAAAGACGTTTTGCCTGTGCCAGGTGGCCCAAAGAACAGTACGCTTCGCAGTTGATCAGCATCGACTAGCCGGCGCAACAATTTCCCCGGACCGAGAAAATGTTGTTGGCCGACAAATTCATCCAACGAACGAGGTCTCATTCGCGCAGCAAGCGGTTGAGCCTTTCGCAAGTTTTCTTGTTCGCTTTTTTCAAATAGAGACATCTGATTCGCACTGCCGATTTTCGTTTCCAATCTGAGCAATCCGAATGTAGCAAGTTTCCCGGTCATGTGGGGTTTGCATTCGCCAATTTTGATCGTTAATTCAGTGAACTTCGCCAGGCCGCGTTGATAAACCTTTATCGGTACGGCACTATCCGCCGGTTACGGGTGTTGTTTACCTGACGTTTTCGCTGCCAACTGGGTCTTGATATGTTTGACCAGTTCGTCCATGCGGCAGGGTTTACTCACGAAAGCATTCGCGCCCGCTTCGATACAGCGACTTGAGTCTTCCGGCATTGCGAAACCGGATAGTGCGATAATAGGAATGTCGGCCACTTTCGGGGTCGCACGAATGCGTCTGGTTGCTTCCAATCCGTCCATCACAGGCATTTGAATATCCATAAGAATCACATCTGGAAGTTGTTCCGTCGCGATTTCGATAGCGATCAATCCGTTCTCGGCACGGAGGACCTGAAACCCGGCTACTTCCAAAACTGGTATTACTGCAGTCGCGACGTGGTCGTTGTCTTCGGCCAACAACACCAGCGCGGGCAAACTGTTTTCACTCGTTGCTGATTCTGTTGAATCGTTCGTCGGACGGAGAGGCACTTCGGTTGTATTTGCATTCCGGTCCTGCGCATCCCAACCAGGCTGCTGGAGGTAGGGAAGCTCTACGATAAAGCAACTTCCTTTACCAGGTTCACTTTCTAACTGGATAGTTCCAGAATGCGATTGCACATACTGTTTCACCAACGCCAACCCTAGCCCGGCACCCTCGAAACTCCGGCTTAGCGTGCTATCGACTTGTACAAACGGCTGAAAGATTAATTCAGCCTGATCAGCTTCGATTCCAATTCCCGTATCGGATACGGCCAAACGAAGTGACTCCGGCAAAGTTCCCTCAGTGACACTATCACCATCTCGGCTTAGCTGTTGAACTTCCAAGGTAACCGTACCGCCTGACGGAGTGAACTTGACAGCGTTACTCAAGAGGTTGATCAACAGCTGTCGAATCCTCTTTTCATCGGCTTCGACCTTCGCCATGTTGTCTGGTACGTTCAAAACCAATTGAATGTTGTCGTCTTCAGCCTGCTGCGCAACGAGTCGGATACTTGACTCGCACGTTTTCTTGACGTCGAAGTGCGAAATTTCCAAGTCCATCTGACCGGTTTCATTTTTGGCCAACTCAAGAACTTCATTGATGAGATCCAACAGATGCATCCCGCTTTGTTCAACGATGCTCAAACACTCTTCTTGTTTGGGTGTCGTTTCACCAAACAACTTTTGCCGAAGGCCATCTGTCATGGCCAAAATTGCGCTGAGCGGCGTGCGAAGTTCGTGGCTCATGTTGGCCAGAAATTCGTTTTTCGCCTTCGTTGCTTTGGCGAGCAAATCGTTTTCAAGTTCAACTTCTTTTCGATCAGTAACGTCAACGATAACGCCATCCCAAACCGTGTCGCCGTTTTCAGTGCGATTTGGTTGTCCAACGTCCTGCAGCCAGCGCAATCCCTGTTTGGGCAGGTTCACCCGATACTCCTCTTTAAACGGCACCAGCTGTTCGGCAGAAATCCTGATCGCGCCCATGACTCGCTGTAGATCGTCCTGATGAATTGTTTTGAAAATGTTATCTGCATTTTCCATTGCCGAATTGGGTTCAACCTCAAACAGCTCTCGGCATCGAGGCCCAACATACGGCATGGCATGGCTGCCGTCGGTCCGCTGGACATAACGGTAAATCATGCCCGGAACATTTTCGGTTATCCGTTCGAGTTGCGACTGGGCTTCCTGGAACGTGAATTCGGCTTGTTTAGACTGCAACTCATTCTGCTTGCGACTGGTGATTTCGATGTCGCAACCAAGTAGAATTTTGACTTGCCCGTGCTCATCACAAACCGTTCGAATCCGTTCAGTTATCCAGATCCAGTTTCCGTTCTCGTGGCGAACGCGATGATCAAATTCGGCGAATCTATCGCCATCGCGAATCAATCTTTCTCGATGAGTCTTGAGTTCTTCAAGATCTTCTGGATGGACTCGACGGATTGATTCTTGTGGCGATTCCGTGATCGCAATCTCCGCCAGTCCTCGCAGGCGCTTCCAGTCATCTGAGTATGTGACCCTGTCCGCTTCCAAATCCCACTGCCATTTGCCAATACCGAAAGAACCATCGCCGGCCAAATTGGTTGGCATGTTAATTTGACCGGTCTGCGATTGCGCTGCTGATCGACTCGGTCGGTTTGTATCCATTAGAACCTTGTGTATTAGAAAAGAGGTGGCCAAACGGCAACCGGAAAGCATCTACGTTGGCAGTTGTAACGTGAGTGATCCAGCTCGCGGTGTGAATGATTTGAAAAGATACAAATAAGCTTCAGACGATAATTCGATATGTCATCGAGTAGTAATCGCTTTGTACTACAAGATGAAAAAGGGACGCCAATATCCCAATTGCCTACCGTGGAAAATTCGTCAACGTAACGATTTTTTTTAATGGTTAAATGCAGAATTTGCAAGTGTTATGAGCGATTCTGTGTAAGGCTCGGTATTCTTAGGGGGTACGGGTCTGTTAGCGTGTCCGTGGATTGGTTCCTGTTATCATGGACACCCTGCAAATCTATAATGCTGGCGGCAATTCATGGGTTATGTCTGGCTTGAGAAATATACTAGATACTCAATCGCTCGCTTACATGGGTCTGTATGTTGCGCTGATTGCTGGGCAATGGTTCGGCGGTTTCACCTGGTGGCAATACGCGGGACTGTTGTTTTTCAGTATCGGAATGCAGGTAATTCATCACAACCACGTTCATCTGGGGATCTGGCGCAGTAACAAACTGAATCGCTTGACCAGTCTGTTCATCAGCGTCACCACCGCAGTTCCCAGTGCAATGATGATCGGTGGTCACATTAAAAACCACCATGTTCATCAGCATGGCCCGGAGGATCATACGCGAACGTACCGGTTTGGCGGTGACCATAACCATTTCCCTGGTTACGTGTTGCACCCGTTTCAGGCGTTTTTCACGCTGATCCCGATTTTTTGGAAAGACTTTCTGGGCGGAATTCCGAAACGCTCCCGGTTCTCGCGGCAATTGGCTTTAGAAGTCAGCTTGATCTTCGCGGCGTGGATCTTGCTCGCTGGAATGAACTGGCAGAATTTTCTGTTGTTCGTGCTGCTGCCTCAATTGTTTGGATTGCATTGGTTGCTGGGAGCCAATTACCTGCAACATGCGCACTGCGATGACGCCTCGGATGTTAACTACGCGCGCAACTTTACCGGAGTCGTCAACTGGTTCTGGTTCAACATCGGCTACCACACGGCTCACCACGACCATCCCGGTGCGCACTGGTCGACGCTGAGAAAAATTCACGATGAGAATTGTGAACAAGTCGACTCGAGGCTTTGCTGTTCCAGTTTCGTCAGTTACGTTCTTCGGACGTTTTTTCTCAGTATCGTTTTCGATTCCTGTCGAAGTCGTAGCCTGAAACAGGTAACTTCGACATAATATTGTTGAGATCAAATTCTTTCCGGGCGAGTGACTGGCGCAAATATGACGGTACGAAACACGGCTTCGATGCATCGCTTCCCGTACATCAATCAGGAAGTGAACGATGTTTTTGCCAAGGAGAAAGAGCATTGGGACTATATCATCCTGCGTCCGATCATCCTGGTCGTGTATTTCTTTGTTCGTTTTTTGATTTTCCCGTTCAAATTTATCTTGCACCGGGTCCCGTATGGTTTTGAGGCCTACGCAATTGACTGGTGGATGTCGATCGGTATGAAGTACCTGGCGCGACATGACGCCGCGGAATTGATGTTGCGGCATGTGCAGATTGAACCGCTTCTTTATCGCCATGTGCTGGCTACCAAAGAAGGTCATAAGCCGAAAAAAGTCCGGAAATTGAACGGGATCGACGGTGACTTTGGGGTCGATAATATCGACGAAGTCACGCAACATAACATGACGATCGGACATGATTTGTTGTCGTATGAACTGGTCGACCGGTTCGATAAGAATGCGTTTCTGGAGAACCTGGACTGGATCCGGAAGCAGGAGATTGTCGACCACGAAATCTACAGCAAGAAAGCTCTGGAGTTCAATCAGCAGCATTCGTTGCAGATTTTTGGTGTCACCAATATCGTGCTACTGATCGTATTTACGATTACGATCTTTGGTGACTTGCGGACAACGATGACCGCGCTCAACTCGTTTGGCTCTGATTCGATCCTGTTATGGTGCTTGAAGTTGTTGTATATCGACGATCGCGAAGCTCAGGTCACGTTGGATTTCTTCATGCAGGAAGTCAACAACCGCGGTCACTACAACAGCAGTGCGTTTTTCTCTAATCCGAATCAATATCTTTATTATCACATTGTCTTCGACGAAGTCGTCTACGACATGTTGAAGAATCGTCCGCCAGTTGCCGCCGCCGTTTGATTACGAGCTGAGTTCATGCCCTGTTTTATCACGCACACCGGTTCGTTCCTGCCAGGCAACCCGGTCTCCAACGAGGACATCGAAAAGCATCTTGGATCTCTCGATAGTGAAAGTGAGGTCAAACGCTCCGTGTTGAGAATGAACGGGATAACGTCTCGTCATTACGCGCAGGACGAAAACCAACAACCGACTTCGGATGTGTATGCGATGGCTTGCGAAGCGATCGGGAATTGTCTGGCCAAGCGGGGCAGGGGGGCTGATACTATGCCGGTTTCGTTCCTTTCCGCCGGAACCACTTACGCGCCCCTTGGCGGGCCTGGTATGTGTTCCATATTGCATGATCAACTCTCCCAGCGGAACCTGATCACGGGCTCGACGGAAATCAGTTCCCATGCCGGCATCTGTACGTCTGCCGCCGCCGCACTGGTCGCTGCTTGTCGAGCGGTCGCTGCCGGCGAACATGACGCTGCGATCTGTGTTGGATCCGAGCATCCTTCCTCCGCGCTCAAGGCGGAGGCGATTGATCCGATTGACGATCGTGATCAACACTCGGAACTACGACGCAGCCAATGGTTCATGACGGTATTCCTGCGGTTCATGCTCTCGGATGGATCCGGAGCGTTTTTGCTGGCAAACCAACCGAAGCCGGATGGACTGTCACTCCAAGTCGACTGGACGGAGTCCCGCTCATTCGCCCATGAAACGCCGCTTTGTATGAAGCTGGAGAATCAGGGAGTGAGGCTCAGCCAGGACATTAACATCCTGTCCAAATATCTGGTTCCGATCGCGCGCAAGTTCACGGCCGACGTGATGCAACGTCGTAACGAGACTCTCGATAATTATCGAATGATCCTGCCACATCTATCTTCATTCTTTTTTCGCAAGAAGATGGAACGTGTGATGAAGGAGTTCACGACAAACGGCGAGCCGAGCTATTGGACGAATCTCGGTACGGCCGGCAACACGGGCGCGGCCAGCATTTACATCATGCTGGATCACTTTCTGGCCGAACACTCGCTGGCGGATGGAGATCGCATCCTGCTGTTTATACCGGAATCCGGGCAGTTCAATTTTGTGATGGTCAGCCTGACCGCGGTTGTTAAATGACATCGGTCGATCGTGACGACGTTGGCGATATCAAACCTTTGGCGAAACGGTCGGC
>CAZXLW010000012.1:8895-71962 GCA_964641465.1 uncultured Pirellulaceae bacterium | reverse complement strand
GGCGAAACGGTCGGCCAAACGTTTGGCCATCATCGGTTGCGGCAGCAGTGGCTTGGTGACGTTGAAAACCGCGTTGGATTTCTTGCCCGATTGGGAAGTCACTGCGTTCGAGCAATCGGGTTCGATCCGCGGATGCTGGGGTGATCCGCATCCCGGCTTCGTTTCGACTTCGACGCGTTACACCACGCAATTCGCTTGCTTCCCCAAATGGAAAGCGACCGTGAGTCCGGATGGCGGGCAAAGTCGCGAAGAGTTTTTCCGAGACTCGGAGTACGGCGATTATCTTGATGAATTCGCGGTGGCTTTCAAGCTGCACAGCCACATTCGTTTGCATACCCGTGTAGAAAACATGCAGCGACTGGAAACCGGTGGCTGGCGATTGCGGTTCGATCGCGATGTTGAATCTTGTTTTGACTCGGTCATTGTTTGCACTGGCTTGGCGGCGATTCCGAAACCAATCGATTCGACGGTTCCATGTCTTTCCGCGAACGACCTCAACCTGGCTGAACGTCTTTCTCAGATCAATGATAAAACGATTGTCGTACTGGGCGGGGGCGAGTCGGCCGTGGACTATGCCAATCGACTGGCTCGACCGGACCTCAACAACCAAGTTTACCTGTCGCTTCGTTCCGGTGTTCGAGTCAGCCCGCGGTATCACCCGGTTCGCGGCGTGCCTTCGGACTTCCTCCGCAACCGCCTGATGCTTTCCGCCGATCCTGCGATCCGTAACTGGCTGGGTCAGATTTTTGTGCTGGCCAGAATCAAATATCAGAACCTGTTTGAAACTCTGTTTCCTGCCAAACACCGGTCACAAATGGATACTGATCTTCTAGTCGAAAACCGCAAAGCTTTGTGGGCGAAAGTGCTGACGCTGGCTGCCAAAGACGATCTGTTCAACATGTTTCACAACAAGAGTGATGATTTCCTGCAAGCTGTCGGGGAAGACCGGATCACGATCGTCGGACCTCCGTTGGACAACTCGTTCCAAAAAATGCGGCCATTTGAATATGGCCCCGAAGTGAACCAGGAAGCGATTTCCATTCGACCCGATTTCATCGTTCGGGCGATCGGGTACCAATCGACCCTTGGCCAGCTAAGCCAACCTGGCCAGACACAGCTATCCGTTCTTTCGCTGTCCGATTTTTATTTGGGATGCTGTCATGCCCAGTTCGCTGATACGTACGCCGTCGGATACGCCCGACCGATCATCGGCAACATTCCTTCCATCAGCGAGATGCAGGCTCGTTACGTTTGCGGGTTGATCGCGGGCGAGTTCCGTCGACCCGGCAATATCGCTGAACGACATCTTTCCGAGCGATCATGGATCCAGAACCGGTACCAGAATTTGGATGCGGGTAAGGTTTTTCCTGTGGAGATGTTTCCCTACTGCGACCAACTGGCCAAGCTGATGAATCGTCCGATTGGGCCTCGGTTGCTGGAGTCTCCGCTGGGCTGGCTCCGTACGCGACTCGCACCTGCCACCACGATGCACTACTTCCAAGATCAGTCGAAAAACGCCGAATTCATTGAAGAGGCTCGAGTCTACATGCCTCCGTTGCTGATCCTGCTTATACTGTTTGTCAAACCGTTTGATTGGGTATTCCGACTGACCAAATGGATTTTTGGAAGAAGTTGAATTTGTATTGCGGGCCGTTCTTCTATAATTTGAGTTCGTTAATGCTCCGTATTGAACACTGATAAATCCGTAAGATCCAACGCCTATGGCCGCTCGTCAAAAATCCAATCGTTGGTGGGTGATTGGAAGTATCCTGCTGGTCTGCCTAGTCATCGGGGTGTTCTTTTACGTCGGTGGCTGGGTTTCAGGTGAGGAGTTCTCGCCAGATGACTTTTCGCAAAGATCGTTCTCGTACAACGTGATGCCGTTGTTTGGCATTACGGTCCGAGGCATTCAATACCATGATTCCACGCCTGTTTTCGAGCAGATGCTGCTCAATGACGGATTGATCGTCGATCCGAAGCGGCCGATAAAGCGATGGCATTTGACCCGGGACAGCTGGTCAAATATCGAATCGCCTGACTTCGACGCCCGGATCGTTTGTCGCCTGATGGCACTTCGTGACGAAAACAACGAGTCGATTTGGGTGACTTGGAACGAAGATCATCCGGATCTGGCCAAGGAATTCTGGCCGGTGATTGCGTCGCTTGCTCGTCAGGGGCTTTACCTGGACGCTGCTGAAATCATGCTGCAAGCCGACAAGATCGGCGAAGAAGACCGAGACGACTTTCGTGACATCATGCAGAAGAAAAGTACAGCGGCTCTGAACCTCAAAGCTTCTGAGCTTCAGGACGCCAACGATTTAAAAGAAGCTTTTGTTGTGTTTTCACGCTCGATCGAGATCCTGGAAACTGACGAAGCGAAATCCGGTCGCGATGCATGCCTGGCAATTCTCGGCGACGATGCGCCGGTTTACGAGCCAGTCAATGAGGCTAAACCCAGCGTCGATTCGTCCGACGATCAGCAGTAATTGAGCGACATGCAACGTATCTATCTGGACAATAACGCGTCGACTGTCATCGACCCGGCAGTCGCCGAAGCAATGCATCGGTGCCAACTGGAAGGCTTCGTTAACCCGGCGAGCCAACATCAGCCTGGTCAGAAAGCTCGTCGTCGATTGGAATCGATGCGATCAGAGATATTGGAACTAATGGGTGCCAACGCGACCGGGATGGATGCGGATCGTCTGGTTTTCACCAGTGGTGGCACGGAAAGCAACAACCTGGCATTGGCTGGATTGGCGTTGATGCCTGATGGCTCGTTGCCAGCGAACAATCGAATCCTGATTTCCGCGATCGAACATCCTAGCATCGAAGCCTGTGCATCGTATCTGGGGTCGCGAGGTTTCATCGTCGATCGAGTGGGAGTTACTAAAGATGGCGTAGTGAAACTCGACGAACTAAAACAAAAATTACAGCTGCCGACTCGGTTGGTTAGCGTGATGCTGGCCAACAATGAGACCGGCGTCATCCAACCGGTCACCGAGATCGTCCGGCTTTGTCGACAACATGGAGCGTTGATTCATACCGACGCGGTTCAATGCGTCGGGAAACTGCCTGTCAGTTTTACTTCTCTGGGTGTCGATGCTTTGAGCTTGACTGCTCATAAACTGCATGGTCCGCGAGGCATCGGGGGGCTGATCCTGGGAAACGATGTCACTCCGTTTCCCATGATGTTCGGCGGATTTCAACAGGTGGGATTTCGTCCGGGTACGGAGGACATTTGTCTGGTCACCGGACTGCTGGAATCTCTTAAGCTGTTTGCGGTTGATAGTGACAGGGCAAGTCGCCTTGAGAAACTTCGTGACCGAATTCAGGCTACGATCCTCGAACATCTGTCCGGGCCCGGCGATGTCGTTATTAACGGGCGGCAAAGTCCGCGTGTTCCGCACACTTTAAACCTCTCCTTTCCGGGTGTTAATCGCCAGGAATTCATCATGGCTGCCGATATGCAGGGCCTGTCCGTTTCAACCGGCTCCGCCTGTGCCAGTGGTTCCAGCGATCCGTCCCCTATCTTGATCGCGATGGGATTGGAGAAGGACGTAATTGAAGGCTCGATCCGTATTAGTCTGTCGGCTCAGACCACAGCTGCCGAAATCGATTTGGCGGCTGAACGGATCATCATGATAGCTAACAACTTACGCCGACAAAAAAGTCTCTAAAACTGAGCCCTCGCACCTCGATAATATCGGCAAAAAGCGGTATATTGAGGGGCTTCGTCATTTGATGGTTTGACTCGGTTTTTTATGGCATTAGCGAACGCTATTCCCGCATTTTCGATTCCGTTGGAGAGGCCTCTCTCGATCGGCATTTCTGCCGGCAACGAATCCTTCTTGCGCGACGATTTTATCGGCGACCATACTAACCTGTCACTCAAGTATCTGGCCGACCCTGAATTAATGTTGGCAACCGATTGGCCTCTGGTGCTGTTCGGTCCCAGCGGCACTGGGAAGACAGCTCTCGGGATGACTTTGGCCGCCAGACTTGCCGACCGTTCGCCCGCCAAACCGTTTATTTGCACCGCTGATGAGTTCCGCCAACGACTGGCCAGTGCAATTGATACTGGTTCGGTAGCTCAGTTCCGTGACTCGATCAATGAGTCCAGTGTGCTGTTTATCGATGACCTGCACCGATTAGCCGGCTACGAAAATGCCGAATCGGAATTGGTTTCGATATTGGAATCGCTGTATCGACTGGAAATTCCCGTAGTGTTGACAGTTAGCGAGAAATTCCTGGAATCCAATTCACTTGATCAGAGGCTGATGTCTCGCTTGATGTCTGGTTTGTGCCTGCCAGTGAAATTACCGGGTTATGAAGCCCGAAAGTTATTATTTTCGGACGCTGCTGAATCGCTCCAATTGTCGCTTTCGGATGATGAGCTTGGTTTTCTTGCTTCCAATTTTGCGTTGACGTTTCCGCGAATGAGGTCGTTCCTGGCCACGTTCCATGTTTGGCTGGAAAGTCGAAGTGTTGATGATGACGCCGAATATGGACTGACTGATTTCCTGTCATCGTGGATCGCTGCGAACGATGCCGATTCCTCGGTTCTGGACGAAATATTAAGCGAAGTCGCCAAAGCGTTTCGACTCAAGCGAACTGACATCACCAGCGCATCGCGTAAAAAGACAGTCGTCCGAGCCAGGGGAGTATCCATTTTCCTGCTCCGCGAGCTGTTTAAGTTCAGCTATGCCAACATCGGTAGCATGTTTAGCGGTCGAGATCACTCGACAGTCATGCACGCGATTAGTCGAATTCAAGAAGACATTTCGATCGACCCGCAATTCAAGTTATTGGTCGATCAATTGAGACAAACAATTATTGAGAAAGTACTGGTTAGGTCAATTAACGCATGTGAATAACTCGTTATCTGGTTGTCGCTTCAAGAAGAGCGTGTTCGACAAGTTAACCAGTGGATGCGGATTTGATTGTATTTCGTTCAAACATACTGAACTTACGAACCAACTTTAAACAGTGTTATGACATTTTTTCCACAATGAATTTAGTGCGTTAGTGTTTGATATTTCCACTCGGCGAGATTTTAAAAGCTAGTTATCGACATAAATTGCCGGCCATAAATACTACTACTAACAAAGAAAATATACCTATTAAGGACATCCCGTGAAAATCCAAGTCAATCGAGAATCGTTCTTGAAGACATTCCAAATCGCTTCAGCCGTGGCTCCTGCTCGGAGTCCAAAAGCGATCTTGCAGAACATCAAGTTGAACGTGCAAAAAGACGTCACTGTGTTAACCGCAACCGATATGGAGATTGGTGTACGTCTTGTCGTACCTGACGTAGAAGTCGAATCGACCGGTACCGCCGTCATACCAGTATCAAGACTAAGCTTGATCCTTCGCGAGTCATCGGACGAGAAGCTGACGATTGATGCAGACTCCGAAAAGACACTGGTAACCGGGCAGAACAGCCGTTTCGAGTTATCAGCACACAACCCGGATGAGTTTCCGGATGTAGCGGACTTTGATGCCAAGGACTACTACGAAGTAGGCGGCAGTGTGCTCAAAGAGATGATCAAACGGACGTTGTTTGCTACCGACGCCGAAAGCAGCCGGTTCGCATTAGGAGGGGTCCTGCTCGAATTTGAAAAAGACAATGTGATAGCAGTGGGAACTGATGGCCGTCGCCTGGCAACGATGCAAGGCAATATCAAGACGGTAGGGGAACCAGGTACCGAAAACAAAACAACAATAGTTCCAGCGCGGGCTATGCAGTTGATCGAACGATTGGTCGCTGACGGAGAAACGACCGTTCAGCTCGCACCGCGTGCTAATGATCTGTTACTGAAGAATGCCCACGGGGTATTCTATACACGTTTGGTCGAAGGTCGTTTTCCGAAATGGCGGGACGTACTGCCAACTCGCCAGGAAACGAATCGAATTGATATTCCGGTTGGCCCAATGTATTCCGCGTTAAGACAAGCAGCGATCGTAGCCAGTGAAGAAAGCCGGGGCGTCGATTTTACGTTTAAAAACGGCACACTGGTGATGAGTAACAGTACCGCTGAAGTAGGGCAATCACGAATCGAGATGCCCGTACCGTTTGAAAACGGGGAACTGACGATCACATTGGACCACCGTTACGTGGCTGACTTTTTGAAAGTCCTCCAACCGGACAAGACTTTTACGTTTGATGTCGAAAATGGCGAGCAGGCGGCTTTCTGCCAAACGGATGATAACTACGGTTATGTGATTATGCCGCTGTCCAAGGATCGGCGATAATAGACAAACGAAGCAAATAGACAACGAAGGATCGGCAGATCTCAAACAACCGCTGAATCTAAAGGCGGGGTAAAGGCCAAACAGGCGAACACGAAGCTCGAATCTTTAACGAGTAGCGAGTGCGATTGTTTAGCTTGAAAATATTTGAATCGTCATGCCATAAATAAATTAACCACTACCAGCCAACAGATTCTTCAATCAGACCGCTTTACCAAACAACTCATCGACCATGACCAGGGACAGCGGAACTAGCGAGAGTTGGGATGAAAAGGATTTTCGTCAGGCTCGAGAACTAACAGATCAACGAAGGATTTATAAACGGAAACCAAAAACAGCTTTGAATCTGGTTAACGATGTAATTGCCCTTCGCGGAGTCGCTGCCCAGAAATCAAATTCGAAACTGCAGGGAATATGGGATTCAGTCGTAGGAATGGATGTCGCTAATCGAACTCGAGTCGGCCCGATCCGACGAGGCATCCTGATCGTGGAAGTAGCAAACTCCAATTTGCTGCAGGAACTGGAATTCGAAAAACAGAACTACAAAGAACTAATTAACCAGCAAATCACTACTACTCAGATCAAAGATTTGCGATTTCGAATAGGAAGAATCAACTAGATGGCCAAGAAACAGCCAAAAGCAGAATACCAACAGGAAGATCTTCAACGACTTTCCGACTTGGAGCACGTGCGGGAACGGCCGAGTATGTATATCGGTGACACGACCGCACGCGGTTTGCACCATTTGGTATACGAAGTAGTGGACAACTCGATCGACGAAGCGATGGCCGCGTTCGCTACCAGGATCCATGTCACCATCAATAATGACGGCTCGGTGACCTGTCAGGATGATGGTCGCGGAATTCCCGTCGATATCCACGAGCAACTTACCGAACAGGAAGGTCGCGAAATCACGACGCTCGAAGGAGTGATGACGTTCCTGAAATTCGGTGGCAAGTTTGAAAAAGGAGCCTACCAAACATCGGGTGGACTTCACGGTGTCGGTGTCACGGTTGTCAATTTTCTGTCCGAATGGTGTGAAGTCGAAGTCTACCGCAACGGGCAAGTGCACCAGCAAAGCTACGAGCGAGGCGTACCAACGGCCGAAGTAAACCGAGTCGGTAAGACAGATTTGGTAGGTACCAAGACAACGTTTAAACCAGACGCTCAGATCTTCCAGACAACCAAATTCGAATATAGCATTCTCCACAAGCGGCTACAGGAGTTGGCGTTCCTGAACAGTGGCGTTCGAATCATTTTTAAAGATGAGCGAAATGGAGAAGGGGATGAATTCCATTACGAGCGAGGAATCATCGAGTACGTAGAGTACATCAATCGCTCCAGCGATCCGCTGCACTCCGACGTGATTTACATGAACGGAGAACACGACGGCGTCGGATTTGAAATCGCGATTCAATACACGACCGACATCACAGAAAACGTACACTCATACGTCAACAATATTCATACCCACGAAGGCGGTACACACGTATCGGGATTCCGAACAGCACTAACCCGCGCGCTCAATACATACGGAAAGAAGAATAATCTATTCGGAAAGATCTCCGTCAACGGCGAGGATTTCCGCGAAGGCATCACATCGATCATTTCGTTGAAAGTACCTGAGCCACAATTCGAAGGCCAAACAAAAACCAAACTGGGGAACAATGAAGTCGAAGGGATCATCAGTTCCAGTCTGGGCGAGTACCTGAAAACGTTCTTCGAAGAACATCCCAAGGTCGCGAAGATTATCGTCAAGAAAGGGATCCAGGCCGCGGAAGCTCGGGAGGCGGCCAAGAAAGCTCGCGAGCAGGTGCGGCGAAAGTCAGTCCTTGGCGGTGGAGGGCTACCCGGAAAACTTCGCGATTGCCTCAGCAGCGAAGTTGAAAAGTGCGAATTGTACCTGGTGGAAGGTGACTCGGCCGGTGGAAGCGCGGAAGGGGGGCGTCTGAAAGAGTTCCAGGCGATCCTGCCGCTCCGCGGTAAGATCATTAATGCCTACAAAGCCCGCGAAGACAAAGTACTCGCCAACGAAGAAGTCCAAAGCATCATCAGCGCGATTCGAGTGGGGATCGGTGAAGACCAGGATTTATCCAAGCGACGATACGACAAGATCATCATCATGACGGATGCCGACGTCGATGGATCGCACATTCGAACATTGTTGTTGTGCTTCTTTTACCGGCAGATGTACCAGTTACTCGAAGCGGGTAAAGTCTACGTAGCCCAACCACCACTTTTCAGAGTAAAGCACAAGAAAACCACTTACTACGTCCAATCAGAAGACGAAATGAAGCAGAAGCTGATGGCCCGAGGACTGGAAGGTGCCATATTGGAAACCGAAGATGGAATCACCGTCGACGGCAATGACATGGAGAAATTGAGCCGAACTTTGAGCGGTATGGAAGACGCAATCACGGCCTTGGAGCGACGAGGTGTTAACTTGCGAACGCATGCCGAACGACGCAATTTGGAAACAGGCCGCCTACCAGTGTTCCATGTGTTCTACGGTAACGAAGAGCACTGGTTTACTGACCGCAAGGAACTCGACGAATACCTCAAGGATCAGGAAAAACAGTCGGGCGAAGAGTTGACTGTAAAAACCGTAGACGAATCGGATACGACTACTGAAAGCAACGGAGAATCTAAACCAATCTTGCAGATCGTCGAGTTTCATGAAGTAAAAACGATCAACGCTGGACTGAAGAGCATGGACGAAATGGGATTTGACGTTGAATCGCTCTTACCAACGGATCGAACTGGACTGCAGAGACCACGCTACGTCGTCAAACGAGGAGACGCCGAGGTCGTATTGGAAGACATGCGAGGTCTTCCAGGCGCGATCCGAGCAGCGGGTGAAAAAGGTATGACGGTAACTCGCTTTAAGGGATTGGGAGAAATGAACGCGGAGGAACTTCGCGAGACGACGCTTGATCCAGATAATCGAACGCTCATGCAAGTCCGTATGACCAATGCCGCCGATGCTGACGATATGTTCCGCATCCTGATGGGCGATAAAGTCGAACCTCGCCGCGAGTTCATCGAGAAGCATGCACTCGAGGTTAAGAACCTGGACATCTAACGGAACTATCGAATACTAAAATGCTGATCGCGTTATCGCCTGCAAAATCACTGGACTACGAGACCCCAGTCACCATCAAAAAGCATACCAAGCCGCTACTCACTGACCGCAGCGAGGAGTTGATTGGTATCCTGAAAGACTATTCGTCGAAACAGGTCGGTAAGCTGATGAGCATCAGCGACAAGCTCGCCGATCTGAACGTCCAGCGTTACGCTGAATGGTCATCAAAAGCGACGACAACTAACGCCCGGCAATGTCTATTGGCCTTTACCGGAGACGTTTATGTCGGGATGAACGTGCCATCATTCAAGGATAAAGATTTCGATTTCGCACAGGACCACTTACGGATACTCTCCGGCTTATACGGTGTCTTGCGACCATTGGATTTGATGCAGCCGTATCGATTGGAGATGGGAACGAAATTGAAAAACCAGTACGGCAAAGATTTGTACGATTTCTGGGACGACGCGATCACCAACGCATTGAACAAACAGCTTAAAAAGAATGGCGACGAAATCGTCTTGAACCTGGCATCCAACGAATATTTTAAATCGGTTCATGTCGACAAGCTGAACGGAACCGTCATCGCGCCGGTTTTCAAGGACGAAAAGAACGGCAAGTACAAGATCATATCCTTCTTTGCCAAGAAGGCGCGTGGCATGATGGCCGGTTGGGTGATTCGCAAGCGGATCACTGATCCCGGAAAATTGGTGAGGTTCACCGAAGGTGGCTACTACTACAGTCCGGAAGAATCCACCGACCAAAAACCCGTATTCCTACGCGACCAATCTTAATGAACTCAGGATGGGTTGTTCCAATGCGTCCTGCCCCGCCAAGGCTGGTTCGTGTACGATGACGACCGTTGGTTGGTTGATTCGACTTCGAAATAGCAGGGAACAATGGACAAGGGGTTTCTAGGTATTGATGCCGGTACGCAAGGGCTGGCCGTCGTATTTGCAGATGAGCAATTGAGAATCATTGCGACTGGCGATGGTGACTACAATATGGTGCCAGGGCAGAGTGAAGGCTGTTACGAACAGCGGCCTGAAGACTGGGTTGCGGCGTTGGGAACAGCTATGGCAGATCTGCGATCCAAGCTAAGTACCGAATTTGAAGTACTGGCGATTGGAATTTCAGGTCAAATGCACGGAGAAGTTCTGGCCGATGCAGACGGTCGTTGCTTGAGCCCGGCGCGGTTGTGGTGTGACGCTCGAAATGGGGAAGAAGGCACCGAACTGACGCAACACCTGGGCGTGAAGATGCCGAAGCGGATTACGGCTGCTCGGTGGCTGTGGACGACTCGCAATCGCTCCGAATTGGCTCAGCAAACAGCGCATGTAACAACGCCTGCTGGTTGGCTGGCGAATCGACTGACTGGCGAATGGAATTTGGGCATTGGCGATGCGTCAGGAATGTTTCCGATCGATGCGGCCAGTTTGAATTACGATGCGGGCAAGCTACAGCAATTCGAGAGTATTGCCGGTGATCAGTTTCCCAAGCTATCGACGCTCTTACCAAACGTTTGCAAGGCTGGCGAAGATGGCGGTCGTTTGAACGCTGCAGGTGCAAAATTGCTGGGGCTTGCCGAAGGGATTCCGATCGCGCCGGCCGAAGGCGACCAGCCTGCGGCGCTGGCGGGTTCGCTGATTGCCGAAGCAGGTATGGTGTCAGTCAGTTTTGGGACTTCTGTCTGTGCAAACGCAGTCGGTGATAGACCGTTTGAAGGAGTCAGCCAGGCGGTCGATCATTTCTGCGCAGTCGACGGTAAACCAATCAACATGGTTTTCCTTCGCAATGGCACGACGTTCATGAACACGGTGGTGCAGATGTTTGTCGACAGTTCCGGGCAGGACTTTGGTAAACTGATGAAGCAGGTTTTAGATACCGAGCCTGATTGTGGTGGCGTGCTTGCGATTCCGTTCATGGACGATGAACCAGGTTTGGGAGTCCAGCAGGGAGGAAACGCAGCCTTGGTAGGCATCGACCAGAACAACGCCACTGCCGGAAACTGTATTCGCGCGGCTTTGACAGCCACGATAATGAACTTGAAGCAGGGCTCGGAAGTACTTGACCAACAAGGCTATCCGCGTTCACAAATTGTCTTGACCGGCGGCCTGACGAGGACCCCGGAATTGGGGCAGGTCCTGGCTGACATCATGCAAACTCCAGTGTCGTTACCTGCCGGATCGGACGAGGGAACTGCGTTGGGAGCTGCGCTACTTGCCAGCTATCGGTATGAAACGATGCAGAACTCGGACGGTCAAAGTTGGACCCAATACATAGAGTCACTGCGAAAAAGCCGCGATGAAGCAGCGAGTTTTAAGCCGAACGGAGACACAACTGACTCATATGCAGATTGGCAATCGAACTATAAACTCAAACTCAGTTGTTAACGCGTAGGTTGGGCACTCACTCTCACTTGGCCGACTTTAGGTTGCGCTGACAGCACTGACGACGGGTGGGAGTGGAGTACCCATCCTACCTGTCGCGGCGTGGATTCCATATAAACAGCTGTGCAATTTTCACGTTCTTTTCACGTTCGAAGGGGACCACAGTTCAAGAACGTCGAACGAGCTACTCCTGTTGCTGGAGAATAGAGATCATGGGAGCAACATCCAGCAATGGGTCTACCATCGCAACCAGTTCATAGTACAAACTATACGAGCATCATCAGCAGCGAGCCAACGAAACATACAACGGCCAGAACGGCACTTCTTTAAATGAATCGCAAGTTACTATTTAAATTGCTGGGGAACCTCTCGCTACTGATCGGGTTCTTCATGCTTGCCAGCCTGTTCTGGTCGAATCCGCGATTCACTTATATGACCGATACATCGATTCAAACGAATCGATTCGAGATGGAAGGATTCCGAGGATTACTTTCCAGTTCCCTGATCAGTGTCCTGATCGGAACGGCATTCCTGTTTATCGGACGAAAAGCGGAAGGCAAATTGTTTCGAAAAGAAGCGATGGCAGTGGTCGGGCTCAGCTGGCTGCTCGCAACAATCCTTGGCGCTTTGCCGTTCGTTTTCAGCGGTACGTATCGCGGGCCATCAATCCGAGTGTTCGAAGAAACGAACCAGGCGTACGTCGTAGCGCCGAACTATCGAGTCTGGCAGACCTGGGAAGAGATTGACGTCACACCAGAAGAGGTGCAGATCCTGGCGGCGATCGCGAATGCGTCGGCCCGGGGACTGACCGAAGCCCAGTTGCGTCGGACGGCCGAAACGATGCGCGGCCCCGAGATATTTTACGAGTTGGCAAAGCGGGAACCACTGAACCAATGGATGATCGCACCCGGTGAGGGTGATCGGCTCGCACCAGCAGACCGCGCGTCGAACTTTCGCCTTCGCTGGGTTCGAATGCGCTTTGTCGACGCCCTGTTTGAATCGCAATCAGGATTCTCAACAACCGGCGCGACGGTGTTGTCGGATTTGGAAGATCCGTACCTCGTCCCGCGCAGCATACTGTTTTGGCGAGCCAGTACGCATTTCCTGGGCGGGCTGGGAATCATCGTCTTGTTCGTGGTGATTCTAGGTCAAGGTTCAGCGGGCAAAGCGCTGATGCGAGCTGAAGTGCCCGGGCCGACTCAGGATAGCGCGGCGGCGCGGATCCAACATACAGCCTGGCTGTTTACGTCGATGTACTTAGGATTGAATATCCTGTTGGCAGTCATCCTGTACATATTGGGACTGAGTCCGTTCGATGCGATTTGTCATTCCTTTGCCACGATGGCGACCGGAGGATTCAGTACGTACAACGCGAGCCTCGGGCATTTTGACAGCTTGCCTGGGATCAGTGGAGCGGCAGTCGAGTACACAACCATCGTGTTCATGATACTGGCGGGGACCAATTTCACCTTGTTGGCACTGTGCCTGTTTGCGCAACCGGGGCAGCTACTGAAAGACATCGAGTGGCGAACTTACCTGGCGATTATTGTGCTGGGGACGCTGGCGATCGTGGGTACCGGGATGGCTTGTGGTGATCAGGATTTCGAAACGGTAGGATCGGCGTTCAGGTACGGACTGTTCCAGGTCGTTTCGATCATCACGACGACTGGATATGGGACGAGCGATTTTGATAATTGGAATCATTTCAGCAGAGGCTTATTGCTGCTGTTGATGTTTGTCGGCGGTTGTGCTGGTAGTACCGGTGGCGGAATGAAAGTGATTCGCCATGTGTTGTTCGTCAAGATACTCGGAATTGAGCTTGAACACTCCTTTCACCCGAAAGTCGTTCGGCTACTGAGGATCGGCGGCAAGCCGGTAGAAGATGAAAATTTGCGACATTCGATCCTGGTGTACTTTGCTCTGGTGTCAATCCTGTTCACAGCCAGTTTCTTGATTGTGCTCTCGTTCGAGCCGGATGAGACCTGGGGCGTCCATCCCCAGAACAAATTGATTGACACTGCCAGCGCGGTAGCGGCTACACTTAACAATATCGGTCCAGGTCTTGGCACCGTAGGAGCCACGCAGAACTATGGACATTTCGGTCCAGTGAGCAAGCTGCTGTTTGTGTTCCTGATGATGCTGGGCCGGCTGGAGATATTTCCCGTACTGGTTTTGCTGATACCAAGGTTTTGGCGAGACCAGTAAGTGTTTGTAGTGTAAGTCCACGTGAACAGTATCGACGCCAACACAAAATCCGAAGTGCAGCTCCGCGTCATCATGATGGCAATGGCGGCTGTCGTGATGCTCATGTCGTTTGCCATGAACGTAGTCGGAGCTACTGCGGTTTACCTGCCAGGCATGGAGATCCCGCTGCCGGAAAGTTGTGGCTCCCGGTTAGCGTTCGGAGTGGACTGCCCGGCGTGTGGAATGACTCGTGCATTTATCAGCATCAGCCACGGGAGATTTTATGATGCCTGGCGGTTCAACCCCGCCAGCTTTCTGACCTATCTTTTCATCTTTATTCAGCTGCCATGGCATGGCTATCAATTGTATCGAATGCGACGGAACCAACGTCGGATTGATGCGATCTGGATCTACTATTTGCCGATGGCGGTGTTGGCGGCCATGTTGTGCCAGTGGCTGGTCAAAGTCAGCGGGATTTTTGCGTAACGATTGCATTTGTTGGGTATGTCATAAAGAGACAACAAGGGCACCGTACGAACCTCGGACTCGTTCTAGCGGAGAGATAGCCACTAAGTGGGATCGTAGCTATGGGCTGGCGCTGTAGAGAGTTCGTTTAGGATTCGTCGTTCACTCGGAACGTAGAGCAGCTTTTAACGATCGAGCACGAATCGGGGAACGTGTGGAAAGAGCGAATTTGGACGTGCTTTCGGTAGGCCTGCACGTCGATGTAGCTGATTGCACCGAACGCCATCCGACCACTCGACTCGAACCTGTGCACCAAACCCTGGCAATCGACTTCCGGCAGTTGTTGCTGGATCGCCAACACGGTGGTGGCTGCCACTTTTTCACGTTGGAATTCGCACTCATAGCCAATCATGTCGCGGAACAACAGCTGGTCCTTTTGCGCGCCTTTCATGGCATGTTTCAGAAGTAGTCTCTTCTGAGGCAGCGGATGAAGATTGCTCGCACTTACCTCGGCCAACGTCAGCCCGCCATGTCGGAAAACGATCAGATGGCCATCGCTGGTGATGTTTAGATCGAGCGAGTAGCTGTCCCGCTCAACATGACGTTGGGCACAAGCGTTGAACAGTTCGGGATGTATCGAACGTCCAAACAGCACGAAGTTCATCTCGGCGATTTTTGGACGGACAACTAACACGATTCATTCCCAAACAGGTTTTAGTTTTATTTGCTTATCAAACAGTAACATGCGATTGAAATGCTTCAATCAATTCGTAGCCAATTATAGATAGATCGCATTACTCGAAGAAGAGAAGTTTGTAATACGATTGTTTGTATTGACTGAAAAAAAATATTTTTGAAATTGAGTTGACAAAAAAACTTTTGCCGCATCGCAAGAAATTTTCTTGACAATCAAACCTGAGTCAGAATGTCATAGACTACATGCGCTCCGACAGCTACGCCAAAGCCGCGAAACAAAAACAAGAAACAGAATATAAGACTCGCAAAAAAGCGAAAGAAAAAGCCGTGAGCATCAAATTCAACGCCGGCCGGATTGCAAAAATGGTAATGAACTGCTGCAAATATCAAGCTGGTCAAAATGATGGCGGCGAACTTCGCTTCGGTTTTCGACAGATAAAACTTGCCCACATAGATCAGCCCGTTCAACAGCAGCAATCGAAAAATAACTTCTTCATAAACGCCGGCTCCGATGTATGTAATAGTCGTCGACCAACAGGAAATCGCGTTCAGTCCCGAAGCCTGCGCAATGGTAGTGTTCGCAGCGTAATCGGCGGAAAACATCTGGTACAAAGCATTTCCGGCGAAAAACAGAATCGCCCCCAGACAAAATGACTCGGCCAACATGCCGAACAGAACATATGGTTTGAATCGCCAGTCGTCTTCAAGCTGGTGATGGAAGTACAACAATGTACCGGCAGTAACGACTGGGAGGACAACCAGGTGTCCACCACCGACGAGATTCAAGAACCAGCTTAGCCATTGGTCGATTCCACTTCTGCCAGACAGTTGGTCCGAATTGATCAGACCCAGTTCGTGAATAAAGATCAGTGGCAGTACGAACGCCAGACAAATGACTGGCCGTAAAGTTTGCCGCATGTACTCCGGGCTGCCGAACCCTTTCGAGCGAGACTTTCTTCGTTTGGAACTTGGTGATCGGGAGGCTTTAACCGGATCGCTGGATACTGGCAGATCACCAGCGACCAACGCCATTGGTCGACGTTTTCGTCTCCGAGTTGTAGTACTTCTGTGCCGCACGAATCGCCAATCCACGTTGAAGGGTGGAGAATAGTAGCGAGTTTGAATCATCGAACCAATGGTGATTAAAACCAGCTTTTTGCGGCAGTTGTACACCGCGAACTGACATTGACAGTGGTTCGACAAAAAAACGATTGGCGGAATAGAATAGTTTGTGTCCTTGGTGTTTGGGTGCCATGTTCACGCCTGGTTTTTGGGTGCCATGCCCTCGCCTTTCCAACAATAAGCCAACTTCCCGCATCGGCATGCTTACGCTAGAGATGAGGCAATGGTCAACGTGGCGTGGGCATGCTTGGGCGCTTCGGCACACATAGCCACCACCGCTCGCGTAAACATGGCACCCGTCAATTCAGGTCTGACGAACCACTAAGGCCCAGCCGCTAAAGGAATCGACCAATCAATTGGCGTTCGGCCAAACTGAGCGAGAGCTCGATTGATTTGTGAAAAAGGTCTGCTGCCAAAGAATCCGCGGTGTGCTGACAGTGGAGAAGGATGCGGTGACTGGATGATGACGTGCTGGGAACCAATCAGTTTCGATTTCTTGATAGCAGGATTGCCCCACAATACGAACACCAGCGGCCGGTCCAGCTGACCCAGTTTGCCGATGACTTGATCGGTGAAAATTTCCCAGCCTTGTTTGCGATGAGAATTCGCCTTGCCACTTTCGACTGTCAGCACAGTGTTCAGTAACAAAATTCCTTGCCGAGCCCAGGACGTTAAATCGCCGTGCTCGTTATTACAACTAAAGTCTTCGCGCAGCTCTTTGAAAATATTTCGCAGGGAAGGAGGAAGCTTTTGTCCGGACTGTACCGAGAAAGCCAACCCATGTGCTTGCCCAGCGCCGTGGTAGGGGTCCTGACCGAGAATAACGACATTGGTTTCTGAGAATGGACAACAATGAAAGGCTCGAAACACATCGTTTTCTGGCGGAAAAACGGTGTGACTTTCTCGTTGCTCAGCTACAAACTGAAGGACCGAATCAAGTGGATGATCACCCAATTCCACTCGCAGGGCGTCCTGCCAGGTAGAATCAAGCTCGCAAGTATTCAACGTTTGATCAGGATCCGAAGTCATACTGGCGTCCGAGCTATTTCTGCGATGGTCGGAAATCAATCAGATGCAATTCGACCTTTCGACGCCCGTTGAATTCGTTGATGACCGGTTTGAAAGCAAAATCGAACGCTTGGCCTTCGTCGGCCAGTTCCTGCACCCATTCGCCTTTGCCGAACCCGACTGCTCGCAAGCGAACATCTTGTTGCACGAGTTGTAGATCGAGATGTCGGTCTTCTTTGCCCATGGTCTTGGGTTGTCGAGCCAGTTGAACATTGGACGCACACATCACTGGGCGTGGGTTTCCTTGTCCAAACGGTGCGAGCTTTTCCAGTTCGTTCAGCGACTTGATCGTCAGTTGGCTGAGCCGGGTTTCGGTGTCGATATCCAGTTCCGGGATCAAACCGTCGGTAGAAACCTGTTGTCGAATCTGATGACAAAATGCTTCGCGAAACGCGTCTATCTTGTCAGGCTCAATGGTCAGCCCGGCTGCCGCGCGGTGGCCACCAAACTTGATGAGATGTTCGCTGCACCCAGCAATCGCTCCCAGCAGATCTACTCCGCAAGCAGACCTGGCTGATCCAGTGGCCGGTTTTTGCCCCAATTTGTCCATCGAGATCATGATCGTGGGTCGATGGTACCGTTCAGCGATCCGGCCAGCCACGATGCCAATGACCCCCAGGTGCCAGTCCTCTTGAGCCAGCACGAGCCCCGGTTCGATCGAAACATCGTAGTTATCTTTCACCAGCTTATTCGCGCTCCGCAAGATGCTGCGGTCCAAACTGTCGCGGCTTTTGTTCAGCTGGTCGATGTACTCAGCGAGCGCTTTGGCGCGGGAGTCGTCTTCGACGGTTAACAATTCAACGCCAAGCTGCGCCTGCCCGAGCCGACCAGCGGCGTTGAGTCGCGGTCCAAGCTTGAAGCCAATGTCTTCGGCGTCGAGCTTTGGCTTATTGGTCAGGTCGCACAGATTCATCATATGTTGCAGGCCCGGGTTGGAGAATCCTCGCATCAGATTCAGTCCGTGGTTCACGATGATTCGATTCTCACCGAGCAACGGGACCACATCCGCTACGGTTCCGATGGCTGCCATGGCGATTGCAGCAAACAGGAACTTCCGCATCTTTTCGGGTAGCTTTTCCGACCCGTGATGATGCTGACACAACGCCCACGCCAGTTTGAATGCCACCCCAGCACCGCACAGTTCCTTGAAGGGGTAGTCGGAATCAGGCAGGGCAGGGTGGATGATGGCTGCGACATCCGGGGTGGCTGGTCCCGGCACGTGATGGTCCGTGATAACCATTTCAAGACCGATGGAAGCAGCAAACTTGGCTTCTTCAACACTGTTGATACCACAATCAACAGTCACAATTAATTCCGCGCCAAGATCGCGCAGGTTCTGTAACGACTGGCAGCTGACTCCGTATCCATCATCCAGTCGACTGGGAACGAAATAGGTCACTTGCCCGCCCAGTAATGCAATGCAGCGATACAAGATTGCGGTGGAGGTCATACCGTCGCAGTCGTAGTCACCGTAAACCGCGATTTTTTTTCCCGCAGCGATGGCGGCAGAAATAGTTGCCACGGCTTGATGCACACCCGGTAATTCAAACGGGGCAGTCAGCCCAGTCATCTTCAAATCGAAAAAGGAACTTACCTGGGACGGGTGGGTCAGTCCTCGAACAGCAAGGATCTGGGCAACCACTGGCGAGACGCGACACGTTCGCTCAATGGATTGAACCAGTTCAGAATCGTGATGTTGTACGCTCCATCGTAAAGGCATGGCATCCTCGGTTTCGACAAATCAATCCAGTGCGGGCGGCAAGCAGCACATTACTGTAGCAGTAGACTGCGCCAGTGGGTGCGTTCATTCATGCGAACTGAAGAAACGTTCGAAGCAGCAGCAAAACGAAAACACGCTCGGAGCGAGCAATCGTCCGAAAATCGATTCGTCAGAAGGAACTTAACCGCAGGGTTATCTTACCAGCAAGGCGCAAAAAAATAAGCTTGCCGAGGCAAGCTATTGTGTTAACCAGATTAAGAGATGTGGTTACTTTTTCTTTTCCACGTGCACCGTGTGCTTGCGCAGTCTAGGCGAGTATTTCTTGAGGCGCAGTTTTTCACCGCCAGGCTTCTTGCGAACGGTGTAGTTGTAGTCACCCGTTTCCTCGCATACGAGGTGCATGACTTCAAGTTTCTTTTTTCTCTTGCTTTTGGCCATCGAGAGCTTCCCGATTATTTTCCGGAATTCGTTAATGTGAGCCCCGAATTCTAGCAAAATGCGGGACGCCCTGTAAGGCTTGATTTTTGGATTCTTCGGCCGATTTGGACGCCGGAAATCAGGAATACTTAGATACGGGCAGTGGTTTTCCGTAATAAAAACCCTGAGCGTGGGTGAACCCCATATCCAGCAGAATGTGGTGGGATTCCTCATTTTCGATCCCCTCAGCCAATGGCAGGATCCCCAGGTCCAAAACGAGCTTACACAGCAGCGAGACGACTTCCAGTCGCTTGGGCGTAGCCGTATCAATGCTGCGGGTTAGTTCCATGTCGAACTTCAGGTAGTCAGGACGATATTCGCCAAGTTCCACCAATCGGGCCTCGCCAACGCCGAAGTCATCGAATGCCAGTCCGATATTGAGTTCTTTCAGGATCGAAACAAGTTTACTCATGATGCTGGCATCCGTCGCCGCCTTTTCATGAATCTCAAGGATGATCTGCTGTTCCGAATCGTAACGAAGCTCATATAGCGATCGGTAAAAATCCTCGGTGCCAAGTTCTTTAGGATGTGTGTTTACAAAGATGCACTTGTCTTTGCCAAGCGGTTCCGACAATTCAATTCCACGTTTGCGGAAAACTTCGCTCAGCTGGCTTTCCAGATTCAATTGAGACGCTGCGTTGAACATTTCATAAGGTGTTTGCAGGCCGAAAATTCGACTTCGCCCGAGGACTTCGTAACCGATCCTGCTTTGGTCCTTCATATCAATGATCGGCTGGAAGTAGGGAATGAATGCCCCACTTTCAATCAACCGATCAAACTGGATCAAAGCCAGGGCCTGATCGCAGTTATCTTGTTGGATGGTTTGGTGTTCTGTTATCTGGTGTTTTTCACAAACGCGAAAAACAATCGATGCGAACTGCAGAAGATCACCATCCTTAATACTGGTTGGCGCGTTGATTTGTTGGCCATTGACGAATGTGCCGTTGGTACTGCCTAAATCAGAAATAACCAACTGGCCGTTATCGTAGTTGATCTCGGCGTGGTTCTTAGAGACGCAATTTACAGGCAAACACAAAGTAGAATCCGATCTTCTCCCGATCGAGAAAATCCCCTCGTGTATTTGAAATTCGCGAACAGGTTCTGAATCACTGACTTGGCCTGAAAGTAGCCATTGCTTGGCTTTATCAGTTCCGAGGATCGGATTCGCGGTAGCTGGTCGATTCATTTTAGCGTCAGTTGTTAATAGGGTAGTGACTTTAGACTTGGAAAAGGAGTCCATGGCAAACTTAGCTCTTGTTAACGTGGCAACCAAAAAAACTGAATGGATGCTGATTAGAGCCATGGATTTGCAACCAATATTTCGGATTGTTCAGGCTGTAGCGACCATGAAAGAATTTCTGCCCTTTGCCGAACCGTAAGCTACATTTCTGCACGATCAAATACGTTTTTTTCAACAACGCACTTACGGATAGCGGCACGATGACTATTTCGACAATGAATGACAGTCCGGGAAGCAGCCTACTGGCTACCATTCTCTCGGACGAGTCGTTTCGCCCAAGCGAGCCGGTTCACATATCAGATACCGGTCTACCAGCGTCACTGATCGAATCGCTCGTTATCAAACGATTGTCGGTAGTGGGCGTCACCAGTGGGCGTCAGTTGGCCAACGACATTCGACTTCCGTTCAATTCTCTGGAGTCGATGTTTCGGACGCTGCGAGAACGACAGGTGATAGTTCATAAAGGCTCTGCTCCTTTGAACGACTATATGTATTCGCTCACCGAGAACGGCAGGGAGTTAGCTCGCATCGCCACGAATACGTGTGCCTATGTAGGTCCTGCACCAGTTCCGCTGATGGATTATATCCTGTCAGTAGAAGCTCAAACCATCCGAACGGAATCGCCAAAACGCGACCAGCTTCGCCGAGCATTCAAGGAAATTTCGATCAACGAATTTTTGTTCGAAAGCCTCGGGCCGGCAATCAATTCAGGAGCAGGCCTGTTCCTGTATGGAGAACCAGGGAACGGAAAGTCAACATTGGCCCGCTGCCTGACAAAGTGTTTTGGGCAGGAGATCTGGGTACCGCACGCGATTTTCGAAGACGGCCAGATTATCAAGTTATTCGATGCCGCGTATCACAATGCTACCACCAACGACGATGGAGAGCTGGTCCTTGAAAATACGACCGATCGCCGCTGGATAAAAATCAATCGACCCACAGTCGTCGTCGGTGGTGAACTGACCATGGACGCATTGGAAATCCGCCATGACAGTAACTCAAACGTCAGCGAAGCTTCTCTGCAAATGAAGAGCAATTGCGGATGCCTGTTGATTGATGACTTTGGTCGACAGCGTATTGAACCTCAGGAACTTCTCAATCGCTGGATCGTTCCATTGGAGAATCGAGTCGACTTCCAAACCTTGTCGACGGGGAAAAAGGTACAGGTGCCTTTCGAGCAATTGATCATCTTTTCGACCAACCTCGAACCAGCAGACCTGGTGGACGAGGCATTCCTGCGACGTATCCCGTACAAGATCGAAGTTTCTGATCCAGATGCCAAGGAGTTCCATGGGCTGTTTCAGATGTACTGCAAGAGCATGGACTGCGAGTACAAAGCAGATCTGGTGGACTACCTGATTAATACACATTTTATTCCTTACGGACGACCAATGCGTCGCTGCCATCCCCGTGACTTATTGAAGCAGATTCGCAACTTCTGCGCCTACAACGACTTGAAATTGGAATTGCGAAAAGAGTATCTCGACCTCGTGGTCACCAGTTACTTCACGCAAGTCCTGCGTACCGACCACCAAACAAAGTAAGTAGCCAGCCACCTGAAAAGCCCGCCATGAATGTTGAATCCATACAACGAAACGACGAAGTCCTCGGTTACAAGCTGATCCGAAAGATCGGAAGTGGTGGCTATGGTGACGTCTGGGAAGCAGAAGCTCCAGGCGGACTGAAAAAAGCGATCAAGATAGTTTACGGCTATCACGACGAGAAGCGCGCACAGGTCGAACTTAAGTCTTTGGAGCGCATTAGAGATGCGCGGCATCCGTTCCTGCTGTCACTCGAACGCATCGAAGTCTACAACTCGCAATTAATAATCGTTTCCGAGTTGGCAGAGAAAAGCCTTGCCGATCTGGCGAACGAGTACTCGGCCCAGGACCAACAAGGGATCCCTCGCGATGAGCTGATTGGCTATATGCGGGATGCCGCTGGTGCTTTGGACTATTTGAACAAATCGTTTGGTCTACAGCACCTGGACATCAAGCCTGAAAACTTGTTGTTGGTCTCGGGACACGCCAAGGTCGCTGACTTTGGGCTTGTTAAGGACTTGCGAGAAGTTTCGCAATCGTTGTTGGCCGGGATGACACCAGCCTATGCTGCCCCCGAATTGTTTGACGGTCGGCCAGGCGCGTTTAGTGACCAATACAGTCTGGCGACTGTGTACGCAGAAATGCTGACCATGACGCGGCCGTTCTCCGGTTCTACGCCGGCTCAACTTGCCGCACAACATATGCATGGCAAACCGGACCTCAGGCTGCTGCCAATCAGCGATCAACCAGTCGTCTCCAAAGCGCTGGCAAAAGATCCCAAAGACCGATACAAGACCTGTGTTCAGTTTGTCGAACAGCTTTTGAATCGCAAGACAAGGAAGCGGGTCATCACGCGCCGCGCCAACGTTCGCGAAACGGTTGATACAAGCGTTGCGACGTCTCTATTCGACACCGACAGCGACAATTCCAAGAATCAAACGGCGATCTTTTCCAAAAACGGGCTGACATTCAATTCAGTCGAGTTGGAGTTTATCGCTCCCCCGGAATTCGATACGGAACAGGCGGTTTTCCAGCCTACTGTGATTGTTGGATTGGGAAAATCAGCTTCCAGTGTGCTCAAGCATATCAAGTACCGAATGGTAAACCGGTATGGTGATATTGATTGTCTACCAGCGTTTGGATTGCTTTGTGTTGATACCGATCGTGATGCCCTGGCGCGACTTTCAGTTGGCGGTGGCGTACGCGATATCAGAGTTGGGGAAACGCTGGCAGTGCCATTGAAAAAATCCAGTCAGTACCGCAACAAAAAGAAGCTTGATCTCAGCTGGATTGGTCGACGTTGGATTTACAATGTGCCACGGAACCTGCAAACCGAAGGACTCCGGCCGCTGGGACGGTTGGCGTTTGTAGATCACTTTGAGAGTATCTGTGACAAAGTTGCGGACGTGATGAAGCGAGTCTTGCGAGCAGAAAATATTGCAACAACCTGTGAATCGCTGGCAATGAATCCCCCAACGCAAATCAAGCCAAGGATTATACTGGTTTCGAATATCGCTGGTGGTATTGGTTCCGGTATGACCAATGATTTTGCGTACACGTTGCGATTGATGGCTGCCGAATTGGGGATCACTGAAACAGAACAGATCGGTATGTTGATGTACGGCAATGAAGCGGTTGGCCGTGAATCAGGAATCGCCAGCGCGAATGTCTATTCGTATCTATCTGAGTTGAGGCATTTTGCTGACGGTGGCTATCCTGGCGATCCCCGCTTGGGAATACCAGAGTTCGAAGACGAACTGCCCTTCGAGCATGTGTACGCATTGCGTCTCAACAATGAACGAGATTCATCCCATGCTTCAGATTTGGAACGGGTCGCTGAGTACATTTGTTTGTCGACAACGTCCGTTTGCAGTGAGTTCTTTGAGACCATTCGCCAGAAAGAGAAGGAGTCGGAAGAGTTTGGATTCCGATCTTTTGGTACGGCAATCTGTGGACCGAGTCTACAAGTGAAAGGGGAAAATCCAGTCGAAAGATTATCACTGGATGTTGTTCAACACTGGATCGGGTCGGAAGAAAGCATCGACGAAAACGAATCAAAAGAAACAGTCATCCAATTCATGGACGAAGTAGGTCTGAACCTCCATCAGGTGACCGTCAATGCTGTTTCCAGCGTGACACAAATCGAAGAATGGCAACACGGCAAACAGATGATGGAAAACGCCAGGGACAACCTGGTTGCAGCAGGCGAACCATTGGGTTTCACCGAAATCGACGACTACTTCGACGACATCTTTGACGCACCTCAATGGAGAAGCGAATCTGTCGGCAGCAGGCCATCGGAATTGTCCATAGCGGCGGAAAATGTCGTCAGCGTTGAAGGTCAAATTGTTGGCGATCAACTATCCGCAAAAATCCTGGAGCTGTTGAACGGTGACGCAATCAATCTTGCCAGGGCCAAGAGTTGCCTGAATGCCGCCAAACAACGAGTCGAAATGGAACTAGAGGCCTTGGCAAAGGGGCTGCAAACAAACGGATCAACCGTCTTGCAAATGCAGCAGCATTTTGTCAAAGAAGGCCAGAGGCTCAGCGATCACGAGCTGGCACAATACCAGAACATGTACATCCAAAAATACGGTGAATCTCGTTTTCAGGAGTTCACTTTGCGATGTTGCGTTGGTTACTTCCGAGTAGTCAAAAGCAATTTGAATTCGACGCAGGAAATCGTCAAGAAGTACGCGATGCAGTTAGCATTGGTTGGCGATAACTTTGATGTGCAGTTGTCTACCAAGCGGCCAGCAAAATACACGCCTACGATTCAACAGATGCTCGTGGATAGCATCATGAGCGAACGTGACTCGATGGTAAAACAGGTTGAGAAACAAATTCTCGAACAAGTTCGGGAAAATGGCGAGAGCTTTCTGGAGTTTCTCAGCGATCCAGTTCGATGGCAGCAGTACTTGCCTGGAATGGTCAAAGACACGTGTCAATCAGTATTGGCCGGCGCTTTCTGCAAGATTTCGATCGACGATGTGATTCGTGATAACAACATTGGTCCGGCTGCGGTTCGATCCTGGTTGAACGAATTGATGACTGAGTCGCGACCATTCGTAATGGACTGCGGTGGCTCGACAACATTGTTTCTTGGTCAACCGAGCAAAGCAGAGAAATCTTCGATCCCCGACACGATCCAAGAATGCTTCAACGTACAGATCGCGGAGGCTAGCGGGACGACTGGAGATCTCATCCTCTGTTTCGAAGCAGAAAACATCACGCTGGCAAATGTGGCATTCTCGGTACTCAAAGATGCTCCCGAAGCGATTGATATCGCCAAACGAATTCACTCTCGGGACGATATCGAGTGGACTTCAATCGACGACCTGATTTAGTTATTAGTCATCGTGCAGCGACAACCTTTTGTTTTCAAGCCATTAGTATTAATTAATTGGCTGGCTCGAAAGAACAGTTAGTTGCCCGCCGCCACGGTTGGCTTTAGGGAACGAGTTGCCGCAAACACGTCGATGTGGTTGCTGAGAATGTCATCGCCACCCCAGCGATCTTCGTAAAAACCTACCAGTCGAAATCCGGCTTCGAGTTGTTGTCCAATCAACGAACTCAATGAGTGACCGAATTCTATCGGACGATCCGGGGCGAGCAGCTTTTCCTGTTCTTCGACGGGCAGTTGATTGTCGGCGTAGGGAATCTTGTGGCGGACGTGCAAAGTACCCTCATCCGATAGAATCGCGTCAAACAGATAGTTCACAGGCTTGATGAATCCAGTCAGGAAGTGACCGCCGGGTTTGGTAATCCGAAATACCTCGCTCCAGATTGGCCCGACGTCAGGGCAGTAGCAAACGCTGCAAGGATTGACGACCAGATCGAATTGATTGGCCGAGAACGCAGAAAGATCGGTCATGTTTCCTTGAACTGTTTGAAGTTGCAAATTGAACTGCTCCGCAACGCTGCGGTCCCGTTCGAGTTGCTGTTCGCTCAAGTCAAACACAGTAGTATTCGCCCCGGCCGCAGCAAACAGTGGACCCTGTTGGCCGCCGCCACACGCCAGGCACAATACGTTCAGTCCGACAAGCTTGCCCAACCAATCATCGGGAACACGCTTGATCGGCGTCAGATTGATCCGCACGTCACCCCGCCGCGCCGATTCGATTTGCGACTCGTCCAGCGCGCGGAAGAGCCGATCCCCTTGGGCAGCAATCTTGTCCCACGCATCCTGATTGAATCGCTCAGCTTCCGATGGACTACTCATTGGTTCAACACGTAAGCAAAAACGAGTGGGGCAATGATTGAGGCATCCGAATTGATCATGAAACGCGGCGTATCGGCGTCCAGTTTGTGCCAGGTAATCTTTTCGTTTGGCACGGCACCGGAATACGATCCATAGGAAGTTGTCGAGTCGGAAATCTGCGCGAAGTATTGCCAGTAGCGAACTTGTCGTTGCAAATCCTGCAGGATCAACGGGACACTACAGATAGCAAAATCGCCGGCAATGCCTCCGCCAATTTGGAAGAAGCCGATCGGTGCATTGGCATCGTTTTCGAGATACCAGTTCACCAGATGCTCCAGCTGTTCGGTGCCGGATTTGATCGGGCGATGCGAAGCGATCTTACCGGTGATTACTGCCGCAGTGAAAATGTTGCCGAGCGTCGAATCTTCGAATCCAGGTGAATAGACCGGCAGGTTTTTTTCGTATGCGGCATACAACCAGGAGTCCTTTACAGGTATCTGGAAATGCGGATCCAAAGATCGCTGTTCGAACAGGCGATAGAATACCTCGAAAGGAAACAACGATTTCCCGGCCGTCGCCAGGTCACGACACACATCAATGAAACACGTCTCCAGTTCCCGGATGACCGTTTCGGGAATACAAGTATCCGTGACCCGATTCATACCTTCATCGCGCAGCTTCAATTCATCCGCTGGCGACAAGTCGCGGTATTGTCGGCAGATTTGATAGTCGTTGTGCGCGACGAGATTGAAAACGTCTTCTTCCAGGTTGGCGGCCGTACACGAGATAGCATGAATCTTGTCCTCACGGATCATCTCAGCCAACGAGATCCCCAACTCAGCAGTACTCATCGCGCCAGCCATCGCCAGCATCATTTTCCCACCCGATTCAACCAGCGTCTTGAATTCACGGGCTGCGTCTACCGTTTCTCGGGCGTTGAAATGGCGAAACTGATGTTCCATGAAGGTGGAAATCGGCCCACCAGCTGTTGTTTGTTGTTCTGGCTCGATCGGTGTTGTTGAGGTCGCGTCCATCAATTTTCAATCAGTTGTGTTTCAGAAAATAAACTTGTTGCAAAAACACATCATGGCAAAACAGCAGTTCGTTTTGATTGTTTCGCAAAAAGCCCATGTTAACGCAATAAATTCCCATTGGCATCCTCTTTGCGATCAGTTGTCAAGAACATCCAACCTGTTCGCAATTCGAGAACCAACGATGCACGCAGCACAACTTGCCGAAATAGCCAACTGGGCCGCCTTCAACGCCGATACTCTGATCGCACAGCCTTCAGCGATCACTGCTGAGAAATGCAGTCAGTATTGGTCCCAATCCAAATGCCGCCAAAATCGCTGGATGATCGCACTCAAGATTTTTGAGCAGGACGTCGAGTCGGACGACTGCACACATGATCCCTGGCCAGCGATCGAGATCGTTGTCCAGGAAATCTTCCTGTCCGAAATGTTGACCCGAGTCTGGTCAGCAGCCATGGTGGCCCACGATCGTGAACACAATGTTAACGAACTGACGGGAGTTGCTCACAGTGTTCATATCGGACATATGGAAGCCAAGAACCGAGGAATGCGGCTTCTGCTGTGCGAGAACGCGATCAACCCCGAACTGTTTGAACGGCTCAATGCTCTGCGCCGTAAGGTCGAACGTTGGACCGATTTGTTGCTGGGACAACTGGAAGACAACATGGCGGCAAGCCAATTTGGTTTTCAGCCAAAACGCGTTCGGGATTTCTACCAGGAATTTTCCGAAGGCAGCAGACAGGACAATCAAACACGACGGTTTATTTACGCCGCATCACTGGCTGAAGACTTACGAGAAATGACCGTTGGTTTTCCCGCCAACCCAAAAATAAATGCTCAGATCGCAGGCGGCTTGATGGCCTGTTTCCCGGCCGACCGATTTGATTCTCTGGGATTGCCCAAATCGGCACAAATGCTGTGGATGGAAAAGTCCTCGTTGGAAGCACAGATGTTGCTGGACGACCTCGAATCCCTTGAAACTTCTTCAATGTCTTTCCTCGATCGATAGCATGTTTGCTTGATCACGCGAACCTGAGCGATTGCTTCTGTATCTCTCTGAATTTAAACTGAGACAGTCAGTCTAAAGGTGGCTGGATGCCAATGGTCATATGTAATGGCTATGTACCTGGACGGCGAATCTCAGTGAACAAAGAGTTGCAGCAGACATGTCGAATATTGTGATCGGAATAGACTTGGGAACCACCAACTCCCTCTGCGCCGTTTTCCAAGATGGACAACCCAAATTGCTGCCAAATGTATACGGTAGTTTTTTAACTCCGTCAGTCATTGGGGTGATGGATGACGGTCAGATTCTGGTTGGAGCCCCAGCCAAAGAACTTCGAGTTACTCGTCCGGACAAATGTTCTTCCTGTTTCAAGCGCTGGATGGGAACCGACAAGAAGGTCACTCTCGACGGTCGCGAATTCACACCCGTAGAACTTTCCAGCCTCGTTCTTCGATCGCTGAAACAGGACGCGGAAACGCACTTTCAACACGCGATCACGCAAGCAGTCATTACCGTCCCGGCGTATTTCAACGACAACCAACGCAAGGCGACAAAGCAGGCGGGTGAAATGGCTGGCCTGACAGTCAATCGCATTGTCAACGAACCAACTGCGGCTGCGTTGACCTATGGTTTTCACGATCGACAGGCCGAAAAGAATCTGATCGTGATTGACCTCGGTGGTGGAACGTTTGACGTCACGGTGATGGAGATCTTTGAAGGCACCCTCGAGATCATGTCGACCGCTGGCGAGAGCATGCTGGGCGGCGAAGATTTTACCGACCGTTTGGTAGCTGCCGTTCTGAGACAAATGGATATGCAATTGGAGACGGCAGAACTTAAATTCCCGTTGAAGATCTCGCGACTGCGAGAAGAATGCGACAACGCGAAACGTGCGCTGGCACAATCTGAGTCTACTGAGATTCGAATACCTGATGACGACGGCACGTTTGGTTCGGAACCCAAAAAACGGCAGGTCACGCGGGAACAGTTCTCCAAGGTTTGTCAGAAACTGATGGACCGGTTGAAAATCCCGATCAATCGCGCGATTCGTGACGGTCGGGTGACACCGGAATCAATCGACGATGTCATCCTGGTTGGTGGCGCGACGCGGATGCCGATCTTGCGGGATTTTGTGACTGATTATTTCGGACGCGATCCAAAGATCGACTATGACCCGGATCAAGTGGTGGCTCTGGGAGCTGCGATTCAGGCGGCATTGATTGGCGACGACGCAGCGGTTGACGACATGGTGATGACCGATGTTTGCCCGTTCACACTCGGCATTGAGATCATGAAAGAATTCGGCGGTCGTCAGATGGGCGGGTACTTCGAGCCGATCATTCACCGAAATACGACCATCCCCGTATCCAAAGAGCAAATGTTCAGCACGATCGCTGCCGGACAAACATCGGTCAACGTTCGAGTGTTTCAGGGAGAGGCTCGCAAAGTCGACGACAACCTGGAATTGGGCAGCCTGTTGATTGACGGTATTCCGATGGGTCCGGCTGGTCAGCCGTTCTTCGTTCGATTCACCTATGATTTGAACGGGATCCTGGAAGTGGAAGCCATCATTCCCGAGACCGGTAAACGATTCAATCTGGTGCTGGCTCAGCATGCCAAAGCATTGACCGATCGCGAGATCAAAGCCGCGGTCGAAAAAATGCAGGACGTCAAGTTTTACCCGCGCGATGATCTTCAGAATCAACGACTGGTTTTGTTTTGCGAGCGAATGGTCGGTGAAGTCAATAAGTTCGAACGGGGTCAACTGGAAGACGCAATCGACATTTTTGAATCGGCGATGTCTTCAGGTGAACGCGAGGTGTTCGACTCTGCGCGGCAACATTTGATGATGGTACTTTCAAGCATGGGAATTGACTACAGACCGCAAGATGAGTGATCGGACAGCTGAGGGAGATCGAAAATACCTGGATCAGGTTCTACAGATGAACCCGGTCTATGAGTCCAGCGATATCTTGAAGTTGCGCGGGCAGCTGTTGGGCATCGAAAATCGGGAAGAACGAGCGTTTGAAGACCGGTCGAAACAACAGGCTCTTCGTCAGCAAGCGCAAGCGCGTTTGGAAAACATCCGCAGTCAAATGTGGAAGACTTCACCAGACAAGCTGTTGACGTTGATTGGCAGTATTGATGTTAACCAGCTACCGGACATGAAACCGACCGTCGATCGTCTGCGGGCAGTTGTAGAACATCTCGACGACTTCAAACAATTGTCAGCACACCCGAAACAGCAGGTCAATCTGACCAACACGCTGAAGCGGATTGTGATGCTGCCACCTAGAGAAGCGGGCACGCTGAAAGAATCGTATCTACGGAACATTGTGGAGTCTCCGACGCTCAAAACGACTCAGACGACTGTCTCCATGATCAAAACGACCTTCCCCGGACTACATGCGATGGAGTCGGATTGGTTTGGCGAGATCATGCGACTTTCCAGACGAAAACAAAAGGCCACCTCCAGTGGCGATTCGGCTGAGTCGTACCAGTCCGGAGTTCCTGGCTGGCTGATCTGGATTGGCTTTATCATTGCCTTTCGAATTATTGCTGCCGTCCTTCGCTCGGGAGGGCCTTGAGGATGAACGCTTCAGATTCGAGTGCTCAGCCAGAATGGGATAAACTACCGCACGATCCCCGAGGTTTCTTCGGCCTACCGGCAGATTTCGATCGTCGCGCACTGAAACGGAAGTACAACCGGTTTCTCCGCCAGTTCAAACCAGAGAAATTCCCAGCCGAGTTTCAAAAAATTCGAGCTGCGTATGAGTTGCTGGACGGGCAACTCCGTTACGGTTCGATGCAGTCCGAAACGACGAAAGGCTTCGATTGGAATACAGGTAAGAACGCGTCACAGGGAAAGTTCGAACTGGAACCTTTGGAGCCCCTGGAACCGCTAAACTCGGACCCTGGATCCGCAAGTTCGGAACCCCCCGAACAAATTCCGTTGGCTGAAATTGCCACTCCGATTCATGAGCGGTTGCAGACGGAGTCACCGGAATCAATCTTCGCCGAATTCAAAAAATCCACAGGGAAGAGCCCGTACGATTATTTCGCAATGGCTTTGCTTTCCGATGTCACGAATGACGATCCGCTGCAGTTTTTTCAATTGTTGTTGACTGGGATCAGCAAACACTCGCATGATCGCGGTCTATTCAATTTGCTGTACGCGTACTTACAGCAACTCAGCGACGACAAGAGTATCCCAGTTGTCCTGCGGACCGTTTCCAAAGTCATCAACGATCAACGGTTTTATTATCTTACCGAAAAATTGTGGGATCGCCTGTTGCGAGCGACGAGTTTTGAGAACTGGAAGAAGACGCTCGCCGCCTGTGAGTCGAATCTGAACGACTATCGAGTCGACGGGAAACTGGCCTTTTATCTGCATGTGTTTCCTGCTGCCATTTGGAAAGCAGACAGCGAATGGGTGCAAGAGACCTGGAGTTTCTTCAACGATCACTCTCGCGAGATACCCAACAGTCTGGAAATGGACTACGAGCTGTCGTACCAGTTGCTTGAATATCGCAAGTCGATGCAGAATAAGGAACTTTATTACTCGTCCGAAATTCACTCGGTCATCAAAAAGTATTTTCTGCTTGGCGGGCAACAAGGCGATGAAGCGATCATCGAACAACAATCTCAGTTTGCGCAAAACGCGTCGGCATTGTTAGACGATTTTGGAGCCGATGTCGAGTACAACAACCATCAGATCATTGTCTGGGACTACATCAACGAAGAAGTATGCCAGCGGAACGACCTCGGTTCGCAGATGAACCCAAGGGAACTCCGCGCCAAAATCTATGACTTGATGGACGACTTGAACCGCAGTGAGTATGCGAACTTTGGGGCCCGCGACGAATTGGCCTACCGGTTCATCAGCTGGGGACCATACATCGCGGCAGTCATCTTGCCATTTGTTTTGCTGGCTGGCTGGTTTGAAGCGCAAACCGGTGTCATCGTCACGGTGCTGGCAATTGCTGGTGCGATCGTGTTCGTGAAGTATCGCTTGAAGCCAGATGAGCGATACCGCAACTACATTTCCAGGAAGATGCGACGCAGGTACTACTCGCACTGGAGAGGTCGATTCGTGCATCTGTTTGAGGCAACCCAGGTCCTGCACGGCGAATTGTCCGATGCTCTGATCGACGTGGTTCAGCATCACCAGGATAAACTAGGCTTCGCAACCTGGCTTTGTCATTACGTGCCGGGAGACCCCGGGCTGTATCTGTATGCTTCGGCTTCCAGGTACTTGCGCTAAAAGTTCGCTAGACGGATTACCAATTTGGCAAACGGTTAGACCAGCAATCGCTCAATCTTGAGCACCGCTTCAAGCGTTTCATCGGCGACGACAGAATTTTTCACGGCGGCAATTTCCGTATGAAACGGTCGGTCCGCGTCGTAAAAATCAGCATGTTTACGAACCGCTTGATGTACCAGTTGGAGCGAGCCACTGGTTGTCAAAGGAGTGTGGAAGTCGATTCCCTGACAGGCAGCCAACAGCTCGATCGCAACCACGTTGTTAACATTGTCGATCATGTTCCATAACCTCCGCGCCGCATGCGTAGCCATACTGACGTGGTCTTCCTGATTGGCGCTCGTTGGCAAACTGTCGGTGCTGCACGGTGTAGCCATTTGTTTGGTTTCGGCGACCAGAGAGGCGGCCGTGACTTGCGGGATCATGAACCCTGAGTTCAAGCCACCTTCTTCGATCAGGAATGCCGGCAATCCGCTTAGATGACTGTCGATCAACAGGGCGACGCGGCGTTCCGAAAGAGATGCGATCTCGGACAAAGCGATCGCGATCGAGTCCGCGATAATGGCAACTGGCTCCGCGTGAAAGTTTCCGCCCGACAACATCGAGCAATCATCGGCAAATACTAACGGGTTATCAGAAACGGCATTGGCTTCTCGCAGCAAGACTTGTTGTGCGTGTTGCAAGGAAGTCAAACAAGCACCCATGACTTGTGGTTGGCAGCGCAACGAGTACGGATCTTGAACCCGCGAACAATCGCGATGCGACTCGCGAATCTTGCTGCCGCTGAGCAACTCGCGGTAAAGCCCAGCGCACAGGATTTGTGTTTCGTGATTGCGGATTTCGTGAATTCGAGGATCGAAAGGAGTGTCACTTCCTTTGGCTGCGTCCACTGACATTGCCCCCGCAACAATCGCCGCTCGAAAAGAACGGAGCGATTCAAACAACGCGCCCAGTGCGAGTGCTGTTGAAACTTGCGTGCCGTTGAGCAACGCCAGTCCTTCTTTGGCTTGGAGCTTGAGTGGCTGGAGGTTGTGTTTCGCAAGCATCTCGGCGGCGGGTGCCAGTTCTTCGCCGTCGAGGAAATGGCCTTCACCAATTAGAGCCAGCGACATATGCGCCAACGGAGCGAGATCGCCACTGGCTCCGACCGATCCCTGTGCGGGGATCGCCGGTATCAAGTTCTTGTCGAGGCAAGCCATCAAGCATTCGATCACTTCGCGACGAACGCCAGAATATCCCCGCGCCAACGAAGTCAATTTCAAAAGCATGATCAATCGGACGACCGGTGCCGCGATCAAAGCACCCGTGCCCGCGCAATGCGAACGTACGAGATTGACTTGTAACTGCGCAAGATTCTCATCTGAAATTTTTTGATTGGCGAGCAACCCGAAACCCGTGTTCAATCCATAAACCGTTTCACCACGGTCGATCAATTGGTTGACGACGTCTCGCGACGCATCCACATTGGACCAGCACGAATCGTCTAACGAGATGGGTTCATCGCCAGCAAAAAATTTGGCGAGTTCCGAGAGTGTCAGGTTACCTGGTTTCAGTTTCATCTTGTTTCACGATCGACAGAATCATCCAGTATCATTCGATCATTGGCAAATCGAGCTTCTTTTCTCGAGCACAATCAATCGCAATATCGTAACCTGCATCGGCGTGTCGCATCACTCCTGTTGCCGGGTCATTGAATAAGACTCGCTCAATTCTCCGGTCCGCTTCTTCGGTCCCGTCGCAACAGATTACCACCCCCGAGTGCTGGGAGAAGCCCATACCGACACCTCCGCCGTGGTGCAGGCTGACCCAGGTCGCACCGCTGGCAGTGTTTAACAGGGCGTTAAGCAACGGCCAGTCAGATACCGCGTCACTCCCGTCTTTCATGGATTCGGTTTCCCGGTTGGGGCTGGCAACCGAACCGGAATCGAGATGGTCACGGCCTATGACAACCGGTGCCGTTAGCTCGCCATTGCGAACCATCTCGTTGAAGGCCAGTCCCAGTCGATGACGATCGCCAAGTCCAACCCAGCAAATACGCGATGGTAAGCCTTGAAAGTGAATGCGTTCCCTGGCCATGTCCAGCCAGTTATGCAAATGAGGATCGTCCGGGATCAACTCTTTGACTTTCTGGTCGGTCGCATAGATGTCGTCCGGGTTGCCCGACAAGGCAGCCCAGCGAAACGGGCCAATGCCGCGACAGAACAGCGGTCGAATGTAGGCCGGCACGAAACCGGGGAAGTCGAACGCGTTTTCGATTCCTTCATCTTTCGCGACCTGTCGGATATTGTTTCCGTAATCGACAACAGGAATTCCCAATTCATGAAATTTCAACATGGCCCGAACGTGAGTGGCCATGGATTTTCGAGCGGCCTCGACCAGCTTGTCTGGCTCATTCGCACGGGCCGCTTCTGCCTGTTCCAGTGTCCAACCGGCAGGCAAGTAGCCATTAAGCGGATCATGCGCTGACGTTTGATCGGTAACGGCATCCGGCTTAATGCCTCGTTCGAGCATTTCCGGGAGTAACTCGGCGGCATTTCCTAACAAACCGACTGAAATAACTTCTTTCCTGGCGGTAGCTGATTCGATAACGGCCATGGCTTCGTCGAGCGTATCACATCGCTTGTCGACATAGCCAGTCTCCAGTCGCTTGTCGATTCGCCACGGATCGCATTCGATCGCCAGCATGCTGGCCCCGGCCATGGTGGCCGCCAGCGGTTGAGCACCACCCATCCCGCCAAGTCCAGCCGTCAGAATCCAGCGACCGGACCAGTCCCCGTCGAAATGCGTTTTGCCCATCGAAACAAAAGTCTCGTATGTTCCCTGCACGATTCCCTGGCTGCCAATGTATATCCACGACCCGGCAGTCATCTGGCCGTACATCATCAATCCCGCCTGGTCGAGCTGATGGAAGTGCTCCCAGTTTGCCCAGTTAGGCACCAGGTTGCTGTTGGCGATCAACACACGAGGCGCGTCTGTATGGGTGCGGAAGACTCCGACCGGTTTGCCGGACTGGACAACAAGCGTTTGGTCAGCTTCCAGTCGTTGCAGTGACTCGATGATCTTGTGGTAACATTCCCAGTTCCGAGCGGCTCGACCGATACCGCCATAGACCACCAATTCCTCTGGTTTCTCGGCCACGTCCGGGTCAAGATTATTCATCAACATACGGAGAGGTGCTTCCGTCAGCCAACTTTTACAGGTCAACTTGGTTCCGGTCGGTGCCTTGACGGTTGGCCTGGATTCCGTGATCGACATGATTGTTTCCTTGAAGATCAAAACTGATGACAAACGTAGTTTAGCGTCGAGCAGACGGAATTCGGCTTTGAATTTTCCGTCGAACGAAAGAGAAATCGCAACTCGCTCAAGGCTAACAAGATCAACATAACCAACAATCCCAACTTCGCGAGTATATCTAAATGCTGGATCTACGAAACCAACCACCATTTTCGTTTCGCTTGGGCAGTTTCCCTATCCTCGTCAGCATTCCGCACAATGGATCGTTGATACCTGACTCGATCGCGAAATCAATGACGGAGGATGGCAGGTCATCGCGCGATACGGATTGGTTCCTCGACAAGCTGTACGATTTGCCTGAGCTTGCCCATGCCAGCCAGATCGTTGCAAACTACTCACGCTACGTAGTCGACTTGAATCGGCCCAGCGACAATGTTTCGTTGTACCCAGGTCAAACGACAACCGGGCTGATTCCGCAGACCTGTTTTGATGGTTCGGCAATCTATCGCGATGACAGGCCAGACGAGAATGAAACGGATGAAAGAGTGCAGTTGGTTTGGCGTCCCTACCACAAAAAACTGCAAGAGGAACTCAAGCGGCTAAGAGACCAGCACGGCGTGGCAGTGCTGATCGAGGCGCATTCGATCAAGTCGGAGGTGCCTTTGTTGTTCGATGGAGTTTTGCCAGACTTCAACGTTGGGACGAACAAGGGTCAAAGCTGCGCGGGTAGCCTGTGTGATGTGATCGAAAATGTGTTGAGCCAGCAGCAGAAAGACCAGCATTCAGGGTACTCCTACATTATCAATGGTCGCTTTATCGGCGGTTTTATCACGCGGGAGTACGGCAATCCCGAAAACCAAATTCATGCGGTTCAATTTGAATTGTCTCAGGCCACTTACATGAACGAAGAGGATTTGACGTGGGCCGATGAAAAGGCGATTGCCGTTCAGCCAGTTTTTCAAAGAATTGCCCATGCCGTTGTGCAATGGATCATGGAACAAGAAGAATTCAAGCACCAATAAAAAAAGCCGTGCCCAAGTACTAGCTTAGGCACAGCTTTAATTGTTGATGTGTGTAATTCGTTTAGCGTCGTCGACGAGCAACCAAGCCAGCGAACCCAAGAGCCAGCAAGCCAGCGGCTGTTGGTTCTGGAACTGCGTTGGTGATCGTGAAGTTGCCAAACGTAGGGTTCAACTCAACACCACCGTCAACGATCAAGTTCGTGCCGATGCCCAGTTCGATCGATGCAACGTCACCAGCAGCCAAATTGCCAGTTAGTTCCCAAGTCAACTCAGCAAACAGGAATCCGATTCCAGGAACGTGCCCGGTATCTTCGAACAAGTTGCCGGTAGTTTGCGATGGAAGAATACCACTTCCCTCGTTAACTGCGAAACCGTTAAAGTCTAAAACGTCGTTACCGTCAGCGCTAGCCGCACCGTTGCCAGTCGATTGCCAACGAGAGTCAACAACTGCTCCGCTAACCACGATATCTGGATTGAAAACATTGGCGCTAGTAATCGAAATTCCATTATCACCGAATGCGTTCAGGAATGCTCCGGTATCAATCGAGAAATCGTCAGCGACATAAACACCGATCGTTCCCGAGGTACCCCCAGACAGATCGAAGGTTGTGCTTCCATCTTCATTGGCCAAAAAAATCTCGTCTGCCTGAACGGCCGAGCCCAGACAAAGCGTAGCTACTAATAAAGCAGCCGTAAGTATTTTTCTCACGTGTGATTCTCCATGATTGCTTGATCTATTGTTTCGGGAGCGCATGCTCCCCACACATCCAATAAAATTGTAATTTAAAGAGCAACCGTCGCAAACGATTGATTTGGATTATATCAAACTTAACAACCACCACCAAATGGACAAGCGATGGTGTCGGTGTTCAGCAGGCTTAGTGAAAGCCACGGATCCGAACACCAAGGCACGTCATAACTAACTTCAATTCAGGCTAAATGCATGGAATCAGCTGCAGTTACGTTCGCAAAGACCGACGCCGTTTTTCACAACTTTCGTGTTGCCACTATGGCAAAACCGGGCACAAACCTGTGTCCTTTGAAGACGAACGACCACGATTATTCTTTTCAGCTACCTGTTTCGGGATACGGGGCAGTGGAAAAATGCAGCCTTGGCGTAAAAGGTTCGACCATTAGCTGGATCGCACCGACGGCTTCGCTACCGATACTTCCAAGCGGAATTGAGATGATTGATGGGCAGGGCAGGTGGCTTACCCCCGGTTTGATTGATTGTCATACGCATCTGGTCTACGGAGGTAATCGGGCTGGTGAATGGGAAGCCAGGTTGACCGGTGTTTCCTACGAAGAGATTGCCAGGCAGGGAGGCGGCATTCTGTCGAGCGTCCGATCAACGAGAGCTGAATCGACTGAACAGTTAGTAAAATCGGCCGCGAAACGGTTGAATCGACTGATGAGCGAAGGCGTTACCACGGTCGAGATCAAGTCAGGTTACGGACTCGATCTAGAATCGGAAATCAAAATGCTTGAAGCTGCAAAACAGCTCGGAGAACAACACGACATAAATGTTGTCGGTACTTTGCTCGCGGCACATGCGGTACCGCCGGAGTTCAAAGGCCGACCAGATGAGTACATTGACCACGTTTGCGACCAAATCATTCCGGCGGCGAAAGACCTTTGTTCGGCGGTCGACGTGTTTTGTGAGTCCATCGCATTTGATGTCGCACAAAGCAAACGAGTTTTCGAAGCTGCCCAGAAACATGGGCTGGGCTTCAAAGTGCACGGCGAGCAATTGACGCATACCGGGATCTCGGCGCTGGCGGCCGAAATGGGAGCTTTATCGGCAGATCATCTGGAGTATCTTTCGGAGCAAGATTGTGAGGCGATGGCTAAGACGAATATTGTCGCGACTGTCCTACCCGGAGCGTTTTACTGCCTCAAGGAAACTCAAAAACCACCGATCGCTGCGTTGCGAGCAGCCGGAGTTCCGATTGCCGTGGCGACAGATTGCAATCCAGGTAGCTCCCCCGTAACGTCGCTGCTACTGATGGCCAACATGGCTTGCAACCTGTTTGGCCTGACGCCTGAAGAAGCATTGATCGCGATCACACGCAACGCCGCGCAAGCGTTAGGATTGCAGGACCAAGTCGGTACCATCGAACCTGGCAAACGAGCAGACTTTGTTGCCTGGGATGTCGATTCACCAGCCGAAATTGTTTACGGAGTCGGCCATAATCCCTGCATTGCAGTTTGCCGAGGTGGAAGTTACGTTGCTGCGATATAGACTATCGCAATGCATGGAATTCGAAATGCTACTCTGCAAAATGACGAGCGCATCTTTTAGCGCCGAATCACTTGGTCTTAAAAACAAATGAGCATTGATACTTCGAAACAGTTGCAATTTTCATCAGCACTGATTGGTGATACCTGGCAAGACAATGTCGTTATCGGCGTTTCCTCCGATGGTCGGATCACGTCGATTGAATCTGCGACAGAGTCTTCCGAGGTGGATCACGTTTACGATCAGGTTGCAATTCCGGGCATGCCTAACGTCCACAGCCACGCATTCCAACGCGCGTTTGCCGGGCTCAGCGAATACCGCACAGCCGACAACGACAGCTTTTGGACTTGGCGGAAGTTGATGTATGACTTTCTGTTGAAACTGACTCCCGAAGACATGTACGTCATCGCTCGGCAACTGTATCTGGAGATGTTGCTATCGGGTTACACGTGGGTTGGCGAGTTTCATTACGTACACAACGATTGTGATGGCAAGCCATACGGTGACATTGCCGAACTTTCCAGTGCGATTATTCGAGCGGCCAGGGACACAGGTATCGGGCTTTGCATGTTGCCCGTGCTGTACCAGCGAGGCGGCTTTGACGACTCGAAGCTGGAAGGTGGCCAGAAAAGATTTGAGCTTTCGAACGAGCAATTCCTGGCGATTCACGAAGAGCTTTCCGCAAACAAGGACGATAACTTTTCGCATGGAATCGCGTTGCATTCGTTGCGGGCGGTCTCGGTCGAGGTGGCCCAGGCGGTGATTGCGGCTGTCGGGACTGGAACCGGGCCGATTCACATTCATGTCGCCGAACAAACGAAAGAGATCGACGATTGTCAGCAAGTCCACGGTCAACGGTCGGTTGAATTCTTGCTCAATAATTTTGATGTCAACGAGAACTGGTGCCTGATTCACGCCACGCACCTGGACGATTCCGAGTTGGCTGCTGTCGCGAATTCGAACGCTGTCGTTGGGTTGTGCCCTACGACCGAGGCCAATTTAGGTGATGGAATTTTTCGTGGGAGCGATTTTCTGAACGCCAACGGTCGTATTTCGATCGGTAGTGACAGTCATTGCAGCGTCGATTTCAGCGACGAATTACGGACATTGGAATACGGGCAGCGATTGCAATCTCGACAGCGGGCGATTCTGGGAACTGCGGAAAAATCAGTAGGAAGAACTTTGTTTGAGCAGGCAACCCGAAACGGGGGCAGGGCGATTGGCGTAAAGACAGGCGTCATTGCAGTTGGCTACCGGGCGGACTTCATGTTGATCGATCAACACCATCCCGCGATCGCCGCAGCATCTGGCGATGCATTGTTGGACCGACTCATTTTTTGCCACACCGATGACCCGATCGTAGCCACCATCGTCGGTGGTGTTGAATTCACAATGGACAGCCCCGACATCCAGGAACTGGTGTGGCAATCGCAACAGGACTTCAACGAATTGAATAGAAGACTAATTCTTTAGGCGAGTACGTGATGAGCGACGAGAAAGTACTTTCGAAATTCGAATGGCTGGTTGGTCAGTTTGACGGGATTCAGATCAAAGGTGCCAAGTCAAAATACACTTCCATGAACGGCAACATGTTCAGCTTCATTGCCGACGACACGATCGCCGTTCGGCTATCTAAACATGATCGCGAGAAATTCCTGGCCAAACACCCCGACAGCATCTGCATCCAGTACAACACGGTGATGAAAGACTACGTGTTGGTACCCAAGTCGATCTTTACCAATAATCAGAAACTAAAGCAGTTGTACTCAACAAGCGTCGAAAACGCCCAAACGCTGAAGCCCAAACCAACCACCCGCAAAGCTGCCAAGAAGAAATCAGTTAAAAAGAAGGCTGCCAGGAAGCACAAATAAGTCCGCCGGTGGTGACTCCATCAAGCCCTACCGAGTTACGAATTCAGTGGACCACGTATTGCGGCTGGGGGCGGAAGCGGAAATGCGGACGCTCTCGGGGTTTTCAGGAACCTGGAATTCGAGTTTGTCTAGCGAGTCGGCTTGCTTGATTTCATAGGAATCGCCGCTCCAAACGCAGACCGTACAATCTTTGACACCAGTCACAAGCAGCTTGCCGCCTTTGAGTTTCGCGGTCGCGTCGATGTTTGAAACCGACTCGGCGCGAATATCCAATGTTGGATCTCCCAGCAAATTCAATTCGCATTGAACGAAGTGATAACCATCAGTCTTGCGAGCGTGGGTGGTCATTTCCTGCTTGGCTTCTCGAAACGCGTGTCCAAGTGTCAGACCGTCTTTGATGGCGTGTTGCCAGAACAGCGTCAGCGTTTCAGTGGTTCCGTCCATCTTGCCTTCGGTCATCATCAACTTCATATCGGATGCTTCGTGAAACACGGGAATGCCTTCGCGGGAAGGAGCAATGATCGCAATCGCGCCGCCATCTTCTTTGCGAATCATTGACTCGGTGATGCAAGGATCGCTGAAAGAATCGAATTGACCAGTGAAACAGGAAACGGTTGTCATGACCGGGTAGGCCGAGCTATTTTTGAGTTCGTCCACTGTGTCGGCCATCACGTACGATCGTTTTTCCAAAACCCAGCGATCTTTCAAACCGTGACCGTGAATATGCATTTTGCCAGCCTGGTTCTCGTTGATCATCGTTGTCCAGTTCTCGGTAGACAGGTCGTAGTCGCCATCTTCTTCCTCGTCCCATGGCGTTTTGTCGACGAAGAACTGTTGGATCTTGCCGTTGGGCCAAGTCTCTTCGAGCGAGTCTTTGCTCGAATTCAATTTAGGATTGGCGTGCGTCTCGGCACATGTGTAGATCATGCTGGTCGCAAAGTTGTCTTCAGGATATTCCGTTTCGTACTTGATGACCTTCTGCGTGTAGGCGGCAACATCTTCGACAGAGCGAACGGGAATCCTTCCGATCGACGCATCCGGGTGCGTGTAATCGACGGCGTCCAGGTCTTCCGAGAACTGTCCGTAGATTCCGTCATCATTAGCATCCCAGTTGCCTTTGCTGATGTAGTAGATATCCGTTGGCAGGTTCTTGTACTTGTAAAATTCCTCGTGGTGCGTGTCACGATCCGGAACATGGCCACCTTTTTTACCGCGTGAGTCGCCGCCCAAAATCACCCACTCAGTTTGTTGCTTTTCAATGTGTTGCAAACAGCACGCGCGAATCTTGGCCTGCAAGTCGTCGCCGGGAAAATTCTCGTCAATCTCCGTCGTCGTGATGATCTTGGTCGGCTTGCCAGTCTTTGTTTTCCAGACAGCAAAATCATTCCATGAATCACGCAGTTCATCACTGGTGATTAACAGGACGTCAGCACGGTTGGGAATCTGGTAGTCACCGGTCGACAAGTTGTCTTTTTCTTCAGCCGCAGATAATTGAATGCTGGCGACCAAAATGAGTGCGGAAAACAGAAAGATAGAGAGGCGAGCCATGGGATATCGTCCGTTCGGGTATGGTGGCAAAACTGTACAGATTGTACCTGTATCTTGCCACGACGTCGCAAATTATCTTTATTGAACTGCCGTATACTCCAAAAAAGTCCCAATCTTAGCTGGCGGGAAAGTTCGAGTTGAAAGTTAAATTTTCAAAAGCCGACAAATGGAATGAGAGAAAGCTATCAAAAATTAACCATTGCTTGGCCCAAAGTTCACCGCAGGATGATGTCATGGAAACGACTTTGCATCGCCAGTTGAAAGACTACTATTGCAATACAGATTGCCAAACGGAAGTGAAATTTGGCAGGTACCGAATCGATGTCGTCGACGGTGAACGACTGATTGAGATTCAACATTCCGGGCTGGCAGCGATTCGAAGAAAGGTCGCTGACCTGATCAAGACGCATCAGGTCGACGTGATCAAACCGATCATCAAGCGGAAGCGGTTGGTCAAGTTAACTCGCAAAAACGGTCGCGTGCAAAGCGAGCGGTTGAGTCCACGTAAAGGCGGCTTTCTTGATTTCATTGACGAGTTACTCTATTTCACTCGCGTGTTTCCACACCGGAACCTGCGGCTGATTACGCCGATCATCGACATTGAAGAGATTCGCTATCCCGGGCATGGCAAGCGTCGGCGGAAAAGGGCAGGGGACTTTGTCGTCAAGGATCGAGTCCTGACGGAGATCCATGAAACGCATACCTACACAGTAGCCAGTGACCTGCAGGCGGGAATTCCAAAACTAAAGGAGCCGTTTGACACCAGGCAACTTGCCGAAGCGATGGAGATCCAGCGCTGGCAGGCGCAGCGGGTTGCCTATGTGCTGCGACATACCGGTTGTTTGAAGCATGTTGGTAAGAGCGGGAACGCGAATCTGTTCAAGCGAGCTGGTTCACGAACAAGACGACCAAAAACCACGTCACGCAAGACCAAGTCAGCTGCTTAGTATCCGTCAGCTTCGCGGGCATGCCGCCAGCATCGCGCGCACGTTTAGCCGGTTCGGTATCGTTGCGAGTACTGCGCAAACAGATCATCGCCAGCGTCGAACAGATGAACCAGCAACGCCGCCCGAGACCACATGCCGTTGCGGGCCTGGCGGAAATACATCACGCGGCGATCGGAATCAATTTCTGTTGGGATCTCACCAACGACGCTGTCGCGAGGAAACGGATGCATGATCGGCGTGTATTCTTTGAGCCGATTCACGCGATCCGGACTCAGCCGAAAAGGCTCCAGGTCCAAAGCTTCAATCTCGCGCGAAGTTTCCGGCGAGTTGTGCTCGCGTTGGATGCGAGTCATATAAAAGCAATCTGCCTGCTCCAAAATCGGCTGGCCGTTGAAGCTCTCTTCCAGTGAATCAAACTCGTGTACTTGCACGCCGGCAGCGACCAGTCGTTTTTTAAGTTCAGGATCCAGCTTCAATACTTCATGGTTTGGCGAAACGAAAAACATTTTCTGGTCGGGATAACCAGACAGGACCGTTGCCAATGAACGGACGGTACGACCGCGACCGATGTCACCGCAAAACAGATACGTCTTGGCAGCTGGCCCTTCGATCAGATCGGGGTACTGGCTTTTAAGTTGCTGATACCGCGAGCTTCCATTTTCACTGGACAAGTCAAAATCAAACGTCCGTTGGATCGTGTACATGTCCAGTAACGACTGAGTCGGATGTTCGTCGCTTCCGCTACCGGCGTTGATCGTTGGCACCGCACGCATCTCCTGCGCTTCGAGCTTGTTCATCATGTACGCACAACATTCGGCCAAGCTGGGCAAAGGGCTGCGCATGATGATGATGTCGAAGTAACTACTGAACATGCGAATCGAGTCCATTTGCGATTCGCGTTTCATTTCCGATGACGTGCGAGGGTCGCGGACTTCGTTGCACGTGATCCCCAGGATCTGGCAGGCCGCCATGAACGACAGAAACGTCCGCGTGGAGGGCTGCGTGAAATACAACATTGCCCGTTTGTGGGCCAGGAGCTGTTTAAGTTGCTGATTGGTGTCGCGATTCCGGGCCAACCGCCGAATCATATCGGCCATTTGTCGCAGCTTTTCCAGTAGCTCGGGAGTCAGCTGCGCGGCGAAAATTAGATGCTTGAGTCGTTCTTGTCTTTGAAACTCGAAAACTTTCGATTCAACGTTTCGACCAAGCTGCGATTCGAATTGAATCAGATCCGGAGTTTCTGGTTGCATCCTGACTTCCTGAGTTAATTTTCCGGATAAGCTTAGCTAACAATACGTCGTTGTAAACTCAAATTGGGCGGTTGAAAGGTGACTGACATGCTCCCGGCAAACTCGGGTGCTACAAATGGTGATCATGCTTAGAATGGGCGACCTGAACTAGCGGCGGATTGAGTACAGAAAAATGGAAACAGCGAAAACTTTGGAGATTGCAGTTCGGTCTTTTCGAGACCTGATAGCGACTCTGCTGACGGACAAACCGGTGCCGGAGCAATTTCAGGCGGCTCTGGATTTGTTCAAATCGCGAAAATCGGACCTCGGTCGAAAGGGGCTTGCCGAGCGATTGGGGCTCAATGTTGAAGAGCTGGGGCAGTTCGAACGTAGCCTCGCCGATCTGGCGAAACGCTACCAGGATGGATCTGCCCAATCGGCGAACGATCGTATCTCGTGCTTTCGCTTGCTCAGTTGGCTGGAAACGATCGAAGGTCGACAAAGTGAGTATCAATTGGATACGGACATTGACCCGGCTGTCACCGAAGACCTCAGTCGCAAACAGGTCCGAGCTTTGGAGTTGGTGCTACGTTCGTTGGTCGGTGAGCGGCACGGCGATCAACAGCATCTGGCGAGCCATCTTTGCGAAATGTTCGGAGAGCGAACGGTTGATCGGTGGTCCAAGGTCGCCGATCCGGAAGATTTGTTGAGTGGAACGACGTTCAGTGAACTGGCCAGTATCTTTGTGAACAAGGACGAGTTTGCACATCATCAAAAGTTGTACGAAGACACCGATGTTTTGAATTTGCTCAAGGAGCGACGCAAGACTGTCCAGAGTTTTCTGGAGGACATACGCCGCGTTCGCAACACGTTGGCTCATAACAAGAAAGTCTCCAATATTCAGCTGTCGTTGCTGGATTTGTATTACGACCAGTTGATTTCGCCCGTGCAGAGTGGTTATTCCAGTGGTCAGACCCAAGTCAATCCAAAGGCGTATCTGGAAGCATCAGACGGTGAGGTAAGAGAATATTTCAGTGGTCTGAAACAGGACGTGATGTCCGTTAAGGATGACATTTCAGAAATGAAGGCCGAGCTGAATCAGCAGCTCGACCACGTTCGAGCCCAAGGTCGTGAGATCGCCACGACGACTCGAGGGTTGGACAAGAAGTTAATCGCGGCGCTGGCGTTGTTGGTTCCAATTGGTTGTGCGGTGGGATACGGGGTCTACCTCAATTATGGAACGAATGAACAAGTGGGACAGCTGGAGCAGCAAACCGAGTCCATCAGCGACAAGTCGGATGCCCTGATCGCACAGCAGTCCCAGCTAAACGACAAGGCTGATTCGATCGTTACTTCGACGGACAAAATTGCCTCGTCGACGGAGCGCATGGAGGAAACGAACGAACAGATCCTGGACTCGGTTTCGACGATTGCTGAGTCGAATCAGAAAATTGTCCAGTCCATTGAGAACATCCAGGACGGGTTCCAGTCGCTTGCTCAAGCGGGAGGCATCATTCCCGATCCCAAATTGCCGCAAGAGGTTTATCACAATGCTCGTCTGTATGAGCAACGAGGTGACTATGCCAACGCACGGAAGAGCTACGTGCGGTTTTTCGATTTTGAATTAGAGCTCGTGGATCCGCATTTGCGATTCCAATCGTTCCTGAAGCTACAGGAAGGTCTCGAAGGTGCCCGAGAGATATATCGCACGCTGCAAGCCAGGAATGCCAACGATGCAACAAGCTTCGCGGCATTGTTGCTGGAATCGCCAGAGGCGCGGGCGGAACAGCTAGAGCAGTTTGCCGAAGAGCACGCGGATTTTGCCCCGGTGTATTACGCCTTGAGTCAGGAGTACTCCCGTTCGCGACTGGGTACCCAGGACGTCGGCGATATGGCGGATGAGAAAATGTACCTGGAACGTTTCCTTGAACTCAAGGATCAAGGTCAGTTCGTCAAGTACATGCTCGACAAGCAACTTGCTGATGAGCAGCTGCAGGATGCGGAAGAACGGTTGCAGCGTTTGGGTCAGATCAACCAGGACACGTTGGAGAACCCGGTTTCGCTAAGCGGCATGATGTCGAATTCCGGTTGGATGGTTACGATCCAGGTTACCGGGAACCCCAAGGAGATCTTGTATCGCACCGATGCGTCCCAGGACTTCAAGAGCACAGGACACATGCAGGCCAAGAACCAAGTGACCGGTAATCCGATACCGAATATGAGTGTGAATCTCGAAACGATGGCGGGACCGACTACTTTCGAGGTCAAGTATGTCGACGCGAACGACAAAGAGCGCGGGCCATTCGAGATCCTGTTCGAACCGGAGTCGGAGCTTGTTTCCAGCCAAAAAAGAATCCTGGAGATGCTGCCACAAAGTTGGGCCACGTTTCGCGACTACGATGGCAAGACGCTGGTTTACTTCACGCACCTGTTATCCTATCGCAGCGCGATCAAACAAGTCTGGTACGGTATCGACAAGGAGACTCCGGATACGCTCTACAAGATCGCCATTGTGACTGACACCGGCGTGCTCGAGCATCATAAGGACTTCGACCAGGGCGACCGCAAGAACCCGGGCGCGATTCAGGATGGTGAGATGCCTTGTTTCACAGTGCCTGATAAAACTCAATTTATCACGATCCAGCTCAAATACCTGGACGGCACGGAATCTGAAATCGTCAGGATCAAACGGTGAGTCTGGAAAAAGCCAACGAGTTACAACGCCTGGGCAGATTCGATGAAGCTCGCGAGACATTGCGTGAATTGATCGCGACGACTGACCCGGCATTGACGGTCGACGCCAGATTACTGATCGCGAAATTATGTATTTTTGGTGGCAGCCACCTGTTCGATGAAGCGCAGCATTGCTTGTCCAGTATCAAAGCCAATGTGTTGTCCGACGAGTCCTACCAGCTTTCGATGGCGTTGAACCTCCGCGCTTTGTTGGAACGGAGTCGCGGCAAACGGCAGCTTGCCCGCGAGCTGCTGCAAAAGAATCCCGCACTGGATCGCGAAGAACCGTCTGCGGAAAAGAGTCAGTGCCTGCATTACCTCGGATTGTTGGCTAACGAAATGGGCGATGTGGATTTGGCCCAGCAGCAACTCTTCCTGGCCTACGAGATTGCTGACGCGGTTAATCATGTCGAGGGTAAAGCTGAAATCTGTGATACGATTGCAGGTTTGCTACTCAAGCTGGGCAAAACCAAAACGGCACTGGCGTTCGCTCAGCGAAGCCTTCAGGCCAAGGAAGAACTGGAAGATCGTTACGGGACCGCGATCACATTGGGTACGATCGGACGAATTCAAATCGCGTTAGCGAATGACCAGGAAGCGGAGGCCGCATTCCGGGCCGACCTGGAAATTGCCCGCGAGCTGGACGATCGCAACGGGATGGCAATCATGCTTAACAGCTTGGGCGATATTGCGCGAAGAGCTGGCGACTATGCGGGTGCGTTGGACTGTTTTGATCAGAGTCTGGCAGCAAATGAATCTGAATTGAATCAGATCTATGCCAACATCGGTCGATGCTGGACATACCTGGCGAAAGAGGAGCTGGATCAGGCGGCGGAGTCGTGGCAGACTGCCGATCAGTTGTTGAAGAAACACGAATCGTTCCCTGAGTTAACGGCGATCCTGCAAGGATTAAACGGTGTGGTAACCGGTCGCAATGGTAATCGTTTGGAAGCGATTGGAATGCTGGAAGGATCAATCGGCGAATTGGAATCGCAAATGCTTGGTTTCGATTCGATTCCATTTCGATATGAGTTGCGAGATTTTTACTGGGCGGAGGGTCAAACGACTGATGCGATTCAGGTTATGTCGACGGCTTTGGATCTGTTGAGCGAAATCGGCTCGCAGCGAGGTGTCGACGATGTGGAATCCTGGTTGCGCAATGTCGATCAACCGCGATTGACTCGCGTCGCGATCGAGCGACATGTTCCCGACTCGGTAGTCGATCAGATTCTGAGTGGTGAATTGAGCCTGCCCAAGCCGCGCAAACAGAAACTGACGATCTTGTTCAGCGACTTGCGGGGATTCACCACTTTGTCGGAGCAGCATGAACCTGAGTACGTGGTCGATTTGTTGAACGAATGGTTCTCGGAAGCGACACGGGCGATTCAGAAGCAGGGCGGTATCGTCGACAAATTTATCGGCGATGCCGTGATGGCTTTGTTCGGTGTCAATGAGTTCGACGAACAAACCCCCGCCCGCGCCGTCCAGGCAGCACGCGATATGCGATCCGCGCTCAAGCTGATGAATCAACGCAATTCGGTTTTGGGAGTCACAGAACTGAGTATTGGGATTGGGATTGCAACAGGAGACGCCGTCGTTGGTTTCATGGGTTCGCATCTTCGACACGCTTACACCGCCATCGGAGATCCGGTCAACGTAGCCGCCCGCCTGGAAGCCAAAACGCGCAACTTTGAAGATTGTGACATCATCATTGACCAACTGACGATGGAGTCGCTACGGGCATCGGACGTAGCAGACGCCAATCCGCTCGGTGAGCTGCAACTCAAAGGCAAGTCCAAGCCCGTTCAAACGTATCAGGTGCCGAAATAGTATGGCTCGATTTCACTGGTTCAGCCTGTTGGAGCATACTATGTTCAGCATCGTCGTTAGAACAACGAACCATTGAACCTGAATCGCTAATCAGATCCATTGGAAAACAATTCGTTCAGTAACAAAACGACTTCGGCCGACGAGTCCTCTGATGCATTTTCTTCCAGCCATTGCATGCAGTCGGACGAATTCGTGTAGTCGGGTTTCTGTTCGCTGAGAACATTCACCTGCTGATAGTCCGTCAGCAATTCATTCGTCCGGTGAACAAATTTTCGATGTTTGACGTTGGCCAGAGTTGATTCAATCTGTGCGATTGCAGGGTAGCAATCTCGCCAATGCAGACCATGTCCAATGCGAATTTGCTGGCTGGCATGAAATGACTGCCCGTCCCCGGCGGTTTCAACGAACCGTTCCAATGCCGGATGCAACAGGTAATGGGTTGAGACCGGGAGCTTGAACTGCGTCTGCCCGATCAGATCTTCCGGTTGGCGAAACGTTTGAACGAAATCGTCATCGTCAGGCGATTGCCGTAAATAACCCAGTAGCCCAGCCACGTACAAATCAAGGAACGGGTTTTGCAACCCGGCGATTGGTTGCAGGTCGGCGAACGTTTCCGGCGGCAGTTTGTTGAACTTTGCCGTGAGCAACCAAATTTGCTCACGTGTGAGAATATTGAACGGAACCCACGACAAATACTTCATGCGGATGTCGCGATCGTGCAGGCAGCTGAGAAAAACTTTGGCCTCATCAAACAGTGTTGGCACCAATCCAACGGCGGCAGATTCTCGCACCGTATCGCAATACTTTTTCTCGTTGAGTCCGCGTTGCAGCGACGACATCTCAGACGCAATCAGCACCAAATCGCGTGGTCGACCAAAAGTGTACCTGCGGATCATGGAAAAACTGTCTTCCAGGAACGGTCGCCGGCCCGAATTGACCACATTCAATCCAACGAAATCTTTGAACGATTCCTTCCCTTCATAGCATTGGCTCAGCCGATTCATCATCTGTAACAACTCATCGTCGCTGTAGCGAAGAATCGAAACTGCCCCGCGCAAATTCGATTTGATATCCGACTCGTAATTGCAAAATGCCTCCTGCCGAATACTGGCATACACTTTGATATGAGCGTTCGCGTTCATCAGGTCCCAGGCCGCTTCAATCAAGCCGGCCTGCACATTGATCCAGGCCCGGCTACCCAGCATCTTGATCGCCTGATCGACCTTATCGATAAAGAACACCAGCGACGAATGAACCTGCCGAAGCTTCTGGTCGAGGAATCCTTCCGTCTCGTCGATCATGCGATTCAGTTCGCTGACAGTCAGCGCAGTTAGCTCCTTGAAGACCAGCGTCGGTTCCATCTTGTTGCCGCGAAGTGCCCGTTGGAGTCGTTGTGGAAACGCCTCCAGCTCAAACTGCTCGTCCTCGGCAATCATATTTTCCTGGTACGAAATAGATGCGATTCGTAATGCCAGGCTCCAGATTCGCTTGGCCGTCGACAATTCTTCCAGCGGTTTTTCGTACTTCTCGGATAGCATTCGCAAGTCGCCCATGAAATCCAGGTACGGCCGCCCGGCAGGAACCATCGTTGTTCGAATGCTGTTCTCCTTGTGTTCCTGAGTCAACTGATGTCGCTTGTAAGTCAACAGCAGCGTCTTGCCGAGTCCTTTGGTTGCCGAAATGAAAAACTTGTTCTTCCGTTGCAGGAACTCTTTGATCACGTCATTTTCAAAAACAACATGCGGCAATTCATTGATATCAATCTGGTACGCGTCCGTAGCCCATGTTTGACCAGAAAAACGCGCCGGCGGATCATCCTGTTTTTGATCAGCCAGAGCAATCGCTCCATTCCCAAGTTTTTCAGCCGCAACCAGATGAATTTTCTTTGCCAGTTCCTCGTGATCGTTCGAGCCGGCTTCAAATTTAGTTATCGGGCCTAACATCGTTTTCCAGCCCGGTTTGATGCTCTCAAATTCCTGCAGCGAAAGGTCAACCAGAACGGGGAACATCGAACACCCACAACGATGGGCTTGTTTTACTTCGCGGGAAAAATCCGACGATCCGATCGCGGCTCGAGAAATCAACAGAATACATCCGGCCGAGTTGGTGATCTGTTCATTGGTTTGAGCGAACAACGAAAGTCCAGGTAACGCATCGCGTTGGTAGTACCAGGTCTTGTAGCCGTGCCGATCAAGCGTCCGGGCCAGCCGACGAGCAAAGATCGAGTCTTCAGAGACCTGGCTGATGAAAAAATGAATTGGCTCCGACTTGAGTCGTCGTTCCAGAATTCGACCGGGCTCACATCCCAACGCTTCGGCAAACTCCTGGCAACTGTCGAATCGTTGGTCAGGGGACTTGCTCAACGCACGGAACACGGCGTCGTCGACTTCGAGCGGAATGTCGGGAATGATTGTCGAAAGCCGAGGAGGCAGATCGGATGCATGGGAGTTTACAACCTCGACCCTGTCCTTGCTGACAAAGACTCTTCGGCCACTGATCAGTTCGAATACGACGCAAGCCAACGCGTACTGATCCGTTCGACCGTCCAATTGACGCCCATCCAATTGCTCCGGCGCGGCGTAGGCGGGCGTGCCGGCAAAGCTGGTTGGTGAGCCATCAACGCGCGTATTTACCGCCACACCAAAATCCAGAATTTTGCATTCGCCGTTGGCTGATTGACAGATATTTTCGGGCTTCAGATCACGGTGAATAACATCATTGCCATGCGCGAAATCGAGAGCCCGGGCTAACGGCATCAACAGTTCGCGGGTCCGCTCCAAACCAAACGGTCCATCCGAACGCAAACGCTCTCTGAGGTTCTGGCCATCAACAAATTCAAAAACAACGTACGGCCGACCCGCGACACTCCCGCAATCATATACAACCGCGATACCCGGATGGTTTAAATTGGCCGCCAGCCTGGCTTCCCGTTCCAGGATGCGTGACAAGGTCTCTGACTTCTCTTCGTTGGCCACGACCTTGATCGCAACTTGCCGATCAAGCCGATCATCCCGCGCCAGAAATACTTGCCCCATACCGCCGGCACCAAGCAGGCGAATCAATCGGTAACGATCTGCGATTTCGTCGTCCGGCTCGAATTGATTCTCGATCTTTTCGGCTTCCGAATCAGTCATCGGCGGTTTGAAATCGCCATCCTTGGTCGATCTACAGTACAGACTGACTTCAGCTGCGGCGTCGTCGGGACTGGAGGGTTTATTCATGTTGATGATGGCAAATGTTGGAACCAAACGAGCTGGTTAGCACCCGAAAAACCTGGTCTGCTACCGCGTTCGTGTCATCGTATCAATTAGTACACGGAACGTCGACAAGAAGTATGATTGGCAGATACGAGATAATCGAATTGTCAAAGAGTGAATTTCGGCAGGTGGAGGCTCCAGCCGACACAAACAATCTTTGCAACTTGCGAATTACAACAAGTGTTGATCTCTACTCCTCCGGACGATCAAGATGTCGCAACTGTTCGATGATAGTGTTAGACACCGGACCTGCATTTTTGGGTGCGGTATTGGTGACGACCAGGTAGGCAGTGCTTGCCTGGGGTTCGACAACCGCCAACGAAAACCACATCGTGTTGGAACCTGCGTGTCGAAGTTCGATACCTTTGCCATCGCGTCGAGGATAGACTCCCCAGCCTTTCGCGTAGTCGCCACCTTGGGCGGGCGTGTGCAATGACTTTCTTGATTCAGGTTTGAGAAACTCTTCGTCGCTACTGTCGGTGTGTTGGAGGCAGAACCTGGCCCAATCGCTCATCGACAAATGGATGGTTCCAGCCGGTCCCAATGCGGGGGCGTTGTCATGTTGCAACGGTGCAGAATTCAAATGTCCCCATGGTTGATTGACCTTGCCTTTTTTGCCGGGTGGGCCGAAACCACCACTGGTGATTTTGAGCGGCTTGAAAATCTCTCGTTTGATCAACGCCTCCCAGGTTGTCTGTTTTTTAGTCGCGACCATAAGTCCAGCAATCATGTACCCAAGATTCGAGTACTCGTATTCGCCACGCTTAATCTTCGATGGTTCGGCCAGACTTTCCACCATGATTTGACCTCGCAGATCGGTGAGCCTTTTCGGTCCAACTTTCCACCAGTTCTTGGCTCCGTTCGGGACGCCACTGCGGTGCGTTAATAACTCTTCGATTGTGACGTCGTGAAATGAGGGGTGGATCTTGTTGATGATCTTTTTGGGCAGTACCTGTTCGGCAGTGGTGTCCCAACTGATTTCGCCTCGTTCGACCAGTCGAGCGATCATAGTTGCCGTGATGGCTTTCGTGTCGGATCCCAAATGCAATTTGTCGTGGATGGTGATCGGTTCATCGTCACCGTGCTTTCTGACTCCCGCTGCCCCAATTCGAATCGGTTCGTCGGCCTTGGCGATCGCGGCAACTAAACCCGGGTAGCCATGTTCGGCAATTGCTGCCTGAAGGATCTTTTCGATGGCTGGATCGGGAGTCTGCTCCTGTGCTGCCGCTGGGCACATCAACACCAACAACATGCCGATAGCTGCCAAAGTCTGTTTCGCGTTTATCATCAATTGCACCTGCTGCCGTTCGTGAGTTATGCCAAAAAATTTGGAGATCGTTTCAGCTTGCTGTCCGAGTTGCGTTCATATTTCGTTAACAACCGTCTCCAATCGCTTTCGAAGTATATATGAATTTCTATAAAAAAAGCTCATCACAAGGATGAGCTTGATAGTACTTCAAATTAAGTCGAAAAGTTTCGATCACCTGCCAGCGATCGCACCTCGACGGATCTGTTGTCGCTGTTGAGCCAACGCCTTGCCAGCCACATTGATGCCGACTCTGAGAGCCGCATCGTCCGAACTGGTCGATTTGCTGGAAGCAGCTTTCGCTACGATCTGTACATCGACATCGGGCTTAACGCCGATTTCAGCAATCGGTTTCCCATGTGGCGAATAGAACTTGGCCGTCGTCAATCGGACACCGCCGCCAGCCACGTTCAGTGGGAAGATGCCTTGCACACTTCCTTTACCGAAACTCTGGTTACCAACAATCGTGCCTCGTTGATGATCGCGGATAGCGGCCGCGAAAATCTCACTGGCACTGGCCGAGTTTTCGTCGATCAAAACCACCAGCGGAACTCGCCAGGTATTATTGAAATCAGCCTTGTGCGTGTAATCCTCGATTGGGTTACGACCACGTGTCGAAACAATCACACCATTGGCCACGAACCGATTGGCCACATCAACCGACGCGGAAAGCAGACCACCCGGGTTGCCTCGCACGTCGACAATCAGGCTTTGCATGCCTTGCGAATGTAATTTCCAGAGTGCTGCATCAAAGTCGCGAATCGTTTTCTTCTGGAAATTGGTAAGCTTGATGTAACCAATCTTGTTGGCTTGGTCGACGATGCGAGATTCTTCAATGCTGGGTATATCAACTCGTCGACGCTGCAATCGGACCGATTGCGTTTTCATTCCTTCCCGTTCCACGGTAATCGAAACGTAGCTGCCATCAACGCCGCGAAGCATGTCAGCAGAACGTTCGCTGCCGGTTTCTTTGACCGAGCGTCCATCGACCGCTGTGATGCGATCTTCTGCCGCTACGTTGCCTGAATCTGCGGGACCACCGGGTATAACACTAACAATTTCAAGGTGATCATCATGGGTACGCAGTTCGACTCCGAGGCCGACAAAATTGCCTTCGATCTGAGACATCGCTTCGCCATACTGGCTGTCCGACATGTAAGCGGAATACGGATCCAGCCCGGCAATCGCACCGTTGGTAAATTCGTAAACCGTTGATGGTGCCGGCAAGCCGATGTACTCCTGCATTCGTTTGGCGACCGTACTGGCGACGACATAGGCATCATGGCGGCTGCCGATTGTCTTGCCGTTCATCTCTTGTCGCATCTTGTTGACTGCCAAGCGAATGTCCTGGGTGCTCACATTCGGGATGTTCGTCTTACGGAATTCCTGTGAGCGAAGGGCGACTTCGAGGCTATGTAAACCGAACGAAGCCATACGGGCCCATTCAGGTTGATCTACGTAGTAAGATTGAATCTTCAACAGTACTTCCGAATAAACATTCAGCGCTTCGGTTGCATTAGAAGCCGACAGTGCTTTGCGGAAGCTATTGTCTGAGTAGCGTCGTTGTAAATCATAGTGAATACGAGCGATCGTTCGTTTCTCTACGAGTTTGGCGTTCTTGGGGAAGCTCTTGATGCCTTGTTGATAAAGCGTCAAGGCATCGGCCCATTGCCCGTCCCGTTCCAGCACGCGGCCTTGTTCAATCAGTTGCTCGGCGGAGTCTGTCGGGGCCGCGGAAATGTCCGGGCCGTCAAGTGTTGCATTGGTTTGAGCCGTGAGGGTCGCAGGCTGGAACGCAATGAGCAAAACGACTGAGAGCAGCCATCTGGCGGACGAAGTTGTCCTGTAGCCGGACGAAGTTGTCCTGTAGCGTATGTCCATAAATCTTGATCCTTTTGTGAGCCGCATCGACTTCCGCGAACTAAGTTCACGAGAGGCAATCAACTCTTAGTGGGCAACTCGAAACATCCTGGGTTTGCCATGTAACCTTGGAGCGAAGCAAATCCTGACGCTTCGAGTCAAATCAGGCTACGGTCCGTTTTTTTCAACGCCTACGTTTGGCGCGACATCATCCGAAATGATTGAAAGAAACGACCGTAAAAAAATAGATCACGTTTTGACTGCGGTCAAAAAAATCCAAAGGACTTTTGGCCGCGTTATCCTCACAACCATGGCAAACGAATAATGACGCTCTGTTTATGTCAGTTGGCTAAACTTTTCGCAGAAATATTTCCGCGTCCGAGCCAACAACTCATTCGTTTCAACAACATGCTGTTGTTAATCTGTTCGCGTTATGCAGATAATCGCGAACGGCCGTGAGGCGCTTCCGGTGCAGCAACAATACGGAGCGATCGGTGATTGGTTCGAGAAAAGTTCTGCAGCCTGATTTAGCGGATCACTGAAGACCTGGCCTGACAGCGTTCCAGAAGCCGTTTGCAGGCTGTTACAGCAAAATTACGCGTGACATCAGCCATGGCAGAAAGAATGGCAGCACGACGGCATTGTGCGGCAAACGGTAAATGCTTTCACTGGTGAGAAATCAATGGAGAGAGAATCGCTCCAGCTCGATTGACCGAACTGTTTGCGGCAATATCGCAAGAAAAGGCAGTAGCGCAAGAAAATAGGCTCCTGAGTGGAGCCATTTTGCTGATTCAGAGTGATATCAACGGTGCCGAGTTGGATTGGTTAGCCCAACCCTTACAACTTAGCCTGGGACTTAAGCCTCAGTCGGCATCGACGTCGGAACTTCTATTCCCATTCCCATGGGAACTGGTCCCGCTTCTGCAACAGCTGACTTGCGTCGCCGTCGCCGCTTCACTTTTTGCTGCGACCATTCTTTGGTCAACATCTCGAACACTTCGGGAGATTCATAGCGAACCACCGTTTTACTTTCCGGAATCGGGCCGATCAGCCCGCGGAAGATCGGCATTCCACGCAGAGTCAGATCGGTGCTGCTGTCATCAATCCCGATCTTTTCGTGAGTTGATTCAAGCGTGTCAAAGGTTTCATAGTCCATTGTTCGAAGCGACCCGTCCGATTCGTGCGTGACCACTCTGATTGTCTTTGCTGCCATAGGAATTCTTTCGATTGGAGATATGTGTGCCTAGTGACCCAAGACTCCAATCCAGGGAATTTCGATTCCTTCGAACACCAAGCGTTAGCCTGTTCATCGGCCAACTGATAGCACCTGTGCGATTTCAATGTTGTTCGAGCGTAAATCTGTTAAGGCAAACCGGACCAAAATAATCGGTATGGTTGGGAAAAAACCAAAGACAAGAAAAACACGAAAATCGAATTCGGGTTATCGGAGTTCTTCCGGTCGACGGGACCCCTGAATTGCTGCTTTAGCCGACAAACGGGATTTGAATTCGATATAATCAGGCTCGTAATCTGATTCGGAACATGTATGCAAATCCTCAAACGACTGCTGATCCCCACCTCGCTGGACGCGACATTGTTCATTACCAGCCTGTTGATCGTCATCGGAACCATCAGTTTGATAGTTCTCAAACACCTGGTCGGAATTGGTGACGACTCAACAACCGCCATCGCGGTCGTAAATGCGATTGTGGTAACCGCCATCGGATGCAGTATCGCTTGGGGTAATTGCCGTCGCCGCCGCGCGATTGGTTTGCTGGTGGTTAGTTTGTTGTGCGTTCTGGTTCCGCCGTTGTGGTTTCTGTTTGTGCTCGGCGGGAAAGCGGAACCGAACTATCTGGAGAACAGTTGGTGGTGGTACGAGGGGTATGACTACAGCAAATACTCCAATGAAATGGCCAAGACCCTGTTGTGGATTGGCTTGGGCCTGTTTTGTGCCTGGATGGCGTCGGTTGTCACCGTATTGATCTTTCGATTTGTGCCCCACTGGATAACTCGACTTGTTCGCTGGGCTGGTGGTAAGGCCTCCACTCGATTCGAAATGAATCGAACCAAACTGTTGATCGTCGTAGCCGTTTGCTTACTGGTGATGGGAATATTCAATAACATCCTGATTGCCAATGGATTCAACGTATTTCGTGAAACAGCAGGATCGAGTTGGCTTGAGATTCCTGTGATGGCCATGTTAAGCCTGGTCGGTCTCGGTTGCTTCGTTGTTCTACCGTCGTGGTGCTTGATGCGCAGTACGACTTGGTGGGCGAAGCTGATTGGAGGAGCTATTCTGATCGCAGCACCGGCGATCTATGGGTGGGCACAAAGCTCGTATCTGAATCCAGCATTCGTATGGGTGCAGGTATCAGTATTCGCCGCAGGTGGCCTGCTGTTTGCCGCGACCGTATTCTGTCTACGCCAATCAACCATCGAAAGTGAAGACACCACAACAGCACGGCATCAATCGCTGACGTTGTGGTCTACGCCTTGTGTGTTGTTGATTGTTGCGACTCTGACAAGTCCCTGGTTTCTGGACTTTTCGTTATTGTTTTCTCCGTCGCTTGGCGTACCTATGTTTTCTACGGAAATGTTCAGCATAGCCATGGAATCAGCTTCGTTGAAACGTCGGACCGACGGCCAACTGAGAGGTTCGTCGACATCGTTATATTCGGTCAGATTCAAACCAGAATCGACCAATGTATTGGCCTCGGTTCCGGCAGCTACTAACGGTCTAACAGTTTTTTGCTTCTTTGATTTTCACCGCGAGGTTGACACATCGTCGATCAAAAGCAGGAGTAAACAATCATCCATCAATGGTGGCGTCATGACTGCCCAACAACTCGAAGACGTAATGAACAACACTGTCAATTTTTCTTATTGGCAGGATTTCGAGGTGGATGATTCGAAAGGTAAAGCGACGATAAACTCCAGTGCCACGATTTTTCTGCAATGCACGAAGCGAGGCAACATCGGGCGGCTACTGGGTGCGATCGACAAGTTCACAAACAGGCAACAAATCCGGATCATTTCAGAAATCATTCCCGCAGACTGGCCGGCGATCGTAAAAGCCAGCCAGTCCTGTAACATTCAGATTGAAGGTCCGCTTCCCACTACGTTTACGGTTACCGACCAGACCAGGCAAATGTCATTGAAGAATATTGATTTGGCACTCGGTTCGTACATTCAATACCAAGCTGACGGCGAAGTGTTTACACCCGGGTTGTGGAAGCTTCTCAAAGAGACAGATATCCGTGCTCAGCAACATGGATTCCAAAGGAACGATCAGCAGTTCTGGGATTTGACCTTCGCAATGACACCTCGCGCCGACGTCAGCCAATTGCTTAGCGGGGCTATTAATTTCCACAAAACAGTCGATAAAGAACGCCAGTACCATCTCGCCTATGGATTTGATGGCGACGATGACAAAGGTGAGATAACCCATCTCTATTTGCCGGCTGGGGAAGGGTCGGCCAGATTGGATCACTTGACCGAACTGCGAACGTTGAGTTTCGATATCAACTGGATGATCGAACAGTCGGTGGTCAGTTCACGAGTTGTCGATTCGTTGCCTGATCTGTCAACGCTGACCAAATTGGAAGAGCTGTACTTTTCCGACGTGACGTTGCGAGCGAGAGACTTGAAGTTCCTGCAACCTCTTAAGGCTCTCAAGCATCTTCAAATGCCACCAATCCCGCGGATGCCTGCAGGTCAAAAACAAGCTTCGCCAGAGCTTTCGCATCCCTTTGGATACGATACGATACCAAGTCTCGAATCCATCGACCTGCTCGGAACCCCGGATCCGGTTGCAATCGCCGAGTTCAAAAAGCTGCCAAATCTCAAGAAGTTGGTGATCACAGACGTGCTGAACGCAACTGCCCAAGACGCGAACTATGAGGCGAATTTGCAGAAGCAATTGCCAGGAGTCGAAGTCAAACTCATTCCGTTCGGCGAATACCAACCCCAGGCACCGGTAAAGTTCCAGGAATACCTGAAGACCAAACGAGCAGAGATCTTCGACACCATGATCAATCGGAAGTAAAATTTAACAGAGGGCGATAACGCGACAAACGACGATTGCTGCTCCATTCGTTCAGCTGGGACGGTTTGGCCTTCGACCATTGGCACGTTTTCCACTGGCAACAATGTTTATCGAGTTCAGATCTACATTTCGAACTCAGCAACCAGTTCTTTCTTACTTACGTTTCGCAACGTAACCGTTTTCTGAATGACACGTTGATTAGGCCGCCCGTAGTTTCGGTAAATCGCCAGATACACTTTGTTGGTAACTTTGGTACGGTTCTGGCCTGACGAAAAATACTTGGTCTTCACCTGGTACTTGCCTGACGGTGCAGACTTCAGCACATACATTTCCGGTCCAAATCCGCCGCGAATATCCGCAGTGATTCTGCCACCGGATTTGGTCGCAACGTTTTGATAGGAACACTCTTCGCCAGAAGGCTCCAGGACGTGCAAGTCCACATCCGTCTGGTCGGTATTCCACATCATTGTGATCACCAGATCGCTTTCATCCGGGACAGAAAACTTGCTCAACGTTTCCAGTCGAGCGTTGGCAAACTCAACCGCGTTCGATTCGGCTCGTTTGGCAGAGATCTCGCGCAACAACGACGCGTACTCTGTCGCCACAATCTTGCGAAAGTCCGCCCCCTGGTTCTCAAACTTCGCGCCCAACGCCAATTCAAAAAAGATCAAAGCCATGTCTGCCTTACCAATTTGCGCCAGGCACTGACCGATCGCGGAATACGTTGCTCCCTCGTAAGGGCGGCGTTGAGCCGTGCGAAGTAACAAGTGGTAGGCGGCTTCTGGCCGCTGCCATTCCATCGCGGTCATGGCAACGTCTCGGGCAACTACCCAGTCGCCAGGGTTGGATTCCAGCGAACTGCTGTATTGGCGCAGTGTATCGTCCGGAAACCTGGACCAACGGGGATCGACTTCGCGAACGGGTTTTGCACCAGTGCTGCTATCCGACAAGGATTCAAAGAGTTTGGGCCGTTTCTCGTCGCGGAATTTTTTGGCGGTAAGTTTGCAATCCAGCCGACTGTCGATCGCATCAACTTCAATCTCTTCCATCGCGATCTTCAACGCGGTTGGCATCGTGAACTCCAAACCAGGCATCGACTCCAATCGTGTAATCCACGCCAACAATTGGGCCTTCGGATCGTCCAGCAGTTCCTGTTGTGTCTCCAGTACACTCGCAATCGCGTCCGACGCGTTTTTGGATTGCACTACGAATAGATCTTCCTGTGGTTTGATATCGAATCGCTGATAGTCGGCTTCTGATTCCAACATCAACAGCGAACAGGTCTGACCGGTAACGCGAAAATTTCGAGCGTAGGCAGCCGAAAGATCAAACACGCTTGAACCCAAACTTTCCAGTTGGCCGACGGCAACCTGGCCGTACAATCTTCCGGCCGTATCGGATGCCAGCGGTGCGGGTGCAGGAATCGAGACCTGTTGCGTTTTATCTGATTGTTTGACATTCAAAGTAATGGCTCCCGTCGGCTTGCCGCGTCCGACGACCGTTAGCCATTGCCCCGGATAGACCCATTCCACTCGACCAGCCGTCATCACGTCGGTAGCCCCTTCGATGTCGATAGAACTTAACTGCCAACGCCGATTGCGATGAGCCGTCGAGGCCTGTTGGATCTGATCACTCGAAGTCACACTGAAAACAGCTCCGCCAGTCGCGTTGGCTAGAAATCGCAAATTCGAAATTGCGGTCCCGTTCAAACCTGTTTGATAAGCAAACAGGCTACCCAGACCGATGCTTGAAAACTCATTCTCGATCAGTCGCAGATTAGTTTCCCCCCAATTAGCAGCTCCATCGCTGAGCAAAAACAGGTCAGGCTGTCGGTCGTCTGCAGCAAGCCATTTGGCTTCGGCCAACTCGAGGATCGCTCCATGCAGATTCGTCGCGCCTTCCAGCCCCAGCTGATGACAATCGCGAATGAGCTGTTTCACATTTGCATCGGTGTTATCCGAATACTCTTTACGCCAAAATCGGGAATCGACGTCAAAGAAAACGACCGCGAATTGTTTCAGGTCCTGGCGATTATTCTTCAGCGTGGCTTCCAACAATTCCAACCAGACATTGAACTTGTCAGGTTGGCTGCTCAACGAAGTATCCAACAAGAAAACTCCGCGATCATTGGTCGCTTGTTCTGCTGCAGGCAGTTCAGCACGAATCCGAGTCGCGAACAGTGGCAGCTTTTCTGACTTCGTGCTGGTTAGCAAAACCGGTTTCGAATCGACAGCAGACAACTTGAGCGTGTTCCAGGCCGGTTGATCAAACGAAAATCGTTTCTGAGAACGCCCGTCCCCAACGGCCTTATCCGCTTTCCAATTGGCAACGCTGTTATCCGGTTTGTCACGTTGTTCATTCGGAGTGTTGGCTCGTTTCGCTTCGACTTTGGGTTCGCCCAGCAATTCCAATTGCCACTTGCCATCCTGGTAGTCCGCAACATTCAAGTCAATTTTGCATTGGCCTCGATGATCCGGTAGATCGAGTTTGTAGAATGATCCATTGTCAGTCGGAGTCAGGCTAACATCATAACCGATCACGATTCGATGCAGCTTCTTCGGAATCAGTGGAAAGACCCGCGCGTTAAACACGCCGGCACCAGACCATTCGACCAGAGCCGGGTCGATTTTCCGACGCACCGTCTGACTGTAAGCAAAAGCCGCTTTCTCGCGTGGAACCATCCGAGCTTCTTTGACATTCTTCCAGGCGTCTTGTCGCGCTAGACCGATATGGGCCGGTAGCAGCGAAACGTACTGATCGCCATGGACGAACTCCGATTGTGCCATCGGTCCGTCAGGAGAAAAGTCATAAGCGCTTTGTCCAAAGGCGAAGTAGTACAGCGACGAATCATCCGGTAAGCGGATTTTGAAGTTGCCTTCCAACTGGCGATCTCGATCGTTGTAGTAGAAGTAGTCAACCAGGACACGAGCCCGAAACCCGTCAACTTGCACCTGCACCTGCATACCGGTCAGGTCCAGTTCATCCTTATCGCCGACAATCAATCGCGATGTGTTATCCGTCGCATTAACCCGCCGCCACGAACGAGGTTTTTCAATTTTGTTTGGTCTGTTCTGCCATTGACCGCTTTCGACAAACTTTTCGATTGCAGCAACTTGTGCTCTTAACGACGTGACATTGGGGTGCGTTGGGCCAAAACGTTGTAGCGCTACTTCCAATTGGATTTTCGCGCCCACAAGCTGCCGATCCATG
>CAZXLW010000012.1:0-8795 GCA_964641465.1 uncultured Pirellulaceae bacterium | reverse complement strand
TCGTATTCAACCGTCCATGAATCTGTTTGGACAGAATGCCCACGCATTGGGTCAGAAAGATCCTCCGATTCTGTCGATTCCTTGTACTCAAAAAAGCCACTAGGGGGCAACATCATGTCCCCTCTAAGAGCTGACGTATCGAGATCGCCGATCATCTTCACCCCACCGCCGAGGCCAGTTTCATCATTGCGGGTGGCGTTGATTAACAACATCGCAATGGCGGCCGTAAGTGCAGCGATCGAACAGGCAGCCACCCAGCGGGTGGTGGTGAATCGTAAGTGCTTCGGAACAGCTTTCGAATCGCCAGATTTTCGCAACACGGTTTCTTGTTCGGGTAGTGTTCTTGGCAACTCGCTTTCGAATGCTAGCGCAACCGAATCTACAGTCGACTGAATCTCGGCAACAGCCTGTGCTAAATCTGGAGAAGCTTCTACGGCCTCGCGTATAGACTGTTCCTCGGAATTGGAAAGTTCTCCCAGTACAAACGCAGTTAGCTTGGGATCGTTCTTGTCATACATGTTTGAATTCCGCTGAAACGAAAGGTTACTTGGAGGCAAATTGAATCCGCAGTTTGCTGATCGCGGTATGAAGCAGCACGCCGACGTTGGAAACGGTCAGCCCGGTGACTTCAGCAATTTCGCGATAGCTGAAACCTGATTGAAACTTGAGCCTCAATACTTCCTGTTGATTCTTTGGCAAAGTAGCGATGCGAGCCAAAACGGCCTGGTGAGTTTCCTGTTGCTCCATTGACCGTTCTGGGTCCTGCTCGCGGCCCACAATCTCTGAGACAGCAATGTTGGAATGACTCACTCGGTTCTCCTTGCGGAAATGGTCGATCGCCCCGTTCCGACAAACTTTGAACAACCACCGCTTCAGGTGCGCTGATTCGACTGGTTGTTCCTGTCGGCAAAGCTTCAAAAAGGCGTCTTGCACAACATCCCTCGCTACCTCAACATCCCCAACAAAGAACTGGGCGTATCGAATCAACGACGGTTCATGCTCGTTCAATGCGCAGGAAATCCAGTCACGGTTATTCACCGCGGACGAAATTACCGATTGCTTCAACAAGCGGCTGGTTTCAGTCATCCAGATTCCTTGCGTTGATTGCCTCTGTCCCAACAACGATCCACAGGAGAAATTATTAGGTAGAATTCCGAATAAATCCAAAATCGGCATAAGAACGTGAGACCAAGCAATTTGACGGGCCCAGCTTCCAGACGATTTGGAAGATATCTAACAAGTCGATTGCTATTCAATTCGGCGACGTCAACAACTTTAAATTCAGGCTTGACCAAGAACGATCATACGGATAACTTTCAAAACATGACATTTTTCACGCAACATCATCTGCATCACGGACACCATTCCTTTCGGGTTGGCTGATGTTGTAGTGTAAACATAACGACAATAACGCTGGCCTCGGTCAGCGTTTTTTTGTGTACGTTCAAAATTCGCTGATGGTTGGCCATCTACCAAAGGTGAATTATGAACGAAAAAAAATGTTCGGCTCTCCGTTTCGCGCTGCCCAAAGGGCGGATGCAGGAAGGTGTCTTTCGGTTACTGGATGAAGCCGGGATCTCAATATCTGCTTCGGCACGTGGGTATCGTCCAGTGGTTTCGATTCCCAATATCGAAACGAAAATCCTTAAGCCGCAAAACATCGTCGATATGTTGCAACTCGGCAGCCGGGATTTGGGCTTTGCCGGACAGGATTGGTGTCGGGAACTCGGCAGCAAAGCTAATGATCCGAACAACGAATTGGTGGAAGTGCTCAACACAGGGCTTAATCCAGTCCGGTTGGTCGCTGCGGCCCCGGAGAATTTGTTGATTGGAGGTCAACTTCCCGATCGACGACTCAGAGTCGCTTCTGAATATGAATCGCTGACAAGGCAATGGATTGCAGATCGCTCGATCGACGCGCAATTCGTTCGCAGCAACGGTGCGACGGAAGTATTCCCGCCAGAAGACGCCGATCTGATCATCGACAACACGTCGACCGGGGCAACTCTGCGAGACAATGGGTTGGTGATCGTTGACGAATTGATGCAATCCAGCACTTGTCTGTATGCCAGTCGAGAAGCATGGCAGGACGAATGCAAGCGGCCGCAAATTGAGGATTTGAAATTGTTGTTGCAGGCCGTTCTGGAAGGCCGTCGCCGCAACATGATCGAAGTCAACGTTTCTGCCCAAAACCTCGACCAGGTTATTAACGTTCTGCCTGCGATGCAGAAGCCGACGGTTTCACCGCTGTTTGAGGAAGCTGGCTACGCAGTTCGCGCCGCCATCTTGCGAACAGAATTACCAGCCGTCATTCCGCAGATCAAGGCATCGGGCGGCCGGGATATCGTCGTTTCTGAACTGAACCAGATCATTCCGTAGGAGCGAACATGCAAACTCAATTATGTTCTCCACAACCTGTGCGGAATGTCGCGCAACTGGAAGTCTACCGTAGCGAAAGTCCGCAACGACCAATCACCCTGAAGCTTGATGCAAACGAAGGGCCGATGTTCGAACTCGATCCGGCGACGTTTAACGAATCGTGCAGCCGGACTTATCCAGACAAATCAGAACTGGAAAAACGGTTGGCCATGAAGTTCAACGTCCAGCCGGAACAAGTTGTGGTGACGGCCGGCGGCGACGAAGCGATTGACCGGATTTGTCGAGCATACCTTGAACCTGGTCGGAATTTGGTTTTCCCCGAGCCCTCGTTTGAGATGATACGCAAATACGCAACGATCGCTGGCGCGGAAGTAAGATCAGTGATCTGGCAAGCTGAATTTCCAGTCGATCAGATCCTGGCTTCGGCCGACGAAACGACTTCCATTGTATCGGTCGTTTCCCCAAACAATCCCACCGGCAAAACGGTTGACGTTGGCAGTCTGCGTCGCTTGGCGACCGAGTTGCCATCGGCGTTGATCCTTGTTGATCAGGCTTACGCGGAATTTGAAGACGCCAGTATCTCCGAATCGTTGACTCAAGTTGCATTGAGCGAATTGCCCAATGCGGTCGTCGTTCGCACGTTTTCAAAAGCCTGGGGCCTGGCGGGACTGCGAGTTGGCTACGCCTTGGGCAATTCAACGATCATTGAAAACCTGAAACGTGTTGGTGGCCCGTATCCTGTTTCCAGCATTTCACTCGCAGCCGGAAATCGCTGCCTGGCGAATCCGTCAATCGGTCGTGCGATATATATAGAGCGAGTCTTCAGCGAGCGGGAGCAACTGCAGTCTTTGTTGCAAAGTAACGCAAGCTGCGAAGTGACTTCATCCCAAGGCAACTTCGTTTACGTCCGTTTTGGTTCTACGAACGTCAGTGCACAGTTTGTATACGACGCCTTGGCAGCGCAAGGCATTCTTGTGCGTCGTTTTCCTGACCAAAACGCGCTCCGAATTACTTGTCCGGGCAATGAACAAGATTTCGAGCGGTTAACCAGTACGCTCAATCGGATTCTCAACCCCAAGGCAATTCTGTTTGACATGGATGGCGTCTTGGTCGACGAGTCACGGTCTTATCGGGAAGCGATTCGATTGACATGTCTCGATTTTGGGATCGACGTTTCCATTAAGGAAATTTTTAAACTGAAAATGCTCGGCAACGCCAACAACGATTGGGAATTTACGTTCAAGCTTTTGTCAGATCGCGGTCTCGATATCTCGTTCGAACAAGTTAAAACCCGCTTCGAGCAAATTTATCAAGGCGATGCCAATTCACCGGGCCTTTGGAATCGCGAAGTCCGCCTGGTCGAACGGAACTGGTTGGAAAATCTGGCAACAAAGTATCCGTTGGCGATTGTGACAGGGCGTCCGCGAAATGACGCCGAGCGATTCTTGCAGACCGAATGCATCCGCGATTTATTCACCGTTGTCGTCTGTATGGAAGACGGGCCCGCCAAACCTGCCCCAGACAACGTTTGCCTCGCGCTGCAAAAACTTGACGTCGATTCCGCCTGGATGATTGGCGATTCGCCTGACGATATTGGGGCCGCAGTTTCTGCCGGACTGGTCGGGATCGGGATTGTCGCTCCTGAAGATGACCCAAAAGCTGCGACCGAAAAATTGGTTTGCGCTGGAGCAGCGACGGTGGTTGAAAGTTTGGATGAATTTGGAGAGCTGCTGAGATGAACGAAAGAACAACAACCTTTTCCCGGCAAACACGCGAAACGGAAATCGAATTGAGTTTGAATCTGGATGGGTCACGACAAATCACCATCGCCACCGGCCTGGGGTTCTTCGACCACATGCTATCCGCGTTGGCGTTTCACGCAGGCTGGGACTTGAGTTTGCGTTGCGATGGGGACTTGCAAGTCGATGACCACCACACCATCGAAGACTGCGGCCTCGCGCTGGGACAGGCTTTGCGAACGATTCTCACCGACCGCGCCGGAATTGTTCGATTCGGTTCACAGTACGCACCGCTAGACGAGGCACTGGCTCGAACGGTTGTTGATATATCAGGGCGAGGCGGGAGCGTGGTCGAACTCGATCTGCGACGAGAAAAAATCGGCGACGTGGCGTGTGAGAACCTGAAGCACTTCTTTCAGTCGTTCGCGTTGTCGGCGCAGCTGACGCTGCATGTCGATGTGCTTCGCGGCGACAATGATCACCATCGGGCCGAAGCGGCGTTCAAGGCGACTGCTCTGGCGTTGAAACAGGCACTGGAACGAACTGTCGATTCGCAAATCCCCAGCACAAAAGGAGTCCTCTGATGGATGCTCGTATTGCCATTGTGCGTACTGGAGTCGCCAATCTGGCATCGGTCGCGGTAGCTTGCCGACGGCTCGGAGCCAAACAAGTGATCGTAGATTCGCCCAATGAATTAAAGACATCGGACGCGCTGATACTGCCCGGTGTTGGTGCATTCGGTGCAGGGATAACGCGTCTCCGTGAACGTGGCTGGGATCAAATTCTGCGGAACCGTTTTGCCAAAGATCAACCGACGCTGGCAATCTGTCTCGGTATGCAATTGTTGTGCGAGAGTAGCGAGGAAGCGCCGAGTGAAACCGGCATCGGTATCCTTCCGGGGCGGATCGAGAAATTCCCGGATGACGTGATGGTTCCGCAGTTCGGTTGGAATTACGTGGCGTCAGCCAGCGATCGTTTTTCGTCTGGCTACGTCTATTTCGCCAACTCGTATTGTTTGCCGAACAACCCGTCGATCTGCGAAGCAGGTTGGGAAGTTCTGATTGCCGAGCATGGTTGCCAGTTCGTTGCCGCGGCTGCGAAAGGCCGATGGTTGGCTTGCCAGTTTCATCCAGAGCTATCAAGTCGGTACGGTTCGGCGTTACTTCGAAACTGGCTTCAGAAAATTTCGGGACGGAGTTCGAACCAACCAAAGCAGAAGAAACTAAACAAGTCAAAACAATCGGAGGCACCGGAATGTTGACTTCTCGGGTGATACCATGCCTTGACGTCCGCGACAATCGCGTCGTCAAAGGAGTGAAATTCAGCGGGCTTCGTGACGTTGGAACGCCAGCTCTCCTGGCAGCCAAATATGAGCGACAAGGTGCAGATGAACTCGTTGTCTTGGACATTTCGGCCACGAATGCAAACAGAAATATGCGACTGGAAACGGTTCAAGAAGTCCGTGAAGCGCTTAGCATCCCGCTGACAGTCGGCGGCGGTGTCCGCACGATTGAAGACGTCCAACGATTGACCGATGCCGGGACTGACAAAGTCTCGATGAATTCGGCAGCCGTTCAAAGCCCGGAGCTGATCGGCTCGGTTGCGAATCTCTTTGGCAGTCAATGTACGGTTGTCGCGGTCGATGTTCGCTGGGCCAGCGGTCATTGGGAAGTACTGACGCACGCGGGTACCAAAGCGACTGGTCAGAACGTGATTGAGTGGGTTCGTGAAGTTGAGAGCCGAGGTGCGGGCGAAGTTCTGTTGACCAGCTTTGACCGCGATGGCACACGGTCAGGTTACGACTGCGATTTGCTGCGTTCGGTTAGTGACGCGGTTTCGATACCGGTGATTGCTTCTGGTGGAGCGAGCAACGCTCTGCACATGCGCGAGGCATTCGATGCCGGAGCGTCAGCCGTGCTGATTGCTTCGATTTTACATGACGGTGTGACGACCGTTGCACGATTGAAAAAGGAACTTGAAACGATGGGTGTTTGCGTGAGAGGAGTTTGTTAAGGCAATGATTGTACCTTCGATTGATATTCAGAACGGGCAAACGGTTCAACTGATTGGCGGCAAAGAATTGGCGATTGAGTCGGGTGACCCTCACCCGATCGCGGTCAAATTCGGTCGCGTCGGTGAAGTCGCCGTGATTGACCTTGATGCGGCGATGTCGGTAGGCAGCAACGCAGCACTTATCAAAGAGCTGCTGCCACTGGCAAATTGCCGGGTTGGCGGCGGCATTCGTGATCTGGAAACGGCCATACAGTGGCTCGATGCGGGTGCCAAAAAAATCATTATCGGTACGGCCGCCGAACCAGAACTGCTTAGCCAGTTACCACGCGAACGAATCATTGTCGCACTGGATGGGATGAACGGCGAAGTTGTCGATCAAGGCTGGCAAAACCGGACCGGAGCCTCGGTGTTGAAACGGATTGAAGAGCTGCGAAGCTTGACGTCCGGTTTCCTGATCACGTTTGTCGAACGGGAAGGCCGGATGGTGGGTGTCGATTTCGACCAGGTCAAGCAATATCGAGACGCCGTGGGCGATGCGAAGCTAACCATTGCTGGTGGAGTAACGACCGCCGAAGACATCGCCAAGCTCGACGCGCTGGGTGTCGATGCACAAATCGGTATGGCGATTTATACCGGAAAGCTGCCGCTTGCCAACGGATTTTGTGGTCCGCTGAAATCCGATCGAAGCGATCAGCTGTGGCCAACCATCGTTGCTGACCGATTGGGTAAGGCCCTGGGGCTGACTTATTCAAACCTCGAAAGCGTCGGTCGCAGTATCGAATCGGGCGATGCGCATTATTGGTCGCGCAAGCGGGGACTGTGGAAAAAAGGAGCCGAATCGGGCAACACGCAAAAACTGATCGCCATCGACGTTGACTGCGATAGAGATACGTTGCGATTTTCGGTCGATCAACAGGGAGTCGGATTCTGTCATCTGCAACAGTCGACTTGTTTCGGCGAAGAAACAGGAATGGCAAAACTTCAATCGACCCTTCAGTCTCGCATCCAATCGGCACCCGCTGGGTCGTATACCCGTCGATTGTTTGAAGAGCCGGAGTTGTTAAAGGCCAAAATTCTGGAAGAGGCGGAGGAGCTGACGCAAGCGGAAGAGATCTCCGATGTCGTTCACGAATCTGCCGATCTGTTCTATTTTCTAATGGCAAATTTGGCGGCTCGCCGGATTGGTTGGGAACAAGTGGAAGCTGAATTGGAACGACGATCGTTAAAAATCTCTCGTCGACCGGGAAATGCGAAAGTGGAATTGAGTAAACCATGATGCTACGAGAATTGACGATTGCCGACTTAACCGAATTGACGACTCCGATTGACGATGATGCGTACCAGATCGCTCAACGTATCTTCGACGATGTGGCCGACCGAGGCGAAGCCGCTGTGCGCGAATACGCCATGAAGTGGGATCAGCTTCCGGAAGATGGGCAACTGATTTACGACCGTGCGGAACTTGAGCATGCCTTGAATCGGATAGATGAAGATCGTCGTGCGGTTCTGGAGCGGACTGCTGAACGGATCCGCAATTTTGCTCAGTCACAGCGTGATTCGTTTCAGGATATCGAGGTTCCGATTCCGGGCGGCGTCGCTGGCCATCGCTGGTTTCCCTTGCAATCAGCAGGTTGCTATGCGCCAGGCGGAAACTATCCACTGCCTTCTTCTGTGTTGATGACGGTTGTGACAGCTCGAGTTGCCGGGGTCGAAGAGGTCTGGGTTGCATCGCCAAATCCGGGGGCGACCACTTTGGCTGCGGCTGCGATCGCGAACGCCGATGGCGTGTTGGCGGTTGGTGGCGCCCAGGCAATCGCGGCTCTCGGATTTGGCATTCCCGGAATGTTACCCGCTTGCGATCTGATTTGTGGGCCTGGCAATAAGTACGTGACGGCGGCCAAAGCGATCGTTTCGCGAACGAAACGAATTGATATGTTGGCAGGTCCGTCGGAACTGGTAGTCGTTGCCGGGTACGACGCCGACCCAGAACTGGTTGCCGCTGATTTGTTGGCTCAAGCTGAACATGATTGTGACGCGCGACCGATACTGATCACCAATTCAGCGGATTTACTCGCCGGTGTACAGCAGGAAATTGAAAGGCAATTGGACGATTTGCCAACGGCCGAAATCGCGACGCACGCCATTCGCGCCGGTGGATATTTGTTGGTCGATTGCTTAGAGCAGGCAGTCGATTGTTGCCGAAAAATCGCTCCGGAACACCTTTCGTTACAGGGTAGCGAGTTTGAATCGGCGGCTGAACAATTCCAGTTTGGCGCAGCGTTGTTCATTGGCGGGAATACTCCGGAAGTCTTTGGCGACTATGGCGCAGGCCCAAACCATGTGCTTCCAACCGGCGGTTCCGCCAGCCGCAACAGCGGTTTGTCCGTTTTCGACTGCATGCGATTTCAGACTCAATTGCGAATTGATTGCCTGGACGCCGCAAGTCAACTAGCTCAAGACGCGCAGCAACTGGGCCAGCTAGAAGGCCTGCACGCGCACGCACGCTCCAGCGCTTTGAGAATACGGAAAAAGAAAACGGAAAATTCGAGCGTAGCGAAAACGGCCTGAAGTTGACAAGAAGTTATGGATTGATGGGAGAATGAGTTGGCTTGGGTGAAAAATGGAAACACAGAGGACACGGAGAAATCCTCTGTGATCTCTGTG
>CAZXLW010000011.1:60758-87245 GCA_964641465.1 uncultured Pirellulaceae bacterium | reverse complement strand
CCGCAAACACTAAACATGCTCCGCTGGCATTGTGCCGAAAACAATACGAACCATGAAAAATGTTACTTCTACACTTTGGATCGCATTCATTTTCGGATGGCTTCTAAGCTCGATCTGCCCAGGCGAAGACAAATTGCCGCTGACCAAGCCGACTGGGAAGCCGAATTTTGTTGTGATCTTCGCTGACGACTTGGGCTATGGTGACATCAACTGTTATCACACTAACGGAGTCGAAACGCCGAACATCAACGCGATCGCCGAGCGAGGGATCCGCTGTACCGACTTCTTCGTTCCCGCCAATGTCTGCAGCCCCTCCCGCGCCGCGCTATTGACCGGGCGGTATCCGATGCGATGCGGCGTTCCGGTTGCACGATTCGAAGACCCTGATTCGAAATACAGGGACTACGGGTTGTTGCCGGACGAGATTACCATTCCGGAATTGCTCAAACCGGTCGGCTACCGTTCTTTGATGGTTGGCAAATGGCATCTTGGGATGGAAGTCGAAGGTTCGCACCCTATCGACGCGGGCTTTGATGAACACCTGGGCATCCCCAGTAATTACGGCAAAAAAAATCGCGGGGTAAACCATAACACACTCTATCGAGGCAAAGCCGTCGAGGAAAAGAATGTCCCGCTGCAGAAACTGACAAAACGTTACACCGACGAGGTTGTCTCGTTCATCAATAAGCAGAAGGATGGACCGTTCTTTATCTACGTCTCGCACCACATTGTTCACTCGCCGCTCAAGCCACGAAAAAAGTTTGCAGGCAAATCAGGCAAAGGTAAGTACGGCGACTTTGTACTCGAACTGGATCATAGTACCGGGCGGATCATGCAAGCTCTTCGCGATGCCGGTGTTGAAGGCAATACGCTGGTCGTGTTCACATCAGACAACGGTCCAACGCGTTTCGGATCGACAGGCGGAATGAGTGGCGGGAAGTATTGCACCATGGAAGGCGGGCATCGCGTTCCCGGGATTTTCTATTGGCCGGGAAAGATCGCACCCGGCCAGGTTACTGATCTGACAATGACCAGTATGGACCTGCTGCCGATGTTTTGTGAACTTGCCGGAGCCCAAATCCCGCAGGATCGAACGATCGACGGTCAAAACACTTTTCCAATCATCAGCGGTAAGCAGACGCGATCTCCGCATCAATTCCTGTATTACTACAACGGAACGAACCTCCAAGCGATTCGTGAGGGAAAATGGAAACTGCATTTGCCCAGAACCGCCAAGGACCAGCCCTTCTGGTCGAAAAAGAAAGACAAGACGAAGGGGTTCGTAACACTTGATAGCAACCGCTTGTACAACTTGCAGAAAGATCGCGGCGAAAAAGAGGATCTCGCCAGCCAGAAACCGGAAGTGATGAAACGGCTTTTGGATCAGGCCGAGAAGATTCGAAACGAGCTGGGCGATGTTCGAACGAACGGAACGGATCAACGAGCAATTAACCTGGCCGATCCTCAGGAACGATAAACGGAATCGAGTATGACAATCCCAACAGAGCCCAAGAAGATGAGAACTTACGGATTGAATTGGTCAGCTTTTGTATCTGCGTTGCCATCGGGATGGGGATTACTATTGGCTGTAGCTTTGCTAGTCAACCTGATCGTCGTTTCATCCGATGCCTGTGGCCAGGAATCAAAACCGAAACCTCCCAATATCGTTCTGATCATGGCGGACGATCTTGGCTGGAAGGACCTTCATTGTTACGGCAATGAGAAACTGGACACGCCCCATCTCGATCGACTGGCTACGCAAGGTTTGCTGTTCACCGATGCCTATTCGGCTTCCCCGGTTTGTACGCCGACACGTGCCGCACTGATGACGGGAGAGTCTCCGGCTCGGTTGAACATCACCAATCACGCCGGGGGCCACCCTCCGAATTACCGAAAAGAGGGCACTGACGTGGAAACGCCTCTCTGGCTACGGCATCTGCCTCTGGAGCGGGTTACCATTGCAGAACAGCTCAAGAAGGCGGGCTACGCAACCGGCTTCGTTGGGAAATGGCACCTTTCCAACAATTCCAAGGCCGAGCCTGGCACGCCCGGCGCGAAACTGACGGAGCCTGATTTGCGCGCCGAGCATCAGGGGTTTGATATCAATATTGGTGGTTGCAAAATGGGAGGACCGCCGAGTTATTTCAGCCCCTACAAAATTCCAAATTTAAGAGGGAAATTTGATGGAGAGTATCTTCCCGACCGCTGCGCCGATGAGTGCATCGACTTTATCAGGTCCGCAAAGACCGAGGGCGACCGCCCGTTTTTACTCTGCTGGTGGAATTACTCAGTGCACTATCCGTTTCACGCCCCCGCCGATTTAATCGCCAAATACGAAAAGCGTAAGGGACCGGGCGTTGAGAACCCGACCTATGCTGCCATGATCGAAGGGATGGACACGTCGATCGGAAAACTGCTCAAGTCAATTGACGATCAGGGATTGAGTAACGATACGCTGGTGATCTTCACTTCGGACAACGGGCCTTTCGCTGCGAACGTCAAACCACTGCGGGCCGAGAAGGGTTACCTGTACGAAGGCGGGATCCGTGTCCCTATGATTGTTCGCTGGCCGGGCAAGGTAAGCCCCAACAAGAAGACTTCAACTCCTGTGATCACCATGGATATTCACGCGACCATTCTTGAAGCAACCAATCTTGAACATCATCCGACCAACACGCCGGATGGAATCTCACTGATATCGTTTCTAAAGAATGAATCCAAGCTGAAACGGGATTCGATTTTCTTCCATTATCCCAACTACGCTTTTCACAAAAAGAATCGTCTGGGTAGCGCGATTCGGTCAGGCAATTACAAGCTGATCAAATATTATGACGACGACTCAACCGAGCTGTACGACTTGAGCAAGGATATTGGTGAGTCTCACAATCTAGCGACAGACATGCCCGAGAAAGCGAAGCAGCTTCGCGACGAGCTGGACGCCTGGTTAAAGAAGACCAGCGCCAGCCAACCGCAGCGAGTAAAAACAAGCGACAGCGCGAATTAACTGGTGGCCGATATCGAGTCCACAAGTATTCGTTTGGAATTGCGTCTTGCCGCTTTCCATTCCAAGAGCACCTACTCGTCGAATAGTTTTTTAGTTGCCTGACAACAGAGCGACAAACGGACCTACATCAAGCAGGTTTACAGATCCATCGCTATTGATATCGGCCTTATCAACAAATGTACCATCGCCGATTGCTGTGACAAACGGTGCTACGTCCAACAGGTTGACTTCGAAATTCGGGCCCCCGCCGTCTACGAACTCGAGGATTCTTCTTGGTATCTCGCAATATGCTTTACCGAATCCATGTCTGATTTAACACTCTTGCTTGACGAAAGTTGCTCGATTTAATGGCGTCAGCCTTGCGTGCTTCAGGAGCATTTTCTTTTGCTGGTTCAGCGTGCTCATCTCGCATTGCGAAAAAAAGTCTCTTCAAATTCAGAGCAAGATGCCGGGGCGTCGTCGTTATTTACCAACAACGAAAATTGCCGTCGACCAAAAATCCAGCGTAGTCGTACAAACCGTAGCCACCAAGCAGATTTGTATAGCTCCAATCGCAAGCAATATTGCCAGTAACAGCGACCGTGACGCTATACTCCAATGTGTCGAATTCGAACGAACCGTCGTCCGAGCCAGTCAGCACTTCAACCAGACCTTCGTTGGTTACACTCGCATTGGCCGACGATGACATGGTGAACAACTAAGCCAATTGGCGTTAGGCAGGTTACAATGATAGAAAGTCGAAGGGAAAACCTTCATTGGAACCGATCGCGTGACTTATATTTGAAATTGACTTCTAGATTGACCAATTGCCGATAATTGGCGCGGAAAAGCGTTACTGAAATGCCAAAAAATTCCAGACTTACATTTTTGCTCGGCTTCGCGCTGCTTTTGGTGGGGACTTCGTGCGATTACCAGCCAGATTACGACGCGCTTTCTGCATTCCCTAACAATGGAAAGCAACTGAACATTCGCGAGATTGACTTGGTCGAAGTCAGGAGTGGCGACGCCGACGAGGAATCTGCGCAGACGCTGGAAACCGTGCGAGCGACAAAGGATTTGAATCCACCGATCAAAATCTCTGAATTGGTCACGGCTATACCGCTTCGCGCGGACCGGGCGTCTTCGACAAGCGAAGGTCGTTTCAATTTACTACCGGAAACCTGGACAGGTTTGATTGATGACCCGTACCTGGTGTTTGATGAAAAGAACTCAGAAAAGTTACGGTCGCCGTTTACTGCGGTGGGAGTCGCGATTGGTGATTTGGATGGAGACGGATTGCCAGACCTGTTTATCGTCAATCAATTCCGAGGCGGACGACTGTATCGGAATCTCGGCGACATGAAGTTCGTCGACGTGACTGAGTCGGTCGGCATCAAGATTGATGACATGTGGGGTACTTCAGCCAACCTGGTCGATATCAACAATGACGGCTTGTTGGATATTTATCTCTGTGGTTACAACTCGCGAAACCGACTTTACGTTAATCGCGGCCGGAAGTTCGCGGAGCAAGCGAATCGCTACCGCCTTGATTTCAAAGGAGCTTGCGTAGGTGCAAGTTTTGCTGACGTCGATCGAGACGGGGACCTGGACGTCTACTTGTTGACCAATCGCCTGCCGCCAGCCAAAGAAGAGGGTAAGCTTCCGATCGATCAAAAGCCTGGCAAGGCTCCCCGCATCCAAGAACAGTTCCGCGAGCAGCATCACATACTACCATTCGTCGACGGAAGCTATCTGCCAGTGAAGTCAGGGCAATACGATTACTTGTACCGCAACGACGGGTACGAGTTCGTCGACATCACGGTTCCATCCGGGATTGGCAAAAACCCGTATCAGGGAATGGCGGCGGTTTGGTGTGATATGAACGAGGATGGTTGGCCGGATCTTTACGTGACCAACGACCACAAGGACGCGGACCAGTACTTTGAAAACCAGGGCCTCGATGACGACGGACAAATCGGTTTTCTTGACGTCACAGAAAACGTTTTGAACAAGATGACGTGGTTTGCTCGCGGGGTTGAGATTGCTGACTTGAACAGTGACGGGCATGCAGATCTGTTGACTGCCGGGAACTCCGGAAACAATCCGGCTGCAAGAATAAGTAACGAGGGAGTTCTCTACGGTGTGAAGCCGGAAACCTGGTTCTTACGAAAGCCCGTTCCTTCGCGACGGCTTGGCAATTGTGTACAACTCGGCTTCGGCAACAACTCGTTCATTGATATCGCACACGTGGCTGGGATGGCAGCGACTGATTGGACTTGGTCGATGCGAGCCGCGGATCTGGACAACGATGGTCGGGAGGACGTGTTTTGTGCGAATGGGAATTCACGAGCATTCATGGACAACGATCTGAATCGTATGTTGCGAGACACGTTCGAAAGCAGGGATTCAAAACAGAAGACTCAATTTTGGATCGACAAGAAACGTGATGCAGCCAGGAACCTGGTTTTTCGCAACTTGGGTAATCTCAATTTTGCAGACGTTGCAGAAACATGGGGCCTGGGGACCGTTGACGTATCGCAGGTCGCAGCCCTGGCTGACCTGGATGTCGATGGCGACCTCGATCTGTTGACGACTGGCTACCAAGAGAAAATCAAGCTGTACCGTAACGATGTGAATTCACGATCCACGGTCAGTTTCCGTTTGAAAGGCCTGCAGACTAACTCGTTTGGTGTTGGCGCCAGGATCAAGCTGACGGGCAATGACGGAGCGACGCAGACACGATTCGTGATGAATTGTCGCGGGTTTCAGGCTTCCGAAGAACCGGTGGCTCACTTTGGATTGGGAGATGGAACGGGGATTTCGAAAGTCGAAATCACCTGGCCAACCGGCGCTGTGCAGACGCTGCGCGAGCTTGAGCCTAACCGGCGCTATGAAGTGCAGGAATCAAAGTCGGCGCAGTTGGTTGGGAAACGGATCCAGCTTGATCTAAGTAGGCAGCTGTTCGATAAAGAGGATCCGTTGTTTGGTGAGCCGATTGAGCAGCTCGAGTTCGATGATTTCGAACGGGAGCCAAGCAAATTGCTGATGCATTCGCAACTTGGATCCGGGATGGCTTGGGCCGACGTCGATCGGGACGGTGACTACGACCTGTTCGTAGGCGGTTCCGCTTACGAGCCCGGGCGTTTGTTTATCAACAGCGGACGCCGGATGCGATTCGAACAAGTTAGTCAGGACTGCTTTGAGCAGGACAGCAAATCCGAGGACATGGGGGCAGTGTTTTTCGACGTAGACCAGGACGGTGACGATGACTTGTATGTCGTCAGTGGTGGTGTTGAATTCAAATCGAACGCCAAAGAATTGTCTGATCGCGTTTATCTGAACGACGGCACCGGTAATTTTTCGAAGGCGGAGAACGCAATTCCCGATTTTCGAGCCAGCGGGAGTACTGTTTCTGTCGCGGACTTTGATGGCGACAAGAAGCTTGACCTGTTCGTAGGTGGACGAATTCAGCCGGGTGAGTACCCCAGGACTTCGAGCTCTTATTTGCTTCGCAATGTGGGTGGAAAACTGGTAGACGTGACAGAACAGGCTGCCCGCGAATTGACGACTCTGGGCATGGTCACCAGTAGCATCTGGTCAGACATCAATGGTGACGGCTCGGTGGATTTGCTGGTCACGACCGAGTTGGGCCCGGTTCATTGTTACTTGAATAGCGACGGGGTCTTGAAAGAGGTCACCAATGACGTCGGGCTTGGAAGCTATCTCGGAATGTTCAACAGCATTGCAGGCGGCGACGTCGACAACGATGGCGATATTGATTTCGTCGTTGGGAACCTGGGTCTGCATTCGTCAGTGTCGGCAACGCGTGAAAATCCACGTGCGTATTACTTGTCGAATTTCGGTGGGTATTCGACGTCGACTTTGCTGGAAACGTATCGTCAAGACGGCGAAGAGTTCCTGGCGATGAGTCTGGATGCGATCTCTGACCTGCTGCCTGAACTTTCAGACAAATACGGTAGCAATGAAGAATTTGCAAAAGTGAAACTCTCGGACGCAATCGCTTCCGGGGAACTCAATTCAGCGCTCAAACGGGAGTTGAATTTCCTTGAGTCGTGCGTGTTGATAAACAATTCGACAGTCGGGAACCCCAGCTTTACCGTCAAGCCACTGCCTGGACTTGCCCAAAACAGCCCGATCTACGGAACTCAGCTTTGCGACGTAAACGGAGATGGAAACCTGGATCTGTATGTCATTCAGAATAACTTTCTCACCAATCCAAGAGTCGAAAGATTTAATGATGGGGTCAGTTTGCTGATGTTGGGTGAAGGCGACGGGAGCTTCGAACCGGTAGCCACAGACAGCGGTTTGTTCATCAGCGACGAAGGCCGCGCATTAACTGTCTGCGACTTGAATCAGGACGGCAAAGCGGACTTTGTTGCTGGAACCAGCAGTGCGGGAATCCATTCTTTCACGAATCGTTCTCGACATTCCCCGTTTGCAATTGATTTGAACAAATTGAAAAATCGCGGCGATAATATCGGAGCCCGAGTGTTGATCAAATTTGCTAATCAGCGTCGTCAGTTGCACGAGATTCGCAGCAACAACGGCTATTTATCGCAGTCGCCGCCAATCGTCTTCACCGGCGTCGATTCCGAGAATGATATCGATTCGATCGAAATTGAGTTTCCTGATGGGAGTAAAGTTTCTGGGACGATCAAGGACTTGTTCAACAAGTAGCCTTGAAGACTCAGGCTTCTGTGCAAGACTGTTCCTTTCGAGTTCGATTGAATCAATCGGTAAGGTACAGGGAATGACAAAGCTAGGGATTAGCCTGGAAAAAAGTCGAGCCGCCTACGAGAAGGCAAAGGAGTTGATGCCGGGAGGTGTCAACAGTGCGGCGCGGGCATTCGGAGCCGTGGGTGGCGATCCGATCGTTTTTGAACGAGGCGACGGTGCGTATCTGTACGATATCGACGGCAACCGGTACATCGACTACATCGGCTCCTGGGGGCCGATGATTTTCGGACATCAATTCTCAAACGTGAAACAGGCCGTGAAAAATGCGGTCGATCGCGGAACAAGCTTCGGCGCGCCGACGTTGGCTGAGAACGATTTGGCGGAGCTGATCATTGATTTGGTCCCGTCGGTGGAGATGGTCCGACTGGTAAATTCTGGAACAGAAGCCACCATGAGCGCCATTCGATTGGCGCGAGGATTTACGGATCGCGATATCGTGATCAAGTTCGCCGGTAACTATCACGGGCATGTCGATAGCTTGCTGGTGGCGGCTGGAAGCAGTGCAGCCACTTTGGCGGTGCCTAATTCACCCGGCGTTACGGTTGGAACCAGCCAGGATACTTTAGTACTGCGTTACAATTCTGTCGAAGAGATCGAAGCAGCGTTCGCAAGTCACGGTGACAAGATCGCGGCCGTGATTCTGGAGCCGATTTGTGGCAACATGGGGTGCATCAAAGGCACCGCCGAGTTCTTGCAAGCGATCCGGGACAAGACTCGCGAACATGGTGCAGTCATGATCCTGGACGAAGTCATGACCGGGTTCCGAGTCGCGGCCGGCGGCGCGCAGTCGTTGCTTGGTGTCGAGCCGGACCTGACGACGATGGGGAAAATCGTTGGCGGCGGCCTGCCATTGGGTGCATTCGGTGGGCGAAAAGAAATCATGCAACACGTCTTGCCGGCTGGGAAAGTCTTCCAGGCTGGGACGCTGAGCGGCAATCCGATCGCGACGGCTGCCGGGATAGCGACGTTGCGAGCGATCAAAGAACAGCCGCCCTACGAAAAGCTGGAACAGCTCGCGACTCGGCTGGAAGTCGGCTTCAACAAGGTTTTCAAATCCACACCCATTCCGTTCAGCATCAACCGGGTCGGTAGCATGTTGACGTTGTTTTTCAACACGGAACCGGTTGTCGATTGGGACTCGGCCGTGAAATGCGATACAGACCGTTTCGCGAAGTTCTTTTGGAAAATGATTGATGCAGGGATTTACCTTCCCTGTAGCCAATTTGAAGCTATGTTTGTTTCTGCGGCTCATACGATGGAAGACATCGAAGCTACCGTGAGTGCCGCTAAAGATTCTGTTGCAGATTTATAATCGGTGTTCGATTTTTGCAAGGAGAACCGGATGCCTGTTGGCAACAATTTGATCGTGTTGATTTTCGTCGTTTGCCTGGTCGGTCAAGTCCTGACCGCGGAGGAAAACGATTCTGACGCCGAGGTGCTGGCCGGGCATTCTTATCACGGTGAAGCATTTAATGAAGGTCCGCGTACCAAGCCGTTCTTGATGAAGGGACTTGGTCAGGCCAAGTTCCCGATCTCGACGGATAACTCAGAAGCTCAAGAGTTCTTCAATCAGGGCATCGACCAGCTTCATGGGTTCTGGTATTTCGAAGCGGAGCGATCCTTCCGTCAGGTTTCTTTGCTGGACCCTGATTGCGCGATGGCGTATTGGGGCCTGACGATGGCCAACGTCAACAATGAAGAACGGGCCACAGAATTTATTAAGCAGGCCGTCGAAAAATCCAAGTTGGAAGATCGCGACGTTACCGAGCGTGAAAAACTTTATGTTGAAGCACTCGAAGCGTACTACGACGAGAAAACGAAAGACAAGAAGAAGCGGGCTGAGAAGTTCGTTAAGAATCTGGAAAAGTTGATTTTGAAGTATCCGGATGATATCGAGGCCAAGGCCTTTCTCGCGTGCCAGGTTTGGAAAAACAAGGGAGAGGGTTTGGATATCAATTGCTACGTCGGTGTCAACTCGATCCTCGATGACGTATTCGAGCAGAACCCGGAACATCCAGCTCATCATTACCGAATTCATCTTTGGGATTACGAGAACGCAGAAGTCGCATTGCAGTCGGCGGCAAAGTGCGGCCCAGCGCTGCCGGACATCGCTCACATGTGGCACATGCCTGGTCATATCTATTCACGGCTGAAGCGATACGAGGACGCGGTGTACCAACAGGAAGCGTCGGCGCGGGTTGATCATCGCAATATGATTCGCGATTGGGTGCTACCCGACCAGATTCATAACTTTGCCCACAATAACGAATGGTGTATCCGGAACCTGATTCATGTCGGGCGGATAAGTGACGCTGTGGATTTGGCAACCAACATGATCTCGTTGCCTCGGCATCCGAAATACAACACTCTCGATGAGAACGGCAGCGGTCGTTATGGCCGGCAACGATTGTTTCAAGTCTTTAACACGTACGAAATGTGGGACGATTTGATCAACGCGTGCGAATCGTTTGTCGGAGAGGAATCTGAGGAGGTGGCCGCCAATGCAAAACGGCTGCGGTTTCTTGGTCGCGCGTATTTCCGAACCGGTCAAGAATCGGCAGGGAAGGACATTCGGCAGCGATTGGAAACGATGAGCGAAGAGCTGGCCGCGGAAAAGGAAAAACTGATCGCGGAATGTCGAACCAAAGAGGACTCGGCTGCGGATCGTCAGGGAAAGTTCGTCGCATGGGCCGGAAATCGTATCGGTTGGAGTCAAAACGTTCAGCGGAAATTTGAAAACAACATGAGGCGGGCGGCGCGGGCGCAGAAGCGTAAGGCGATTGAGGAAGCGTCGAAGGATGTCGATGATCAAATCAATGTAGTCGATCGCGCGATCGACGAAATGCTTGGGCATGAACTGGTTTTGCAGGAGCAGTTCCTCAAAGCCGTCAAGAAATTGAAGGCTGCCGGGCAGGTCGATGCAATTTATCGAGCCTATTTACGTCACCAAGGTGGAGAAACGGACGAAGCAATCGAGGCGGCTAAAAAATACGTCGAAGGCCACGAGAGCGAAGTGCAGCCGAAAGCGATGTTGACCTGGTTGCTGTGGGAGGCTGGTCTGCAAGACCAGGCGAAAGAATCATTGCTGGAACTTGCCAAAATTTCCGCCTCCATGGAAACCGATGCGGATTTCTTTGCGAGGTTGGATCCGGTCATACAGTTCGCTGGTGACGACTTTGCCTGGCGGCGAGAAAATGAGCTGGCGGACGATCTTGGTGATCGCCCGGACCTCGAAACGCTGGGGCCATTTCGCTGGCAGCCTGTTGCCGCTCCTGATTGGCAGCTGCTTGATTCCGATGATCAACCGGTTTCACTTTCGCAATTCGACGGCAAGCCTGTCATCGTGATTTTTTATCTTGGTCATGGGTGCCTGCATTGTGCGGAGCAGCTACAGGCGTTCGCGCCGAAGATGGACGAATTTCTCGATAGCGGAATTGAACTGGTGGCCATCAGTTCCGACAAACGGGAAGGGCTGAAGAAGTCCATCGATTCGTATGGTTCCGAGCCACTGCCAATTCGACTACTGGCCAACTCTGAACTGTCGGTATTCAAAAAGTACCATGCGTACGACGAGTTCGAGGAACAGCCGCTTCACGGTACGTTTCTGATTGATCAACACGGCAAGATTCGCTGGCAAGACATCAGCTACGAACCGTTCATGGACCCTGACTTTCTGTTGGCGGAGTCGGAGCGATTGTTGAATCAGTCGACTGGCATGACGTCAGCCCAATAGTCCTGCCGACGAAATCTCACACCTCTTCCGGTTCGATCAGGAGCCCGAAGTGATTTCTGGATGCTGGCTTGTCCAGGTAGTACCAGCTCCAGATATAAAACGTTATCTGGGCCACAGACCACATGACTCCGAAAGCGATGGCGATGGCCATGCTGATGCCGAAGATGTTTTCCATCATCGCAGCGCCTTGTTGAGTGTTTTGGCTTTGTTGCATGGATGCTTGCATCATATCTTTCATGTTGCCCATGACCATCACCTGTACGATGCTGCTGATTATTGTTCGGAGCACCACGAAACCTGATGCCAGGAGAAGGGCCTTCCGCAATATCCAATGCCCCCAGGGTTTCTTAAGCAACCCGCCGAGAGCTCCGGCCGCGAGAAGCGGAGCAACAATCAGATTGGCAACCACCATTATCAAATTGGGAATAAACTGTTGAGATTGAATTTCCTGCATTTGTTTAGTCATCGGGTCTGCTGTCGTCTGCAGATCCTTGAAAAAAGTTTCTTGTGCTACCAAGGCTGCACCTCCAAACAACGAGCCAAGAAAACCGAGAGTCCCAATCACGAGGCAGATTATTAAAACGGCCATCAGGACTCCGTTGCTTGGCTTGCCACCGCCGTACATGTTGGGCTTGCCAAGATCAGAGGTAGACGCCGGTGTGGCAAATGGGTTCTCAGTCATCGTAGTTCTCAACGGTGTTGAAGGTAACGTTCGCAGGTCTTTTAGTGAGTCTCGGATAGGTGCTTTGGTTCGTTCGGGCGACCGAGCGACGAACGGTTTTGTACCAAATTTGATTTTCCTACGATAATCGGGTTTCCGTCAATCACGAAAATTGACAACATTTCACGTGTGAGGACGAATAGAATCAAAGGAGAAGGCGGCAGATAGAACACGCGAGAACTTATTAGCTGGTAGCAGGCATTTGCTCAGTGGGGCAGCTTGCGACGCGTGGTTCAGCTCTTGGGATATGAATAAGAAGCAGACACAAATAGATCATGGCTTACTGGCAGATAAATTCGCGCCGGTAATGTTCTGTTTGTCGCTGTTGTTTCTGGTCCTGCTGGCCGCACTCATTGTTGTCTGGGTGGACGTACCGCGTTTTGAACTGACGCGGCAGCAACTTGAATCGATTCGATCCAGCGCTGAGAACGGTCAGTTGGACGATGCGGCCCAACAGCTGGAAGTCGAAGCAGAAATCGTCGATCAGCTAGTCAGCCCCATCAACGAGATTGGAAACTACTTGTCGCTTGGCGTGGTTGTGCTGTGGGTGATCATCGTCTTCGAAGTATTGATTCAGCTTTATCTGAGTGTACGGTCGATCGAAATGCGTGGCGAGCGACGCTGGCGAATGTTCGCTTACTGCCAGTGTCTGTGTCCGCCGTTGCGACTGGCTGCGCCGAACATCGCTAAGGAAGGTCAGATCTGGTTACCGTGGCTGGGCTGGCAATCGCCAAGCCGGAAGCTGTTCAAACGCCTGGTTGCGGCGTTTAGCAAACCGATGCTGTTTTTCTCGTTGTTAATTTTGCCGTTGCTGTTAATCGAATTCGGGCTGCACAGCTTGATGGAGGAACAGGCCTGGCTGCGAGTGACCATCCACATTTGTACTGGTTTAATCTGGTGTGCGTTCGCTATTGAATTCATTGTGTTGGTGAGTGCTTCGAAACGTCGCTTGAAATACGTCAAAAAGAACTGGATTGACTTGGCGATCATTTTGTTGCCGTTGATCCTGTTCCTCCGTTCACTGCGTGCGTTACGATTGTTGCGGTTCGCGAAATTCGCCAAGGTCCAACAACTTGCCCGAGTGTCGCGGATTTATCGTATGCGTGGCGTAGCGATGAAGGCCTTGCGAGCATTCATGTTGTTTGAAGTCGGCGGGCGAGCGCTGGGGCTTTCTCCGCAGCGGAAAATGAAGCGGCTGCAATCGGAACGCAAAGAGAAGTTGGAAGAACTGGAAGATATCGACGAAGAGATCGCGAAGGTCCAACTCAAGATCGACGCATTGCAAGCCAAAGAGGAAGGCGACCAGGAAGCCAAAGAAGAAGCCAAGCCAGGCAGTGCTACGAATCCTGTCAGTGCCGTTAATTCCGCAGAACCGGCCAGTCCTACCAACTCAGCCACGCCGGCCAAACCTGTTAAGTCCGACTTAACTGCCAACAAGCCGCAGCAAGCCGAAGGTTGACGGTAATCGCTACCAACAACGTAGTAAATCGGGTACGTTGGTACCGTCTACGATTATTGGTTGAGCGAGTTAATAACGTGAATTGTAAAATCTTGAAGATTTCTTTGGTTGTATGTGCAGGTATGCTTTGCCAACTGGGCCTGATCGCTCAAGCGGACGAAGCTTCTACGATTGTTCCCATGAAAAAAAGTACGATGCTGAACAAAACAACGCCGGATGATTGGCCGCAGTTCCGAATCGACTCCGAAAACCTCGGAACCATTGGCAAGACGGAGATTCAAGATCCTGAATTGGCTTGGAGATATGACACGGGCGAAGTCATTGAATCTTCGGCGGCGGTGTATAAAGGGCTGGTATTCATAGGCGGGCATGCGAAGCGGCTGCACGCATTGGATGCAACCACCGGGAAACTGAAGTGGAAGTTTGACGTTGGCGGTTGGGTGCGAGCTTCTCCCTCGGTGGTTGGTGGAGTCGTTTACTTTGGGGCCGACGATAACAAGTTCTATGCGTTAGAAGCTGCTACTGGAAAGAAACTCTGGGATTTCCCTTTAGGCGAAGGGGGCGAGCAGTCGTCTCCGGCGATCGTGGACGGAATCGTCTACTTTGGCGCGTTTGATCATTTTGTCTATGCGTTGGATGCGAAGACTGGCAAGCAGAAATGGAAGTTTGATGCCCGGGCCAGTATGTTGTCGTCGCCTTGCGTGGCCGACGGAGCTCTGTACGTCACGACTTACGATGGTGAAATTTTCTGCATCGAGACTGAGACAGGCAAAGAGCGGTGGGCGAAAAAGATGGGTGATAAGCCGATGTTTTCTTCGCCTGCGGTTGCGGATGGTCGAGTGTTCTTCACGTCGTATGACAGTTTTCTGTATGCGTATGATTGCAAGTCGGGCGAAGAGGTGTGGAAATACAAAACGGATGGAGAAATATTCTCGTCGCCGGCGGTTAGCCGGGGGATCGTCTACGTCGGCTCTCACGACAGGCGGTTGCACGCGGTAAAAGCCGATGACGGCAAGCTTCAGTGGAAGACGGAAATTGGCGGAGCGGTTTATTCGTCGCCGACGATTACCGAGAAGTCCGTTTATGTTGGTTCGTCCGACGGAAAATTTTACGCTCTGAATCGTGACAAAGGTGATATCCGTTGGAAGTTCCTGGTCAAGGACGATACTCGGATATGGACTTCGGCTGCTGCCATCAATGGTCGACTCTATTTTGGAAGCCATGGTGGCGAAGTGGTTGCGTTGGCCGAAAAATCGACTGAGGAAAAGTAGTAGACATGGAAGTCACGTTTCGAACCGCCGGCAAAGTGTTGTCTGCCGATTTGCGAAATGGCACGAGCATTGCTGTCGATTTGGATTTTGAAGGTGACCAGCCCTCCCATTTTGGCGCTGAAAAGGCGACTCGTGAGCCGATGGTCGCCGGTGGTTTCAGCGGACGGACGAAGTCGGGCGCTGGGTGTAACGTTGATTACTTGCGGCTTAACCCGCACTGCAACGGGACGCATACTGAGACGATCGGGCATATCGTGAACGAACCAATTACGATTGCCGACGTGGCGATGGGTGGACTGTATCTAAGCGAAGTGGTTTCGGTAGCCGCTGTTTCGGCTGATTCGGCGGCAGGAAGTGGTGAGACTTATCAGCCGGAATTCCAATCCACGGACTGGGTGATCACCAAGGCGTTGTTGGAAGAAAAATTGTCAAACAGCAAAGATGCGACGGATGCTTTGATTATTCGCACATTGCCAAATGAAGCCAGCAAGAAATCGCGTTGTTACGGTGAAAAGAACCAGCCGGCATTCCTGACGACGGAGGCTATCGGCTATATTATTGAGCGAGGTTGCGGGCACTTGCTGGTGGATCTGCCGTCGGTGGACCGACTATACGATGACCGCTTGATGAACAATCATCACGTGTTCTGGAACGTACCGTCGGGAACGCATCAATTGAGCGATTCCAGTTGGCGGGAGAAGACCATCACGGAGATGATTTTCGTTCCTGACACGATTGCCGATGGTTTGTACATGCTTAGTCTTCAGGTTCCTGCATTTATTTGCGACGCTGCCCCGTCGCGTCCCATCCTTTATCCCGTCCGTGAAGTGAACAATGACTGAAGTCGTCGATATCAATAGTTTGGTGGAACGAGCTGCGGAGTTGGATGCCGCCGATCCGTTAGCTGAGTACCGCGAGCAGTTTTATATTCCTGCAGACGAAAACGGTAAGCAGGAAATATATTTCGTCGGAAATTCGCTTGGCTTGCTACCGAAGCAGACGGAGTCGTACTTGCTGGCGGATCTGGAGAGTTGGAAGGCGCGTGGAGTGCGTGGACACTTCGAGGGTGATTTTCCGTGGGTGGGTTACCATGAAGGCCTGGCCGCTCCGATGGGTAGAATCGTCGGCGGGCAAGAAAACGAAGTCGTCATGATGAACGGATTGACGAATAACCTGCATTTGATGATGGTCACGTTTTACCGCCCCGAAAAGGAACGGACGAAGGTCCTGATTGAAGAGCACGCGTTCCCGTCTGACTATTACGCGGTCGAATCTCAGATTCGTTGGCATGGTCTTGATCCCGAAGCCGAGATGGTGGGTTTGAGCGGAGACCAGGTTGGTGAACTGGTTTCGACAGAAAAAGTCCTGCAAGCGATTGATTATTATCGGGAATCACTCGCGCTGGTGTTGTTGCCGGGAGTGCAATACTATTCGGGTCAAGTGTTCGACATGCCGGCGATTACGGCTGCCGCACATCGGTACGATATCCCGGTGGGATTTGACCTTGCCCACGCGGCCGGCAACATCGAACTGAAGCTTCACGACTGGGACGTCGACTTTGCGGTCTGGTGTACGTACAAATATTTGAATTCGGGTCCAGGAGCAATCGCCGGATGCTTTGTGCACGAGCGTCATGCCACTAACCCTCGGTTGCCCCGACTCGCTGGTTGGTGGGGGCACGACAAGAACACCCGTTTTCTGATGGAAAATGTATTCAAGCCGATGGCGACGGCAGATGGCTGGCAGCTAAGCAATCCTCCGATTCTGGCGATGTCGCCGGTCCGTTCTTCGTTGGACTTATTTGATCGTGTCGGGATCAAAGCTCTGGCTGAAAAATCAAACAAGTTGACTGGTTTCTTGATCGAATGCCTGGACTCGCAGCTTAGTGACCGAGTCAATATTCTCACCCCACGCGAAGAAAACGAGCGAGGGTGTCAATTGTCACTGGAAATCAATTCTAAAGAGGTGACCGGCAAGGTGATCTATGAGCGGTTGGAAAAGTTGGCGACCCGAACTGATTGGCGGGAACCTAATGTGATCCGTGCGGCTCCGGCTCCGTTTTTTAACTCGTTCAATGATGTGGTCGGCTTCACCCGGAATTTGAAGTCAGTGCTTGATGCGGGAAGCTGACAGAGCGTTCTTCAAAAAAGTCTATGGCCTGACCTGACTGGTCATAATTCGGTATTCTATTTTTAAATTTCATGACTGAGCTTGTCAGTGGTTTCGGAAGTTTGTAGCACCGCCTTCAGTCGGAAAATTACTGGATTCCGGCTAAAGCCGGTACTACGAACAGCGAAACCGTTTCTGCTCAGAATGCGAGGGACCGTTTGAATCGGCCTGAAGAAATCACGATTGTTGGTGCTGGCTTGGTCGGCTCATTGTTGGCCCTGATGCTTGGGAATATGGGCTATCGTGTAGTGGTGTTGGAAAAACGGGCCGACATGCGCAACCGGGAAGTCGACGCCGGACGTTCGATCAATCTCGCTTTGGCCGAACGAGGAATTCACGCGCTGCGGAAAGCTGGCTTGATGTCCGAGGTCGAAAAGCTTTTGATCCCGATGAAAGGTCGCATGTTGCATGACGTTTCCGGCGAACTGGATTTCGTGCCTTATGGTCAGCGCGAAGCCGAAGTGATCTACTCGGTTTCTCGTTCGGGGCTGAACGCGCTGATGATGACGGCGGCGGAAACTTCGTGCCAAGTCGATCTGCGATTCGAACAGGAACTGGCGTCTGTTGACTTTGAGAACCGCCGGCTCGAACTGGTGGATATGAATTCGGGCGACAAGCAGGTCGCAGAATATGAAATTATGATCGGGGCTGACGGGGCAGGGTCGCGAGTCCGGCGGGCGTTGTTGCCGGCGGTTGGAGGCAATGACTGTTCGGAGTTGTTGGATCATGACTACAAGGAATTGACCATTCCGGCGTCGTCAAACGGTGAACATCTGATTGAGAAAGAGGCTTTGCACATTTGGCCGCGTGGTGGCTACATGTTAATCGCTTTGCCGAACCTGGACGGTAGTTTTACGGTCACGCTGTTCCTGCAGAAAGAAGGCAGTCCCAGCTTTGCCGAGCTGCAGGATAAAAAAGCGGTGGATAAATTCTTTCGGACGCAGTTCCCGGATGCATTCGATCTGATTCCAAATCTGGTCGAAGAGTATGTTGAGAATCCGACCGGGATTCTGGGCACCGTCCGTTGTACTCCCTGGTTGCTGGGTGAATCGGTGATCCTGCTCGGCGATTCATCGCATGCCATTGTGCCGTTCCATGGGCAGGGGATGAACGCCGGATTCGAAGATTGTGCACTGTTTGTGGACCTGCTGGAAAAACACGGGCATGACTGGCCGGCGGCGATGAAGGAGTTTGATCTCAACCGGAAGGACGACGCGGATGCGATCGCTGATATGGCCTTGGAAAATTACGTCACCATGCGAGACAGCGTTCGCGACTCGAAATTCCGCTTGAAAAAGGAGCTCGCGTTTGAGCTGGAAAAGCGATTCCCCAGCCAGTTCGTCCCTCGGTACTCGATGGTGATGTTCCATCGGATTCCATATTCACAGGCATATTCGCGTGGCCAGATCCAGGAACAGATTCTGGAACGGCTTACCGACGGCAAAGAGTTGTTGGAGCAGGTTGATCTGGACTTTGCGGCAGAATTGATAAACGCCGAACTGGCTGAGGTCGATTTCTCGCAAGCCGAAGTCTGACAACTATTCTGGCAACATGTCTCCGTTGCAAAATTTGCTTTCATACAGCAGTATAGACTTTAGGCGGGAATCTCGATTATTGTTTTGATTAGTGTCTAGGGCTCAGTTCGTCTGATAATCCGTTAAGGCTTGGTGGAAAAAGATAGCGATGGGAAATTCGAAGAAAGTAATGCTGATCGGCTGGGATGCCGCCGATTGGAAAGTCATCCATAAATTGATGGATGAAGGCAAGATGCCGACTGTCGCGAAAATGGTTGAAAACGGCGTGATGGGTAACATGCGGACGCTCTCACCGGTACTGTCTCCGATGCTGTGGACTTCGATCGCGACGGGGAAACGCCCCTACAAGCACGGTATCTATGGGTTTTCTGAGCCGACACCGGATGGAAAAACCGTGCAGCCGATGACGAATGTCTCGCGGAAATGCAAAGCGATCTGGAACATCCTGAATCAAAACGACATGGAGTCTGTCGTGGTTGGTTGGTGGCCGAGCCATCCTGCGGAGCCAATCAATGGAGCGATGGTCTCTGACTATTATCACAAAGCGCCGCGTAAGCCTGGTGATGAAAAACCGCTACTGAAAAAGTGCATCCACCCGGAACGGCTGTTCGACGCTATGAATGAAATGCGGGTGCATCCGATGGAGATGTCGGGCGATGTGATCTTGCCGTTCATTCCGCATGGGGGCGAGATTGATCAGGAAGTCGACAGCCGCATCTCTCTGGTCATGCGGATGTTGGCTGAGTGCACGACAGTTCATGCTGCTGCGACCCACTTGCTGGAAACGGAAGATTGGGACTTTGCCGCCATTTATCAGGATGCGATCGACCATTTCTCGCACTCGTTTATGAAGTTCCATCCGCCTCAGCTTTCCAATGTTTCTGACACGGACTACCGCCTGTTCAAAGACGTGGTCAATGGGATTTACATCTATCACGACATGATGTTGGCGCGGCTTATGGAGTTGGGTGGCGAGGACACGACGTACATCGTTATGTCGGATCATGGTTTCCATCCCGACCACTTACGGCCTCGACATTTGCCAGCTGAGCCGGCTGGGCCTGCGATCGAGCATCGGAACTATGGGATCTTTTTGGCATCCGGCCCGGGGATTCGCAAAGACCACATCGTCCATGGAGCGAATTTGCTCGACGTGACGCCGACCATTCTGACGATTTATGACTTGCCAATCGGGGAAGACATGGACGGTCAGCCGTTGATTGAGATTTTCGAGGGCGAGCCAGAGATCAAGACGATTCCGAGCTGGGAGGAAGTCGAAGGCAACGATGGCCAGCATCCGAAGGACATGGTGATTGATCCGCAAGAATCCAAGGAAGCGCTGGAGCAGCTCATTGCACTTGGCTACATTGAGCGGCCGGACGAGGATTCGGATAAGGCGGTTGCTTCCTGCGTTCGCGAATTGGAGTACAACCTGGCTCGCTCCTACATGGACGCTGGGATGCACGGGGAAGCGATTCCGTTGTTGTTGGCGCTGTATAAGAAATATCCGCTGGAGTTCCGGTTTGGAATTCAGTTGGCAAATTGTTTGCGCGCCAAAGACCGTATCCGCGACTTGGAGAATCTGGTCAACGATTTGAATGCGCGATGGCGGGTTGCGGCTGTCGAGGCTCGGGCGCGGATTGGAGAAGTAGCCCAGATTGCCAAGGAACGGCGGCAGAACTGGAAGGAAATGAAGGAGATTGACGAAGCCAATAAGGAAGCGGGTGAAAATCGCCCACGCCTGGCGAAGGTCAATTCACAGGGAAAACCGCAGCTGTTTGATGAAACTGAGTTGTCATTGATCCGGAAGATGAAAGCTGTGGCGCGTGGGAACCCGCAAACGTTGGACTTTCTCGCCGCATTGATCGCGGCAGGGCGGAATGATTTTGAGGGAGCATTGGGGCATCTGGAGAAAGCGGAACTCACCGAATCCACGAATCCTGGCTTTTTGTATCATGTCGGCAACGTGTATCTGGGATTGGAGCGGCACGACGACGCCGAACGGGCGTATCAGTCAGCCTTGAAACACGACGACACGCATGCCAACAGTTTGATGGGGCTTTGCCGTACGTATTTCGAGAAAGGAAACATTGCCAAGGCTCTCGATTTTGGCAAACAAGCGGTTGGCCTCAGGTTTCAGTTTCCCCTTGGACATTACTTTTATGGCCAGGCCCGAGCTGCCAGTGGTGATCAAAAAGGGGCGGTTCAATCGCTAAACACTGCGATTGAACAAAATCCAAATTTCAAAGAAGCCCATGTTTTGTTGGCTTCGATTTACAAACAGTGGGAAAATGAATCGGAGCTGGCTCAGGAGCATTTGGCGGCGGCTAACAGCCTGGAGCAACACTCGACGAAAGAAACCTCGGATGACGGGAAAGTCGAGTTTGAGGAGATTGGTTCTGAAGACTTTCGAGCACACTTGCCCGTGATCGGAAATGACGATTCCGGCACCAGGGAATTGATACTTTGCATTGGCCAGCCCAAGCAGACGGCGGTCGCGTTTAGTGGCGATCCCGATCCGAAAGAAACCGTGTATGTGGTTTCCGGACTGCCTCGATCAGGAACTTCCATGATGATGCAGATGCTGACTGCTGGCGGACTAGCTCCGCATACCGATAGTGTGCGTGAAGCCGACGAGAATAACCCCAAGGGGTACTTCGAAGCTGAGATGGTTAAGAAGTTGAACAGCAACAATAATTGGTTGCGGGATTGTCGTGGGAAAGTTGTCAAAATTGTGGCTCCTTTGATTCCATACCTTCCCCAGGAATTGGCCTACAAAATTATCTTTATGGAACGGGATATGTCGGAGGTCCTGAAATCGCAAACGAGTATGTTGCAGCGGCTGGACAAAGAAGGTGCTGATCTTGCTTCGGAGCGACTTGGAGAAGTCCTGATGAATCAGCAAATGCACGCGATGAACCTGCTTAAATATTTCCGGATTCCGATTTTGACCGTCAACTACGCTGAGGCGATCACGAGCAATGGTGCGATTCCTAAGCAGCTCAACGATTTCCTGGGCTTGGACCTCGATACCGCAAAAATGGCGGCAGTCGTCGATCCGAAGCTCTATCGTGAACGTAGCGGGCAGAGTGTCTAAATAAACGGCCTCTTGACGTAGAATCCATCTATTGAATTCCATTGGGCTTGCAACACAATGTTGGATGTTGCTGGATTTTGAGGGAAAAATCGAATGATCCGATCAGGCCGTTTTTTACAAATGTGCTTGCAACGCAGGAAATTACAGTTAGTCTATTGTTTAACAGAACACGTTCACAAGTTCACAGTTTTACGAATCTAGATTACTCGGAGATACCTCATGTTGACAAAGAAGAAACTGGCAACGACGGCAGCCGCTTCTTTCGGTGCAGCTATGGCTTCATTACATTGCGCCCCAGAACTTCAAGCTGACATCGTTGATTTAACGTTCACACCAGGTTCGGTTGCGTTCGGCTCATTGGGCTACATTTTCATCAACGAAGTTGGTGCATCATTCGCTCAGTGGAATGACAGTATTGGTCAGACCGCATTGGGTGGAAGTGCTGGAACAGCGACTTTCCTTGACGGAATTCGGGTCGTTGATTACAGCCAGACTCTGTCAGCCGGAACATTCCCAGGTGTTGGATCTGGTGGAACGACACTTGGACCTTATGGTGCTGGAACTGCTTATTTCGGTTTCCATTACCAAGGCAACGTTGGTTGGTTCTCTGCTAACCTCGGTGGCGGCGGACCCATCACCTACCTTGCAGGTGAGTTCGGAAGCGCTGGCGAATCAGTACACGTTGGCGGAACTATTCCTGAGCCATCAGCGTTCGCTGCTCTTGCAGGTCTGGCAGCCGGAGCCGTTGGTATCCGTCGCCGTCGCAAGTAAGCGAAACGATCCAATAGATTATAGAAAACGCTGGATTTGAAATCCGGCGTTTTTTTATGCCCTGAATTTCGTCGCTGCGTCGAGCTGACGGACCTCGAAATTCTAGATTCCAGTTGTTTCTTGTTCGGCTTGAAGGATACCGCCTATAGTTATTTGTTACCTTAATCCTCTTGTTTGTTGGTTAAGGAAGTCTCTGACGCCTCCTACCTACCACCAGTAGTGGAAGCATCCTAATTTTGTTCACCTTTAGCGCCAGCAACCAACATAAGTTTTGTGCCTTCAATAAACTTATCCGCGTAGTGAATTGCAGGGCGACCACTCGAATCTTTGGCATTGGGATTGGCATTTGCTTTCAGCAACCCCTGAACAAGCTCGGTACGCCGACCACGCAAGGCCATCATTAACAAATTTGTGCCTGATTCGTTATCTGCGGCTACTGAGTCAACGTCAAAGCCATTTTTAATAGCACTGAATATAGCTTCGTAATTACCTGTTCTAATAAACGACCATGGCTCCAGGTTTGTTTCACAGGGTTCTTCTGTTTCCCAAAGCTTATCGAGATCAACTCGCCCCATCTTGTCTAGAAACTCGTCAACACTGGCTTTTGCCACGTAACCCTCTCCCAAGTAGTTTGGATTCAAAAAAAGCACCGCAGGACTACTAGCTGTCAACGGAATGAATAGATCATCGGCACCGCCGCTTGCAATCCGAAGTAACGGATACCAACTGATCAAGGACTCGGGTGGATCGAAATCCTCAAGCTGTTCCGCATTCAAATAGAAATGGCTTTCCAGCGAACTCTTTAAATTGTGTAGAAGATCATTGGTGCCAAAGAATCTAATAACTTCAGCGTAAACACTTCCGTTGTCTATTTCTTGAGGAAAGTACGCAAGTGATTTTTGAACATTGCCACCGTTTACTTCGCGCAGGAAACTTTTGAAATGGGCAGGCAGTTCAAAACGCAATAATTTTTCAATCGCTTCGAAATCAGTTTCTTTGGCGGGTGGATTTGAATTGAATAGTTGGTCTGTTCTCATTTTAAAAAAGTGGCCCAAGCTGGTTGGATTTGGTGTCAGCTCGTCTGTCTAGAAAAACAAGCCACCGTCGAGCAATTGGAGCTTGCTTAAGGTCTACATTAGACTGCTAGTCGATGTCAATTGGCAGATCTTCAACGGGCAGATCTTCAGCGAAACATCACCAATCGGGATGACATCTCCATGGCAAGATGCACAGGCACGGCCGGTCTTGAGTGGCTTGGATTAGTGATTTTTGTCCGCGGTCTTTTTACGGACCTTCAGAAACTGGGCCCGGTGCTAACGCACTCCGGCAGATGCGATAGTCGAACGAACGTTGGGGAGCTGTGTTAAGGTTTTCGTCCGTTGAAGAAGAAGCCCATTGCTTGAACCATGTCATCGGGAAGGACGGGAAGGTCTCGTCTCGGCAACAGAAATGTCGAGAGCTTGAACAGGTCGGTGAACACTCGGTTTTGCCGAGTTGTGTGGGCCAGGTACTCGTGGCCGGACGAACCGCCAGTGCCGATTTTCGTTCCCAGCATCCGTTGCACCATAATCGCATGTCTCTGCCGCCAGTTCGTAAACAGCTCGTCGATTTCGACCAGTACTGTCAGGTACCGAAACGGCGAATAAAGCATTGGCTCATCCCGGTACAAATGAATGAACAACGCTGCCAGAAAACCATTGTGCGACAACCGAAACTCTCCATTCTCTCTCAAACTGTCGTACTTTTCTTTGTCAAGAATCGATTCGAACAGTCGCCGCGTGTTTGCGATCTCGCCAAGTTGGAAGCCGGTTTCGCGTTCATTCAACGCGGTGTTGGCTCGAATGATGTCTTCATCCGAAGCGAGCATCTTGTCGACGGCTTGTTCGTATGCCGGCCAGAAACTAAAGTTCCCGAAATCGAGGAATGGCATCCGGCACAACCAATTGTCAGTCAGATCCAATAGGCTCGGCTGCGACTCCAACTCGTCCATCAGTTTCTGATGCGGTTCGGTTAGTCGCGACTTGAAAAACTCACAGTCCGCTTTGATGCGATTCTGACGTTTGATTCCCAGCTTGATCTCGATTTCTTTGAACTGAATGCTCTGAAATCCAGATGCAGGAACCAGTAAGTCACGGAACTCGAGAAAATCCAGTGGCGTCATCGTTTCAATGACATCGATCTGGCTAATCAAAATCCTCTGGATGGTTTTGATCCGCGTAAGCCGATGGATGACACGTCCCATCTTCTTGTCTTCGACAATCGGGTCGTCGAACACGTCGATGACAGAATTGAGCTCAAAGATGATCTGCTTGAACCATAACTCATAGGCCTGGTGGGTGATGATGAACAGCATCTCGTCGTGAGCCGGCTGTCCCTCCAGCTCACTTTCCAGTTGTTGCGCGTCAAGCAGCTTGTCCAACTGCAAATACTCACCGTAGTAAACTTGTTTTTCTCTTGCAGGCATGTTTACCACGCATCTCCACCAGGCATTGCCACTGGTGCAGGGGTGTAATCACCGAACTTGAGTTCGTTGGGGCCAAGCTTGGTTTCTGACTGCATCAGCTCTTCCCATTTGATTTTTCGTCCGGTGTAACAGGCTTCGCGTCCCATGATGGCGAGCATGGTGCTTTGCGTCATGATTTTGCCATCGTTGATCGGTTTGCCTTCCCGGATACTGCGGAATAGATGCTGGTGTTCGACGTCGTACATGCTGGGCGTCTTTTCCTTGAACTTCCAAACTACTTTGTCGCCGTCACTAATCTCTCGACTGAGGATCCTGGCCGTTCCCTTGGTTCCGATTACGTAGTCGTTAACATCGTTCAGACAGTCTGCCATTTGACGGCAATTGGAGAACATTTTCACGCCATTTTTCCATTCATATACCGTGGAGAAATGATCGTAGACGTTCCCCCATTTAGGATTGGTTCGAACCAATCTGCCTCCGGTACCGACGGCAGTCTCCGGCGGCTCGTCACCCATCAGCCAAATCGCTTTGTCGAGGCTATGGATGTGCTGCTCCAGGATGAGGTCGCCCGACAACCAGGTGTAATAAAGCCAATTCCGCATCTGGTTTTCCATCTGCGACCATTCGGGTTTGTCTCCGCGATGCCAGAGAGTGCCCGTCAGATAGTTTTCCTGAATGGCTTTGATTTCTCCGATGGCCTTCTCTTCCAGGACTTGTTTCATGACTGCATTCACCGCGATGTCGTAGCGGTAACAAAGCCCGGTAACGATACTGAGCCCTTTGGTTTTGGCTTCTTCGCACGCGGCCATGACAGTTCGAACGCCTGGCGGATCGACGGCAACCGGTTTTTCACAGAACACATGCTTGTTCGCGGCCACCGCTGCCTGCATTTGGGCGGGGCGGAAATACGGTGGTGTCGCCAGCAAGACGACGTCGACTTCCGAATTGACCAGCTTTTCATGGCAGTCAAACCCTGTGAATTGGCGTTCTTTCGGAACATTCAACCGTTCGGCGGCTACTTTGTTTTCTTGCAAGCCTTCATAACAGATGTCGATTCGATCTTGAAACGCGTCCGCCAGCGCCGTCACTTCGGAATTGTCGTCAGCACGAAGGGCATTGATGACGGCTTGGGTTCCGCGCCCTCCACAGCCAACCAAGCCGATCTTAAGCCGATCGTCGACTGAATTGTGAAACCCATTCGATTTGGGTTTCACGTCTCCGATTGGCACTCCAGTTATCCCGACGGTCGCAGCAGCAGCCGAAGCGGAAACAAACTGTCGTCGATCGGGTTTTTGAGACGAGTTGTGAGCAGAATCTTGGTTTGGGGAATTCATCGTCGCTCCGAGAAGATTTTTGCAGAAGCCCACATGATACCTTGCAGCTTGGAGTAACCGCAACCGAGTCTTGGTTTTAGATACCAGTTGCAGATTGCCGTCCGCTTTGTGAGCACGAAGATGGTTTTTAGATTGGTGAGAGCGATCGTGGTGAAAATCGCAAACTTTCACCCAAACTTTCACCCAAACTTT
>CAZXLW010000011.1:49929-60658 GCA_964641465.1 uncultured Pirellulaceae bacterium | reverse complement strand
GAGAGCGATCGTGGTGAAAATCGCAAACTTTCACCCAAACTTTCACCCAAACTTTTTTGTCAACGCAGCTTGCGAATGTACTGGAGGAACTCTTCGTCGAATTTTTCCAGCGTCGTGTCAAAATGATCGAGAAACTCCTTAACGCGTTGCTCCGGTTTGTCGTAGATTAGACGCGGTTTCTTCGACATATGTTTCAAATATTTGACGTAAGCCTTCTTGCGCCGATTCAACAAGAAATAATTGAACGCCCATGACTGCGCGTAGTTATCGAGCGCTTCCTCGTTGCGAAAACCATCGTCGGATCGGAGCATTTTTTGAAGCGAATCAGCTGGGCGATTAGGCAAGTACTTAAGAAAATGGCTCAGGCGGTTGTAGTTTATTTTACCGATGGTCCGCCAGCCGCGATCGGCCCCGAGGTCCGGCGTTTCAAAATACGTCGCCAGTCCCTCATTGATCCACAGTGGCGTGTCAGCGAATCGAGTCTGCATGCCATAATTGAACATCAGTTGATGCGTGCCCTCGTGAATCACCGTTGCAACCATTGGAATTGCTCGCGGGTTGTCGAGCACTTCGTTGATTCGCCGTTCATTCAGTTTCGCTCCCGGTTGAACATTACCGGCAGTCAAGTCGAACATAACGACGCGATTTGATTCGAGGCTGTAATATGCCAACATCGACGAAACAACGCCGAGGTCTTTCTTCATGTACCGGTGATATTCTTCCTGGCTTTTAAAAATAATGACCGGCAACGGGAACGGTGGCTTGTTTTGCAGTTTGAATTTATTGCGAGTCCAATAAAAATCGAATCCTCGTTCCAGCTTCCGGTATAAACCAGCAACCCAGCGTGCGTACGGGACTTCGGTGTTGAAGGCGATGACAAAGCTACCGGCTTCGTGGATCTTGAACCCATTGCCAAGCTCTTGCTTAAGCTGCTTTCCCAGCTCTTTCCGTGAGAGCGGTTTTACTGCAGGTTCGACGATCTTCTTCTCTCGCAGCTTGTCCGGTTGGATGGCCCATAGCTTGCCGTCGGTAGATTCGAACAACAGGCCCTTCCCATCCTGCGTTTCAACGACGACTTCTCCAGTCATCGTGCGTTCCGAACCTTTGTGCTTGAACGTAACTTCATCGGCGTAACCGGACGCAGTAACGCCAAGAAGCGTCAACAGAATGGCCAGATTGATTCGGATCATGAAAGCTCTCGATTTCCCCTAGTCCAATTATTGACTTGTCGAGCGACTATTCAATTGCCCTTGGTAATGCCATTTCAGGAAAAAGCTGCCTAGGCCGACGAGCAGGACCGTAGTACAAGCGATAACGATTGTAAGGCCGGCGGTATAGTCATTGACACCTGAGTGTAGCATCCCCAGCATTCGACGAGGGATAGGCTCCATTCCTGGCGGAACAGCCAGCTGGCTGGCAGAAAGCTCCCCAAAACTGTACGCGAATGCGATTAACGCGGCTCCGAAAATTCCTGGCCGGGTGGACGCCAGCGCGATACGGAACAGCCGAGCCAGTGAGCCAGCTCCTTCCAAACGGGCGTGTTCAATCGAGTGCGCGTCTACGTTCCGTAACACGAACCAAATCAGCCCACATGAAACTGGCCAGCAATACAAAGTGTTCGCTAGTACTGGCCCAAAGACGGTTCGGTCGAACAACCAGATGACAAACGGAAGGTCACTCAATGACCTCATCCATAAAATAGCCGAGCCAAGCATCGGGCCTGGCAGACTACAGCAAACGGCAACTGAAATTAGCACCGCGCTGCGGCAGAGTATCGATTCGCGTGAGTACCAGACCAGCAAGATCGCCAAACTGATCGTAACCACGCATGAAGGAATGGCGATGGCGAGCGACCAACTGAACTCGCCAACGAACTCGGCCGGGACTCGAGAAATCACGAACCAAAGGTGAGCCGGTGAGTAAGCTGCCGTTGGAGCATCGTTGATGACGACGACATGTCGACTGCCGCGAATCAATACGTTGACAATCGGGACTAACACCAATGGTGCGAGAATTATCAGGCCGGTGAGCGTTAGGCTCCAGTCACCAGTGCGTCGAGTTGAACCTTGGCCACCATTTTCGCCAGCGAATGAACCGAGATGGGGCCACAGTGCCCAGCCAACCATGATAGCGCTGATTGAAACCAAGGCCAGCGTTGCCCAAACTCCTGCCAGTTCGCCAAGTTCGCCTAACGAGTACCCAAGGTAAATCTGTTCGGCCAATGTGCCGATGCGATAGATGTCAGTGACAGCGATTTCCCGAGCGCAGGTTGCGAACACCCACGCCACGCAAATCCCGATCAGCGGATATAACCTTGGCATCGTGATGTGCCAAAACACGGAAGCCGGGCTGGCGTTGAGGCTGGCTTGTTCTTCAAGCACATTACCGCCGGCTCGCATCCCCATCCAGAGTATCAGCGTCAGTTGCGGGATCGCGGCCGTTGCATGAATCCAGATCGCTATCGGCCATCTTCCCACCGAGTTCTGAAAAGTCGCTTCACCCAACAACGACACCCAACCCAACTTCCCAACAGCACTGTCCCAGAGACTCACATGTATAAATATTGGGATGAACAGAAATGCAAGGCAATAACAGCGTGTGAGTGTCGGTACGAATCCTGACTGCAAACAGAGTCTAGCCAGCAACAGGCTGACAGGGATTGCGATCACGCAAGTTCCGAGTCCCAATAAAAATGTCGCGGTAGCAACTGACGCATCGGCTTGACTGCCAGCCAACAGGACCGCGCACGCAGAACCCACGATTGCGAGCAGGCACAGCAATAAAGGTAGTCGACGCAGCACGTTTAGATCTGGTTCCTTGTTAACAATTAAAGATTGCTATCTTAAATGGAACCGGCCACTAAACGAAGAACACAAATGCCAAGAAGACAATCGCAAGCGACCAGCACCGGATTGCGTTTGCCAAGTGTCGTGCGGGAGCGATGAAGGAAGCACCGTTTGGTGACATCACAGTCCCAGCCAAAACGGAGCCGGCATCAGGAACACATGGTTTTCGATCATGCTGAATGCTCCATGCCACGAAACGTACCGGCTGACGAAAAGAATCAACACGAAAGCTGCCGAGACTGGCAATGCCAACGTCATTTCCGGATAACGAACCCACCAGCGGCCCTGCTCTGATTTCCTGGTGCCTCGACGGTAAGCCAGTGCAACCACGATTCGAGACGGCCAGGAAAAGACAACGAACACCAGACTGAGTGTCCAGAAAAGCTCAACGGGAATGTTCTCGATCTTGAGTAGAAAAAGTGGCAGGGCAAGCAAAAGTGCGAGGAGCAACGCCGACACATGTGCTAACGGTGCCCGACGGATATTGGAAATCACCTGGCGAACTTCGAAGAAATTCTTGAGCTTTCCGTTGCTCGCGAAATGTGTCTGTACAAATAAAAGCAGGGCGAACGTCGGGATCGCCAGTAGGCTGCCCAAGGCCCCGCAAACTCCGGCCGAGACGCCTTGAAGTCTGGTCGCGGCGACCAAGAGTATCGTCGGCAGGGCAAGCCAAATAGCCGTTCCGATAAACCCGACAAACCCAAGCTTGAAATAGTGCCAGAGGTTCAGGTCAGCAAAGAACTGCCACAAACCATCACGAACGTTTTGGTACAGCCTTCCTTGGCGAACCTTTTTCCAGAGTATTGCCGGCAGGAACCAGTCGCGTGGCGCGGCGGCGTTGCAGATGTCGTTTGTCAGGCTCGGCGAAACCCAGTTCAGGCAAGTCGACAAAACGGGCCGGAAAAATTTCGTCCCCAACATTTTTCGGATCGCCCAGAGTCCGAATGAAAACGGTGCAATAATTGGCCAGAAGAAATACCTCAACTTGCCGCCGCAAACACAAGCGGCGACAATGTGCAGTACCGTCAGGCCGATCAACAACAACTGTACGATTCGCATCAGTTGAGTTTGGGAACTCTGCGAGTCAATCAGGTACGCTTCGTACCAAAACGCGTCCGTGAAGAATCGGATGGGGATTAGTAGCAACCAGATACCGAGAATCAGGCTGCCAATCCGGGAGGCCTTACTGATTCCGACGAGCCCATCCGACCACGTGCCGCCGCGTCCGATCCTTCCAGATACCTCCAACAGATAGCCAAAACTCACCAGCTGCAAGACTGGAATGTTGGCGGCGACGGCAGTGCAAATGATCACGCTGCAAATACCAAACAGATTACTCAGAAAAGTAGTGATCCCGTCCCAAAATCGAAAAACCCAACTTCTTCCCAAGTGGACATGACTTTTTACAACCAATTCTGCCAATACCGGCTCTGAAGGACCGAATATGGTCTCTGGCTGCGAGTTTACGGAGAATGCGTCCACGGGCACTACTGGATTTGGATGTGACTGGATGTTGAGTTCGAATGTCGGTAGTTCTGCTACCGGCGTTTAAGATTGGAAACTTTATTTTTTGGAAACTAATTTCGATTGAACAAGTATCCAATGAAGAAACCATCGTAGGCAAGAGAAAGTTTCAATAAATCGAGTTGTCAACAAATACGGCACCTTGTGAATTTTTCGGTCGGTCGGGGAGATCATGACTACGAAAAACTGGCTCAAAGACTTGTTGTTGTTCGTGGTGGTCCTGTCGGGTTGCCTGGCTATCGCTGGGTTTTTGTTGTCAACCAACCGCGTCAAACAGCCGGCAGCTTTCGCAGCTTCTCCATCTACCAATGCCAGTTACCATCGAGCCGCGAGCGGGCTTGATGCGCTAATAGAAAAACAAATTTCCAGCGAGGGAATAGAACCAGCGGGACGCGCAACGGAGTTGCAAATTTACCGCCGCCTTTCGCTTGGATTGACCGGTACTTTGCCTTCGGTTGAAGAAATTCGTGAGGTATCAACGGTCTCTGCCGATCAACGCGTTGACTGGTATCTGGCGCACTTGCTTGAAGACCGCCGCACAAGCGATTACCTGGCGGAGCGTTTTTCGCGGGCCTTTGTCGGAGTTGAAACTGGACCGTTTCTTATCTATCGCCGGCGAAGGTTTGCAACATGGCTGTCCGAGCAACTTCACCGCAATGTGCCGTATGACGCGATCGTGAATGACATTTTGACTTCGGACGGACTTTGGACTGACTCGCCCCAAGTCAATTTCTACACTTACAATATCATTCCCGATGTCGGGGATGAAACGAAACCGGACCCAATTCGTCTGGCCGCGCGGACTTCGCGTGCGTTTTTGGGGATGCGAATTGACTGTCTGCAATGTCATGATGATTTTCTTGGCACGATGAACCTCGGATCGGCTGATGAACCCGTTGCCGGAACGCAAATGCACTTTCATTCGCTGGCTTCATTCTTTTCACAGGTTCGAAATTCGATTACGGGAATCGGAGACAATGTCGAAGCCGACATGTATCAATACAAATTGCTGGATGAGCCGGAAGAAGAACACATCGAGCCATTGGTTCCGTTCGGAGAAGGCTTGGTCGACAAGGAAGAGGAAAGCTTGCGCAAACGTTTGGCAGGTTGGTTGACCAGTGACGAGAATCGACCTTTTGCTCGAGCCGCGGTCAATCGCATCTGGGCAATTCTGTTTGGGAAGGGCCTGATTGATCCTGTCGACAACATGACGTTGGACGGACCGTTTCCGGTTCCCTTGGAATATCTATCTGATCTGTTTATTGACAGTGGATATGACGTCCATGGCCTGATCCGGACAATCGTGTTTAGTGATGCGTTTCAACGCAATAGTATTGCGGACTTTGAAATCACGAAAGAACATCAGTCCAAGTTGGCTGTCTTTCCCAATATTCGATTGAGGCCGGATCAAGTTGCCGGAGCCATCGCTCAATCGACGTCACTCAAAACGATCGATTCAACTTCGCATATTGTTGATCGGCTGATGAAGTACGGGCAGGAAAATGATTTCGTCTCTCGATTTGGAGATGCGGGTGAGGACGAATTTACACCACGCAGTGAAACGATTGCTCAACGATTATTGTTGATGAACGGAGAAATGGTTCGGGAACGATTGGACAACGGACTGGCTTCTGTCTCGAGGGTGGCGATCCTGTCCCCCAGTCCGGAAAAGGCTGTCGAAACGATATACCTCGCTACATTGACTCGCATGCCCACGCCAGAAGAAACAAATCACTTCGCGGAACAATTGGCATCACTGACTGGATATACGCGGCGGCAAAAAGTTATCGACATTTACTGGGCTCTAATCAACAGCACTGAATTCGTGTGGAACTACTGATGGCATTCTTTAGTGAGTACGGCTGCAACAGCCCGGAACATGAACGGCGTAATTTTTTGAAGATCGCGGCAGCGGGTGGGCTTAGCCTGCTAACGCCAGTCGCGAAATCGCTGGCACGTGAACATGGCGATCGAAAGATTAAGACGGCCAAGTCGTTGATTGTGCTGTGGCTGGAAGGTGCTCCGAGCCAACTGGAGACGTTCGATCCGCATCCTGGGACTGAAATCGCCGCCGGCAGCAAAGCTCGAAAAACCAATGTGCCCGGAATTCAGATTGGGGATGGTTTTGAACAGACCGCGGAACAGATGGATTCGATCTCGCTGGTCAGAGCTGTGACCAGTAAAGAAGGTGATCATGCACGAGCGATTTACAATCTAAAAACTGGTTTTCGTCCTGACACGACGTTGGTGCATCCTGCGATCGGCAGTGTCATTTGCCATCAGGATCAGGTTGGCTCGATGATCGATATCCCACGTTTCATCTCGATTCTCCCGGGCGAATTCCCCAGTCGAGGTGGTTATCTTGGGGATCATTATGATGCGTTCAAAATGGGAGACCCGGTGAAACCGGTTCCCGATGTTCGTTCGTCAGTAGATCGAAAACGCGAATTGCAACGGATCGCGGATTTACGAGTCGTTGATGGAGCGTTCCGGAACCGGCAAAGCAATAATTCGGTGTTTAAGCGAAAATTGGAGAATCACAACCTCGACGCGGCACTAAAAATGATGTCCTCAGAACAGTTGGATGCGTTCGATGTCTCGCAGGAACCCGAATCATTGCGAGGCGAGTTCGGGGATACTCCGTTCGGCCGAGGATGCCTGGCAGCTATCCGTTTGATTAGTGCTGGTGTTCGGTGCGTTGAGGTTTCGCTCGGTGGCTGGGATTCGCATGTGAACAACCATGAGTTACAGGCGTCTCGCATAAAGATTCTCGATCCTGCCTTTGCCTCGCTAATCCGTGTCTTAAAGGAGCGAAAGTTGTTGGATTCGACCATGGTTGTTTGCGGTGGTGAGTTCGGTCGTACGCCGTTTCTGAATTCGGTCGCTGGTCGAGACCACTGGCCGCATGGGTTTTCAATCGCAATGGCCGGTGGCGGTATCCAGGGCGGCCGAGTCGTTGGCGAAACGAACCCTGATCCAAAACGCGACGCCGGCAACGGCCTTGATGACCTGAAAAACCCGCATGGCGTCGAGGACATTCACGCGACAATCCTGCAGGCGCTAGGTGTTAAATATCACCAGGAACTCGACACACCTGTTGGACGACCAATGAAAATCTGCGAAGGCAACGCGATCAAACAGTTACTCGAAATTTAGCACCGCGCCATTCTAGACACGGTGCTCACTGTCTTCCGATCACTTTTTTCCAAACGCCATCAACGATTTGTTGGTGCGTACAAAGATGCGTCCGTCGGAGATCGCCGGCGACGAAGTTGTCTCTTCACCGAGTGCGGATTCAGAAATCAGTTTGAATTCTGGCGAGTCGGCCACTACCGCGGCTGTGCCGTCGCGACCGATTAGATAGATCTTGCCATCGGCGGCGACCGGTGTGCTGCGATGCTTGTCTCTCAAGAGTCGATGCTCGTAAAGTTCTTCGCCGTTCTTCGCATCCACGCAGATGAGTACTCCGTTTTCACGAGCCAGGTACACACGATCATTCGAAATCAGAGGCGTGGCGACATCAGGCGTACCTTTCTTCATCTTCCAGCGAATACGCTCGTCCTTGTTCTTGATGTCTCCTTCGACGTCTGGTGTAAACGCGACCACTGGACCATTCTTGGCCGATGGAACCACGATCAACTCATCGCTACAGACTGGTGACGAGACAAACCGCAGGTAGGCGTTGTAGCTGGACGGCGGATTGAGCCCACCTACTCGCCACATCTCTTCGCCATCGGCAAGGCTGTGTCCAGTCGCGTAGTCGGCGCCGTGTATGATCAGGAATTCGCGATCTCCGTTTCGAAACATCGTAGGCGATGAGTACGCATGCTTGTTCTCTTTGGTGCCGTCCGTCTTGCGAACGTATACCCAATTCTCATTGCCAGTTTTCGCGTCGAGTGAGACGAGTTTACCTTTACTTGTCTTGTCATCCCGCATCGAGCCATGAATAAACTGAAAGTACAACTTGCCTTTGTCCAGCAGCGGAGTTGAACTCATACCAAATTGGATCTGAAACTTGCCGTACTCTTTTTGCATTTCCTTGGTCCACTGCAGCTCGCCATCAGTCGTGAAGCAGTGGAGGATGCCGTCGGCTAACATGACCCAAACATGTTCACCATCGGTAACTGGTGACGGGCTGGCATAGTTACCGCGATCCATCCGAACTTTCTTGTTCTTGCCTTTCAGCTTTTGATTCCACAGTACTTTTCCAGTTGTGTCAACGCAAAGCAACGCCAACCCGTCCCCATCAACGGAAGCAACGAAGATTTTGTCGCCAGATACGATCGGCGAGGAACCTGCTGGCCCGGGCATTTCAACTCGCCACAACCGGTTTTCTTCGGAAAGCGAATCAGGCAGTCCAGTTTCACTACTGACACTGTCCAGTTTGCCACCACGCCATTGAGGCCAGTCTTCCGCGGTTACCGTGCTTGCCGTCGTCAAAAGCGCAAGTAAGACAATGTTCCAGATGCATGACAAATTCACGTATTCACTCCTGAGCTACTGCAAAATCAATCGAGAAATCGGATTATAGCGGCTCCCCACGACGAAAGATAATCGTATAGTTGGGATTATGAAACGTTCGATTCCCTCGATTCCTCAGCTCTATCGCAATGTCCGTCGTTGGGCAGAAATAATATCGGTGCTAAGCCGGTACGGTCTGGCGGATTGGCTCAGCAGAATCAACGTCGATCTGATCAAGGATTGGCTGCGAGCCGCCGAAGGTCAGGTCATTGCCGACCAATCCAACGCCGTCCGGATTCGCTTGGCATTCACCGAACTGGGGCCAACGTTTATCAAGTTCGGGCAAGTCTTGAGTACACGGCCCGACGTCGTGGGGCCGGAGATTGCGGATGAGCTTTCGAAGCTGCAATCCAATACGCCAGCCGATGACTACGCGGACATCAAAGCAATCATTGAAGAGCAGCAAGAACGGCCGATCGAGGAGTTGTTTGTTGAATTCGCGGAAACACCAGTAGCCTCCGCATCCATTGGGCAAGTGCACCCGGCCAAGTTGGCTCCCGAACTGCCAGCGCTGGAAAGTTCCAACGGGAAAATCGAACGGAACGTGGTTGTCAAAGTTCGACATGCCGGGATCGAAGAGACGATTGAAACGGATTTGGATATCCTGGCCGGTCTGGCGCAGCTTGCGGAGCGTCTGGATGATTTTCGACCCTATCAGCCAATTTCCGTGGTTGCCGAGATGTCGCGGATGATGCGGAACGAACTGGAGCTGGACCGCGAATGCCGTAACCTGATTCAGTTCAGGCAGATTTTCAAAAACGAAAAGCAATTGCGAATACCGCAGCCGATTCCTGAGCTGTCATCAACGAAGATGATCACGATGGAGCGGCTCAATGGAATGAAATTGCGAGACGCGAAGTCGCAGCAGGATTCGGCAATGCCGGATGTTGATCTTTCGCAAGTCGCCAAGACTGGTGCGAATTTGTATCTGGAGATGATCTTTAAGCACGGTTTTTACCACGCAGACCCGCATCCCGGAAACATCCTGCTGATGCCTGATGGAGCGATTGGTCTCATCGATTTCGGCCTGGTGGGAAGGATCAGCGAACAATTGCGAGAAGACGTCGAGTCGATGTTGGTGGCGATCGTCAGCCGCGACCCGACCATGTTGGCTGCGTTGATCAAACGGATTGGGAATTGTCCGTACGATATGGACGAGGGGCAATTGTCGAACGAGATTGCGGACTTCGTTGGCCAGTATTCAACCCAGGTGCTCTCGCATTTCGATATGAGCGGGGCGTTGCGTGATTTTGTCGAGATCGTTCGACGCTTTCAAATCACTCTACCTTCGGAAGCGAGCTTGTTGATCAAGACATTGATCACGCTGGAAGGGACGGCCCGGCACTTGGATCCGAACTTCAGCCTGATGGAAGTCATGCGGCCGTTTCAGCGGATGCTGATGTTGAAGCGGCTTTCTCCAGCCCGGCAGATGCGGAAGGCGCAGAGGTTTTACCTGCAAGTGGAGCAGTTGGCTGAGAACCTGCCGTCACGGTTATCGACGATTCTTGAGCAGATCCAGGCTGGAAAATTCGATATTCATCTCGAACATCGCCGGCTTGGTCCGGCAGTCAACCGGCTGGTATTGGGTCTGATGGCCAGTGCTTTGTTCCTGGGATCGGCGTTGATGATGAGTTTCGAGGTCTCACCGCTGTTGTTTCCGGGTCCCGGCGCATTTGGGATCCAGAACATATCAATGCTGGGGCTGATGGGCGCCTTCGTCAGCATCATGCTTGGGCTGCGGCTGTTTTGGGCGATCAGGAAATCTGGAAACCTGGACCAGCCGGATTAGGCGATTAGGCGATTAGGCGATTAGGCGATTAGGTAGGTGATTGGGCCTG
>CAZXLW010000011.1:29967-49829 GCA_964641465.1 uncultured Pirellulaceae bacterium | reverse complement strand
GATTAGGCGATTAGGCGATTAGGCGATTAGGCGATTAGGTAGGTGATTGGGCCTGGTTGTTTGATCAGGCGGCTTTTTTCAAAGGCTGGTCGGATTGTACCGGTTTTTCTTCGGCGGAATCGCTGTCAGCGGCAATTTCGACATCGTGCTCGATTGCTTCGATTTCGAGCAATTCAGAGGATTCTCCCGCTTCTTCCAACAGTAGTTCCTGTTTGCGAGCTTCGGTAAGTTGCAAAATCGCGGCTTCGACGTCAGCATTGAGCTGATCCAGTTGTTCAAGAGTCTGATCTTGCCGGTCAAGTAATTGCTGGACCAGTTGGAACTGATCCTGGTCGATAGTATTCACTTTGGGTGGAAATTTTGAAGCCATAGTGAGGCCATCGGAATTCGACGGCCCCGTTAGTTTGGGCAGCAATTAATTGATGTTCGGGAAGGCTGGATAAGATTTGATGATTAATCGGAATAGCTGCTCTAATTCGAGCGATTTCCCACAGTAGGCATGGACAATCCGCCGAAATCTCAAGTACACTCATAAATTCGCTGAAAATATTTTGGGCACTTGTGCTGAACTGCACGAACATTGGCTTTGCGGGTGTGACCTGCGATAGCTGGAAAGGAGCTCGGATCGGAATGATAATGAAAAACAGTATGGAGAAAAAATGGTAAAGCTGTTGGTTCGCGACAAAGAATCCATTCAAGAGGCAGTCAGAAGATTCAGAAAACTTGTTGAGCGTAGCGGCATCAAGAAAGAAATGCGCCGCCGCGAATTCTACGAAAAGCCAAGTGAAACAAAGCGCCGAGCTCGCCTGCGTGCTGAACGCCGCTCAAAGCGACTTCGCCTGTTGAAGAATCGGTAACCAGATTGCAACGGCGGTAACTATTCCGTTTGTGTTAGCGCCCGATAGTTTGGGCTAAATTGCTGATTCTCGCAGTGGCTGGCATACATAGTGCAAAGAAATAATAGCCACCAATACAATCGTACAATAGAAAAAAGCGATTAGGCACTATACCTAATCGCTTGTTTGCTGCGCTGATGCGTATTGAAAGGCAAAGAGACTCAGTCTATCTCTCAGACTCAGCCTCTCCTCACTGCCTTGCTAAATAAATGCCTAGCTACTGGACGCAGGGCTTGTGTATTGCGAAACGATGACTGGTCGTTGCTTGAACTTAGGGGCTCGCAATTTCGTGCCATGTTTGCCCGTTTCTACAGGGGTCACCGGGGTTACCGGTGTTGTTGGCTGCTGAGTTGGCTTTGGAATCGACTTGGAACCCGCATGGACTGTATGCCCCGCATGGCTGATCGGTCGTGTTCCAATTCTCAGGTAGTGCTGAAACAGGACGCTACATTGCCGCTCAGTCAACAAGCCGCATTCCTGGACCAACTTGCGAATTGTTGGTGAGGTTTGTTGTTGCTCATTGAGGAGCTTTTGCGAGTCAGCTGCGTCGAGGTAATCCGCATCAATCGCAATATCAATGAACGATTTGTTGGGATTCATCTCCTGACGATCCAATACCTCAGCGACCTGTTTGATCGTCAGCAGGTTGTTCCTGATGGCGACCGAAGCCAGCGTGGCACCCGATTCCTGCTGGATCTTAACGAGACCGCAAAATTGTTCAGGTGAGATGATTCGTTGTTCAACGAGATAGATTCCGAAGTTCAGGCTCATAGTGACCTTCCGTGCAATCACCTTTGGTGAATCGTGATTTAGATGTGGACGTACCAGCGATCCGATTGCTGGCTAAGTCTGTTATCGAGCAGCAAACCCAGACGATGCCATGATTTACTTGGAATTTTTTGACTACACAGCATTTGGAAAGTCAAAGTCGATGAGACTGACAGAACTCGTTCCAGCGTCAAAATTGGTCGATGATCTGATCATGAGCAACGGAAGGGTGATTGAGTATTGGATATATCGAAAATACCGGCCTGAGAGTTAACCTGCGGATAATATCGGACTTGCGAAGGTTTCTGCCGCATTGCACCCAATTGATGATCTAACTTTCTAGGAAGCAATTTCCATACAACCAGCTTTAGAGACTACTTTCGCAGGTAACAGAAGATGTCCAGATCGAGCAGACTCCGCCAACAAACATTCGTCGACAAGTCCATTCAAGGTGGCTTGATAACCCGTATTTTCTTGCACTGGCTGACGTTTTTCTTCGTTACAGCCTTAGCCGTTGTCGCAGTCAAGGCGTTACTTGGCGATCCAAATCTCACCCTCTCCGAACGGATCTGGAGTGAACTTCGTGAGTTCACGTATCTCGGAATCGTGATCATCACGCTGTTCCCAGCGTTTATGTTGGATACCGTCAGATTTAGTAACCGCTTCGTTGGTCCCGTGACACGTTTGCGTCGTCACTTGCGAGAACTGGGAGAAGACACTGAATCACAGGACATCAAATTCAGAGACAACGACTTTTGGCAGCCGATCGCTGGCGAATTCAACACCGTCAATGACCTTGTCAAAAAGCAAAAGCTGGAAATTGAAACGTTGCAAGCTCAGTTGAACAAAGCAACAACGACTTCATCTTCATAACACCAAAACATGCATCTGGGACGCCGAGACTGCGTGCGTTTCAGGCAAGTAAGAAAAAAGAATCGCCGATCAATTCGATCAGCGATTCTTTTTGTTTGCGCCGTAACTTACTAAACAAGGGTTTAGTAGCGGTAATGATCTGGCTTGTACGGGCCGTCTACCGGGATTCCAAGATACTCGGCTTGCTTCGGAGTCATCTTGGTAAGCTTCACACCCAGTTGATCGAGGTGAAGTCGTGCGACTTCTTCGTCCAGGTGCTTAGGCAGTGTGTGAACACCAATTTCATATTTATCCGTTTCTTCCCAGAGGCTGATCTGAGCCAATACCTGGTTCGTAAACGAGTTTGACATGACGAAAGATGGGTGGCCAGTTGCACAGCCGAGGTTTACCAGGCGACCTTCGGCGAGCAGGATAATCGAATTGCCGTTTGCGAACGTATAACGATCAACCTGAGCTTTGATCTCTTCTTTCTTGACGTTTCCAGCAGCGACCTGATCTTCCAACCATTGAACGTCAATTTCGTTTTGGAAGTGACCGATATTGCAGACGATAGCGTCATTGCTCATCTTGGACATGTGTTCGCCCATGATAACATCACAGTTACCGGTCGTTGTCACAAAGATATTTCCTTGTGCGGCAGCTTCTTCCATCGTGGTAACTTCGAAGCCTTCCATCGCGGCTTGCAAAGCGTTGATCGGATCAATTTCAGTCACGATCACGCGACCGCCGTAACGCTGCATCGAGATAGCACAACCTTTACCGACGTCACCGTATCCACAAACAACGACGACTTTACCGGCGATCATCACATCAGTCGCACGCTTGATTCCGTCCGCCAATGATTCGCGGCAGCCATACAAGTTGTCGAACTTACTTTTAGTAACCGAGTCATTCACGTTGATGGCTGGCATTTTCAGCTCACCCTTTTCGTGCATCTGATACAGACGGTGAACACCGGTTGTGGTTTCTTCCGATAGGCCTTTGATGCCAGCCAGCAATTCTGGGCGAGCGTGAACCATGGCCGTCAAATCGCCACCGTCGTCCAGGATCATGTTCAATGGCTGTCCGTCAGGGAAGAACAGCGTTTGCTCGATACACCAATCGAACTCTTCGTCATTCATGCCTTTCCAGGCGTAAACTGGAACGCCAGTTTCAGCGATGGCAGCGGCGGCGTGATCTTGGGTCGAGAACACATTACAGCTCGACCATGTTACCTGAGCACCAAGCTCAACCAGTGTTTCGATCAGAACAGCCGTCTGAACAGTCATGTGCAGGCAACCGGCAATCCGTGCGCCAGTCAGCGGTTTGGACTCGCCGTACTTCTTACGCAGAGCCATCAAGCCTGGCATTTCGTTTTCGGCCAGCATGATTTCGCGGCGACCGAAATCGGCCTGCGCGATGTCTTTTACTTTGTACGGAAGTTTCGTTTCCACGTTAGCCACAATTAGCTCCTGGTAATTCAAATATTGTTTAGGGTTCCACGCACTCGTTGTCGTGGATGATGAGTATTTAAAGAGGTCCAAAAGATACCAAGCATGCCCGGCGGCTTTTGAGCCATTTAATGATAACCGTCATGACCGACGCTGAACAACGGCAGCCAATTCGAGACGATGAAATTTTAACCGAAACACAGCTCAATTCGAGGTGTCAAATGCCGTCCGAGCCGATTCAATGTATTGCCGCATCAAATCGTGGTCTTTTACTCCCGGAAACTTCTCGATACCGCTGGCCACGTCGACGGCTGACGGGCGTACCTGTCGGATCGCTTGTGCCACATTGTCGCAATTCAAGCCGCCAGCAAGCACTAATGGCAATTCAGGCAATCCGGGTACCCCAAATTGTTGCTTGGACATGTGATCCCAATCCAGTTGCGTACCGGTGCCTCCAAATTGTTTCCTGCTACCGGTGTCAAGCAGTACGGCAACCCCACCGGCTTTCTGCCATATTTCTACCTCTTTTTTCGCTGCGTCAAAGTCTCCGTCCATGACTCTGATCGCTCGCATCACAGGCGATTTCAGCTTCGTGATCATTTCCGGAGTCTCGTCGCCGTGAAGCTGGATCAGGTCCAAGCCGAGCTGAGTCGCCAGTTCGTTTGTCCGATCAACATCTTCATTAACGAAGACCCCAACTTTCACGATGTCGTCGATCGCATCGACAATTGCCGCTGCCTTTTCCAATTTCACCGAACGCAGGCTCCGGGAATAGAAATTCAAGCCAATCGAATCAGCGCCTGCGGCTTGAGCGGCTTGAGCGTCTTTGGCATTGGTGATGCCACAGATTTTGATTTGAAAGTTCAACACGATGGCTCGCGATCAAGTTGATTGGAAGCTGCTATCTTCCGCTCCCAAGTCGCGGATTTCAATAGGGTCCTCTTCCACCCCATTTTCTCGACCATTGATGTCGTCCAGATCGTCGTTTGAGTCGCCTCCTGTAGGATCTTCATCAACGTATTCGGTTGTGATTGTCTGATTTGTCAGGCTGCCAAGTCCGGGAAGTACTTGGTTGTAACCGCCTTGGCTGACGACGCCACATTCATCACCAGTACAAGGACCCGTGGTCTCGATCCGAGCTGCCTGGACTCGGCTGCGAACCTGGGCCCCTTCCGACCATTCGCCTTCCGCTAACACGATCCCGTATCGCGACAACAGCGAACCAGTCGTGAACGCATATTCCAACAACGCGAGATTATAGTCAACCATCGAACGGTGAACCGCTGCCTCGATAGTGGCAAGCCGCTGTTGAACATCCAGCAGGAAGAAGATCTGATCTTCACCAGCTTCGAATCGCTTTTGTTTCGGAACGAGTTCTTCTTCGATCGCGATGCGATTGTTAGCATTTGACTTGAGCGACAAGAACGCTCGATCGACTTCCACGAGAGCAGCGGAAAGATCGTGCAACAGTTGACGTTGTTGTTCTCGCAGCAGAGTTTTCTCGCGGCATAGATTGAGGTGTGCGTTTTTGACGGCGAGATGGCCCTGACGGAGTCCAATCGGTCCGCCCAGTTCAACGCCTAGCTGCCAGTCATCTAAATCGCCCGTGAACAGGTCAGCAACCGCACTTCCGTTGGGTCGGCTGCGACTTCCGAACAGGTTGTCTCCGAAGCCTCGAAAACCGTACTGGCCGACCAGATCGAATTGCCAACGATTGATCTGTTTGGATGCGATCAGCTCGAGTTCTCGCTGACGAACTATCCATTTCTGCCGACGCAGTTCCACTCGACGGCCTAGCATCTGAGATTGCGAATCCTGCCAATCAAAGACAATCGGAGTCGCCACCGGCTCAGTGACAGGCCGAATGATCCGAGAATCACTCGGGCTCAAACCAAGCAACCGTCGCAAATTCCGTTCAGCACCGAGTACCCCCAGTTGCCCGTTTGCCAAGCCAGTCAAGGCGTTGTTGACCTGGTTCTCGAAGTTGAAATATTGTTGGCGTGCCTGGGCTTCGTCGTCCGGACGGTCGATACCGCCTGAGAGCCTCAGCTTGCGGTTTTCCCAGGTCTCACGCGAGGAATCGCGTGCCCCGATTTTGGTGTCCAGATCCCGGTAGGCAAAATACAGCTCCCAGTAATTTTGCTCGACGTCACGGACCAGGTTCCTGACTGCCGACTCAAAATCCGCCAGATTCACGTCGCTCCGAACCCTGGCCAGCAACACACCGTTGTATTGACCCGGAGCCGCGTTTGGTCCGGCGATGCGATTGAACAGAGTTCCAAATCCTCGTCGCAACGGCTGACGGACTTCCGCCAGGTTGACGAGATCGTAGGCACTAGCGAACAAGTTTGCGGGCGAGTCGTTCCGGTTGTAGTCGAGCTGAGTTCGCAAAGCGAATTGCGCACCGTTTGCGGTAGTCTTCGAAAGCTGCGATTGGAAAGTCGAAGAGTTGGTTGTCAGCATTCCAGCACCGGCACCAAAGAACACGTTGTTAAACGTTCGTTCGTTGCGGTTAAAGAAGAAGCTGCTGTTCAGCTGGGCATCAAACGCACTCAAGGCCCCTTCGACACTTTGTAGCGGATTCGTTTCGATGATTGCCGGATCGAGCGTGGTCGTGGCAGCTTGCGGCGAGTCAACAACAACGCCTCCCAGCCGCTGCATGACTTTACTGCCACGCAATGCCATGAAGACGCATTCGTCCAGCGAAAGATCCCATGGCTCCAACTCGTGAAAGTTACTGGCGGTGACCGGCGGTCCAGTCATTAGATCGCAGCCGTCGACGTAGCTGTCGTCCAACACGTCCGGGTACTCGATCTGCTGCAAGAACCTTTGACACGGCTCTGCCTGTGGATAGTTATTCCAATTGCGTTTGGCGTGACAGCCCGACAGCCAAACCACGCTCAGACAGGCAATGGCTAGCAACCAGTATCGATGGCCGACTGAACCGGCTTGTTGACAATGGTTTGGTTGGTACGGCATTCCGTCGCCTGATGGTCTGCAAATGGGGCTGCAATCTCTACACGATCGTTATTATCGAAACCGCAACAGTTCACCCATTAGGATTAACGTTACAGCCAAAACACATTCGTTAAGCCGAAATCTTTGGTTGTGTTGCGTCATTTAACTAGATTGCCAAGCCCTCCACGGCAGGTTTCGGAAGGCGGCAGATTTGTGCAGAATGAGAACGATGTCGCTGGATAACGCCAGTTTTGAAACTGCAGGGGAAGAGGCCTAAATAGTGAGTTCAAACAAGCAACAGTCAGATTACTGGCGAATCAACGTGCGAGTGATCGCAACGCTGCTAACCATCTGGGCGGTCACGTCCTGCCTGTGTGGCATCGTGTTCGTGGAACAACTCAACCAGTTCTCGATCGGGAATTTGCCCCTCGGATTCTGGATCGCGAATCAAGGATCGATGTTGGTCTTTGTGGTTCTGATTCTTGTGTACGCCGTGGTTATGGACGTTGTCGACAGGCGGTACGCGGTCAGTGCAACTGAGCAGGGAGGAGAGTCACTTGACGACTGAACATTGGGCGTGGCTCTTTATTGGAATTACTTTTACTCTCTACCTGATCGTCGGTTGGCTGAGCCGAGTTCGGGAATCGTCCGGGTTTTACGTCGCTGGCCGCGGTGTGCCGGCGATTGCGAATGGGATGGCGACCGCCGCTGATTGGATGAGCGCTGCTTCGTTCATTGGGATGGCTGGGTTGCTGAGCGTCAAAGGCTCCGATGGCAGTGTGTACCTGATGGGCTGGACCGGCGGTTACGTGCTGCTCGCGCTCTTGCTGGCTCCCTACCTGCGGCGGTTCGGAAAATATACCGTTCCCGATTTCGTTGGAGACCGGTTTGGCTCGGATACCGCCAGAATCGTGGCTGCGTTCTGTGCGATATTCGTTAGCTTGACCTACGTGGCCGGTCAGATGAACGGCGTTGGGATTGTCTTTAGCCGATATTTCGGAGTCCCGGTCTGGCAAGGCGTTATTATCGGCATGGGAATTGTCGGGTTCTTTGCGGTGTTGGGAGGAATGAAAGGGATCACGTGGACGCAAGTGATCCAGTACCTCGTGCTGATCGTTGCCTATCTGATTCCGGCAATCATTATTTCGAACCAGCTTACCGGCAATCCGGTCCCACAAGTCGGCTTAATCAACGGCGATTTCGCCAGCTCGTTGGATACGCTGCATCAAGAACTCGGGTTTGACAAATACACGAAATCATTCAACTCGATGAGTGGTTGGGGTGTCGGCAACGTGTTGCTGATCACGTTGTCGTTGATGATTGGAACTGCCGGGTTGCCGCATGTGATCGTTCGCTTTTACACCACCAAAGACGTCCGCGCCGCTCGATACAGTGCGTTTTGGGCGCTGCTGTTTATCGTGATCCTGTACACGACCGCGCCCGCGTTAGCGATTTTCTCTCGCACCAATTTGCTTAACGAGTTCCATGGTCAACCGATCGAAACGGTGCAGGCCGAACCTTGGGTCCAGAAATGGGAGAAAACCAGGTTGCTCAAATTCGTTGACAAAAACGAAGACGGCAAACTCACCATCGCACCGGGCAACGCGTTCGTGATGGACAAGAAACGCCCGACCGACGAACCAAACATGGACAACCCGAACGAAGTCTTCATCAACAACGACATGATTGTGTTGTCGACTCCCGAGGTCGCGAGGATGGCTGACTGGATCATCGCACTGGTGGCAGCCGGCGGTTTGGCGGCAGCTTTGAGTACTGCGGCCGGGTTATTGCTGGTGATCAGTTCCTCAGCGGCTCATGATCTTTATATCCACTTTGTTGATCCCAAAGCGTCAGAAGCCCGCAAAGTGTTCGTCGGTCGCATCATGATCGTGGGGGCTGTTTGCATTGCCGGGTACTTTGGCATCAACCCACCTGGCTTCGTCGCGGAAGTGGTGGCGTTTGCATTTGGGTTCGCGGCGGCCAGTTTCTTCCCGGTCATCATTCTGGGGATATTCGATCGGCGGATTAACGCAGCGGGAGCGATCAGCGGTATGGTGATCGGGCTTTCATTCACTGCTGCCTACATCATTGGCGAAAAGTTCCTGGGCTGGGATTTGCGGTCTCTGCTGGGCGATTTCTATGTCGCTCCGGAAGGCATCGGTACGATTGGCTGTTTGCTGAACTTCGTCGTAGCGATTGTGATCAGCCGGATAACTCCCGAACCAAGCCCGGAATTGCAACGGATTGTTGATGATTTGCGCGTGCCGGAGTCTCACTGACATGCCGTCGAAAATCCTCCAACACGTCGATTGAAATGGAACGGTTGAAATGAAAAAGCTACTGTTGGTAACTTTGATAGTCGTACTATGCGGGTGCCAGCAAGCTGCACCGCCGAACGAAGCGGGCTTAGCTTCGACGGTCAATGGCGTACCGATCGAAGGAGGTGTGCCTGCGATCGAAAAGACTCCAGATGAGGTGACTGCAAAAGCGAGAGAGTTCTTTTCCGAGTGGCTCGAAGGTCATGGGCAGAAGGAAATCGTGAATGATGAAACTGGAGTTGGGGTCGCGTCAAACGGGACGAGACTCTGGGCGTTCCAGTATCAGAGTGAATTGAGTACCGGTACCGAAACGGAATTTAGGATTGTCTTACCCGATGGTCGGGAGATTCAGGAGTTTCTGGCTGGCATTTTTGGCGGGCAGGATGACCCGGTCGGCAGTGCCTTGTTGAATTTCACGTTAACGACTTTTCATACGGTATACGCGGCCTGCATTGACAAAACCGATGATCATGTGGAGCGAAAAGACATTGTTCTGGGCGGCACTGAGTTTCAGTTGGTTACGACAGGACTGACGACCGCGACAAACTTGGAGGACGAGCTGGATTTCAGCAGAGTCCGTGATCAGATCACGATGGTGATAGAAAGTGCGGGCTTGAAGCCGTCAAATCAACTCCATTGGATGAAGATTGTTTACGGACACGCCAACGGTGAGATGATCACGCCCAGTGTTACGTTCGACAATGCCGGCCATCAGGGCATGACGAGAGCAATCGAAAAGCTTGAGTGGCCTGAGGTTGCCGAAGGTTTCTATTTAGCGAAGCAATTCATCATGTTCGCGCCCAAAGACAAGTAAGGAATCACCGCTGTTGGTTCCGCTTCATGTTGGTTCCGCTTCACGTTGGCTCCGGTTGACGTTGGCTCCGGTTGACTGAGTTCACGACGTTTGGCTTCAGCCAAGCTTGTTGGCTGCGCGATTCCTTGCCAATTTCGCGGCCAGCTTGATCGCTTCAATCAGGCTGGAAGGGTCGGCGATGTTTTTGCCGACGATGTCGTAGGCGGTCCCGTGGTCGACGGAAGTGCGCACGATTGGCAGCCCAAGCGTGACATTGACCGCCCTGTCAAAAACGAGAGCCTTCAGTGGGATGTGCCCCTGATCGTGGTACATGCAGATAAAACAATCTGTCGTTTGGCGCCTGGATGGAATGAAACAGGTATCGGGTGGAAATGGACCTTCGATGTCGATGCCCTGTGCTCGTGCTGCATCCAAAGCCGGAATGATGATTCGCTCTTCTTCGCGATTCCCAAACAGGCCTTCTTCGCCTGCATGCGGGTTCAAGCCACAAGCGACCAACTTCGGATTCATGACTCCGACCGATCGAAGTGCGTCGACGCTCAGCTGGATGACTTTGAGGATCCGGTCGAAATTCAGCAAGCCCGGGACTTCCGCGTAGCCCACATGCGTCGTCACGAATGTACATGTCAGTTCCTCCGAGTACTGCATCATACAAAAATCATCGGTGCTGGTTTTCTCTGCCAGGATTTCCGTATGACCAGGGTACTTGTGCCCGGCCTTGTGGAGAGCAAGTTTGTTGATCGGTCCGGTCACGATCCCGTCAATTTTTCCTGCCCGAGCCCACTCGATTGCTGTGTCGATGTATCGAAAAGAAGCCGCACCACCGACATCCGAGGCGGTTCCAATGGCCAAGCCGTCGATTCCGGCCGATTGAAAGTCAACGAACAGCGGGCCAAGTGGCAAGTCCGTTAATGTTTTGGCTTCAGACAGTGGCAACAGCGCGACCGAATCCGGTATCGATTGGTGGTGAGCCTTCAGCGCAGCGGGATCGCCTAGAAAAACGGGAGAGCAGAATTCCCAAAGCTCGTCTAACGCGGCAATTTTGCCGCATAATTCAGGGCCCACTCCAGCCGGATCACCGACGGTAATGCCCAGCTTTGGAGTCGTTTTTTCGGTCGTTTTACTAATTGTCGAGTTCATCTGGCGGAAATTGAGTAGGCGGGAGATGGTATTTTTCCGTTATTCTCCCCCAAAGACGACCGTAAAACTGCTGAAAACACAAGAATATTCAGCTAATGGAAAATTAAGCCGCTTTGCGCAATTTTGCGGACTTGGAATAAGCTTTCGTTTTCAACTTGTTTTTGTACAATGGAGCCAATAAGTCGGTGAGCAGTGCATGCGCCACTGTTCCGAGGGACGATTTATAGATTTATAAAAACGTATAGAATTTTCAAAACGGAACAGAGCTAAAGCGGTCCTCCCGCGCTTTCTTCTCAGCAATTATCACATTGAAAAGGATTCAGACCATGACGTCACGAATTACTTCATCCCGCCAATCAGGTTTCACGCTGGTCGAGTTACTTGTTGTGATCGCCATCATTGGCATTCTAGTTGGCATGCTTTTGCCAGCCGTTCAGCGTGTTCGCGAATCGGCCAGACGAACATCATGCTTGAACAACGCACGCCAAATGGGTTTGGCGGTTCAGAACTATCAGAGTGCTCGCCTGCGTTATCCACCAGGGGCTATTTGGCAGGACTCAAACGGAAATAACACGATAGATCTTCCTAACGAGTCATTTAGCCTTCACGCACAGATCCTTGCGGAAATCGAGCAGCAGACTGCTTACGATAAATTCTTCAATGCACCTGGCAACAACATTACTGCGACGACTCTCTCGCAAGACCACCGGGTCGAAATGTTCCTTTGTCCTTCGGCAACGCAGCTTGATCAGGTAAATACAATCGCGGCTACGCCAGGAAACACAGTGCACTACTTGGGAGCAACTGGAAACGGGCTAAACGGTGTTGGGATCTCAGGACACGGCGGCTCGCTAGCTCAAGACGGGATTTTTGGAGCAGGATTGAACATTGGTTCTGGAGTCTTCGATCACGTATTTCAGCGGGACGATGGATCGTACACTACCGATGGAGCTTACACGACTCAGACTGCCAAAAACGTGTCCGACGTTCGTGACGGAACTTCGAACACAATCATGTTTGGCGAAAATTCTAAATCAGATGTTCCTTCAGTAGCCAATGGAGTCCCGGCTTTCATTGCCGCTCGAAGTGGTTGGGCATTTGGTTATGACACAGACCTTAACTCAACCGGCGTTTTGCACAGTGGTCGCGGAATCGCGGGAATTGGTCTTAACCGTCCAGTTACCTTGGATCCCAATGACACTCTGTCATACGCATTAAATAACAACTTCCCATGGAATAGTAACCACTCTGGTGGAGCGATCATTACGCTCGCGGATGGTTCATCACGGTACCTTGCCGATACAATCGAAACGTTTACGCTGCAAGGAATTATGACGGTAAATGGTGGCGAAACAGCTACTATTCCTCAGTAATTGAATCTAGCTATTCATTAAAAAGCGGCCGTTTTTTGGTCGCTTTTTTTATTGGAATGCGCGGAATTGCCCAAATTTCACTGTCTTGGATTATCATGAATAGTTGAAGATGCAGCGCAAAGTCCGCGCAAACTCTCCATTTCCAACGCAACACTATCGCTTCATGATTTTGAGGATCGGATGAGCCGTAACCGTAATTCCGCGCGAAACAAGAATTCCCGCAACTCTAATAACGAATATCAGCAACTTGAGCCCCGTCAATTGTTGGCCGTTGACGTTGGCTTCGGTTTCACTCCGTCAACATTTGATCCGACTGCTCCGTTCGAGTCTCCAAGCGTTAGCGGAGACATCGGGCCGAATCATATCGTCCAGATCATTAACGGCGAATACACCGTTTTCAATGAAGCAGGCGCGCAGCAGTTCCAGAGTACAACGCAGGAGTTTTTCCGCGATCTGGCCGGCGCGGATACTCTGCTTGGGCAAGACAATCTGAACAATCCGATCTTTGGCCAGATCCAGGACGCGCGAGCTGTCTTTGATCATGATTCCGATCGTTGGTTCCTGTCTTCAATCGTCGCCAATGAGGATGGCAGCAATCTGGTCGGGAACGATATCCTGCTGGCCGTTTCCAGAACGTCAAACCCGTTGGACGGATTTCAAAGCGTTCAATTTGTCGGCGATTCGTCCGGTGATCACTTTAACAGCTTCGCTACGCTGGCCGTCAACGGTGACTCAGTCGTGATCACGACGAACAATGAAGTCGACCCGCTCAATACGAGCGTATCGGTATACGCGATTCCCAAAGCTGACTTGGTTGGTTTCGCACCAAGTGCGATTAACCTGGAACGTTTTGAGAACTTGGATCAGTCGCTGTATGGCAGCACGATTCAGTTCGCCACGGATTTGGATGGCGACTCTGGTTCGACATTGGGTATCGGTACATTCGATAGTGGAACCAGCGTGTCGCTCATCGAGCTGGCAAACGTTGGCGATCCACTCAACCCAGCCACCATCACACGGACAGTCGTCACCGTACCGTTTTACGAAGCGGCTGAGAACGGCCGCCAGCCTGGCGATGCAAATCTAAGCAATATTTCGCCGGACATCACTGGCAATGTCGTTTCGCAAGGCGGGTTCCTGTGGACCGCACACGCTGTCGAAGGCAGTACTGGGAATTCGGCCGTTCGCTGGTACCAAGTGGATGAATCAAGCGGAGTAGTCGTCAACACGGATCTGATCGAAGATCCAGCGCTTGATTTCCTGTATCCTTCGATTGCGGTCAACGAATTCGGTACCGTTGCGATCGGTTTTTCAGGTGCAGGCGAAATTCAGAATCCTAGCTCCTTTTTGAGCATTGGATTTTCTTCTCAGGGATTGGATGCCACTCCGACGGTGACGTTCCCTGAAGGCCCAGCCATTGTTCAGGCTGGTGCGGACAACCTGATTGACCTCGATGGAGTTGCCGCGTTTGGCGAATTCAGTGCGACTCGTGTCGATCCTGACAATCCATTTGGATTCTTTACATTCCAGGAATTTGTAGCAGGGAATGATATCTGGGGGACTTCCATTACCCAGGCCAGAATCACTGACATCGCGCCCGTCATCGCGGCGGATGCGTCTGACAACGACGTGATTATTCGTCGCAGCAGCACCAACAACGGTTGGGTGGAAGTTGTTATCGACGGAGTTGTAACCGATACGTACGAAGCTTCTTCCATCAGCGCATTCCAACTCGATCTCTTTGACGGCGACGATGTCATTACCATCGACTCGTCATTAGGGCAGTTTGCACCTCAGCTCGGATTCACCATTAATGGCGGTACCGGGCAAGATACGCTGACAGTCGTCGATACGACTGGGCATCGATTTGAAATCACTGGCGATGGCTCGGGGACTTTGGATTTCAACAATACGTTTACCGGATTCGAAGAACTCTCCGGATCGAATGGGAACGATCTCTTTATCGCGAATAACTCTGCGACCGATTGGATTCTCAATGGTGGTGCGGGAGACGACCTGTTCGATATCGGTAATACGGTTAGCGGTGCCTATGAGTTGAACGGGATGTCTGGCGACGATTCCTACCGAGTTCCGCTGGCGAATTTTGCTTCCATCGCCGTTAACGATTCTTTGGACGCTGAAAACGACTCGCTGATCGGTATTGGAACCACAGGGGATGACGACCTGATCGTTGATGGCGATACCTTGATCTTTAACGGCATCGACGTTTCAGTATTTGGCTTCGCCGGAATCGAAAATCTGGATTTCGACGGGATTGATGGAGACGACACTTTCAACATTCGAGCGATCAATGCGAACGCTTCGTTCTTCGGTGCGGGTGGAGACGACACATTCAATATTTCATCGGATGCCCCGAATAACGGGGGAGTCCTGACCGGCATCCAAGGCGAGTTGAACATTGACGGTGGCGATGGCCAGAATCGAATTCAAGTTGCCAACCGAGTCGGCATTCCGGTTGTCGCAACATTGACTGCTGATCAAATTCTCGGGTTCACTGCATCGCCGATTAACTTCACCGGTTCGTTTGGGACTCGTGCAGACGGTCTGGCCGGGATCATTCTGACTGGTTCCGATCTTGCTGGCGATCTGTTCGAAGTCCAAGAAGTATTGCCAGATAACTCAGCTCTGCTCCAGGGTGGTTTAGGTAACGACGTGTTTACCGTCCGACGTACTACGATCGGCGACGTGACGCTGGACGGACAAGGTGGCGAGGATATCTATCGGACTACATTTGGCAGCGTCAACCGATCGGTTACTGTCAATGATTCCGGTGGCGATGTGTTGGCCGACCGATTCTCGATTCGAGCGACTGAGGGAATCGACGATATAACGATCGCTGGGAATTTGATTGGAGTGCTTGGCGAGCAGTTTGCTTGGTCTGGCGTAGAGAACCTGGTCGTGGATGTGCTCGAAGGCGACGACTTGGTCACCGTTGGCAACAACAACACGGCGGCGATTCGCGTCGTTTTGAACGATGGCAACGATACCGGTATCGTCATTGGTAGTGAGGGAATCGGTTCGTTGCGGTTCGACGGACTGGCTGGTGACGATCAGTTTGCGTTTGAGGACTCAATCGCAGCTTCGTTTGTTCAAGGGCGGGGTGGTGAAGGTAATGACACATTCCTGGTCGGCGAATCTTCGTTCGCCAGGAGTCGTGTTGATGGCGAATTGGGTGATGACACGGTAACAGTTGAATTCGCCAGTCGCGATAGTCGCCGGGTGAACGCGAGAGACACCGGAGACGGCTTCGATACGTTGAATGTGTTAGGTACTCCGACTGCCGACCGACTCGACCTGTTTACGCAGATCATTGATCGTGAAGGCGAAGCCATTGTCTACGACACCGGCACCGAACTAATCGACTTGAACTTGTTCGGCAGCAATGACATTATCAACGTGGCAGGAACCGCGGCAGCGTCTTTCGAAGCCAATTTGGGGAACGGTAATGATATAATCAACATAAATTCGACGGCCTCTCCTGCCGACTTTATCGAATTCATCTTCGAGCTGGGGTCCGGTAACGACGTTGCGAATGTCAACCGCGTTTCAGCTGATTCACGAGTCGAAATCTTTGGGCAGACTGGCAACGATAGCTTCAACGTTGGTTCGACGAGAGATGCGAACAACGGCAATCTCAATCTGTTGCGTGGCGAATTGTTCATCGGTGGCGGTGCAAACACTGCAGGCGACGATATGCTGCAAATCAATGATGCCGGCGCTGGTTTCGCACCGTTTGGCTACTCGATTACGGATCGGCTGTTTGCCAGTCGTGATCCTGGCTTCAGTCGACCGTTCACTGGAATCAATTTCAATAGTATCGAGTTGGTGTTTGCGACTGGTGCCAGCTTGGCGAGCAATACATTCTTCGTGACCCCCAGCACGGAAGCAGTGATTCGAGTGGACGGAAACGATCAAACCGGTAATATCCGGGACGAGTTGTTTGTTAATGCGAATCCGAACAATGCGGAGTTACGGCAGGGCGCTAATTCCGATAACGGATTTTTTGAATTTTCGAACGGGTTGCGAAACGTCAGTTTCCAAGCGATTGATCGGGCTGTTATTGATCTCGAAGTCTAACGCATCGTTTACCGCTAACGCATGCGTTTAAGTTGAAAGAAACAGCTTGGGATCGTTATGATCCCGAGCTGGACTCTTCCGCGTAGCTTGGTCGCGAGTAAGTGGGTTCGAGTTTCCAGAAATCATCCGCTCCGTTACGCAGAAACTGAGCCAATCCCAGGCGGGCGGTCATCTCTACATTCGGGCTGCGATATTCCTGTGGCGGGCAATTCCAGGAATTCACGGTTTCTGGCGCGGACTTCATTGCCAACTCGACTCCGGATCCCGAAACGAGGCTTCCCGGCGGGATCGATTTGAGCCAAGCATCCGGTTGCTGGATTTGAGCTTTGTCGTCGATTGCGAAACTATTTCCAGAAACCATGAATTTGGCTGTCAGGACTTCGCCCCTTCCGACATCGAGGCCGATATGAATATTGAACGGATCCCCGCCTTCGGATCGGTCGCCGCCATCGGCTTGGCTGCCGCCCAAACCCAAAATCCTTGAATTAGCCTCGCCCGACTGGTGTGACCAGCCGATCGCTTGGCAAACGACATTGTCAAAAGTATCGATACCGACGACTTTTGCGCCCGTAGCGTAAGCCAGCGTTTTTGCCGTTACGACCCCTATCCGAAGTCCGGTAAATGAGCCGGGCCCCACTCCGATGGCGATCAAGTCGATTTGTGGCAACGTCAAATCGTGCTTTTTAAGCAGCTGATCAATCTCGGGGACCAAAGTACTGGATGTGCCACGTGGTTTCGATTTCGGGGTTATATCGGATTTCAGCCCGTTCGGATCGGAAAATTCGCAACTCAGGACTTTCGAGTGACCTGCATCCGAGAAAACAGTCGCCAAGATTTCTGGTGATTCATCCGATAACTTAGCAGTGCAATCAAGTATTGCGACTGCTGAGTTGCGTGAGGAAGATTCGATCGCAAGAATCCGCAATGTGGTGTCTCTTCAAGAAAACGACTGATTTGGTTGGGCAGCGCGAATTGCAAGATCAGCGCTAACTCCGTAGACTTATTAACTAAAAATTGTAGACGATTTAGAACAGGAAAGAAGGTTCTCCAAGTGAAGCGAGCATTAATCAGTGACATTCACGGCAACTTTGAAGCGTTGTCGGCTGTGCTCGCTTTCATCAAGACGTTAGAGGTCGATGAGATTGTTTGCCTTGGCGATATCATTGGCTACGGACCAGATCCTCTCCAATGTCTTGACGCGGTGATGGATCATTCCAACTTGACCATCCTGGGTAATCACGACCAAGCAGCGATCTTTGATCCGGAGGGTTTTAATCCGGTTGCCATGCGTGCGATCTTCTGGACTCGGGAACAGCTTGAGAAAGAGACTGGGGAACGCGCCGATTTACGTTGGGACTTTCTAGGTGAGTTGCCTCGTCAGCATGACGAAGGCAAGTTTCTATATGTACACGGTTCACCTCGTGATCCGACCAACGAATATGTTTTCCCGGAACATGTGTACGAGAAAGCTCGGATGGACGCGTTGTTGAAACGATTCGAGCAATACTGTTTTCAGGGTCACACGCATATTCCAGGCGTCTTCTATTCCAGTGGTACTTTTGTTCAGCCCGATGAGCGTGCTGAAAATCTGTTTGAATTAGAAGGTGAAAAGTGCATGATCAATGTCGGCAGCGTTGGTCAGCCTCGTGATGAAGACTATCGTCCCTGTTTTGTCGTACAGGACACTGAGTCCAATGTGATTCAGTACCATCGCATTGAGTACGATGCACGGAAAACGTGTGACAAGATCCATTCGATTCCGGACCTTGACAACATGTTGGGTGATCGCCTGTTGACCGGTCGATAGAACAACAACAGGGAAATCGTATTTGCGTTGGTCGCAAGTGTTTCCTTCTTGGTGCCTAAGGTATATTCTTTTGATTGGCGGTTTCGATGCCTTTTGACACTTCCGAGGAATGACCTGATGGATCCGGATAAACGAACGGCTGTGCTCAGTGATATCCATGGCAATATGGAAGCGTTGAGTGCGGTGTTGGAAGATATCCAATCGCAGGGTGTGTCATCGATCTACTGCTTGGGCGACATCGTTGGCTATGGGCCCAACCCGAGAGAGTGCATCGACCGTTGCATGGAATTCGATCTTTGCTTGCTTGGGAACCACGACAACGGAGCCTTGTTTGATCCGGATGGATTCAGTCGTGGGGCGGAACAGGCAATATTCTGGACTCGCAAAGAACTGGAAGATACCGCGATCGGTGGTTGTCAGGACCGATGGAACTTTCTTGCCGGGCTGCCCAGGACTCACCGCTCTGGTCACTTCCTGTTCGTGCATGGGTCGGCTCGAAGTCCGCTGGATGAATATGTCTTTCCGGAGGATATCTACAATCCTCGGAAGATCGAACGTATTTTCGGCTTCGTGCAGAAGTACTGTTTCCAGGGACATACGCACGTTCCCGGAGTCTTTACCGAGAATTGCAGGTTTTACAGCCCGACGGATTTGAGCAATCAATTCACGCTGACCGATGACAAAGTCATGATTAATGTGGGTAGTGTAGGCCAACCGCGAGACAATGACCCTCGCAGCAGTTACGTGATTCTGCACGGAGGGGAAATCGAATTTCGGCGAGTCGAATATCCGTTCGATCGGACTTGTGAGAAAATCATGGGAATCGCCGAACTGGATGATTTCCTCGGAGAGCGACTTGCTATCGGTCATTGATAGACCGTAGTAGTTGGCCAATCAGAGGTTACGAAAACCGTAAAATCTCAAACTCCCCTTTCAATATTTGGTGATATTTCGAGAATACGGATTAGGTTCGACATCGGCCAAAAAGCATGATGCAATGGCAAGTTCTATCGCCGTTGCTTTCTTTTCGCCTTACCTGTATCGCGATTCATCGTAGTACTCCAAATTTTCATACCAACAGTCCAATCAAAGCATAGAAACTTAGGATCGAGCATACGTGACAAACCGAATTTTGGGATTCTATGCGTTGGCGGTCTTTACTGTATTGATTGCCTCGTTCTTGCAAAATCGCTATTACCCGGCGGTGCCTCAGGGCGAAGAACAGGATGGGACTAACGCGGTAGCTACAACCGATCAGCCAGATGTTGACGGCTATGTTTCGACCTCGCCTCAAGATGCGGCGACGCAGTTGCCCAATGACGAGACTTCGGCAGCAAATGCAGTCGCTGACGGTGCCGAAGCTGCAGCGATGCCAGCGACGGAGGAG
>CAZXLW010000011.1:0-29867 GCA_964641465.1 uncultured Pirellulaceae bacterium | reverse complement strand
AGCAAATGCAGTCGCTGACGGTGCCGAAGCTGCAGCGATGCCAGCGACGGAGGAGCCTCAGGAGGAGGCTGCCAAGAATTTGAAGAAGCCCGCCGGCAAGCTGTACACCGTTGGCTCACTGGCGAACGATAGCCCTTTTCGATATCTGATTACGTTGGATTCGGCTGGAGGAACCGTTCGACGTGTTGAGTTGAATTATCGCAAAGCGAATGGCGACTACAAATATCGCGATCTCGAATATCTCGGTGGTTACCTTGGCGAGTTGGATTGTGTTGACTCGGAGGGCCGATGTGTCGCGCGAGTCGTCGGCGATGGGACGCCTGCATTCATTGCCGGGCTTCGCGCAGGTGACGCGATCAACTCCATCGATGGCGAACCAATCGTTTCGGCAGATGACTTTGTCCGAATCATTGGCAAGGCGAAACCTGGCCAGACGCTTCAAGTTGCGGTCACCAAAGGCGAGTCGTCTGAAACGCCAGGAGCGGAAGCATCGGTCGAAGTTCTGCTGACTGACAAGCCGATCGAGTTGATTCGCCCCCAGCCTGATATTCTCGCCAAAGGCTGGCCAGCCAAACCATCGTTCCAAACGACATTGCGTAACAAGTCGTTGGCTGATGTCTGGCCGGAGCTGGACAAAGGGATGATCGCTGGCAACTGGAAGCTGGAACAGTTAAAGGCTGAATCGATCAGCTTTTCGTACTCGATTGCGAACGCTGGGGCAGCTGCCGGTAATGGCCCGGTAGAAATCACCAAGACGTACACGTTACCAAAGCTGAATGCACAAGAGGAAGATAGTGAAGTCAAACGCGATTTTCACTTTGATTTGACTCTTGGCATCAAGAACCAGTCCGACCAACCCAGCGAACTAACTTACCAATTGGATGGTCCGCTGGGTACGCCGTCAGAGACATGGTGGTACCAGAACAAGATTCACGGTCGAAGCTCTGCCATTGGGTACACTGCTGGAGCGCGGGATGTCACCGGGTCGACAGGGCAAGAGGATTTCACGTTCTTTGGTGGCCCGGAGATTGTTGCCAATCTTCGCAAAAGTACGCCCAAGTACTTTTGGGTTCTGAAGCCTTCGGAGCAAGAGGATTCGACCGATCAGCAGGTCAAAAATTTGACCGTCGATACCCAGTATTTCAACGTCGGGCTGATACCGGAACAAACGGAGGCTCCTTTTACGGCGTATTCCGTACTGGCTGATGTCGCGGTAACTGACATTCCGAAAGAAGTGCGGGAGCAAAAACTGGTCGATTGCACGTTTCGAATGTTCAAAGTCCTGAAGCTCAAACCGGGCGAACAATATCAGCAGAAATTCGAGATCTTCGCCGGCCCAAAAGAAGTTGAATTGTTGACCGCTTACGAGTTGGAGGATGTGCGATCTTTCGGCTGGTTTGCCATGTTTTCGAAGCCGCTGGTTTGGTTGTTGGGAGTATTTCATAAGCTGATATTTGGTTTGGGATACGGTATCCCGATCATTCTGCTCACGATGGTGGTTCGATCGTTGATGATTCCGATCAGCCGCAAAGCTGCTTTGAACGCGCAGATGATGCAGTATTTGCAGCCGCAAATGAAAGAGCTGACGGCAAAGTACAAAGACGACATGGAAAAACGCGGTCAGGCGCAGCGGGATTTGTTCAAGAAGTACAACTACAACCCGTTCGGTGGTTGCTTCATGATGTTTTTCCAGATCCCGATTTTCATCGGTTTGTATCGCGGTCTGTCAGTTGACATCGCGTTGCGAGACCAACCTCTGTTTCCCGGGCTTGGCTGGTGTACCAACTTGTCAGCTCCAGACCAATTCTGGTACTGGAAAGATAGCCTGCCGAGCTTCTTGAGTTTCCTGACGAACGAAACTGGTTGGCTCGGGCCGTACCTGAATATTTTGCCGGTGCTGACGTGTATCCTGTTCGTGGTGCAGACCAGCATGTTCACGCCACCGCCGACTGACGAACAACAGGCGATGATGCAGAAAGTCATGAAGTATGCCATGGTGCTCATGGGCTTCATGTTCTTCAAAGTCCCGTCGGGGCTGTGCCTGTATTTTATTACTTCCAGTCTTTGGGGCATCATCGAACGTAAGATGCTTCCCAAGCCGGAGCTCGACAAGAGCAAGCTGGAGTCGCTACCGGATGTTGACGGCGGTGAGGATAAGGCATCGGTGATTCGGCGAGCAAAGCAGGAATCGAAAAAACTGCAGGCCGAGCAAAAACGCCGGGAAGAGCAGGACGAAAAGAAGCGTCGTGACAAGGATCGTAAGCGGCGATTGAAAGAACGCGGAGTCTGAGCAGTGGTTGCAATTCCGGTTTCGGAATTTCTGAGTACCGCACTCAGGCGGAAGAGTTCAGCATTCCGTTCAAAGCAATTGAACGCGGTAGTACCAACAAGGAATGCTGCGGAGCTTCGCTACCTTGTTTGACGTTGACGATACGATTGTCGCGATCGCTTCGGCGCATGGGCCGGCCCTGCGGGGTATTGTCAGAGTCTCCGGGCCGCAGACATTGGCGGTTCTTGCCCAGATCTGCAGCGATTGGCCTGACGACTCCGGTTCCTGGCGGACGGCTAGAACGGCGGACCACACGCTGATTCTCGGTGACGAATCATCCGTCGATGTTCATCTGCTTGTCTGGCCGACAGAGCAAAGTTTTACTCGCCAGCCTGCCTGCGAAATTCACACGGTCGGGTCAATTCCCTTGTTGGAAATGATTGTCGCCAAATTACTGGAACAGGATTGCCGATTGGCGGAACCGGGTGAGTTCACGTTGCGTGCATTCCTTTCCGGTCGTCTTGACCTGACTCAGGCCGAGGCCGTGTTGGGAGTGATCGACGCTCGCAACGAGCGGCAGTTTGATCAGGCGCTCCAGCAACTGGCCGGTGGCATTGGTGGACCGATTACGAAACTGCGTGACCAGATAATTTATTTGTTGGCCGAGCTTGAAGCGGGGCTCGATTTCGCTGAAGAAGACATTGAGTTCATTTCCAAAGAGCAACTGTTGGGACAACTCGGCTCTGTGCAGTCCGACTTGCGAGAAGTGGCTCGACAACTTCAGAACCGGCAACTGTCAAACGAACGAGTCAAAGTCGTGTTCGTTGGCCGGCCGAATGCCGGGAAGAGCAGCCTGTTCAACGCGCTGGCTGGCAATTCAGCGGTTATCAAGGCGTTGGTTTCGCAGCGTGCGGGAACCACACGCGACTACAATCTGGCTGACGTTGAGTTTTCCGGTGTGCCGATTCAATTGGTAGATACTGCTGGCCTGGAACAGGAATCGAACGTGGAAACTGCGGACGATTTGGAAACGAAGATGCAACGGCTTGCCGAATCGCAATTGGATGAGGCAGACTTGGCGGTTCTCTGCCTCGAAGCTGGTGCGGAATCGACTGAGGTGGAGCAGCGGATCCGACTAGCCGCCAGGGATCGCCTGCTCACGGTTCGGACCAAGACTGACTTGTCCACAGCGGTTGGAAATGACGACGAGATCTCAACCAGTGTCCTGGAATCGATTGGATTGGAACTGCTTTCGACAGCCATTGGCTCGCTGGCGAAAAAACTGCTGCAATCGGAACAGCACGTCGAGATCACGCTTTCACGAACATCAGATTCGCTGCAATCTGCCCAGCAGGCGGTTGATTCTGCTGTTTCGGCGACCGAGTCCGGCCTCGGCGAAGAAATCGTGGCGTCCGAGCTGAGGAATGCGTTGGATGAGTTGGGGCGGGTTGTAGGTGTGATCTATACCGATGATATTCTCGACGTCGTTTTCAGCCGATTTTGTATTGGGAAGTAGTCGGTGTAAGTTTCCTGTCTACAGGATGGATCACTGCTTCGCCATTTTCAAAAAGCGACCTTTACTGCCGGAAAAATGCGGTAAACTGTTGTTTAAATGAATAGTACTTTCGCTATGTTGGCCTTAACATAGTGAGCTTTCCACAATCGAAACTCAACTCAACTCGAAACCCAATCGAAAAATAGAATGAATACTCTTCAGCCATCCCGCGTGCTTGTGATTTTGGCCGTCGTCTCGTTTTCCCTTCCCAGCTTTTCGCATGGACAAAAGAAAGGCGACCGAGTCGTTGTATCTGCGAACGTGATCACAAAGATCCATGACAAACGTGTTGGAAAAGTCTACAGCGGACAAATCGACACGGTGACTGAAACCGAAGGAAAATGGTGCGCGTTGAGTCGCAGCAAGGGTTGGCTGCCGCTGCAGTACGTGATGGATCTCGATATGGGCGAGCGTCATTTCACTGATCGCATCACCAAGAGCGAAGAGGATTTTGATGCGTGGGCGATTCGTGGGCTGATTCGATTCGAACAGGAAGAATACGAAAAAGCGCTCTCTGACATGAATGAATCGATTCGACTGAATCAACAGAACCCGGTTGCGTTTAACAATCGAGGGATCATTTTAAATGCGATGGGACGTTTCCCGGAAGCGATGGTCAATCTGGACCATGCGATCAAATTGAAAAAAGACTATGCGGATGCCTTTGAGAACCGCGGCCTGGTCAACGCATCGATGGGACAATACCCAAAAGCGGTGGAGGATTACGATCAAGCGATTGAGTTGCGAGAAACCAATCCGTGGTCGTATATCAACCGAGGGTCAGCGCAGAATAACATGGGGAAATTCAAAGAAGCGAAAGCGGATTTCCTGCAAGCGTTGCGTATCAACAAAAAGATTTGCGACGCCTATGTTGGCTTGAGCGTATCTTGTCTGGGTGAGACCGACGTTGAAAAAGCACTGAAATTTGCCGAGCTCGCGGTGAAGCGGAACCCTCGCAATGGCCTTGCGTTTAATCAGCGAGGCTGGACAAACCACGAGGCGGGTAATATGGACGAGGCACTTCATGATTTCGGACAGGCAATTCGGTTTGAGCCCAATCTTTATCTGCCGTACAGCAATCGAGGGATGTGTTATACCGAGCAAGGCAAATTTGATCTGGCGATCAAGGATTTCACGCGGTCGCTCAAATTAAACCCCCGCGCTCCGATTACTTACACCAATCGCGGCGCTGCCTATATGGCCAAGAAAGATTACAAGAAGGCGAACGCCGATCTGCGGAAAGCCGTCGAGATGGCTCCGAATCTTGCCGATGCGAACAACCGCTTGGCCTGGTTTTTGGCGACCTGTCCGGATAAGAAATTTCGGGATGGGAAGTTGGCTTTGACGCATGCCAAGAAGGCTGTCGAGTTTACCAAGATGGAAGAGTGGAGTTTCCTGGATACGCTGGCTGCTGCTCACGCTGAAAATGGCGACTTTGACAAAGCAATCGAAATCGCAGGCAAAGCACTCAAGATGGCTCCTCAAGAAGCTAAAGACGAGTGTAAAACCCGCTTGGCGATGTTCCAAAAGAAAGAGCCGTTTCGTAGCGATTTCACCAAACCAACGCAAAAAAACAGCTGATAGAAAATTGGCTCCGGCATAATGGTTGGACATTTCAGGCGGCATGGGTAGGATTACATTAGCCCCCGCAGGAAATGACTTTGAAAGCTCCAAAGCGTTTTTCGAACGATATCGTCATTATCGACGAACAGGAGCCGTGCCCCTATCTTGAAGGTGAAACGGCGCGGATGCCGTTGCGCATGCCGGTTGGCAAGATCAATCTGGATGAAGCCGACGAGCGCCTGGCGGACGGACACCGTCGAACTGGTGAATTTGTTTACAAGACAAAGTGCCCGACGTGCATCGCTTGCCAGCCAGTTCGAATCAATTGCCTGGAATACAAGTTCAGCAAGAATCAAAAACGTGTATTCAGTCGAAACGATTCCTCATTCCGAATCGAAACTGGGCCTTTGATTGCTGATGCCAAACGGGTTGCTTTGTTTAATAAACATCGTCGAATCCGTGGGCTGGCAAAACGGGATCACGATATTGATACCGAAGAGTACATCTGGGGTTTTGTCCGCAGCTGTTTCGATTCGTTCGAGTTGACGTATTGGCTGGATGACCAATTGCTGTGCGTGGCTGTTTGCGACCGCGGCAAGACCAGCCTGTCGGCGGTGTACACGTTTTTTGACCCCGATTTCGCACGCGAAAGCCTGGGGACGTATTCGATTCTGAAACAGATCGAGTATTGCCAGCAGCGGGAACTGCCTTATCTGTACCTTGGGTTCTTCGTCGAAGATTCGCCCCACATGGTCTATAAGCGACGATTTATGCCGCAGGAGCGGTTGATTGACGGCGAGTGGCGTCAGTTTGGTCAAGTTGATCCTGATAGTGAACAGCCAGACTAACGGCGGCAGTCGTGTCGTTCAAATTTGCGGCGTTTGGCGTTAAAATCGGTGGCTTGTCAGCTTGATATCCCACACGAGTATTATTCCATTGCACGCGTTAGTTACCGGGGCGAACGGGTTCCTGGGTTCGTATATTGTCGAAGCGTTGCTGAAACGTGGCTACAAAGTTCGCGCGATGACTCGGCGTCGTGATGAAGCGTTGTCGGCGCTGAGCGTCGAAGCAGTCCACGGTGACGTTCGCGATTCTGATTCGTTGCTCAACGCGACGCGTGATATTGATATCGTGTTTCATGCGGCAGCAGTATCTGGAATCTGGGGGCCGTGGAAAAAGTACTACACAACCAACACGGTCGGTACTCGCAATGTCGTCGACGCCTGTATCCGCAATAAAGTAAAGCGCCTGGTTTACACCAGTAGCCCGAGCGTTGTTTTCAACGGCGAACATCAAATCAACGGGAACGAGTCTTTGCCATACCCACGCCGGTGGCTGTGTCACTACCCGCGCTCGAAGGCATTGGCCGAGCAACATGTTTTGGAATGCAACGACTTTGCTGACATCATGACCTGTTCGCTGCGGCCACATTTGATCTGGGGGCCACGCGATCGCCATTTGATCCCGAGGCTGTTGGAGCGAGCACGGAGCAGGCAGCTGCGGCGAGTCGGGGATGGGACCAATCAGGTTGATACGATCTACGTCGAAAACGCGGCAATTGCCCATGTTCAGGCTGCGGAGGCCTTGCAGCCAGGTTCGCCCGTTTGCGGCAACGCGTACTTTATTTCGCAAGATGATCCCGTCAATTGTTGGGGCTGGATTAACGAAGTCCTCGAGCTGGCGGGGGTTCCGCGGGTTCGGCAGTCGATTTCGTATTTTTGGGCCTATAAACTCGGTGCGGCCCTGGAGAGCTACCACGAGATCCGAAACCTTGAACAAGAGCCTCGGATGACCCGGTTTTTGGCCGCACAGCTTGCCAAGAGTCACTGGTATGACATCTCCCGTGCCAAACGGGATTTTAATTACCATCCGGCGATTTCGAACGAAGAGGGGATGCGGCGGCTGGGCGAATCACTGCATCTGTGAAAACTGACATATTCCGCGGTAAAACTACGGTATCGATTGCCGTGCAAAACGGTTTGGCCATTGCCAATTCGTGGGTGAATCGGTAACTTCAAACTCTGGGTGGTCTTCGCAAAATAGGCAGCGAATCTCGCTGCCATTCTTGAGTACTTTTTGACGCCTTTGTCCCCAAGATTCTGTCCGCAGACATTACATAAAAACATGATTTCCTTGCCCAATTCTGCCGACCTTCCGGATGACCAGAGAGTCGTGATCACTGGCATTGGGCTCACTGCGCCCAACGGAAACAACCTCCAGGAATTCCGTGAGGGTTTATTAAGTGGCCGAAGCGGCGTCCGGGACTATGAGATTCGCTATTTCGGTAAAACCCTTGCCGGCGTTTGCGACTTCGAAGTAACCCGCTATCAGGGACGCAAAGATGCACGGCGTGGAACGCGAGCAGGCAGTGTTGGTATTTATTCGGCGAACGAAGCGATCCAAAGCAGCGGACTCGACTGGGAGAATTTCGATAAGTCACGGGTCGGGATTTACGTCGGCGTGACCGAGCACGGGAACGTGGAAACAGAAAACGAAGTCTACGCGCTGAGCGAATTTGATTACGACACGTCCTTTTGGTCGCACCATCACAATCCGCGAACGGTAGCCAATAACCCCGCCGGTGAAATTGCGTTGAACTTGAGTATCACAGGGCCGCACTACACGATCGGTGCTGCCTGTGCGGCTGGGAATGCGGGAATGATCCAGGGCCTGCAGATGCTGAGGCTCGGCGAATGCGACCTGGCCATTGCGGGTGGAGTCTCCGAGAGTATTCACACGTTTGGGATTTTTGCCGGGTTCGCCAGCCAGGGTGCTTTGGCCAGTCACGATGACCCAACGAAGGCTTCGCGACCGTTTGACAAGAATCGAAATGGGATCGTTGTCGCGGAAGGCGGATGCCTGTACACGCTGGAACGACTTTCGGACGCCAAAGCTCGCAGTGCAAAAATTTACGGCGAGATCGTCGGATATGCGATGAACACAGACGCTACCGACTTTGTGTTGCCTAACAGCGAGCGGCAAACGCAGTGTATGCATATGGCGTTGAAACGAGCTGGGATCAATGCCGATGACATTGACATCGTCAGTACACACGCGACCGGAACCGGAATGGGCGACGTTCTCGAAGTTGCGGCTGTGAGAAACGTGTTTGGCAAGTCCAAAAGTACGCATGTAAATAATGCCAAAAGCTTTATTGGGCATACGATGGGAGCGGCCGGTGCGTTAGAATTGGCCGGCAACTTGGTCTCGTTTGAGGACGGCGTCGTTCATCCGACAATCAACCTCGACGAGTTTGATCCAGAGTGTCAAATGGACCAAATCGTTGGTAACGAACCACGGGAGATTGGTCCTGTTAATTACGTGCTGAACAATTCGTTCGGTATGCTCGGAATCAACTCAGCTTTGGTTGTAAAGAAAATGTAGATTGCGGGAGCGATAGACGTTCCCGAACAAGAACGGAGGGCCAGATGGCACCAGAGGAAATCAGAGAAGCAATTATTGATATTTTGGGCGATATCGCTCCGGACGAAGACTTGTCGGATTTGAAAGACGACATTGCGTTCCGTGAGCAGTTGGAGCTCGATAGTATGGACTTTTTGGACATCGTAATGGAGTTGCGGAAGCGATATCGTGTTCAGGTCCCGGAAGAAGATTACCCACAGTTAGCTTCAATGGCTTCGACTGTCACGTATCTGACTCCGAAAATGGAAAACGTGACTGCCTGACTGTTCGTTCGGTTGCACCAAATTTAGCTGATCGCTAACCGTCGTAAATTCGCCGCCAAATTCGTCGCCTAGCTGGCCCGACCTAAGTTCTTTTTTGCATGTACGACACGATCATTATTGGTGCGGGCATGAGTGGGCTGGCCGCTGGGATCAGGCTGGCGCACTATGACCAGAAAGTTTGTATTCTTGAACGCCACTACACGATTGGTGGCCTGAATTCTTTTTACCGCATGAATGGTCGCGACTTTGACGTCGGCCTGCATGCGGTCACGAACTTTACGGAGAAGGGCACCAAGCAAGGACCGCTCGCCCGGATCCTCCGTCAGTTGAGGTTCAAGTGGGATGATTTCGCGTTGTCACCGCAACGTGGTTCGCGAATTGCATTCCCTGGAGTCGACCTCAATTTCAGTAACGATCTTGAACTGCTGCGCGAAGAGGTGGCTCGGGCGTTTCCCAGTCAGCGGAACAATTTTGAAAACTTGATCGCGAAAGTCGCCGAGTACGACGACTTGGATCAGCAGGCGTTTGAGTTGTCTGGCCGAGAGATTCTCAATGAGACGTTTGACGAGCCACTGCTTATCGAAATGATCCTGTGCCCGTTGATGTGGTATGGGAACGCGGCTGAGCATGATATGTCGTGGGGACAATTCAGCATTATGTTCCGCAGTATCTTTTTGGAAGGATTCGCGCGTCCTTTCAAGGGAGTCCGCTTGATACTCAAGCATCTCGTCAAACGATTCCGCGGTTTGGGCGGGGAGTTGCTCCTTCGCAAGGGCGTCAAGCAAATTCAAGTTGAAGACGGCCACGCGGTCGGAGTGGAATTGGATAATGGCGAACAGCTGACCGCGAAACGGATCTTGTCGTCGGCCGGCCATCTGGAAACATTGCGAATTTGTTCGGACTCAAGTTCCCTTGTGAATCAACCGGCGGGGAAGATGACTTTTATCGAATCAATCTCGATCCTGGATCGGCAGCCTGACTCGATTGGCAATCCCGATACGATTGTGTTCTACAACGATAGCGACAAATTTAGCTGGGAACGTCCGGATTCTGATTTGTGCGATGTGCGAACTGGTGTCATTTGCTCGCCCAATAACTATTTGTATAGCGACGAGGAAGGCAATCTGGCTGATGGGGTCGTGCGAATCACCACCATCGCGGATTTTGACCGCTGGAATAACCTTGACGAAGACCAGTACCGTCGAGAAAAACTGCGTTGGTACGATCAGAGCGTTGCGGCCAGCGTCCGGTTCACGCCAGACTTCCGACCGTACGTGATCGACACCGATCTATTCACTCCGACCACGATTCGACGGTTCACTTGGCACGACAATGGCGCCGTCTATGGCGCTCCGGACAAACGGCTCGATGGACGTACACATCTGGATAATCTGTTCTTGTGTGGGACGGACCAGGGTTACGTCGGAATCATCGGCGCGATGATGAGCGGAATCGCCATGGCCAACAATCATTGCCTGCGGGACTAGTCCGCACTTGTTCTGTTTGTTTTGCGTTGCGTTGCTGGAAACAGCATGTACGGAGAGCAATGCTGGAAACTCTAATTTTCTTGAAAACATTTCTTCCAGGTTTGCCGAAAAACGAAGCGTAGAACCGGACGAAAAAAAATTCCTCAACTGACTTTCCGGACATTTTGCGCATTGAGATTTCTTTGCGGCTGATCCAAGTTGGTTTGTGACTACTAGGTGTCCCTTCGGGGGGTGAATTTCAACATACGTGGACTGGCGTAATTTCCGTGCTGGAGTCCGCAAAGACGGTTTGGCAGCCGTTAACCCATTGTTTCTGGGGGACATCGCGCAAAAATGTTTGCATTGGAAGTGTTAAGTCGTTAGATTAAACGCGCAAGTAAGACGGCAAGACAACTTTCCTTTTGATTTAATAATTGATCGAGTACAAACAAACAAACAAGCAATCAATTTTTTGCTTGCTTTTTAAAACCGCTGGATCGGGAAGGGCGAAACATGTTTCATCAACAGCCAACAACCCCACAGAATCGACAGCTCAAAAATCACTTTTTGGTGTTTGTGCATAAGCACAGGCTATCGCCGTTAATCTTGAATGATCAAATGAATTCGTTTGAAGTGTTCACGATTACGACCACCACGGAATTCGTGAATTGCTTTCAGTCGCAGCGACCGGGCTGTTTAGTGACGGACACTGATAATGATTTTTTCAGCCATCCGAATCTGAATTTGCTGTCTCGTTTGCTACCAGTCGTCATGGTGACAAATTCGTCTTCGACGACGGCAGCGGCGGATGCGGCACGGAAGGGTGCACATACGGTTTTGCGAAACTTTGACAATGAGGACAAGGTTCGCTCAGCGATACGCTCAGCCTGCTTTGCTGATTCGCAAGGTGAGCAATCCCCGTTTGATATGCGTGGTCGAGTGGACAAGCTGACCACGAAAGAGCGCCAGGTCATGTACATGTCTCTCCGAGGCAAAACGACCAAGATGATTTCTGGCGAGTTGGGCGTTTGTCACCAGACGATCGACAAGCACAAGAAACGTGCACTTAGCAAATTGCGTGCTGGCAGCGTGGTTGATTTGATCAACATGCTGATGGATACGCATCGGATCGCGTCCGGGCAGAAGTTGCAATTACCAGCTGCTACTCGACCACAAGCTAATCCGGCGGAAAATCCTAACGCTCGCGTTAGTTAGTCAAGAGATTGCTGAGTCTGGGCGCAATTGAGTTAGTTTGTCCGGACATCAGCGTCCGATTATCTCGGTTTGGACTTGCACGAGGCGCAGATTCCCCACAATAGTGGATCTGCGCATTGAGTGCGTTTCGTCCGTTCACTGAATGCGAATATGATTCTTGAGCGGTGCAAGAATTAGTTCGACTGGATTTTCGTGAATGCCTAAAGATTTTCTCCAAGGTGCAGCTGCCCAATACGATGTTGTTGTCATCGGTAGCGGACTGGGTGGGTTAACCGCTGCCAATATCCTTGCCCGCGAAGGCCGTTCGGTGTTGTTGTTGGAACAGCACTATAAACTCGGTGGGATGGCCACGTGGTTCAAACGACCGGGCGGACATATCTTTGATATTTCGCTGCATGGATTCCCGCACGGGATGGTCAAGAGCTGCCGGCGGTATTGGTCCCAGGAAATTGCTGACTCGATTGTCCAACTCGAGCATGTTCGATTTGACAATCCGATGTTCTCGTTGACGACCACTTTCAACCGTTCCGACTTTACCGAGTTGTTGACGGGGCAGTTTGAGATCGAGCCAAAAAAGGTTGACGAGTTTTTCGATACGGCTCGCAACATGAATTTCTATGACGATCAGAGCCTGACGACACGTGAGCTGTTCGAGCGTTTCTTCCCGGGCCGCGAAGACGTGATTCGGCTCTTGATGGAGCCAATCACCTACGCCAATGGTTCAACACTCGAAGACCCCGCATTGACGTACGGTATCGTCTTTTCAAATTTCATGTCGAAAGGCGTGTTCACTTTCCAGGGCGGCACGGATTTGCTCGTCAACTCGATGGAAAAGGAAATGAAAAAGAGCGGCGTCGACGTTCGGATTAAATGCGATGTCGAGAAGATCAATGTTGGACCAGACGGAATCAAGTCGGTGGTTGTCAATGGTCGCGAGATTGAAACCTCATGTGTCGTTTCCAACGCGAACTTGCGGAGCACGATTTTCAATTTAATTGGAGAAGATCGTTTCGACCGTGAGTTTGTTGACCAAGCCCGCGAAGTTCGGCTGAATAATTCCAGTACACAAGTTTATATGGCGTTGAAGGAAGGCGATCAGATTGATCGTGACACTGGCGACCTGCTGTTCTGTTCCACGGCTGACAGTTTTCGGACGGATTTGTTGCTCAGCCGAGACATTACCAGCCGGACGTTCTCGTTTTACTATCCCGACATTCGCCCGCAGGGAAAGGGACGATATTTGATCGTCTCCAGCACCAATGCTAATTACGAAGATTGGGCGGATTTGTCTGAAGAAGAATACGAAGCGAGCAAGCAGGATCTGGTGGAGACGACTTTGGATTCACTGGAAAAGTATGTGCCGAATTGTCGTGAGCGGATCGTGCATGCCGAAGCGGCAACTCCGAAGACATTTCAACACTACACCAAGCACATTGATGGATCGAGTTTCGGTACGAAGTTCGAAGGCCTGGCAGTCAGTCGAGCGTTGCCGGACCAGGTTGGTGGTCTGTACCATGCCGGCAGCTGTGGGATCATCATGTCCGGCTGGTTGGGCACGATCAACTATGGCGTGATCGTTGCCAACGACGTGATCAACTACCTTTCCGACATGCCGGCTACGTCACCAGTAAGTACGGCAACTTAGCAGGCAGGAGCCAACATGGGTGCTGAAACTCTCGATCAGATCCACGCAGCGATTCCGCACCGCGGTCATATGTTGCTGGTGGATCGAATTGTGCAGGAAGATGATTCGACGATTACGTGCGAAAAGTCATTCACGGGCGAGGAGTTCTTCTTTCAAGGACATTATCCCGATTACCCGTTGTGTCCCGGGGTGATCTTGTGTGAATGCGGAGCGCAAACTGGGGCAATTCTGTTGTCTCGTAAACTCGAAGACGACGGCAACGTTCCTGTGCTGACGAAAATGGAGAACGTGCGATTCAAGCGGATGGTTCATCCGGGGGAAACGATTCAAATGCAGGTCACGCTCGACGAACAGGTGTCGAACGCGTTCTATCTGACTGCCAAAGTCACTTGTGAAGGCAAGCTGGCGGTTCGGTTTTCTTTTGTTTGCACAACAGCACCACGTCCAGGATCGGCCTGATGGATTTTCTGCAACTGGAAGGAAAAACGATCGTCGTCTTTGGGGTCGCGAACAAGAAAAGCGTCGCCTGGCATATCGGCAAAACACTGGAAGAAGGTGGAGCCAATGTCGTCTACGTCGTTCGCTCACAACAACGTTACGACTCGTTGAGCCAAAAGCTGTTGAAGGACCGACAGATTTTCATTTGCGATGTTGAGCACGAGGACCAGATTGAGCGGGTCCGCGATCAGATTGCGGAGCAGCACTCGTCGATCGACGGCTTGGTGCATTCGATCGCCTTTGCCGATTACGATGAAAAAGGTGTTCGGCCGTTTCATGAAACGACCAAGAAGCAATTTTTGCGGACCGTCGACATTTCCTGCTACTCCTTGATGGCAATCGCCAATTACTTTCAAAGCTTGTTGGCCAACGACGCGTCCGTGGTAACCATTTCGATTTCAACAACGACGATGGCAAGCGAAAACTATGGATTCATGGCACCGGTAAAAGCGGCGCTGGATTCTTCGCTCGCGTTTCTGGCAAAGAGTTTCAGCCGATTCTCGAAAGTACGCTTCAATGCAGTCGCGCCGGGATTGTTGAAGACCTCGGCGTCAGCGGGAATTCCCGGCTACGTGGACGCGTACCTGTTTGCGGAAAAGGTGATACCACGAGGCAATGCGGTTACGACGCAAGAAGCGGCCAATACGGCCTGTTTCCTACTGAGCCCACGTTCGTCTGGTGTCAACGCTCAGCAAGTCGTCGTCGATGCTGGTATGGCTATCAACTATTTTGACAACGATATCGTCTCCCGGGCCGTCGGATCCTGATTTTTGCAGGGCTATGGTTTTCGCGTCAGCTGTGAAACACCAATTCAACTCATTTTCGGGCCCCATTCGCGACGTTATAATTCGACAACGAATAAATTATTGGCTGCAAATTTACGAACAACTCAATCCGAAACGAGATCAACATGAAGACGAATTCCCAAACGCTGAATTTCTTAACGCTGAATATGATTGCGTGTTTGACGATGGCGTTTTGCGGCGGCGTTGTCGTTGGACAAAGCGAAAACAAGAGTGAAGCGAAAGCGCAACCGGCGAAGGCCCAAAAGTTTGATGTCGCTGATGGGCAGCTGATGTTTGCCGCTCCTGGAGACTGGAAAAAAATTACACCGAAGTTTGACTTCTACCATGCGGAGTTCAATATCCCGAAAGCTGATGGGGACCCCAAGGAAGGTCGAATTACGTTTTCGCAGGTTGGTGGTTCTATCAAGCAGAACCTGGATCGTTGGGTCGGCCAGTTCAAAGGCGTCGATGCGGGGAATGAAGAACAAGTTAAAAATGAGACGCAAAAGATCGCCGGCAAGGAAGTGAAAACGATCATGATCAAAGGCACGTTTATGGACGGGGCTGGCCCGATGGCTCCGAAGACAGACCGGGAAGACTATGTTCTGCTCGGTGCAGCAATTGAAATGGACCAGGGTGCGAATGTCTACATCAAGGCTTATGGGCCCAAAAAGACGATGGAAGCCAACCAAAAAGCGTTCAAAAAGATGCTCATGGAAATGAAAGTCGGCGAAAAAGTCGACTAGAGCATTTTGGTTTGGTCTTAACTGATGTTGGTCGATGGCGGCAGCTTAGCGATAATCTAACCCTCGTTGAGGGTTAGAAACGTCATTCCTGATTGGCACGGATGCTGAAAAAAACACTTGAGTATCTCGCGATCCGATTATTGATCGGATTCATACTGGTATTGCCAGTCGATTGGTGCGCTTCGTTGGCTCGGCGGTTGGCGTACGTGTTCAACGACCTGCTCAAGTTCCGACGAAAAGTCATCGACGAGAATATCCGACACGTCTATCCGCAGCTTGACGCTGGTCAGCGGATCGACATGTCTCGTGAGATGTGGAAGCACTTGGTGATGATGATGTTTGACATCATTCAAGCCCCACGAAAAATCCACGATACTAATTGGCGCAAGCATGTTCACATTCGTGACATTGGTTTGATGACCAGTTATCTGATCGACTATCGGCCGCTGATCGCGGTCACCGGTCACTACGGCAACTTTGAAATTGCCGGTTATGTGATTGGGCTGTTGGGGATGCCCAGTTATTCGGTGGCCCGGAAGCTGGACAACGAATACCTCGACGAGTTTATCAACGCGTTCAGAGGCCTGAACGGGCAGTTCATCATTCCCAAGGAGGGAAGCGCGGGGCAGATTCAGGAGGTCTTGGACAGCGGGTCAATCTTGACGATTCTCGGCGATCAACATGCCGGAACGAAGGGCTGCTGGATTGATTTCATGGGCAGGCCTGCGTCATGTCACAAGGCCGTTGCATTGTTCTCACTCGGTTCTGGTGCACCGATGATGGTTAGCTACTGTCGGCACACCGACAAGCCGCTGCAATTCGAGATTGGCTGCACGGGCGTAGCGGACCCGATGACGATGGACGACAACTTGCGTGACGTGAAATCGTTGACTCAGTGGTATAACGATCGAATGGCGGATGCTATTTACGAAGACCCCAGCCAATTCTGGTGGGTGCATCGACGGTGGAAAGAGAAGCCGGTACGAAAAACGAAACGACAGAAAGCGGCGGCGTAGAGACTCTGTTTTTAACTCTGTTTTGAAAGAGTGAGTGTCGGTCGAGACTACCGACTACGCCAGGAAGGGGAGGCAGAAGCCTCCTCCACCTCCCAAACATCAGTCAACTTTTTCCGCGTGACCGACAGGCAACGGTTGTTATATTATATGCCTTCGTCGCCGTACTCTTCTTCTCGAAGTCCAACGCGTTCGGCTGCATCTTCGAGGAAGTAATTCAAGTCTTCCTGGTCTTCATGGTGCAATACATCGTATGCATGTGCAGCACTGCGAGCGTGATAGAGCTGCTCGCTGAAGTTCACGTCCCGGGTGATCGAAGACGCAAACGCCGCCAGAATCTGCAAGTGGCGATCACGTTCGGTTTCCGGGGTTGCCAACAGCAGCACGGCGTGAATCAGTCTTCCGTCGGGTGCATTCAAGTCGATACCCTTCTTGCTGAGCCCGAGAACTCCGCGGATTTCGCTGCCTTTTCCGAGGATCGCATGCGGTATCATCAAGCCCTGCCCCAAACACGTCGTTTCCTGTTGATCGCGTGTGATGACTTGTTTGACAAACTCTTCGCGGTCCAATTCCATGTCCGGATAGCTCGCGTACAGATTGTTGGTCAAATTCCTGATGATTTCTTCGTGCGTGTTACCCTGCAGCCCCACGGTGATTCGTTGCTCTTGCAGGAAGTCCAATAATTGCGGGCGATCTTTGTGATCTTCGCCCGATCGAACCAATGACATTCGCGTAAAACTTGGACCCAGCAGTTGGTTGATCGCGACCGCAGACAGGCCGATCGTCGTGACGAGCGATTGGATATCGGCAAAATCCTCGTGTGATTGAACGAGCAGGATCAATCCGACCGCGACACCACCGTGCGGTATCAAGGCAATCCCCAGATAATTGCGAACGTTGTTGGTCATGCCTGCCAGGCTCATCGCGGTATAAGCACTCAGGTACTTTCCAATGAACCTGGACGCAAAGTACAGGAATACCAAGGCAGCAGCGGTAGGTACCTGACTGAAGTCCAACCGGGTACCAGCCAGCGTAAAAAACATGGCGAATAGTACGCCACCGATACTGTTCAAGTACGCTTCGGTAGAACGAACGATGTCGTGCCGCAAGTTGGTGACGGCGATCCCGGCAAACGTACAGGCCAGGATCCCTCCGGACGTTCCGAGTCCAGCCGCTGCTCCCCACGCACCCAGAATCACAGCAACCATAGTCGGTCCAACAAATGCCGGGCTGACGATGGTTCGAATTAATGTTAGTGCAAGGACGGCACAGATGGTACCAATCATAAACGTAATCAGGAACTGCAAGGCGACTTGTCCCAGCGCGCTGGTGATCGACGTATCGGGCACCAGCATGGTCGAAACGAATACGAAGACTCCGACAGCGACCATGTCGATCAGGCCAATGGCGGCGACCAGTGTCTTGGTCAACGTACCTCGAGCCCTCGCTTCTTGAATCACGAGAACCGTCGTTCCAGGCGCACCGGCGATCGCGACTACGGCCAACAGCATGGCGACTTTACCACTCATCTCCATGCCCGTCATACCACCTAGCATCGAGCCAATAAAATACATTATCGACGCGACGATCGTTGGAGTGATCAGCGCTTCGCACAATAACAGCAGGCCGATTCGCTTTCCAGTATTCCGAAGACTCGCAAAATACAAAGTCGCGCCAACGGTAAATGCGATAAAACCCAGTACGAAATTCATAATGGGTTTGTAGGCATCGAGATCGAATGCGATGAATTCACTGTCCGGTGTTGCAGGCGTGCCCAATGCTGGCACCAGGAATGCTCGGATGAGGATCCCTGTAGCAATCCACCCCGTAACCTTGGGAAGCTTCATCCTGGCGAATATCTCGCCACCGATGATTCCAAAAATCAAAACGGCCGCAAGGAAAAACAACGGGTCGGTGAAGCTGATTTTTTCCAGAAATTCCATTGTCAATATTAGTATTTATGGCAGTTCGTTTAGTACACTCGCTGAAATCCTGACAAATTTCCGGCTAAACAGCAAGGCACCTGGGCAGTAATCCATCTGCGTTGACCTTAAAGCACAATTTTTTCTATCCTATGTGGCAGGTTGCAGGAAGCATGGACAGGTGAAAGTAATGGAAAGAGTGCAATGCGTCAGTTTGCCCCGATCGGGACACAACCTGCTCGCCGGGCATTTGCAGAGATATTTCGGCAGCAAAGCCTGTTGTTCAAAGACCGGCCAACAACAAAAACGTTTGCCGTTTTTTGGGCGTCGTGATCAGCCTACCGTTCCGGATTCCATTCCCAATGCTGGATTCCACTATTGCGAATACTACTACGCTTGCCGATCGCATCCTTGTGTTGACGCGTCCAATACCTTTCAAAAGTCGCATGATTTTGAGTTACTGATGCCGGTCCATCAGCAACAGAAGTACATCATTCAAAAACGGGAACCACGGGAGCTGTTGATCTCCTGGTTCGAAATGCGACTCAAAAAGGGCCGGGAAAAGGATTCGCAGAAAGGATTCGCAGATTTCGTCGCCAAACAGCAAAGCTACATCGATGGCTTTCACGCCAAATGGATCGACACGCCCTTGCAGAATCGACTGGTCCTGGACTACGACCGTTACGTCATGCAGCCGGCGGAATGCATGCGCGATGTTATTAGCTTTTTCGATCCCGAAGGCGTGCCAGATCAGGAGAAGCTGGAAGCGGTCATCGCGGATGTTCGGCCCGCGAAGAACAATTCCACGTTTCGATACGTCGATTCGCATTTACCCGATTTGAACGGCAAGGCGCTCGCCAGCCGCCGGTAATACAGCGGCACTTCACTTCATTCATTTGCCGGAAGGCGGCTAGTGTTGTTAACACTAGCGCCGCCCGCTCACGGGTAATCGCACGTCCCCCGCTTAGTTTCCTGCCAATAGATCGACAAATGGTCCGACGTCGAGCAGGGTAACATTTCCGTCACCGTCGAAGTCCGCTTTGGGTGAGAACCCGTTGTTGGCCAGCAAGGCGACAAACGGATCAACATCCAACAGGTCAACACTGCCGTCGCAATTAACGTCGCCCAACAATCCACCGACTTTGACAGTCTGCATCGCTCCATCGACTGAGTTGCCAGCCATGTCGGCGGCGCGAACAAAGTAAGAGACTGCTGCGCCCGGTGCCTGTGGTGGAATTTCGCCACGGTAGACCGTGCCGCCGCTGAACCGCATAGGAACTGACTCGAATGCACCGCCGTCAACACTGTACTGCAACGTGATGCCGCCATCGAAAAAGTTTCGATCAGAAGACATCCCGTCGAGGATCAGTGAACGGACGACGTAGGGGCCGTCTGTTTCCGTATCGGCGACTTCAGTGTCAACAACTCTGGGCGGGATCGTATCCACGGGGCCATTGTTGATGTAAATGCGATTCAAGAAGCTACCGGATTCGCCCTGAGCGGTCACCACATCGAGTCGTCCGTCACCGTTCAGGTCAGCCACAACGATATCCAGCGAAGAATCATTCAAGATCTGAAATACGCCCGCGGTCTGGGTAAAATTCCCGTTGCCGTCGTTGTTGTAAAGACGCTCACCACCAGTCCCAAGTCGCGCGACGATCAGATCCATGTCACCATCGTTGTCGTAGTCCAGGAACTTGCTGTCGTTATCGTCAACGTTTGGGTTTGGAGAAACCTGGTTGCTGATCACGGCATAAGTTCCATTCCCGTCGTTCTCAAGCAATAGATCCGTATTGCCAGCGCCTGCGTTGGCTCCGAACAAGTCCATGTCGCCGTCACCATCGATGTCAGCAAAGTCATAGGAATAACAGTTGCTGTCATTTGGGGCCGGGGTAAAAGTCATCATCCCGGTTCCGTCGTTTCTAAGCATGCGGCTATTGTTGTTTCCGGTTGAACCCAATCGGACGTCCAGATCAAAATCGCCGTCGATGTCTCCGAAAATCACGTCCATCGGTTCGCTCAAATTCCCGATCGGGTGCAAGGCATTGGTTGCGTCGGAAAAGTTCCCAGTGCCATCGTTGGTGTAGATTCGATTTTGCCCACTTCCGAATCGGCTGGTACCACCGCTGTTGATATAGACATCCAGATCACCATCGTTGTCGATGTCGCCAAACTGTGCTCGCGAGCTACCGAGTGTTATCTGAGGCAACTGTGTCGCCGTAACATTAGTGAAGAACCCGTCGCCGTCATTGGCGAACAGTTGTGGTTGTCGATTAAAATCCTGAGCAAGGATGATGTCGAGATCTCCATCGTCGTCGATGTCACCCATCTCGGCCCCTCGCACGAGTCCGAAAAAGTTCAGCCGTGTGACTGATTCGTCAGTGAAGTTACCATCGCCGTCGTTAATGAACAGTCGTTGAGCTTGCGGAGCGCCTTGCGAGAAGAAGTTCCCGCCGTTGGCAAATAGCAGGTCGATGTCGCCATCGTTGTCTACGTCGCCAACGCTGATTTGATTGGTGTATTCATTGAGTGCAGGGGCAGGGAAACGAGTAGTCGACTGCTCGGTGAACTGCTGTGCTGTGGTGGTGGAGGTAAGAAGCGTGAAGATGATTAAGGCTGCGTAGTAAAATTTGTTCATGCGAATCCAATGCAACATTTAGTTGGTTATTTGTCGTATTCCATGTTAATCGAACATCAGTTCAATAAAACTCCGATTTGCCGTTTCAAGCCGGTTTGGCGAGGATTGCCCGCTGGCATTCACGTCGCCCCCGTGAAAAGCCGCACGTTAAAAGATAGCAGGCAGCCACCAAGTGGTTGGTCGGATACTTAACGGTTCGGCAGCCGGTGCCCGGACGGAACTGCCTGGATACCAATAGCTAGTCGTCTGTCCGACCTGAATTGGCGGGTGCCATGTTTACGCGAAAGGCGGTGGTTACGCTTGCCTTACCGACCAAGCATACTCACGCCGCGTTGACGATTGCCTCATCCCCAGCCTAAGCATGCCGTTGCTGGGAGTTGGACTATTGTTGGAAAGGCGTGAACATGGCACCCAAAACTAGCGACACAAACTTATCATCCAGCTTTGATGGACTACTAGTGCCGTGCCGCTCACAACTTGTTATCCGTCAATCTTAATTAAACCTGTGCACTCAGCTTGGCGGCGACTTCGCACAGCTCTGCTGCAATCTCAGCGGTCCGCGCTTCGGCGATGGCTCGGACGATCGGCTCCGTATTGCTTGGCCGAAACAGTAACCAGCGATCGTCCCAATCCAAACGCAAGCCGTCCTGGCGATTGGCGGAATTAGCATCGAAATGATCTTCCAGCAAATCCATTACTTGCGGAACTTTGTCGCGATCAAGCGCGATCTTTGTCTTGTGAATATCGTAAGACGGGATGTCAGCAATCAGTTGGCTGATCGTTTTATCCTGGGCCGCCATCGCATCAAGCACTTGAGCCATCGCGACAAAGCTGTCTCGGACGTATCCGACTTTCGGATCAATCGGGCCACCGTTACCTTCGCCTCCGTACACTGCGTTCTTCTCGATCATCAGCTGCGTCACGTTCGCCTCGCCGACGGCACTGACATGGAAATCGCAACCATGCTTGGCCGCAATGTCGGCTGTCATTCGGCTCGTTGCACAATTAACAACCACCGGGCCTTTGGTTTGAGCCAGTCTTTGGTTCGCCGTTATCGCGAGCGTGTACTCTTCGCCGATGTAGTTCCCAAGCTCATCAATGATCGCCAGTCGGTCCGCGTCCGGGTCCTGGCAAAAGACCGCATGAGCGCCAAAATCGACGGCTTGCTTGGCGATCGTGGCCAGGTTCTCTCTGGTAGGTTCTGGAGTATGGACAAATTCGCCGTTCGGAGTATCGCCAAGAATCTGGAAATCGCAGCCCAGTTCTTCAAGCAACCTGCGTCCCAGCACCGAACCGGCACCGCAATTACTATCAAGCACGACTTTAAATTTACGAGCTCTGATCACGTTAGCGTCGACAGTCGCGAGGACTTTTTGCAAATGCACAGAGGTCGTGTCTTCCACGTTCTCGGCAGCTCCCAGCTTGTCATGCGAGACCCAGTTGGCTTCGTCTGCGTGGTATTTCGTCAGCACCTGTTCGCCTTCAGCAGCCGAGATGACTCGTCCATCTTTCCCGAACAGCTTCATCCCGTTGTACGGGGCTGGATTGTGAGACGCCGAAATCTGGATCCCGCCGACGGCCGAGTGTTCGCAAACAAGCACACCAGTCGTGGGAGTCGCGGCGACATCAGCGTACAGAACGTCGAAACCGAGTGCCGCGATCGCACTGCGGATTGCGTCGGCGAGCATCGACCCGCTGGCTCGACCATCCCGTGAAACGACAATCGAACCGCTTGCGGGCAATGTGGAAACGAACGCGGTGGCGTACCGCATCGCGAGTTGAGGGTCCAGGCTTTCGCCGATAATGCCTCGCAACCCGGAAACGCTGATAATGGTTTTGCTCATGTGGACTTCTTAGAGATACAGCTACTGTGATGGACTTGTACTAGGATTGTTGTCAAAACTACAATCAATCATCAACCGGGGGTGTTTCCTCGAATCGCAGCCATTTGTTGAAATCAAGCAAAAGCCATGACTCAGACCGTACACTCGCATTTAGAAAAACTCGAAACCGCATTGGCAGACGGAAACGTTACTGCGTCCGCTGTTGAAAATATACGAACCTGGCTATCCGATAAACGTTACGAAACGTACGTGCCAGGTATCCTGGAGCACATCGATCAAGGGAAGTGGCAGGAACTGGACGACGCGTTTTGGACCGTCATCCCGTTCGGCACCGGTGGGCGTCGCGGCAAGATGTACCCCTTTGGCTGCAACGCCATCAACGATCGCACGATCGGCGAAAGTGCTGAGGGTTTGGCTGCGTATGTCAAAGAAGTCAAGCCGGACGGACCGTGGTCAGCAGCCATTGCGTACGACACTCGGCATCGCAGTCGCGAATTCGCGGAGCTATGCGCAGGGATCCTGGTGGCCAATGGGTTCACGGTTTACTTCATTGATCAATACCGCAGTACCCCCGAACTATCGTTTTTGATCCGACACAAGAATTGTGATTGCGGGATCATGGTTACTGCCAGCCACAATCCGCCGAGCGACAATGCTGTCAAAGTCTACTGGTCGTCTGGTGTTCAGCTGGTTCCACCTCACGACAAGAAAGTGATCGCAAAAGTCGGCGAAGTCGAAGGGATCGAGGTTGCTGAGTTCCAACCAGCGGTCGACGCCGGCGACGTCAAAATCGTCACGGAAGAAACGGACAAGGCGTTGATGCAGGAACACTTGAAGCACAGTTTCGAAGTCCCGCGTGACCTTAAAATTATTTATTCTCCGTTGCACGGAGTCGGCGAGTTCAACGTCAAATCATTGTTGACGGAAGTAGGTTTCAAAGAACTGGAGATCTACGAGCGGCATCGTGAACCAAGTGGCGATTTTCCGAATGTGCCAGGCAACGTGTCTAACCCAGAGAATAAAAAAGTATTTGACGAAATCATCGTCCGGGCCCAGGAAACGGGCGCGGAATTGATTATGGCTTCGGATCCGGATTGCGATCGACTGGGAGCCGCCGCGCCGCTGACGACTGACACTGCCGGTGAGTGGGATACGTTCAATGGCAATCAGTTGGCGGTGTTGCTTGGTGATTTCGTTTTGTCCAAGCGCACGGAAGCCGGCAATCTTGATTCAGCCGATTACGTTGTCACCACGCTTGTGACGACCGACATGCTGCGGCGGGTTACCGAGACTTACGGTGCCAAGTGTCATTCGAATAACCTGGTCGGGTTCAAATGGATATGTAGCGTGATGGATCGCGAAGGCCCCGATCAGTTCGTGTTCGGAACGGAAGAGTCGCACGGATACCTTGTCGGGCAATATTGCCGCGATAAAGACGGGGCCGTTGCGTGTATGTTGATGGCGGAACTGGCGGCCGAAGTCAAAGCGAAAGGGATCTCGCTGTTCGAGCATCTGGATGGACTATACAAGCAGCACGGCTACCATTCTGAAGAGCTGATCACGATTCGCATGGAAGGCTCGGACGGGATGGCTCGGATGCAAAAGCTGATGGAGAAATTCCGCAGCGACATGCCTGCCGATTTGGGCGGACTGAAGGTCGCGGCGATGCGAGACTATTTGAGTGGCAAGCGGATCATGGCGGATGGTACGTCGGAACCAATGGAAGCGCCGACTGGAAATCTGGTGATCATGGAGACCGAAATCGAAGGGAACTATGTTGCTGCCCGGCCGTCCGGGACGGAACCGAAGGTGAAGTTTTATCTGTTCAGCTACGTTCCACCGGCGGAGATAGTTGATCTGGATGCCAGCAAGCAAGAAATGGCAAAGCGAATCGCCAGCTATGGAAAAGACCTGGAGGCTTTCGCAGCGACCGTTTAAATCGCCGCTGGGGCGAGCGACCGATTGAGCTTCGGTTGATTGAGCCTCACGCCAAAACAACACTGACCGACATGCCATGACCGAATCCGATCCCGATCCGAAACCTGCCGACGAAGATAATCCAGACGCTGGCTCGGATTCGGATCTGGACGAAATTGCTTCTTCGGTTATCGAGCAACAGAACGCTTCCGAATCCCAGCCGGCTGGAACATTTGAAGCCACGGCTGACAAAGTCCGGAAATTCCCACAGGAACCGGGCGTCTATCTGTTCAAAGATTCCGCAGGCGTCGTGATCTACGTTGGGAAAGCAGTAAACCTCCGCTCGCGAGCTGGCAGCTATTTCCTGAAAGCGGCTCAAGTCGATGGCCGAACGGGCCCGTGGGTGAATGAGATTTGTGACGCGGATTTCATTCCCTGTGAGAGCGAAGTCGATGCGTTGTTGGTCGAGTCGCGGCTGATCAAAGACATCCAGCCAAAAAACAACAAGGAACAAAAAGACGACAAGACGTTCCCTTATCTTCAGATCACAACGCATGAGGACTTCCCGCGCGTAGAAATCACCCGAGAACCACGTGGCAGCGGAGTCAAATTGTACGGCCCGTTCGCCAGTGCCGGTTCGTTACGAGGTGCTCTACAGGTCCTGCAAAAAATCTTTAAATTTCGCACTTGTTCGCTCGACATCGACGACGGCGACGATCGCTGGCGATGGTTCCGGCCTTGTTTACTGGCCAGTATTAACCAATGCACTGCTCCGTGCAACTTGCGGATTAGCAAAGAAGAATACCGTCGCGACATCAAGCGATTGCAAATGGTTCTGGCCGGCAACAAGAAACGATTGCTGGGGCAGATGCAAAAGGAAATGCTGCAGGCTTCGAAGGATCTGGAGTTCGAAACGGCTGCCAGGTTGCGGGACGAACTTGAAATGCTCCGTTCGCTCGATCAGCGTGGTGAACTTGATACCCATGCTCAGCCGGAAGTGTTTTACATTGATCCGAAGAAAGGACTGGCGGGACTGAAGAAGGTGCTCAGCCTGCCGGAAGCACCGCGGACTATCGAAGGCGTCGACATCGCGCATCTTGGCGGCGACGAAACGGTCGCGAGCCTGGTGAAATTCATTGATGGGCTGCCGTTCAAGCCTGGCTATCGCCGATTCAAGATCAAGAACGTTAAAGGAATTGATGACTTCCGTTCAATCCACGAAGTTGTCTCGCGGCGGTTCCAGAGACTGCATGACGAGCAAGATGTGTTTCCCGATATCTTGCTGATCGACGGCGGCAAAGGGCAATTGAGTGCGGCGGTGAGTGCGTTTGATTCGTTGGGTATCGAGCCGCCGATATTGCTGTCAATCGCCAAGAAAAACGAAGAGCTGTTTCGGCCCGGCGAATCGGAACCGATCATACTCAGTCGCCATTCGTTCGCTCTCCGGTTACTGCAATACGTCCGTGACGAAGCCCACCGATTCGCCCAGCATTACCATCACATCCTGCGTCAAAAGTCCAGTTTCGAGTGACGACTTTGGTTCCCAGGGCTCGAATGTTTATGCGACTTGGCGACAATGGTGATGAAGTTTTCCATCTAGCAAAACAGAACGATCAATGGCAATTCTTGGCGCTCATATGAGCATCGCGGGCGGGTATTACAAATCCGTCGAATCGGCGAAGGCGGCTGGTTGCGACTGCGTGCAGCTGTTTACGAAGAACAACAATCAATGGCGAGCCAAGCCGATATCGGATCAGGACGTGGAGGCATTCCAGGAAGCCATTGCGAGCGCGTCCTTTACACACACGTTGTCACACGCCAGTTATCTGATCAACCTGGCGAGCCCCAAACCAGAACTCCGCGAGAAGAGCATCGACTCGATGATCGTAGAACTGGAGCGAGCGGACATGCTGGGGATTCCATATGTTGTCTTCCATCCGGGCAGCTTCACGACGACGGATGAGGAAACGGGGTTGGCTGCGATCGTGGATTCGCTCAACAAGATTTTACGCGCGACCAACATGCTCAGTACGTATCCGTTATTGGAAAATACCGCAGGACAGGGCAGCAACCTGGGATGGGACTTCAAACATCTCGGCACCATCATCAAGGGAGTTGACGAACCGGATCGCGTCGGTGTCTGTATCGACACGTGCCATGCGTTCGCTGCTGGTTATCCTATGGACACTGAGGAAAACTACGAACAGACTATAAACAAGATGAAACGCGGGTTTGGCATTCGAAAGATCAAAGCTTTTCATCTCAACGATAGTAAAAAGGCGTTTGGGTCGCGAGTCGACCGCCATGAACATATTGGCGAAGGTGAAATGGGAATCGAACCGTTTCGTTTTTTACTGAATGATCAACGATTCAAGAAGATCCCGATGTACCTGGAAACCGAAAAGGGTGAACGTGATGGTGAGGAACTCGATGTTATCAATTTGCAAACGCTTCGGTCACTTTACGAAGCTTGATCCGCGTAGCTGTGTGAAGCTGTGTTTAGTCCTGCTTGCCATCGTCTGGGTTGACTGGTCCATCGCAACGAGCACCGGAAGCACGGCAGCCGCCTGCACGGGGTTCAGCGACAACGATGGTACTGCGGCACCTGCGGATTCCAACTTGCCGAATGTGATTGTGTTCCTGGTCGATGACATGGGTTTGATGGATACATCCGTCCCGATGTTGACTGACGACAACGGTGCCCCTGTTATGCATCCGCTTAACAAATGGTATCAAACTCCGAACATGGAAAAGTTGGCGGCTACTGGCATTCGGTTTTCGATTTTTTATGCTCAAAGTGTCTGTTCACCGACGCGAGTTTCGATACTAACAGGCCAAAATGCCGCTCGCCATCGGACGACGAACTGGATTCGTCCAAGCGAAAATAATCGTGGAAAATTTGGACCGCCCGAATGGAATTGGGCAGGCTTGGATAGTGAAAGCATCACGTTGCCTCGTTTGTTGCAGCAAAAAGGCTATCGCACGATCCACGTCGGCAAAGCCCATCTTGGGCCGAACGATCATGATGGTTGCGACCCGTTGAAGTTGGGTTTCGAAGTCAACGTCGGCGGGCACAGTGCTGGGCATCCGGCCAGCTACTATGGCAAGGATAACTACGGCAACGACGAAGCGAAGGAAAAGCCCGGCGTTCACGCGGTGCCTCATCTGGAAAAGTACCATGGCACGGAGACGTATCTGACCGAAGCACTGACGATCGAAGCCAACAGATGCATGCAAGAATCTGTGGCTGACGGCAAGCCATTTTTTCTGCACATGGCCCATTACGCCGTGCACAGTCCGTTCCATTCGGATCCTCGGTTCGCAAAAAAATACAGCAAGGCGGAAGGCCGAAGCAAACAGCAAAAGGCGTTTGCCACCATGATCGAAGGGATCGACAAGTCGCTGGGCGATATCGTTGGCAAAGTCAATGAACTGGGTGTTGCCGACAATACGTTGCTGATTTTTCTGGGGGACAATGGTTCGGATGCTCGGATTGGCAAACCAAAACAACACGGCTCATCGGCGCCGCTGCGAGGTATGAAAGCGACAGAGTTTGAGGGAGGAATGCGAGTTCCGTTTATCGCCAGTTGGCTGCAGGCTGATCAGAAGAACGAGTGGCAACAAGCTCTACCGATCGCGGCCGGCGAGATCCAGCAACAGCTGGGGACGGTGAATGACTTGATGCCGACGATCCTGTCGTTGGTCGGGCAGGAAGTTCCCGAAGGCTACGCGGTTGACGGAACGAATCTAGCGACTCAGCTCAATGGCAAACGGAACGTACAACGGTCTGAGACGTTCCTGATGCATTATCCACATCAGCATCGCGGATCATACTTCACGACCTACCGCGACGGTGACTGGAAGTTGATCTATTACTACCAGCCCAAGAAGGACGGGAAATCAAAGAACTTGCTTTACAACCTGAAAGAGGACCCATACGAGAATTCGGATCTGGCCAGCAAGCAACCCGAGCAACTTCATCGGATGATCAACAAAATGAAGCGCCAGTTGGAAGCAGAGAACGCAATTTTCCCAGTTGATTCCGAAGGCAATGAACTCCGCCCGGAAACAAAATTAGTCGGTGCCGAGCAATAGCACAGCAAGCAGCATGTCTACTTGCACCAAAGCAAACCCTTGTTCCTTTCTCGCAATTAAATGGAGCCAGCCAGCCCAATAAAGTGCAGTGATTTGAACAAGGGACCAGCTCGCCAGACTTCGGGCTTGGCAGTGCGGGCCTTGCGTTGGCTTTGTTAACGAGCTGGACGATGTGATTCGATCCAACTCTGTATCCATTCCAAGTCACGTTTGCATCGACAGCTTAAAATATTCCTCAGACGCATAGGCAGCCACGTGCATCTTTTTTCAAGTATCAAGAGACTCGAATAAGAAAATCTGGAAACAGTTCGAACGTCGCGCACATCATTCAATGCAATCTTCAAGGGATTTTCTTTATTTGGAAAGCTACCAGCCAGCCATGGAATAGGAACAATGTGAACAACCTTAAGAATCTTGTTCGAATCAATAGAAAACACGGTAAACACGGTGGTACCCCAAGCTGCTTGAACTGTCTTCCGTACTACAATTAGCCCAAAAGCCGCTACGAACAAAGCATTAAACAGACCAATCGCTGTTGTACCAATCTTGTTTTCAACTCCGACGATGAAATAGGTTAAACTGAAATACACCAGCGCCAACGAAAGCAATCCAAGTAGGAGGCCAGGAATCAAATTTACTAAATGTCTGAGTTTGATTCCTTCCCCATTGGCGACTACTGTTTGTTTCCTGTCGCCTTCCTGAAAATCCAGGAAACTGTTGGGAGGAATTTTTGGAATTTTCGTTGCATTAAATCAAAGACCAGTTTCTGACTATCGAAAGTCTGTATTAGTCCAGTTCGCTTGCCGGCTGATTTGCTTGTAGACTCGGGAAACACATGAAATTACTAGAAGGCGTTTCAAAACCATAGTAGCACGACTCTCCGAGTCGTTTCATCACGATGTTTACGACTCGGAGAATCGTGCTACTTTCGTAAAATCGGTTTTGAAACCGCTTCTTTGGCGAGTCGCGAAGGATAATCGTGGTAACAGGGTTACTGTGGCTCCTGAACC
>CAZXLW010000010.1:66743-96134 GCA_964641465.1 uncultured Pirellulaceae bacterium | reverse complement strand
AACGCTCGGTGCTCGATTCTCTTCGTTGCGAATCGAACGCTGGACCAAAGCAAGAAGCTTTTTCAGTGACAGAGTGCATTGAAGCAAACTTGCCCTTTTCAATATCGTCCGACGAGAAATTGTGGCGGATTTTCTTTGGCGGTCCGGGGGGCGTCATTCTCCTTTGTACCCCAGCGACTGGATAGCTGTTTGGACGTGTAACGGCGTTACCACCAGGTCTTCATCTGCGACAAGCTCTTGGATGGCTTTGGCAATTTCTCTTTTTCGGTCAAGGTATTTTCTCGCGTTCGAAAAATCGTGAATCGCAATTTCTGTCACTAAATTATTCTGCAACTCTTCGTGTTCGCGTCTAAGAGTCAAGATTGTATTTCTTAACGCAACTGGAAGGATTTGGCCAAGAAGTTCGTCCCTAAGAGAATGGAACGGAAGAAACGCAATAAAGTCAGCGAATTCTGAATTGTCATTCGGATACTTCGCCAACAGGTCTTGAACGTACCGTTTCGTTTCAGGAGCGATGGTCGCGGGAGTAAGACGGTCGTTTTCGACGTTAGTGAGTGATCGCGTAATACAATTCACTACGTACTCAATTTTACGCATGCATCTCGCCTTGGACCGAATGAGATTTGTAGTGCAACAACAAGATAACCGCGTCTCCGTTGAGACCATCCATTTCTATCTAAACCGCTACCAGTAACTTGCGGCTATAAAGGCAGTTTGCTGTGAATCGGAATACCAAACATCAAATCCGCCACCGCGCCCTGACCTAAACGGTTCGGCGGATGCATTGTAAATGTAGTTTCTCTGAATTCCAAATTGAATCTATGTTGCCCATTTGTTCCGCGCGAACGCTATAGGGCAGGGCGTGCACCGAGCCTCTTGTGCCTGCGGCACACAGATTCAAGAATCTGTGCCACCCTTTGCCATCGCCTTTGCTTGACCGTGCCGCCGACTGTGTTTGTTATTCAACTAAGCGTGCGGTGTTGGCAAATCATTCTGAGAACATGAATCTCATTTTGAAAAATTTGCAGACAACGTTACTCTTTGCACCTGCCGTAACGCTAGCAATTCCATATTGCATAATACGTTTAACCGCGCAAATACTTTGTGGGGAAATACTTCTGCCGAACTTTAGCTTTTTTTGCAAATTTGGCATCAAGAATGCGTAATAACTATCGGAGCCCGTCGTCTAGAACTTGGATACTGGGGGTTTCGATTCAGTTATCACTACAAAGGAGTGTGAAATGTTAGTCCTATCAAGGAAGCTACAAGACGAAATTGTGATCGGTGACAATATCAGGATCACCGTCGTGAAAATCAAAGGCAACACCGTTCGGTTGGGGATCGACGCTCCCCGAGACATAAAGGTGGTTCGCGGGGAGTTGCCCCGTAACCCTGAGCCTTCCACAGTACGTGTTGAAGCTGAGGACGAATCGGTGGCCAATGTCACCGTCGTTTTCACCGACCCCGTTGATCGGAAAGGTAATTCCGGGCGTATGCAGGGCTCGGAAGCCGAGGTTCTTAAGTTCGACAAGTCTGCAGGCGAAAATTGCTCGATCAGTTTTCGACAAACGACGCCTGAAATACTAAAGCACAATCGGTTGAAGCAAATCGTCGAGGAAATATCCAAGTCGAACATCGGTTCTTAACCGAAGACAAGGAAGGTCGATTTTGATCAAGACAATTCCCCAATTGTACGGCTGGGACGCCGACCTGGGTTACTTTTCAAACTTTACTTTTCAAACTCGTAACGACTTATTCGTAGTCAAGAAGTGTTCGTAGTACCGCGATCAGGCGGAATTCCGGCTAAAGCCAGTACTACAAGCAAGTAAATTCGGCTAGAAAATGATGGCTAGTTGCTTTGCTCGTTTGCACTTCGCCGGTGTCCACTAACACGGTCGCCTGCCGGCTCGTCGTTAAACTGAACACCGAATCCAAGATATCTACGATAGCGATAGTGAGCCTTATCGCCTTTCCATCGCCTTTCCATCGCATAGATGTACGTTCACACGAACGTTTGAACTGCGGTACGTCTTCTAATCAGAACACCAGTAGAACTAACCAGAGCTTATTTCGCTTCACGCGCCGTTGCTGCTTCGTGCGCTACCTGACGCACCGAGCCTGCCTCTTCCGGTTCAACTCTTTTTTGCGCCAACACCAGGTTGTTGAGCAGGATGCGTTTAACCTCGAGTATGCATTCGGGGTGAAAATGAATCTCCATGTGTTCAGCCGGGATCTCTTTGTTACTGACAACTCCAGGCAGCTGAGCGTTTGCGATTGAGACCACACCGTCTCCGTCGGCAGCATATCCAATGGTTTCGGCCAGCCGTGAGTGTGCCACGTTCCCGTAGATATTGTGAACAACAACTTTCGATTCGGCCGCATACAACCGCTGAATAAACGGTGATTCAGGTGACAATGAGTCAATGCTGGTAGGGACGGTCAGATGTTGCGTGTTCTTCAAAATGCCTCGATTCTCCATAACAAAATCATCGTAATTAGCAGTCAACATCTTCGGCAAGCGAAACACCCGGTGGCTCAGCCAACGAGTCACATTGTTCGCATATCGGCTGCCACGATGAGGTGAACCGATCGTAATCACACTTTGCACAGCCGGATTGGATTCAAAAAAGAACAACTCACGAATCTGCGCAATCGTCTGCGGATCTCCTTGAACTTCTTCGATATCCGCGTCGCTAATGATCTCCCAGAAATCATTACCGCTATCAACGGTTTGCATTCGCGAGATCAGTCCACCCATGCTGTGTCCAACTAGAATCATCTCTTTCATGTTAGGCGAAGTATTCTGTGGGTCGACATCTCGCCGCAATGTCGCCATGTCCTCACGCATTTGTTGAGCACTGAACCAGAATGGCTGCCCGGTTGGATACATGTAAAACCAGAATTGATACTTGTCACGTATCCATTGGTTGGCTCGAAGATCGTTGAACATCTTCAACCAGGTCACCGGGTTCGACCACAAACCATGCACCATCACGACCGGGATTTTCTCTGGATCGTACGGTTCAAGCATATAGAACCCAAAGTATTCCGAAGCGATGTCGGCATCGAGCAACGAAACGGTAGACAGAACATCTGTGTTGAGCAGCGGATCGTTCAGATAATACGCGAGCGGAACCGTAAAGTCGCTCTCTAATGGAGCATTGCGAGCTTCCGATTTCACCACCGTTTGCTCCAACGGATCAAACAGCTTCAACACTGCTTTCAGATTCCGCGGATCGTCGCCTTCATGGAACGTTTGGACTTCACAAAACGCTGTCATCGGGAGGGCGAGAGATGGAGGGTAATATTTTTCGAACGGAGACTGTGATTCGCTGCTTGGTTTCCTGATTGCGATCAGCGGAACTCCCAGCCCATACGTGTGGTAGCTGTTGTCGATGCCTTCGACTTCGAAATCATTGGCCAGCTCAAATTTGGCAAATTCCTCGTCCTTCCAACGTCCGACAAGTTCAACTTCGAATTCGACCCCAAAAGAATCGTCGCCGACAAAGTGTGTCGCTCCGGGTTGGAAATCAGAACTCTCGCAAACCAGCCTCAACAAGTTTTCTAATGAACTGTTGTAGATGTCGCAGATCTCGCGGAACTGTGGATCGTAGGCGTTTCGTTGGATGTTAAGCTTCGGATCGAACAGGAATTGATACGCGTGGATTACCGCAGTCGCATAAAACTGCGCGGCGGTATTCGATTGGTTGATTCGCTGGTTCCAGTCCGCTTCCAACTGCGACAGCTCTGCGATCGCATGCACGCTTTCCATGTTGGGTTCGCCACGATTATCCTGGCTGAGTAACTTGACCGTTCCACCAGGGTCTGTTTCGAAACGCTCCAGCCAGTTATTTTTCCGCAAGTAGATGATGGTCCGATCGGAGGGCTGCGAACGGCCAGCCACCAATCGCCGAATTGGACCCAGTGGAGTCGTTTCATCCCGTTTGCGAACTTTGACCAGTGGTTGGGTTCCAAACGAGGCAATCCGGGCAGCGCGACGGGCGGATTCGACGTTGTTGAACTGACACCCGACCGACAGACTCATCAGCCCACAGACCGACGCTAAGATCAAAACCAACAGCGCACCGCGACCTATACCGGCAGCGCGGGGCTTGAGTTCTTTGGTTTCGGGCTGAAACATGAACGGATGTTGTATGGATTGAGCCAATCTAATTGCAGAAAAATACGCGATTAGAACCTTCCAACCAAGCCTGTTCTGAGCCGAAGTTAGCTTGGGCAACAACCACCCACCAAACTGCTAGCTGGCAAAGTGTATTCGTTGCTCCATAAAGACGTGCGTTCAGGCAAAACTAACATGCACTGGCATCGTTTGACGCGGATCTTTGTTGATCCGCTCACTTAATCACTGACGCGATGCGTCGGCTCAGGTTTGCCGGGCCGAAAACTCTGGACGTTTTTTACTTCCAGTTTGACTTTGATTTCGCCCATAATTTTACTGGCCGCCGCGTTTACGATTTCGACCATGTCGTCTGGCTCGGCTGCAACCCGGGCGTTCACCAACAAGTCCGCTTGGGTCGTCTTGATCTGACTGGCTAGACTCAATTCAGCCGCCGAAGCTGAACTGACACGATTGGCCACCGCTGCGTTCTCGAGAGTCTGCCCCAACAATTTCAAATGCGCGATTTCGAATCCACGGGCAGTCAACACGTTGCCAATTTCACTGGTCAAATTCAAAACCACTTCATCCAACTCAAACTTCTCTTCACTGCTGGCCGTAACCTGACAGTTCAGCCAGCCTAATTCCGCTTCACCAATCGCGTATGTCTCGTAATCAACATCCATCATCGGCTTCGATTTTTTCCTCGGTTGCTCCGTCGCCGCGACGAGCTTGTCAAAGTTCGTACCATCTCGGGCACTGATGCCAAAACAATCGACGCCTTTGAATCTATTCGACAACAACTCCATTAAATTGGCTTGATCCGCTTCCGAGAGCTTGTCGATCTTGTTGATCGCGATCGCATCAGCTTCTTCCAGCTGCTTCAGAAAAATGTACTCGGCTTGAGGAGAAAACCCGCGTCCGCCTCCATCGCTCAGGATTTTCTTACCGTGTTCAGGTTTCAACAAAACGATCAGTGGCCCCAATTCAAACCGATCGCCAAATAGTTGATGCATCGGTTCGATCACGGTCGCATACAGATCCGTACAACTTCCAACCGGTTCGGCGATGACGATATCTGGCAGCTTCTGCTCCGACAATTCGGATACCGTCGCTATCAAGTCATCAAACTTGCAACAAAAGCAAGCTCCTGGCACTTCGCCTACCTGAAACCCTTGCGACCGCAGCGTATGCGTATCCACCAAATCATAAGCCTGATCATTGGTGACGATTCCGACCGACTGGCCATTTGACTGAAAATGACTTGCCAGCTTCCCAATCGTCGTGGTCTTGCCGGCCCCCAGGAAACCGCCCACCATCAAAAATTTAATTCGCCGCATTTAGGTTCTTTCTCGAAGTCAAAACATCATTATAGGCTCTCCAGCTTGAACCTGTGAGCGGCCATCAAACGAATTGATTGTCAACAAACGGATTGCTTCCAAAACCGATTTGACCAAAATGGTACCGTGCTTCACTTACAACTTGCATGTGAGATGCGTTAATAGCTGCAAGCATTCGCAACCCACGCTAACCCCAATCATCGGAACTTCACTTGGATCAGCCGCAGCTTGCCATCGACGGAGGTGACGCCGTTTTCCCGGACGGACCACCAGGTTGGCCGATCGCGGACGATGAAATCCTGCACAGTATTCAAACCGCACTGGCGGATGGAAGTTGGGGGCGTTACGAAAGTCACTGGACTGAACAGCTAATCGAAAAGTTGTCGCAGCTATCCGCATGTGAAAAAGTGATGCTGCTGTCCAGTGGTACGGTCGCAGTCGAAGTTGCGTTGCGTGCGGTGGACGTGCAACCGGGTTCCGAAGTCATCCTCGCTGCTTACGATTTCCCTGGGAACTTCCGAGCGATCGAAGCAATCGGGGCCAGACCAGTCATCGTCGACGTTGTTGAAAACGGCTGGGTCCTGGACGCCGACCAGGTCGCCGAAGCGATCGGTCCAGAAACCAGAGCGATCATTGCTTCGCACTTGCATGGCCAAGTCGCGGATTGCCCCAGGCTGCTGGAAATCTGCCGGGCGAACGGCTTGGCGTTTGTTGAAGACGTATGCCAGATGCCTGGCGGTAAGTTGCACGATAAAGCACTTGGAAGCTTCGGAGACGTTTCCGTATTCAGTTTCGGTGGCAGTAAATTGTTGTCTGCCGGGCGGGGCGGGGCGATCGCAACCAACAACAGCGACTATTTCCAGCGAGCAAAAATATTTTGCAATCGTGGTAACGAAGCTTTCCCTTTCAGCCAACTACAAGCTGCGGCGTTGATTCCTCAAGTCGGCAAACTACAACAACGAAACGAGTTCCGGCTGGAACGTGTACGGCAGATCCTGACAACTTCGGAAGAACTACAGCCTTTGTCCGGACTCAAACAGATCGTCGATGGTGATCTGTTCCCGGTGTTTTACAAGCTGCCATGGTTGCTCGAGATTGGCGCGTCGAATTGGACCCGTGACGAGTTCGTTGCCACCTTCCAGGCGGAAGGGCTGGCGATCGACGTCGGCTTTCGCGGGTTTACTCGGCGTTCCGTCAAACGATGCCGCCCGCACGGCACGCTGATCAACAGTCGGATCGCCTCACAGCAAACGGTAATCCTGCATCATCCAATCTTGCTCGAGTCGGAAACACTGGTCGAGCTGGTCGGGCTAGCCTTGATCAAAGTCTGCAGTTCACGTTAGCCACGTACTCAGCCCACTAACCGCCGGTTTTGGACGCTACACTGGCAGTGTAGAGGTCGTCGGTTCGATCCCGATCGGGTCCACTCTTTAAAAGCCTCGGAAGAATCGCGTCTTCTGGGGCTTCTCTCGCATTCTTGGCAATCACAGAGCTGATCCTACAGAGCTGATCTAATGGCAGCTTCCTACGACCAAAGCTGGAAGTCTGCTGAGCCGAAGGGTCCACCACCAAAGTCATTGTACCAGCGAGGGTTTGATAACGGCCCAGTGCCTCCGGCGTAAGCTGTAGCGTTTGCTCCAGGGTTCTCGCCAGGACCACCGCCCCATCCCCAGACACTATAGTTGCCGGCAAAAGCCCCAGCCGGAACCTCGTCTTCGACTCCCGCGTAGATAGAGACCCAATAAATTTTTCCAGCTTCCAATGTAACGTCTATTTCGGCCGAATAGGAAAAGAGCTCAGCCTGATAAATGCCACCAAGCGGCAAAACGATCCCTGTGTCGACGCGATTAACATCGTTTCCGACATCAAAGGAGGCGATCGGATCACCAGTTGGTGAACTTGCAACTCCTTCGTAGATCTCAATTGTAAAGTCGTCGGTTTCATAGGCGTCGGCGAAATCATCGTTGATGTCTCGCAAGTAACCACCAGACCAGGAAATTCTGCTAATCGTCTCGGTAGTCTCCAGAGGGATGATGTTGGAAGCGTAGCGTATATGAGTCGAGTCGAGTTCGAAGTACGAACCGGATATACTGGTGACGCCTTCGACTCCGCTCGTTCCATCGTCATAAACGAGGTTTCCGCTTTGTTCGAATCCGTTTTGCTGAATGTTCTCCAGCATCGCATCGACTACATCCATTTCGATTACGTCGAAACCATCTTGACCAGCAATAACAATTTCACCGTCTAATTCATTCGAAAGATTCATCTCAGCAAAGACTTCATCGCGTCCGTGCCCAGCCAATACGGCGAGACCAGATTCGCTTACATCGTTGTTGCGAATTTCAATTTGGTCATTACCAGCTTGAGCCATCAAGCGTTGCAAGTCCCCAGAGAATCGAACTCGATTAATTGTCAAACTGTCGTCTCCTGCACCAGCTTGAAAAGTCGTATCACCCCAAGTGCGAGAATTATGCAGACGAATCGAATCCTCACCGTTGTCCGTACTGACGCCAAAAGCACCGCGCACTCGAGTCTGAACAAAGTTTAGCGTATCGTCTCCAGAGCCGCTGTTAGCAACGAAGTCATGATGACTGGTGCTTCTAATAAATCGAACAAAGTCATCTCCTTCACCTGTGTTAATTAGAGACGAATCGCCAAGCTCGATTCCTTGAATGTCAATTCGGTCGTTGCCGCCGTACGTTAAAATTCTCAATCCACCTTCGAATGACGCATTGCGTCCGCGGGCACCATTCAGATCAACCGAATTGCTTACTCGAAAAGATTCTGTACTACCATTGATCGTAGTGTTGTTCAGTCCAGAAATTGTTACTTGGCCAGACTCATCGGCAATAATCGCAATTTGATTTGAAAGTTCATCACCCCGAATGTACAAGTTGCCATCCTCGACAACGCTGACGTCTCCCGCCAACAACTTGCGTTCTTCCAGACTCTCGTAACTTAGATGAGCTGGTTTACGAAGACGATTCATTTCATTTTCCCTGAGAATAGTTAACAAGGGGTTGTCGAGATCTGTAAGCTATGACACCACAACCGCTCACGCAAATCTATTTCAACAATTATTTCGACAGAGAATACTCAATGGCCACGGCTTTCGCTTTAAATTGTTATTCTAAAAGTGTTTAGATCGAAGAGCATTTCTGCAATTCCAGCCTCGTCTTGGACTTCCGTACGTTTCGAACAAGTATTTCTGACTATTCGCGTATGATTCTCGCGAAGTCTTCGAACTCGGTACCCGCGAGATCATCCGCAATAACGCGTTTGGCGATATTGAAATCAGCCACAAAACAGCACACTTCCATCTTGCCAGACCCAATACTGCCACCGTCACAATTGCCGAGCCCTGTCCAGCCGAGAGTTTCATTCATCCGATCTTCAAGAGCGTGACGTTTTTCCAAATCTTTCTTGTTTCCCATGCCGTCAATCGCGTATTCAATTAGAAGAATTGAAAAATCTTCTTCGTTGAGTGGGGTGTAACCTTTGCTCAACGGTTCGGCTAGCACGGAAAGCAAATTATCGTCTTCGGACAGCTTAGGGTCGCGAGTCTGCTCAGCGGAATCGCCACGTTCTCCAACGCGTCCCCAATGTTCGATGATCTCTGAACCAGAAATCCAAGCCTCGTGATAGTGTAGATCGTCTGATGTCCGAAGTTAAAGTTTGAGCATGTGATTGGTGGTGTCGTTAGTTTTTTCGGATGGTATTGTACGCAATCAAGACAGTGTCCGACGATCTCCAGTGTACAATCAAAGCACTCGGGCTATTGCGATGTGCATAATTCCGCTCCAGATCCGTCAAGGTTCAGAGCAAATCGACACGGGAGACGTTGCTCTAACCCCTGAACGAATCTGGCACATCTTTTTCCTACTGCAATTCTCCGGATGATGTTACTTCCCGACCTGCGATACTGCTTAGATGCAACAAGACATTGGTATCCGTTTGTGTCGAAACAAACTTGGTCGCACCATCAGCCAGCGAGAAATTGGCTCCGCCCGGATGATTGCTGTTGAAGCAATGCGAGTTCCGCAACTGCGGATTGTTCAGGTAATCGTCAAACTGGTTGATGCGAGCATTGCCAAAACTCTTGACCGCATAGATTTCCGTTGGGACATAGCCGCCAGCGTCCTCGTCAAAGAATCCGCTCGAGCCAAACGTCCAGCCAACACGGTGCGGGATGAAACTTCCGTCTGCTCGTGCAGTACCAGACGACTCACCAATCGCGAGCGTGTTTGAAGATCCGTCTGTCATGTCAGAGTAACGATATGCTCTACGGAATGAATAGATCGGTAAAGTCGTTGTTGGATCGGGCGAGAATGGAGAAAACAATCCGTTGACACCAATGGCTCCGGTTCCCAACGAACCTGGATCATAAATGTCATAGTTGGACCCAGCCGTGTTAACCGCCGGCCCGGCACTTCCGACATAGTGCGTGGTCGCGCCACCACGCAGCGGATCATTGGCTATTTCATCTAAACGTGTTGCCGCTGGACAGAAGAATGCTGCAACTGGATTCGCAGTCGCAAAGCTATGACAATCCTCGATCAATTGTTCATTCGTCATAATGCCTGTGTCGGCGCCGATCACTTGGTCCGCAAGTGCCTGTTGCTCAAGGTACGGAAGGACAGATCCCAGCCAACTGCCGCCGACTGTCGAAACCGCTCCGTCAGAAAGGTTCAATGGTCCAGCACCGGTTGGGAAACGCAAGTGAGTGGACTGGTAGTTGATACAAGCCAGAGTCATTTGCCTGACATTGTTGACGCAGCTGATCCGATGCGCTGCCGCGCGGGCTGCTTGAACTGCCGGGAGCAACATCCCGACGAGGATCCCGATGATTGCGATCACGACCAACAATTCAACAAGCGTAAATGCTTTTCGATACGCTCGAGAGACAAGACTTCTACGCGTTTGTGTACCAGCATCTTTATGCAATTGCATACCCACTCCCAGAAAAAAGGACTGCGCAGGTCACTCTTTGACCGCGCGAACAATTAGCTTTTTGGAAGTGGGAGCCACCTGACGAGAACAGGCTGCACTAATATTATCGGCACCCTGAGCCGATTCAATTTAATACTTCGTTCCCCAACTCGAAAGTGTTAATCAGAGCCGACTTACGTTGGCTGGCTAACAGCGGACAGTTGGTACTTTTACTATCTGCCTAACTACTTCTTCTATTTCTTCTGGGAAATTTCCGCACGACCGGAACGGATGACCGCCATCTTTTGCTCTCCATCGTGCAGCAAGAATGGACCGACTGCTTGATCCATGTGTAACAACAACAAAGATTCTTTGTCCGACTCAAACCGTTGGCTCGGCTCAAAATCGTCCGTATAACGAGCGGATGTCGACACGCGGACTTCATCAATCTGACCAGCGAACTCGCGTGTCGGGTTCCCAAACCCGTCCGGATCCGCGCCGACGAACAACGGATGATCATTCGTGGTTCGTTCGCCACTACCATCCGCAGACTCTTGCAATTTCCCATTGATATACAATCGAACTTGCTTGCCATCGTACACACCGGCGACGTGACTCCATTCGTTCATCGTGATCGAATCGGCCGCCTTAGGACTCACATATTTCCCATTCAAATGCACATCGAACTGCGGGCGACCTTCGTGCAGAAACAATGCGTATTCTGACGATTGCGTTTTGGCAACGATCGCCCGCGATTCACTGACATCCGTTGGGTTGATCCAGGCTTCAACAGTGAAAGGCCCCTGAGGCAACGGGACGTCGGCAGAACTAACTCGCGCGGAATCGCCCTCGAATTTAAACAACCGTCGTCGAATCGAAGCACTCTGGATGCCTCGTAATTGCAGGCACTTATCCTCGTCCGTCGCAAAATCTACCTCCGGCATGGCCAGAGTCATGTCCAGCGGGAACGTGGTTTCGGGCAGTCGAATTCTGGCGGAAGTGTGCAGATACTCAGTCGACATTTTGAACGCCGGAATCGAAAATTTGGGCCAGCGTGCATCTGAACGGGAAGTCGCTTCTTCGTCCGCTTCACGATAAAAATGGAACGACATGTTTTCGGTTTTGCCAGGCGCGATTAAGACGTGATGATGATCTGGCAACGCTTTCCACTCACCGTCCAACATCGGACTCACGGTTACTTCAACCGGATACTTTCCGGGATTCGTGAAGTTCACCCCGTAATCACCTCGCGCCGACGCATTGAAATCAATCGCCAATTTCTCGCCCTTGCGAACTGGACGCATTGCTCGCACTAACTCAACGTCGTCCAACAATGAGCGCTCGAATGTCTTGGGGTCGATTACCGTCCCCACCGGAATCGTACTGACAGTGAACTTGTCTTCCCGGACAGTGACCAGGTTGAAATGATGCAGGTACCCCAGTTCCGGGTTGTCCATTCCTAAATTCGCTCCGGTTGCAGCCAGAGTAAAATACTCGATGCCGTCGATTGGACCGTCGTAGGTCATGTGATGAATGTGGCCGCCGAAGACTGCCGAAACATTGCCGGCGTTCACCAGTCGTTTGTGAACTTCATCCCAATTGCTGCCTTCGTAGTTACCACCCAGCCATCTGGGATGATGCAGGAACACGAATACATGTTTGCGGTCTTTGAGACGTTCGAGTGCCTGGTCAAGAAACGCAAGTTGCTCTGCGCTCATTTGCTGCAGGCGACTGTCTCGAAATCCCTTCTCGCCCGTCTCGTAATCGCCTTCGTCCGAATACAAAACGACGAAGCCGTTGTCCTTGTGTTCAAACGCGTACCAGAGCGGACCAAAATGTTTCTCGTAATTCGCTTCGTGATGAATCGGCGGCCGATTGCGATCGCGAAAATCCCAATAGATGTCATGATTGCCAGCGACCGGAAACCAGTCCATCTTCAACCCCGACATGATGTCGCGGTACTCCTGCATCTGCTTCATCCAAGGTCGCGGTCGGTTGTATCCTTGAATTAAATCACCAACCGTCATCACGAAATCAGGATCCATCAGATTGGTATCTTGAACAGCCTGCCGTAAAAACTTCAGCCCCGCTGGTTGCCCGCCGGTGCGATCACCATAAATCGCGAACTGAAAAGCGGGATCTTCTTTCGGCAGCGGAAGTGCTGACGGATCCTTACGGGTCGTGAACATCCGGTCCCGAATTTTCAATATCTGGCGATTTGACTCGGTATTTTTCGAATTTTCGTCCCAAGCAACGGCGGAATTCAGGCAAGATCCCAGTCCAATGAACGAACAAAACAAGAAGCAACTGATGTAACGCATTAGGTCTCTCCGGCTATTTTAAGTCCCCAAATTCTAGCTAAACTGCTGGCGATTACAGCCAACGGCAAAGAAAATCACGACCGCGAATGCCGGATCGCGCGCAAAAAGCGTTTTGGTAGGGCAACGATTCAAAAAGAACTGTCCGCGCTTGTTTTCGCCGATAATCACCGAAGAATTACGACCAGTACAATATTTCACATTCACTGCTTGTATGATTACATGAAGTTTCGACTTCTATTCCTGCCCGTCCGATTCTTGACCAAGATGGTTTGATGACTAATCAACTCCTTTCCGCGCCACGTCGCACAATTCCATTTCTTTCGTTTCGAACGATCGCAATTCAGCTGGTCGTAGTAACCGGAATTCTGTTCGCGTTTCAAACTCAGTCGACTGTTAACGCAACGCCGAATGTATCGGCCAGTTCCGTCAGTTCGGCCAGTTCCGCCAACATTCAAGAAGACTGGATCCAAAACCAACTTGGCGATGGTCTCGATACTCGAGACGAGATCGCTTCGCAGGTTGTCACCGAACAATTTACAAAACAGGTTAGCAGCATCGAGTGGTTGGCTCCGCTGGCACCGGTCGCACTGTCACCGTTTTTCGGCATCACCATGCTTTCTGGTTTGGCATGTTTTGGGCCGGAATGGCTTCCAGACAATGCTCTACTTAGTGACGGCTCGCCGCTCGCAAACCCAAACCTGTTCTGGCTTTTCCTGGTTCTTACAGTCATCACCTCAGCACCGCGATTCTCAAAAGTCAGCAAACCAGTTGCTCAGATGGCTGATTTCCTGGAAACGTATTCTGCCATCGTGATCCTGTTGATACTCAAACTGATGTCGATGGATTCGTTCGCCTCAGACACTCCTGCGACTGCCGCGTTCGTTGGGCACCAGGCAGGGATTCTGTCGGCTGGTTGGGAAGGCTTGCTGATGATCGCGATGGTGATCAACATCATCGTTGTAAATTCGGTCAAGTTCTTTTTCGAGATCCTGGTTTGGATTACGCCAATCCCATTCCTGGACGCATGTTTTGAAGCCGCCAACAAATCGCTTTGTGCAGGCCTGATGGCGATCTACGCATACAGCCCATTCATTGCTCTGATCATCAACGTTGCCTTGTTTGTCGTTTGTGCGTTCGCATTCACTTGGGTACGTCGACGCGAAATTTTCTATCGCAACATGCTTTTCGACTGGGTAATGAAACTGCTGGATAAGTCGGCGACCAAACTGCCCGGGCAAATCGTCGCCTTTCCCAAAGACAACATTGGCAGTATCCCCGCCCGTGCGAAGTGCCTTGTCGAGAAAACACCAAACGGCCTGAAGCTGACCCATCAGAGAATGGTTCGCGGACATGCCATAGAAGAAATCGCTGGAGACGGTGAACTCGATTCAGGTTGGTTTACCAATTCAATCGTGCTTAGTAACGGGCAGCGACTGACGCTAAGTTCCAAGTACGAAAAGCTGATGCCTGAACTCGCAGAAAACCTGGGCGTCAATTTCAATGACGCCACAGAAAAGCCGGACATTCAGTCAGGCCGACAAGTCGAATTCGCTTAGACTTAGATCAACCGGCTTGTTTGGATCCTATTTCGGCTGGCGAGAGACTGGTTTTGCTGCTGCGAAATCCGTGCAGCAGTCCATAAGAAACAAAGCCAGACAATCCGCCGATGGACGCTAACCCGATTCCTACCAAATGGTAAATCAGCAATAAAGCACTGGTATCATCATTCGAAAACCAGCCGTTAACGCGTGCAAAATCTCCCGATAGTCCATCTATCACAACGAATACCGCTAATAAAAAATGCGGAATGCCGGAACAAGCGGCCCCGATAAAAAAAGCTCGTCGAAAACCAGTGGTCGTAAACACCCCGACTTGTACAAAAGGAGGAAGCACAACCAATGCCAGAAATGTCATCAACAGCAAACCGAACGCATTTTTCAGGGAAAATGTAATCGCGATAATGACACTGTAGAAGCCAAAGACAAGAAACAACGAACGCATGGAAAAACTCACGACACCCTCCGTTAATTTTGAGAAGCGTGGATTCTACACATTTACTCACTCGGTATGTTGGTTGTGTGTGCCAGTCGCAAATTTTGATGGCCCGGCTTGCTCACTGTTGCTCACGATGGTTGCGATCCAAACCCAACCTGCGAGCCACTGGACCGTTGTTAGCCAAAGATAGATCCGGTGCATCGAATAGAAGCTGTCGTAGTCGTCGATCTCTGAATCAACCAAATCGATAAGGGCGTCGAGTCGAGGGTGCAACCAAACCAACCCGCCAAGCAGCAATAGCATCAGTACGACACTGCCAGCTTTTACCCGCCATCGCCAGCTCGATTTCCGCTTGTCTCTGATTGCTTCGACCAGCATCACCAGCAGCGCGACGCCCGCGAGTACGTTGATGTGTTTGGTAACTTGACGCGTGACCATGCCTTGGTCAAAAGCGGAACCGAGTACGTCTGTCGCGATCGGCACCACCCAAGCCATGTAGAACCCGAGCCCGCCAAACCACATTGCAAATGCAGCAAACAGGAACAGGCGGAATAGCCAGTTCCCGAATTTTCTTCCGCCGCTTACAGGCAGGCTTTCGTTTTCCATTGATCTGCTACTAAGAACCTAGTTGATTACCAAAGCCTTGTCGGCCATTCAGCGACGCGACCGGTCGGTCGAGCCAGACATAGCCTTTACAAAACGGTGACAACAATCTCTCCAACTCGCACTGGGAATCAAGGAAGTGTTGATTCGTTAGAACGATGCCGTTGAAACACCGATGAGGATCGCTAGTCTTCAAAAGAGTTTCAAGCCGCTCGAGCCAGTCACTTTCACCGAGTGTTTCCTGAGCTTCCAATCCAAACAGGGCTGCCATATAACCCGTCGACACCTCAGTTGTTCCTGCGGCATCGGCATGGGTTCCTCGAAGCACACCGAGCAGTTGCGTTCGAATCGCTTGAAATGCATTGTTGCTAATCAAGTCGTCACGAGGGCCGCCAAAGTAAACTGGCTGAGTCACACACACCATTTCCCATTGTTTCCCAACAGTCTTCAAGCTCGTTTTGTAGGCCGACGCCGTGCAATGTATGGTGGTGACATCTGCTCCGTCTGGGACCTCGAGTCTCAATTGTTCGAATCGGCTCGCCAGGTATTCCGCGGTTTGCGTGTTGTCAGCGCAGTGAATTGCGAGCGTGAAGTAAATTGCCATGAGTGTATTGTAGCCCGGGGGAAGACTCAGGCGTTATCACGCAACGACTCACAATACGCTTTCACCGCATCCATATCGGTTGCCACGCCCTTCACAACGGTACCTCGAATCAATGGCGTCATTAGCTTGGCCAACAATTTGTAAGGTTTCACGTCCATCTCCATGTCGAGTGCAACCGTGTCCGCAGCTTGTGACACGGTAAAAACGGTGTCCCAAATGGTACCGCCGGCATCCGAAACCATCCTTATCCGATCGTTCTCGACAAGCTCGGTAACTTCAAGTTCAACCGTATGTTCGCGGCCGTTCATCAACCGCGTCTCCTCAAAACGGGTGCCTACCCCGACTTTCTGCTCCGTCAGGAACTCAATCTTGACGATATGGGGCACGGCTTTGCTGAAGTTACGAATGTCCGCAATCGTCTGAAACACCGTCTCAATCGGCGCGGAAATACTGCGAGAGGTTTGAATTGGTTTGACTTTCATTTTCAAAACCTGTTCGCTACGTTTTAAAACGTAGAGAAACATAGGGCAGAAAAACCGCTAATATTCACGATGCTAACAGAACGCCAGCTACTTTAGATGTGAAGTTTCCGCACAGTGATCGAACTCAACAGTTCCGAACTCGTTAATGTAGTTACCTTCACGCAGGTGATAGGCAAATGCTTCCAGGTAGCTGACAAAATCTTTGGCCAGAGGCATCGCGTAGTTTATTTTCTTAAAAAAATTCGGGATGGATGTCTCGCAATCCGGAAGCTCCAACACCAATTCAAACCCGGCAAACGACGTCCCGAAATCCAAAAGGCTACTGTTCCAGCCACCTTCTTCGAACGGCAACTCCATCTCTGGATTTTCATCCTGCCAAACTGCGTGTTCTTTTCTGGAGAGCAGAGTCTGCTTGGCGATGTCCTGTGCCGAATAGAAATGGTATCGCAGGAAAACTTTGTCCGGCAGACAACCATTGTGACGTAGCAACGACGCCTGAATTTCGACCGGCAGGTTCAGCCCAACCGCTTTCGAAAGTTCGTCGATCTCTGCTTGTGTCGCCGGTGGTGCCAGAACTTTCAATTGCTTCGCGTCGAGCTGCTGCATCAACTGCTCAAGATCATCCCACGCACGATTAACACGCTTACGAATTTCTTCGGGAGTCGGCATCGTCGTCAACTAACTGAAACTTAGCGAATATTATTTACGCGAATTAACGCGAACGCGGCACGGAAACTCGGTTAACGATTCGAGACACGCCTGGTTCCAATCGCAGCTGTCGGCTGATCCGATTGACTTGCCCTTGGTTCCGAGCGTTTCCAGAAATCACAGCTGTTCGGCCCTGCATCGATACGTTCATGGAGTTGGCAAATTGACGAGTCGCCGGCAGCGAATTCAGTCGCGTGGTAACTCGACTGGAAACCGTTCTCGGTGCCAATCGCGGTGCGCTGAAGCGAGGCACCAAGCGGGCACGCACTGGAGTCGAACGTTGAATCCTGATTCGTTCCGCAGCACCTCCGCCGCCGCCTCCGCCGCCACCTGCCGTTCCAGCCCGGGGAGCCGCGCCAGCGCCATCTCCACTTCCTCTCGCGCCAATAAACCGGAATTGGCGATTTTCATCTTCGCGTTCGGCCACGACAGAGGCCCCGATGAACCCAGCATTCTGCCGAGCGTCCGGCGCGATTTCGACCATGTTTTGATCGATAACTGAATCTAAATCAAAGTCACCACCATCATTTCCTCCACCACCTCCTCCGGTGTTGGCCGGTCCTCCAGCGTCGTTCACCATGTCAATAATCTGGTCTTCCAACCCACCGCCGGCCCCGCCCAAGTCACCACCGGCGCCGGGAAGTCCGCCCAGATCCTGAGCGTCGAGCTGAATGGCAAAAGAGAGAACCAACAATGCGGCGGTAAAAGCAATCGGTTTGATCAAATTCATGGGTCACCGTTTTTATCGAGGATTATGACGCCCTTGCATTATATAGGCGACTAAGGCATTCAACACCGATCAATTCGGATAGTTTCATTATCGGCGAAATAAATTCGTTGGATCAATAACTAGCTCACATGTTTGTGGTCATTCCGGGCAATTTAGGCTAAAATCCCGCCAAAATTCGAAACAAATGCTTTTCAAGCCGGGTTACGCTTGGAAATCACGGGCCTCTCGACAGGGAATCAGACATGAATCAACAAATGCTTGCAAACCCAGGCACTGCCTTAAAACCACTCCCGCGTTCACCCAAGGCTCCGCTTTCGGGTGCGCTTTTGGGTGAATTCGGAACTCTCAGGTCCATCCTTAGTCTCGTGGTGCTTTCGACTCTGCTGCTGCCAGGGATCGTATCTGCCCAGTCGGCGGAACGACCGAATTCTGACGAGTTGCTTCCGGAAACGACTGTGGCTTACGTCCAAATTCAAAACGTTCGTGAACTATTTGAGAAAATGGGCGAAACGAACATGGGCAAGATGATGGAGGACGAAAATATCGCTCCGTTGGTTGGCGACTTGTTCCAGACCGCTCAGGACGCTTACGCAGAAGTAGAAGATCGAGTCGGCCTGTCACTCGAGGAGATCCAATCGCTGCCCGCTGGCGAAATCTGTTTCGCGGTTATTGCGCCTAAACGCAAGCCGGCGGCGTTCGTGCTGATCGTTGATACGGACGAAGAGTCCGAAGCCGTCGACAAGGCTTTGGAGCGTGGTCGCGACCTGGCCGAAGAATCTGACGTTGAAATCGAGTCCGAAGATACAGACGATGTGACGTTTGAGAAGTTTTCGGTCCGTGGTCAACAGATGGCATTCTTCCGCTTGGGTGGCACGGTCGTTGTCGGGAACAGTCAACCCGAAATGGAAGCGATCGTCGAACGCTGGATGGGACGTGAAGTCGAAAAGATCCGGCCACTGAAAGAGAATCGCAAATTCATCACGATCATGAATCGCTGCCGAGGCACGAAGGATGTGGCACCCGATATGCGTTTCTTTGCTGATCCGATCGCATTTGCGCGGACCATGATGCGTGGGAATCCCGGTGCGCAAATTGCATTGAATTTCCTACCGATCCTGGGCCTCGATGGACTACTGGGAGTCGGCGGTGCTGCGATTATGGACGAGTTGGATTGTGAAAGTGTTTTTCATCTCCATGTTCTACTTTCCAATCCACGTGAAGGCATCTTTGAAATGTTGGCTTTGAAGCCGGGTGACTATGAGCCGGAGCCGTGGGTGCCACACGATGCCACGTTTTATACTTCGACCAGTTGGGATGTGCAGAAAATGCTCGATGAGTTCGTCACGATTTTCGAATCATTCAATGGCGAAGGTTCGTTTGCTGAAGATGTTGAAGAAGAAATCATGGACGAGTTCGACATTGATTTCCGGACTAATTTGATCGACCAATTGGAAGGACGACTGACGTTTGTGCAATGGGTTGGTGAAGAAGTCGCCGTCAATGGTCAAACGTTCGGTCTTGGTGCCGAGATTAATGACCATGATGAATTCATGAAAGTTCTCGACGCGATTCGCGACAAAGCTGACGACGACAATATCGAAGAAGTCGACCATAAAGGCATTACGTTCTGGCAAATGGCGACCGATCAGATCGAGAAGCAACGCGAGCGGATGCGAGAATCGGAATTCGGACCACCGGTCACTGTCCGCATCCCGCAATTCTGCTGGGGAATCATCGACAACCATTTCCTTCTGTCGGACAGCCCGGACTTTTTCAAGCTTGCCATTGAAACGACACGCGGGAAAGAGCCATCGTTATTGGATAGCGACGAATACCAAAAGATCAATCGTCAAATGACAAGGCTGCTCGGTACGGACGTACCGGGAGCTGTCATGATCAGCCGTCCGGCCGACACATTTAAAATGTTCTTCGAGCTGGCTCAAAATGAAGACACGCGAGGATTCCTGGACGAGATGGCAGACGACAACGATTATGCCAAAGGCGTACGGGACGCGATTGAAAACAATCCGCTTCCTGATTTTGAAGATATCCGCAAGTACTTCCAGCCTTCAGGGATGTACTTTACTAACGATGACACCGGCTACCACATGCTCGGGTTCCAAATGAAATCGGACGATGAGTAGTCGGCTGGTCCATCTTCGCTAACCGCTAGGTTCGGACTTTGCTACTAACAAACGACACGGTCATTCGGCCGTGTTTTTTTGTGGCTGAGGAGAGTTTAAGTGTTCCGTCAAAACTGAATTGAATAGTCTGTAGCGCCAGTTTCGTGTGCCATGCTCTCGCCTTTCCGGCAATAATTCAAATCCCACGCAACGGCATGCTTACGCCAAGGATGAGGCACTGGTTAACGCGGCGTGAGCATGCTTGGTCGGTACGGCACACGTAACCGCCACCGCTGGCGTAAACATGGCACCCGCCATTATCGCGTAAACATGCCGTGTTTTTTGTGGCTGAGCAGTTCTGGGTTATCCGATAAGATGTACTGATTTCGCCGGCATTTCCTTGAGTCCAACTCAGCACCTGAAGCCTTCGGCTCCTACAAATCCTAGCTCCCTTCCATGAACATAATCATCCTTGGCGCCGGTACCGTTGGAACTTCTATCGCTGACTTGCTCAGTCAACGAGAAGACAGTGTGACGGTGGTCGACATCAACGCTCAGCAGACGGCGATGATGAACGAGCAATTCGACGTCCGCGCGTTGACCGGATCAGCGTCACAATCTTCGGTGCTGTTTCAAGCCGGCGTTACGACGGCGGACGTTGTCATGGCAGTCACCGGCAATGACGAAATCAACATCGTGGCGGCCAGTATGGCCAAAGCGATGGGCTGCCGACGCAGCGTGGCTCGCGTTTTCGCGCCGGTGTTTCGTGATTTGAGCACGTTTGATTATCAACGTCACTTTGGAATCGACCGCCTGTTGAGCCTCGAGCATCTGGCGGCGATGGAGCTGACGCGCGGCATCCGCGACCCGAGCACGGTGATTGTTGAACAGTACGCTCGCGGCGGGATGGAGGTCCACGAAGTTGTCGTTTACAACGAAGGCAAAGCGACCCGCGCCCCGATCATGGATCTGGGGTTTCCGGCTGGTGTTCGTCTGGCGACCATTCAACGTGACAACCGCATGTGGATTGCGGGCGCGACGGACGAGTTGCAAGTCGGCGACCGGGTAACGCTGTTCAGTCGTCATGAAGACATGAAAACGGTGAAGGCGATCTTCAAGACTTCTTCTGTCAGTAAAAAACGGATCGTGATCGCCGGTGGCGGAGAAACCGGCCTCCATCTGGCACAGACTTTGGAACGAGAAGGTTTCCCGCTAACGATTCTGGAACAAGACATTGATCGTTGCAATGAGTTGGCCAAGCTGCTGGAGAACACGGCGATCGTCAACTGCGACGCAATCCAACGCGAGAACCTGGAAGAAGAACGCGTGGGCAATGCCGATGTGTTTGCTGCGTGCACCGGCGACGACGAAGACAACATCATGATGTCCGTGGAGGCTAAAGACCTCGGCGCGAAGCAGGTCATGACGGTCATCGACCGCAACGATTACACGAACATCACCGCCAAGCTCGGTATCGACCTGGCCGTCACGCAACGGAGTGTGATGGCTCGGCAAGTGCTTTCGTATTTGACCGAAGGGGCCATCATTTCGAAGGCCAAATTACCGGGTGGTCTGATCAACATCGTTGAATTGGACGTCGTCGCCGATAGCCCGATCACGAAGGGCACGCTGGCAGAACTGGACCTTCCCAAGCGTTTCCTGGTGGCAGCGGTCGGTAGCCAGGATTCGCTGCGAGTCCCCGGCGGTAACGACAAATTACAAGGCGGCGACACCGCCATCATCCTCGTCGAAGAAGACGTCATGGATTTAGCGCTGTCGTTCTTCGACCCGAAAGTGGCATAAGCAGCGCGATCCAATGGAGGCCTGACGGATGCTACGCGCTCTTGGCTTCGCGACCTTCCAACAATTCACTGTACAGCGCAAGGTACTTTTGCGATTGATTGACGATGTTGAAATCCTGCTCCATCCGCTGGCGGCATCGTCGTCCCATCTCGTCTCGAAGACTGCCAGCCGAAACCATCTCGCTAATTTGAAACGCCAGGGCTTTGGAGTCTTCGGGTTCCGCCAGAAAACCGGTCGTTCCGTGCGTGATGTATTCGCTGATCCCGCCGCAATTGAAGCCGATGACCGGTGTCCCGCAAGCCATCGCTTCCAAGCCGACTTGCGGCTGGTTGTCTTCGCGGGAAGGAACAACAACGAAATCGCACGCCGAATAGATCTGCGTCATCCGCTCGACATCGTTGACGTATCCCATTTGATGGCAACTCGGGATCTGAGAATCGGAATCTGACCAATCATCTGCGGCACCGAAAACCACGCACTGAACATCCTTTTGATCCGGCATTCCCGACAACGCATCGATCAACAGATCGAACCCTTTCCGATGGTTACCCAGCGACTCGGCGCCGAATCCAATCAGTGTTTTGTCTTCCGGCAATCCCAGTTGTTTCCGAGCCGCCGGCTTGGGGATCGGGCGTAGCTGGTTCAGGTCAAACCCGAGTCGAATATGATGAAAGCGAGTCGAACGGGGAAATATCGGACTCGATTCTGCCAACCTCTTCAACCATAGACTTGGCGAAACAATGTTCATGCTCCGCGACGAAAAAGCTTTCTGCTTAGCCCGGAACCCTTGCGCGGATGCATCGTTGGAATTCGGCAAGACAACTTGCGGACAACTTCCGCAGCCCGATTTGAATTGTTCGCAGCCGGAACTGTAGTGACACCCACCGGTCAACGGGTTCATGTCATGCAACGTCCAGACGATCGGACTGGAGCGCGGAATGGAGCGAAAGAACGACGGCAGATCCGCCATGAAGGCGACCCAATGCAAATGCACGATCTGCCGTTCAAACTCGGCAGAACTCAACCGCGTCACCGCCGTTTGCTCCGCCATCGAGAAAACTTCCTGCTGTTTGTCGCGGTTGGCTAAATGCGAATCGTACAGCCGGCAGATCTTTCTGTTCCGGCGTTTTTCCAGTTGCCGTTGAAAAAAATTAGGTTGGCTGGATTCACGAAACTGGATCGGGCGAGTCGTTCCGTCACAGTCGACGTCGCGGTCGTTTATCGAATACCAGAACCTGCTTTCAATCCGCTGGTTCTGCATTTCATGATGCAAACGTAATGCGGCCGCTGCTGCACCGCCATACGGAAACGTATTGAAGTGATTGACTTGCACGCGATCAAGCAGCTCTTGGATTCGATTCCGCACGCTGCTTGGTCAGCAACATGTTCTCAAGCATCGCCCGGTGGCCTCGTCGCACGAACTGCACTCGGACCGTGCGGCACAATTGTTCGATCCGCTCATGAACCGGATGCCAGCTCGAAGCCTGCAGTTCACGCTCAGTTACCGGGCGGAGGCACTGTTCGATAAACGCGTCTTTCTCCTGCATGAAACCATGCAGCAGGACTTTCTCCGGGTTCAAAACGTCTCGCCGCACACGGGACAAAGTCGAAAACGCGATCTGTTTCGTCTTCCGCACGCGGCCTTGCTTCGCCGCGTGTTGATAAACCGCCATATCGAAAACGCCTCGGCGTGCGGCCGGAGGAAGCTGCCGGGCAAAGTCCATGGCATAGCAAGCTCCGCCGTTAATGTGCGCGTTTAGAATCAATTTTGGCTTGCGAAATATTCGCTTCTTATAGATATCCGGCACGTGGCAGCCCATCATCAACGGTCGTTCGCCCGTGAACCATTCCTCCGAGAGCCGGTCGATCCAATCCGGCTTGACCGGAGCCATGTCCGATTCGAGCCACAGACAAAAACCTGCGTGTGAAGAAAAATTTTCGTCAACAAATTTCATACAGTCCCAGTACATCGCCGTCGGGCCTTCGGGGTACCCGAAAATTCTGGTCGGGCAAGTGAACTGAGTACACGGGCCGATCGGCTCAAACGCGGCCAGCAGTTCCGCACTTGGCTGGATCTTCAAACTGTTTGCTAGCAGAAAATGAACTCCAATGCCGGGAACTGGGAATTCCCGCAGCGTTTCTGCAATCTTTATATAGCGACTAACCTCGTCGCTGGAGAAATAGGGAAGAATAACAACATGCTGATCGATATACATGAATGGCTGCGTTGGACTGCGTAGAACTATATTGGAATGCCGAACGAACGAGGTTAATTTGTAAGGATTGTCGCGAGCCAAAGTCAATTCCAGACAAGAGTGCTAGCAAAGCTGGTTCTGTGTTTGCAATTGACTGTGATTTTGCGAAACGACTAGGATTCTCTTCACGGCAGAGTTGACGTTGTCAGCTAGTTGTCTACGTCGAATTCAGATGCTGATAAAAATTGCAGCAGTGGTAGCATTCGACAAGGACGCCAAGTGCAGGAAGCACGAATTGGAGCCATAGAGTTGGCAAATTTTTTCTTGATAGATCAGTCACTTCGTGAAGTAGGTGGTCACCATCATGACTACGTGCGTTGCGTTGCGTCTGCAGCTTCACAGTCGGGCTATTTGACGACGATCGGAACCAACTGCCAGTTACGGCACGATCAAGCTTTGCAATCGCATGGCAAGCTTCGAAAAGTGTTCCGCGAAACGACTTACAATGGCGACAGCTACCTGTCAGGCTTACGGCATCTGACGCGGACCACGTCCGATTACCTGCCAGAAAAAAAGCATGGCAGAGCACCGTACCGCCTGCGAGATTTCCTGTCACCAATGAAGTTCCTCCGCGTTTGCCGGAACTCCAGACACCACGCCCGTCGGAAAAAGAACATTCGCAATTTCGCGATGGATTGCGATCGCTTTTTCGGTGATATGATCATGAGTGAACACGATCATGCATTCTTTGCCACCGTCAATGAATTGGAGTTCATGGGCTTGGCGGCATTCCTGGCGAACCATCCTCGAACCATTCAAGTGAACTGGCATCTGCAGTTCCACTTCAATTTGTTCGACGGAAGAACGCCGGAGTACCACGAACAACAAAACGTCGCGGCTGCGATCCAGAACTGCTTTGACGCAGCGTTAACTCGCATCCCGTACCACAAGCTCAATTTTTACACGACTTCCGAAACATTGGCCGACCAGTTCAACCGGTTGAATGTCGGAAATTTCAAGGTCCTGGCATATCCCGTGCGGCCAGAACTGTTCGAAAACCTCGAAGAGAAACAAGAGTCCAATTCGGAAAACTTCAAGGACCGGCCACTAAAGATCACTTGTCCCGGTGAAGTACGCCGCGAGAAGAAGATGGTTCAGTATCTTCAACCGCTGGTTGATCAGATTTGGGAAAATCAGATCCAAAGCGGCAACGTCCAAATCGTTGTCCAACGACCGGTACGCAAGTGGCCGGCCAGAGAAAAGATCGAGTTGAAGCCGCCTGTCGTTGGCGGGGAAGCGTTGCCTGAGCCCGATCATGAGTGGGTTAAATATTTCTCGCACCCGTTGAGTGACCTGGAGTATCTGGAGCTGATCCAGAGCACAGATTGTGGGTTGCTGTTTTATGACAGCCGGGCGTATTTCAGTCGCAGGGCAGGGGTGTTGAGCGAGTTGCTAAGCTGCGGCAAGCCAGTCATTGTTCCGGCTGGAAGCTGGCTGGCCGATCAGATTTCCGAACCAAATTTTCGTTACGTCGACTCGCTCTGCAACGTCCGCAATCGCCGCCGGACACTGATGCTGGAAGACTTAACCTGGAACAAACATAACGTTCCATCGCCCGGTGGCGTGCTGACGTTTGACCAAACCGGGCATCCGTTTGAACTGCAATTTGAACTCCAACCCGGTGAGACTGGGTTCGTGCTCGAATACGATTGGCATTGGCCGCAAGACCAAGGTGTCTACTGCCGATTCGAATTGTTGGATGATTCCGGTGAGGTGGAAAATCACCAGATCATCGGACATCGGATTAACGGAATGTCGCCTGTTGGATATTTCGAGACCGATCAGAAGTCCGTTCGCCTGCGAATGGCCAATGCATTCCACGACTCCAGCGCCAGTATCCGGCAAATCTCCATCCACACCCTGACCGTTGATGCCAGCCAGACACCAGCCGGCTCTGTGGGCGTGATTGCTTCCGGAGAAGAAGACATTCCACGAGCGATCGACGAAATCGTCGCCCACTATGATCACTATCGTTCAACTGCCAAAATGTTCTCCAAGACATGGTGCCGCCAACACGAGCCGCAGCAAACACTGTCGTCGTTGGTCACACCAGGCGAGTCTTTTCGTCCCGCCGCCTGACTTGAATCGCCTCGATCTGAAGTCTTAATTAGCGGTCGAGGTCAGAGAATCCAATTCCACTGTTCCAATAGATTACCCCCATGAATGTTCTAGTTGTTGGAGGAGCCGGCTACATCGGCTCACACATGGTTCGATTGCTTGACAAGAACCAACACAAGGTCGTTGTGCTTGATAATCTTTCGACCGGATTCAAAGCCTCGGTCAAGGCTGGTGAGCTGGTTATCGGCGACATGTCGGATCGGCCGATGGTTGAATCGTTGCTGAAGAAGCATGAGATCAATGCGGTCATGCATTTTGCCGCCCATTCATTGGTCGGCGAATCGGTCGAACATCCGGGCAAGTATTACCAGAACAACGTCGGCGCTACGCTGAACTTGCTGGAAGCAATGCGGAATTGCGAAGTCAACCGCCTGGTGTTTTCCAGCACGTGCGCGACTTACGGTGTGCCGGATAAAATGCCGATGGACGAAACGATACCGCAAAAACCAGTGAACCCGTACGGGTTTACGAAGCTCGTTTGCGAGACAGCGATGGCTGACTACGCCGCCGCTTATGGATTAGGCTTTGCCGCGCTGCGTTACTTCAATGCGGCCGGAGCGTCACCCGATGGCGATATCGGCGAAGATCACAAGCCGGAAAGCCACCTGATCCCGCTGGTCCTGCAAGTAGCACTGGGGCAACGGGAACACATTACTGTCTTTGGTGACGACTGGCCGACGCCAGACAAGACTTGCGTCCGCGACTATATCCATGTCGACGATCTTGGTACCGCGCACATGTTGGCTCTTGAGAAAATCCAGCCGGGAGAAGGCATCAAAGTCAACCTTGGCACCGGAGCAGGCTTCAGCGTTCGAGAAGTCATCGAATGTTGCCGCGAAGTATCCGGCTGCGAGATCAAGGAAATCATGGGCGAAAGACGTGCCGGTGATCCGCCGGAACTCGTCTGCAACCCGACGATGGCAAACGCCGTGCTCGGCTGGGAACCGCAATACAAGACCTTGCGACCGATCGTAGAAACCGCTTGGGCTTGGCACAAAAACAATCCAGATGGCTATCCCAAAGGTTAACTGCTCAAGGGTTAACTGCTCAAGGGCCTCACGGTTTTCAGCGGGTAAATCATGATGGATCTGCGGAAATGATCGTACCGGAGTTTTGGGCGGAGGCTCGTATCCAGGAACGGTTCCCTGATCGACAGGTTACCGTTCGGCGGGCGGGTTGGTCTGACGAAAGCCAGGAGGCGGCTCAGGCTCATGCCGATCAACGGGCTCGAGATGCTTTCGATCGAATCGTTGCCGGCGAGGAACTTCCACGTCGCGAACCCAAAGTTCGCTACAATGGTGCAGACGGAATTCCGATTCGCGAACCAATCCTGGAACGTTTCGGAGACGCAGTCGTAACCAGAAACTCATACGGCGCCCGCTGCCTTAATTCACCGGATGTGTTCTTTGCCGATGTTGATTACCCGGGCCCTTTGACCAGTAACTGTTTGACTTGGATTCTGTCCCTGGCGGTTAGTAGCGTTGTTGGCTTTTGGTTGGGAAATTTTATTAACAGCGTTCCGGCCGGCCTCTGTTGTGCCGCGATCTTGACAGTTCTATTCGCGTTCTTAATCGACTGTTGCCACGCTAAGTTCATCGATCTGACCGGTGGAAACGATCATCACACACTTACGCGGATCCGCAGTTTCGCCAACCAGCACGCCAACTGGCACATACGCGTTTATCGCACGCCAAAGGGGTTTCGCATTGCGGCGTTACATAAGCTGTTTGATCCAAGGTCGATTCAGGTTGAAAACGCGTTCGTTGCTCTTCGCGTCGATCAGCTGTACCGACTGATGTCGCAAAAGCAAAATTGTTTCCGTGCCAGGCTCACTGCCAAACCCTGGCGAATTGGCATCTCGAATCACATCAAGCCGCGGCCTGGTGTTTGGCCGATTCGCGAAGAGCAATTGGAGGAATACAACTCCTGGGTCACCAATTACGAACAGATCGCGAGCGATTTCGCGGCCTGCGAATACGAAGAATCTCTCGGTGATCTAAGCCGGATCGATCCGAAAGCAAGCGAACTTATCGACTTTCATGACTCCGCCTGCCGGGCGTTGTCCGGATTGCCGATTGCGTGATCGGCTTTGCTTTGCTCCCAATTGGCAACCGCGATTACCGACGGAACTTTCGGCAGCGAGCAGAACACGATGTTAGCTGTCTTCAACCGAACTTTCGGTAATGATTCGTTCGACCAAGTCATCAGGTACGCCGATCGTACCGACCCGAACAGTACCCAAGTAAGGCTTGGCAGCCTCGTTTGCGAAACCAGTTTTCTTGGCAACGAACGTGCAAGTCATGTCGGCTTTGAAAGTTGGCTTGCCGGGCACGCCCGTTTCACAATCCAAGCCTGAAGGCACATCGACAGCAAACCGCCGGGCTTCTACGCCATTGAGAGCATTGATTACCCGGTCCATGGGAGGCCTCGGATCACCGACAGATCCCGTTCCCAACAGACAATCAACAATACAATCGACCGGTTGGTTTTCTACCACGGAAACGCGATGCGCAAGCTCGCTGTCTGACCAGTCATCCTCCAACTGGAGGATTTGCACATCCAGGCTTTGGGTAATCCCGTAATTGGTCAAAGCATCGCCTTCGATCTTGTCCGGATCGCCGCACAGGATCGTTTTGACAGGTACGCCTTGTACCGCCAGTCGCCGGGCGATCACAAAACCATCGCCTCCGTTATTGCCAGTGCCACAACAGATGACCGCCGATTTGATCTTCAGCTCGGTAAGTAGAATCACGCAACGCTTGGCAGCATTCTCCATCAAGGAGATCCCGGTGATACCGTTTTCGATCGCCAATTTATCGACCAAACGGCTCTGTTCTCGCGTCAAGTAAACTTTACTTCGTTCCATGGAATGCACAGAATAGGGGGAGTGATTCCGGGAGGTTTTGGCTCCCACTCAATTTCAAAACAACTTCACCAAATTTAACATGCCAATTTACGAATACCAATGTGGCGACTGCGATTCGCAGTTCGAAATCCTCGTACGCGGAAGCGAAACTCCTGCTTGTCCGGGTTGCAATAGCTCCAAACTTGCCAAACAACTCAGCGTTTATTCCTCCCCAAAGTCATCTTCCGCTGGGTCTTTACCGACGATCCACCCCAACATGGGCGGCGGCTGAGGTGCCACTGGATGCGGCAACGGTCGTTGCGCAGACTAGATAACAATTAACTTGGATGACTTGCGGTTTCGGAGCCCAGCTACTCGGTGGCTCTATCGGGAATTTACAAAACAGCTTCAATCGCGA
>CAZXLW010000010.1:23408-66643 GCA_964641465.1 uncultured Pirellulaceae bacterium | reverse complement strand
GAGCCCAGCTACTCGGTGGCTCTATCGGGAATTTACAAAACAGCTTCAATCGCGATACTTCTGTCTGCAACAGAATGATGGAAGTTTTCAGATCGGATGATTCGATCTCCAACGCGAACTCGAAAGCGGTTTCTCATGAACACAACAGCCTATGAACCCAATCCTGATCGCTACGATGGGCGTATGCCGTACCGACGTTGTGGCAAATCTGGGCTGAAACTACCGGCGATCAGTCTCGGTCACTGGCACAATTTTGGCGGCGATGAGCCGACGGAACAGCATCGCCAGATGATCTACACGGCGTTTGACCTGGGGATCACCCATTTCGATCTTGCCAATAACTATGGACCGCCGGCTGGTTCTGCGGAAATAAACGTTGGCAAGATCCTGAAAGACCTGCCGCGTGATGAGCTGATCCTGTCGACCAAAGCCGGTTATGGGATGTGGCCGGGGCCGTACGGAGAGTGGGGGTCGCGAAAGTATTTGCTGGCGAGTCTCGATCAATCGCTCGAACGCATTGGCGTTGATTACGTCGACATCTTTTACAGTCACCGCTTCGACCCGGACACGCCGTTGGAAGAAACGATCGGAGCTCTGAATTCGGCAGTCCAACAAGGCAAGGCGCTGTACGTCGGAATCAGCAGTTACTCTTCGAACGATACGCGACGAGCCACCGAGATCTGTAAAGAAAACGGCTGGAGCCGAATACTGATCCACCAGCCAAACTACTCCATGCTTAATCGCTGGATCGAAAAGAAACTGGTCGGAACCTGCGCTGACGCCGGTGCGGGGATGATAGCGTTTTGCCCGCTGTATCAGGGACTGCTGACAAAAAAGTATCTTGGTGGCGTTCCAAGCGGATCCCGCGCCGATGCCTGGCCGGAATTTCTTCGCGAAGAAGATCTGAATGAGAAGACGATCGAAGTGATCGGCAAGTTAAACGAGCTGGCAGAAACGCGTGGGCAAACGCTGCCGCAAATGGCAATCGCCTGGCTCCTGCGGCTACCCGAAATCACCAGCGTTCTGTGCGGCGCTAGTCGTGTGGAACAGATCGTTGAGAACTGCGAGGCGGTGAAGAATTTGGCGTTCTCGGCAGAAGAGCTGTCAACGATCGACAATTTGCTGGAACAGGCACATCTACCATCGTCGCTGTGGTATCGCGAGATTGACTAGCAAGTCGATACGCCAAACCGCCCAACGCAAGGCCGCATTTAAAGCTCAAACGTTGGTAAGCAAATCTCTCTAGCCTGCAATAAGCACCGGCCCTTGGTATTTGGCTTGAAAGCGGGACACCCGAGCCTGCCCCCTTTGCTTCCCCCGTGTTGGCGATGGCCGTCGCTTACGAGCGAGTTTTTGTGCTTTACTCATCTTGGCGAAGATGATTTTCATTGGCAAATATGTTTTCGACTTGTTGGCCACCCACGAACGTGACCATGGCACAAATTTCTTCATGTATTTCTTGAAATACATGTCGCCCCTTCAGGGCTTTTATATACCAGACGATTTTTCCCATGGCTGACGCCATGGGCTACAGCCTGTCACCCCGTTCGGGGTTAAAGTGGGCCACAGCCTGTCGCTGCATTCGGGGTTATAGTCAGTGCCATTCGGCTGAGCCGTACCGCTAAACAATGAACGCGGTCTACCCTTCACACATGTCATTATAAAAAAGAAAAGACCGCAGGTTTGTTTAGAACCTGCGGCCTCGGAGCCAATCGCTCTCAAACTTGATTTAAATACTGCCCCGTACTTTTTGATCAATCAACCAGGAAACCAAACCCGGTGTAGAACGCAGTTTGCCGGGCGAACCCTTGCAGGCTGATCGGGAACGGTTCCCGTAACCACGGTGCACAATTGCCCGGTCGGTAGAACCCGAGTGCATACTGGCACTCGTTAGGCGGGTTGATCGCAGTGTTGTAAGGCAAGAAAAACAGCTTTCCGAAGAAGTGCACTGTCGATGCGAACGGCTGCACGACAGGACCGTGCGAGTGACCGTAACGTTCAAGCTGAATATTCTCGAAGTACAAAGGCTTGTGGCAAAGCGAACTTGCGTGCCATGTGACCGTTTGCGGAGTCCACGCTCGGTGGTTGTAGACACCTTGCCCCAGACCACATTCGATCGGCAATCGCCAGTAATCGGAAATCGCCAGCCAATCCGCGTCGCTTAGTCGAGCGTATGGCAATCGGACTTGCCCGCCTCCGCCGGTACCCACGATCAAGTAACCTCTTCTCAGATCGAGGATATTTCCTTGAGCCAGCTCGTTGCCGTATTGGTCTCGCCAGACGCGATACACGTTGGCTCCAAGCAAATCAGTCTTGGCCGGTGGACTAATATCCAATGCGATGTCAGTAATCGGCTTGTTGTCGAGCAGTTCGAATCGGAACTCATCACACGATTTTCTCAGTGGACTTGGCCGACTGTCATCGACCGGATCCTCGTAGTCAAAATCGGTGTCGTCAATGTCATTATCTTCATCCAAGTTTTCCGGAGCTTCCGGTTCCTCCTGCAGGACAACCGGCGTCCGCAAGACATTGGAACCCGTTTCGTAGAACGGACCGGATTGTGGCACCGGAGATTGTGGCACCGGATCATATGAGTCCGGAATATCGCTTGGTGAGCTGTTAAATTCTGCTCCAGGTTCGAGCGACAATGCTGCACTATCGTTCGAGTCGCTAAGCACCGAGATCGCTTCGATTTGTTGCTGATCGAGGTTCTGGGAGGCTGGCAGTTGGCTTTGGACTTGCAGTTGTTGCGAGCGAGCTGCAACTTTCCGTGCTCCCAGGTTTTGTTTGAATTGCCGTGCGGCGTCTCTCGGAGCAAGCTCTGCTGGTTTCGGAGGAAATGGATTTGTGAATTTCTCCTGAGGTTCGTTCGAGTATCGAACATACCGATCATCAATCTCTTCAAACGCCTCGACCGGCTCCCCAATTGGTTCAATCGCTTGAGTCTGAGCATAACGTGGTTGCTCCGGCAAGCGAGGCTCTGGCAGGCGAGGCTCTGTACGACGAACCTGATTTGTTCGACTTGGCCGGTTGGTACTCTGCCGTTGACGGGCAGCAACCTGTTCCGTTCGACGTACATCACGTTGTCTGGAATTTGTCTGAGCTACCGGACGGCTTTGTTGTTGAACTGGCGCGACCCGTGCCTGTGGCAGTTGCTCACCATTTGCAACGCCCGTCCCCGTTGCGACGAACTGAGTGTTGGACGGGATTGTGTTGGAATATGGATTGACTTCCTGCGGTCTGATTGACTGCCTGTTAATCACCGGGGCAGGCGGAGTAGATCGAACTACTCGCTCGGCCTTCCGTGCTTGCTGTTTGTTTGATTTGTTTGAGCTAACCAGATTGCCGATTCGTCCCTGTAGCCCCGTTCCGACTCGCTGTTGGGGCTGTTGACGTTGTGGGCGCGGTTGGCGAATTTGGCGCTGTTGCTGAGGCTGTGGTCGGGCAGCAAACTGATTGCCCGCTGGCTGTTGCCTGGTGTTGAATCTATTCGCCCCGGCTTGCTGCCAATCGCTGAGATTCGTTTGCAATCCACTCGATCTACTGGAACGGATGTCCTGTGTAGAATTGAATTTGCCGTTGAGCGTTTTCGGTAACCCAGGATCCATCTGTGGAACTCGGGGCGGCACATGCACCGGCGCTGAGTAACCGTTGGACCGGAAATCTGGCACAGATTCCTGACCGTTTGCGGGCAGGCTGGCTGCAGTCATTGCAACGGCTGTCACCAACAGTGAAAAGTTAAAAGTAAGAAACCGACTAGCTTTTATCGCCAGGCGTTTCCGTACTGTAGTTGGGTGCTTCCTGCGTAATCGCGATATCATGTGGGTGACTTTCTCTAACACTCGCCGCCGAGACCTCGATGAACTTCGCATCCTCGCGAAGATTCTCAATGGTTTGAGCACCGCAGTATCCCATTCCGGCTCGCAACCCGCCTACCAACTGGTAAACAAAATCGCTTAACGCTCCTTTAAATGGAACGCGGCCTTCGACTCCTTCAGGGACCAGTTTCCTGGAACCAGAATTCGCCTGGCGATACCGTTCGCTCGAACCTTTCGCCATGGCACCCATCGACCCCATACCTCGGTATACCTTGAAGGTACGACCGTGATACAAAATCGTTTGGCCAGGGCTCTCAGCCAGACCTGCGAACAATCCGCCGATCATGGCTGCGTGGGCTCCTGCAGCAATCGCTTTTGTAATATCTCCGGAGTATCGAATGCCGCCATCGGCAATAATCGAAACTCCACTCGCTTTGGCAACTTCCGCTGCCTCGTAAATCGCAGTAATCTGCGGCACGCCAATGCCACTGACTACTCGCGTTGTGCAGATTGAACCTGGCCCGATTCCGACTTTCACCGCATCAGCACCTGCATCAATCAACGCTTTACATCCATCCGCAGTGGCAATGTTTCCTGCCACAACGTCTATCTCCCAGCGGCTTTTAACAGCCTGAACCGTTTCGATAACGTTTCGCGAATGACCGTGAGCACTATCCACAATCAAGACATCTACATCCTTTGAGATCAGGCTTTCCGCCCGCTCCAAGTCGTGAACACCAATCGCAGCTCCGACTCGAAGTCTCCCTTGCCCATCTTTACAGGCATTGGGGAACCTCTTCATCATGTCAATGTCTTTTATCGTTATAAGGCCCTTCAGTTTTTTATCTTCGTCAACCAGTAGAAGTTTCTCCACCTTTTTAGCCGTTAAAATTTTCTCAGCTTGCTCAAGCGTTACACTCCCCGTCGCCGTTACCAACGGCTCGGCGGTCATGACCTCGGAAACGCGTGTATTCAGCGACTCCAGGAACCGCAAATCGCGACGCGTGAGAATACCCGCTAGCGTTCCGTCTGCATGCACGATCGGAACGCCCGAGACGTTGTGCTGTTCCATCAACTCCTTGGCTTGCCCAACCGTGGAATCGGGTGGCAAAGTTATCGGGTCCTGGATGATGCCGTTGGCACTCCGCTTAACTTTGTAGACTTGCTCCGTCTGCTGCTCGATCGACATATTCTTGTGGATAACGCCCAGACCACCCACTTTTGCCAATGCGATCGCCAGTTCATTTTCCGTCACTGTATCCATGGGCGAGCTGAGCAGCGGAATGTTAAGACGAATCGTCTTCGTCAATTGAGTGCCAACCTCGACGTCGGAGGGCACTACTTCGCTGTAGGCTGGCTCGATAAGCACATCATCAAAAGTAATCGCCCGGTGCCTGATTTTTCCTTCCATTGCATCCCTTTTCGCAGCTGTCACTACGCCGACCCACTTCGTCAGCGTGATAACCCAGCATTATGCAACGGAATCGGAAACCCAACAACTAGCGTTCCAATATCCGCAGGGCTTCTCAAGGAATGATTCAGGAAGGGCTACTGCCGATAGACGAATCCGTATGGGTCGGCCAGGAACCTCCATTGCGATCACGCGCTCGGCTCCTGACTTGACCCGCAGTCGCCAACCCCATTATCAAACAGCATCACTCAACCGATGAACAAAATAATATGACGACCGAAAGAACTACCGAAACCGAACCTCAACCGCGTACCCGCCGGTTTCGCAAACGACGAATTGTGTTTCGAGGTTTGTTGTTACTGCTTGTCGTGGTATTGGGTCCCTATTTGTTCTTTCGAGCAACTAGTTTTTCTCGCAAAATTCAGACGATGGAAAATTCGGTCGGTTCAACGGCCAAGTTCAGCGGCAAAATCCGAGTTGCAGTTTGGAACATTGCTCACGGTCGCGGTCAGACGTTTAGCAATCTGGAAGAAGGTGGTTCCGAAAAACGGCAGAGGGTCATCGAAATCGCTAACGAGATCAAAACCTTTGATGCAGACCTCGTTGTGCTAAACGAAGTCGATTTTTGTGCGACTTGGAGTGGTGGTTATGATCAAGCGAATCTGATCGCACAGGAAGCTGGATACCCATACGTTGTGAAGCAGTCCAATTTGGACTTTGGCTTTATCTATGGTCGTTGGCATTTCGGCAACGTGTTGCTCAGTAAGTTTCCTATCGAAAACGCCGAAGTTGTTTCGTTTGCGCCTGTTAATGGTTGGGAGGATTGGGTTGTCGGAGCCAAACGAGGATTGGGCTGTACGGTAAAGTTGTCCGACAGTGTGAACTTGTCGGTCATTGGATTGCATTTGGAATCCAGAAACGAAAGCGTCCGCGTAAAAGAAGTACGCGACGTTGCCGATTTCTTCAGCCGTTGTGAACATCCGGTTCTGCTGATGGGCGATCTGAATACGACACCCAAAGCCGCCCCTCAATCCAGGACCAACGAGCAGGGTGAAAATGCGTTTGAGAATTTGGTTTCCAGCACTGGCCTTTCGTATTTTCCTGAAAGCGTTCCGAAAGAATCTGAATTCACGTTTTCGACGATGCAGCCGCAATCGGTGATCGACTGGATTTTGTTTGAATCGCCGGAATTGAATTTGGTCAACCAAAAAGTTGTCCGTTCACCGTTGTCAGATCATTTTCCCGTCGTTGCAGAATTTCAGATTCATGCAGCTTCGGATTAAACGTGCTGAGCTCACTTTTCCTTCGTAGCTTTTCCTGTCGTGTCGCGAGCTTGGACCGCGAGGATTCTACGGTAATAAGTGAAGTAGAAAGTGCCATTGGCGTAAATGGGCGAAGTTTGAATAAGCAAATCGGTGTAATTGGTCCCAATTTCTGCCTTGTCCATCTTGCTCGCTAACTTAATTCTAGACACTGTTCCATCTTCATCAGCAACGATGACCGTGTCGCCCATGATCAGCGGCGAACCATATATCCTCGAGAGCGTGTTGTAACTCCAATGTCGTTTACCGGATTTTTCGTTCAGGCAATGAATAGAGCCAGCCCAGTCGGCCGCAATGACAAAACCATTGTGAACCGCAACACTTCCGGATGAACCGTGCATTACATTTGGGTTCTTTTCGTCAGCGTCGACTTCTTCCGGGCCGCTGGGTGAGCCTTTGAATTCCCAAATGAGTCCTGTATTTGGATTGGCGGTAACTGCGTCGTTGGCAGACAAAAGCTCCGAACTGAGATCCCCGGTTTTTGCGGGATCAATACAACAGAGCCGCCCAGTGCATGCACCGAACTCGTAATCGAATCCTCTAGACAGAAACAGCCGACCATTCTTAAAAACTGGCTCCGAAATTACCTGTCCCAGATAGTAGCCGTTCCATCCATGCTTCTCGCGATGTTTGATTCGAGCCGCTTTTTCATTGATGTCGAACTTCCAGATCAATTCGCCGCTAAGGCAATCAAAGGAGCGAACCCAGCCATCCCCTTGCCCGACGATAACTTGATTGCGACCGCCGGCTTGGACGACCGTTGGGTTGCCCCATTGAGGGCCCAGGACTGAATTGCCAGGTGTGTTGTCTGTCCATTTCACTGTTCCATTTTTCTTGTTGAAGCAAATCAAGCTCGGAGGAGCGTTCGAATCGTTTGCCGCTGAACTTTTGGCACTAAACGGACGCACCGTATGGGTCGTATTCACATAAATGTAGTCTCCCCAAACAGCTGGCGAACAATGGAGGTGACGCGAACCAATGTGAGCGGCGCCCGGAGCAACATTGAACTTCTCCCGCATGTCTACTTTCCAAACCTCGGTCGGCAAGCCCATTCCTTCAATCAGCGGCCGGATGTCCAGACATACCGTTTCGCAGCGGTTGGTGCAAAAGTAAATTCGATCGTTTTCGATGAAGGGTGTGGATGCGATTCCATAGCGAGGCCAATCGACCATGTGGCCTTCTTTGCGGCGTGGTGATACGTATTGGTAAAGAAATTTTCCATCAGATTCACGAAAGCAGAATAGAACACCGGCGTCACCGGTAATCTTCGGATCGCGAGGTTTGGCGTTGTTGCCGCCGACCCAAATCAACCCATTTGAAATCGCCGGTTCACTTCCAAGACTCATGCCGGTTTCCGCGAACCATTTTACATTCTCGATCTGCGGCTCTTTACGTACTCTGCCCTTAACCCTGTGGGATAGAAGTTTGAAATCGACTGGAATGTCGTTTTTGGCAACAACAGGATTGTGACTGTTGTCACGACCTCGCGACGGCCAGTCTTGCCCTTGTGCGTATAACGCGAAACATGAAAGGTAAACTACTGAGCCCAAAGCGGTCAAAATAGTGCTTGGTTTTGCCATGAGTGCACATTCATTTTCAATTGAGATTGGTTGAAGCAGCTAACTCTGTTTTAACGACCTCCAGACCGCCGTTCCATATCCGATCAAGATAAAAGCTAAAACGAATTGGGAGCTTGTTGCCGTTTGTCGGCGCAACTGACTGCAGGCGGCGTCGATCTTGTCGCCTTTTTTTGCCGGCACGTTTAAAGAAATCAACACGCACCATTCATGTTGATTAATGGCAACCATGTGCGATTCGGAATCACTCATGGTTGTAAAACTCTCTGTTGACAAAATATTGCCCCTTCCACCCCCGAATCGAACTACGTTTTAGATGGCGGCGGTGCAATTCGCACCAGCAATTAAAATCTCTTCAAGGAACGCTTATGTTAGTAAACTCAGCTAATGTCCGGCCAGAAATCCAGCGGATGGTTGACGAACTATTGAGGGAAAGTGCTCGGTACGAAAGGGAACTACGTTCATTCCATCGGGATGTTCTCGTTTGCCCAGTCGATGTGCAGCTCCCCAATGAACTACTGGATATCCAGCAGTGTTTTTCACGCAATATTTCGCCGATGGGGATTTCGCTCGTAAGCCAAGTCGAGTTCCCTGATCGCGTAATCGCTTCGCTGAAAGTGCATCGTCCATGCTCGCGTGGGAAGCGACAAGACGTGCAGCGAGTTGCCGCGGAATGCCGCTGGTGTAAGCCATTCAGTGATATCTACTGGGTTTCCGGCTGGCAATTCATACGTCTGGAAAACAACAAACGGTAATTTTGCCGTTCAATACCTAAAGCTTCCTTGCCATGCCTGACTTTCGGTGCAAAATGTGGCGTTCAGTCCATTTTGCATCTAATTGAATTTTTATGTTTACAGGTTTGGTGGAAGAATTGGGAACACTCAAAGAGGTTCGCGACGACGGCCCTTCTTCGAAGGTGCTGCGAATCGCGAGCGAGATCGTCTCCCAGGACGCGTCGATCGGAGACAGCATCAGCATTAACGGTTGTTGCCTGACGGTTGTTGCGATCAATGATCAACAGGAGCTGGACTTCCAGGCTGGCTCCGAAACACTAAGCCGAACGAATCTGGGAACTTTGCGAACGGGTGACCGGTTGAATCTCGAACGAGCGTTGCCAGCTGGGGCTCGCTTGGGGGGCCACTATGTTTCCGGACATATTGATGGACTTGGTCAGGTCGATAGCAGAAACGACGATGGCGAGTGGTCCGAGTTCTGGATCACTGTCGACGAACCGTTGACTCGTCAGATGGCCTCGAAAGGATCGGTCGCTGTCGATGGCGTCAGTTTGACTTTGGTCAACGTGGAACGCAATCGTTTCAGTATCGCGATGATCCCGCATACTCTCGACGTCACCACGCTAGGTTCACGCAACGTCGGCGATGTCGTCAATATCGAGACAGACATTTTGGCAAAATACGTGCAGCAACAGCTCGCTCGTCAGGAGGCTTGAGAGATGGCAAAAAGTCGACAAACAATCTCCTACCTCAACCGACGGTTTCACGAAGTTGGCCTCAACCCCAATAAGCGGCACGGTCAGAATTTCCTCATCGATTTGAATCTGATCGAATTGCTGGCGCGGTCTGCTGAATTGACTCCCGACGATATTGTCCTCGAAGTCGGTACGGGGATGGGCTCGCTTACCAGCATGCTGGCTTCGCAAAGTGCGCATGTCGTGACGGTCGAAATTGACGAACATCTGCACCAGTTGGCTCAGGAAGAACTGGAAGAAGTTGAAAACGTTACGTTCCTTCATCAGGACGTGTTACGCAACAAGAATCACTTCGACCAACGGGTCCTGGACACGATCCAGGAAGCCATGACGCGGTATCCCGGGTCGATCTTCAAATTGGCCGCGAACCTGCCGTACAACATCGCTACGCCGATTGTTTCGAATCTGTTGCGTTGCCCGATCATCCCAGAGTCGATGACGGTCACGATTCAGAAGGAGTTGGCAGATCGACTGGTCGCCGAACCCAACTCGAAAGACTACGGCGCGCTGAGCGTTTGGGTGCAAAGCCTTTGTGACGCGAAGGTCGTCCGGGTGTTACCGCCGACCGTATTTTGGCCTCGTCCCAAAGTCGATTCAGCCATCGTGCATCTGGTGCACAGGCCCGACAAACGAGCTATGATTCCAGATGTCGAATTCTTTCACACGTTCACGCGGCGAATCTTTTTCCACCGTCGCAAGTTCCTCCGCAGTGTTGCGATCAGTGCGTTCAAGGATCGACTTGACAAGCCTGCTATCGATTCGGTGTTGGCAGCGAATCAACTGGGAGCTCACGCTCGTACCGAACAGTTGTCAATCGAGCAGCTTCAGAAGCTTTGCGAATCATTTCGCCAGCAAATGCTCGCACTCGGACGAACAGACTTCGCCAATTAGAAAATAGACAAAGGCCGCCGGTCTATCAGCCGACAAGATTCTGGTCGTCGCACCGGAAACCGATAACTGCCTGCTCGATCTACTAAAGAGCCTACGGCCCCACCGCTCCAAGCTACTCAATCCCGATGAAGAGTTCACCGCTCTGGCTTCCGACAAGAATCGCATGCAAACCTGGCTCTCCGACCGTGGTATCCCAGTCCCGATCGGAGCCTCTGCGGATCAATGGCCACCCGATCAGCTTCCAGTGGCAAACCAATTAGTCTTAAAACCGGCTGACGGTTGCGGAGGCCAAGGTCTGCAAATACTCCCTGCCCCGCTAACCCAACAGGAAATCCTGGCAGCACTGAATACAAGCCCGAAGCGCAAGCGAGTGAACCAGCAAGAACAACAGCTGCTCAGAGACCAACAGCTCCTCCGTCAATGGCGAGTCGAAGAATACATCGAAGGAACTCCAGCCAGCGTCTCCATCATTCGCCCCAGCTCTAAACCAGACGCCACCCAAATTTTTCCGCCGTTAAGGCAAGTCTTCTTCGACGACACTCCCGGCAAATTCTCCCACTGCCAAAACGACCTGCCAATAAGCCTCGCCACCCGAGCTCAAGATCTCGCAAAGCAAACGGTCATTGCCCTACCCGACTTCTTCGGCTTCATAGGCATCGACATTGTCCTCGGCCCCCGCGACGTCGTCATCGAGATCAATCCTCGACTCACCATGTCGTACTTGATTCACCGACCGGAATGGTAGGTAAGGCAAAGAATTCAGAGACGCACCAAATCTCAAATTCACGCGCCTCGATTGTTCAGTCCAAAGCGACCGCGAACCGGACCGTCAAAACTCCAGGAATATTTTTAGGAATTTACTTGACGACAGTCGTCGTAAACCATACGATGCAAACCAGACGACAGCCGTCGTCTAACAGACAGGACACACACACCCCTGGTCAAGCAGAAATCCCACGACACTCGAATGAATGGAGTTACACGAAATGGTTAAACCTAAAGGATCGCTGACAAGCTCGCAGTTTGAGATTCTGGATCTGCTGTGGGAACACGAAACGGGGATGAGCGTCGCTGAGATATGGGACGTTTTGCAGAAGAAACGGAAAGTTACGCGGACAACCGTGCTGAACCTTGTAGATCGTCTGGAGAAACGGAACTGGCTTTCCCGCAAGAAGATTGACGGCATCTTTCAATATCAGCCAGCTGTCGAACGTGAGTCGACTGAGCACATGTTGGCGGATGAATTTATTGGAGATTTTTTTGACGGCTCACCCGCCAACTTCCTGCTAAGCCTGTTGGGAACTCGTCGAATTTCAAAATCTGAAGTCGAGCGTTTGAAAAAACTGCTGGACGAAAGTTCTGACACCGGCAAAAACAAGAAAAAGAGAGGACGATAAGATGATACCTGATTCCGTATTACTGCTCGCGCTGAACTTTTTGTTCGCATCAATCGCAATCGCCACATTGACAATTCTGGTCAAGCGTTTTGTACGTCCACTGCCCGTTCAACATGCGATCCTGGTTGCTGGCCTGGTTGCCTGTCTGGCAGCACCAATCGCGATCACGACAGGTTGGCTTGGCAATTGGGGCTGCTTGCCGGTTCACCAATCGTTGACAGCCAATCGCGCAACCGCCGACTCTAACGAACCTTCGACAGCAGTTACTTCGAATCGACGTTCCCTCTCCGATTCAAATTCAAGTCTCGTGCCAAACTCCCAAAGTATCAGCTCGCATGGTCAGAATGAACTCACACAAAGATCGGAAATCAAAAACGAATTGGTTGAATCGCAAGTCAATGAGTCCAACTCGGCAGCCAGCGCATCAACCATACGATCATGGTCAAGCTTCCATGTGGCGAGGTCAATCGGGACGACAATCACATTGGTTTGGATGATTGGGTTCTTATTCAGTTTTTATAAACATTTGCGTAGTTGGCGTATTGCCAGACATTTGGTCAACGGATGTCGCCAGATCAACGATAAACGTCTTCAATTACTTGTCGCCAAACGCGCAAGGCAATTGGGAATAAACCGTGTACCAGAATTACTTGAAAGCTCGTCCCTGGCGTTTCCAGCCGTAACTGGATTCAGAACCCCGCGCTTGATCATTCCGTCAAACCTGTTGAAGATCCAATCCGAGCCACAGTTGCAAATGATCCTGGCGCATGAGCTGGCACACATATCTCGGAAGGATCATCGAACGGTCATGCTCCAGGCCGCTGCCTCGTGTATCTATTGGTGGAACCCGTTGGTCATTCACGCTTCATCAGAAATGTCGCGTATCCGAGAGTTAATCTGCGATGATATTGCAGTCGAATCATGTGGGCACTGGCAAGAACTGGCACACTCAATTGTTTCCATCGCCGAAGTCGCAATTGGCAGACCTCAAGGCGGACCTCAATCAGCGCTGCAGCTGGGGATGTCGGCAGGTAACCTGGAACAGCGAGTGGTTCGGCTGCTTGCTCGAAAAGGTGAATTCACTACGACTCGCATCAGCTGGATGTGTAAGTTGGCTCTGTTTGTGATCGTCACGATTGGGGTCAGCAGTTTCGCTTTCGCTCAGGTTCCGACAGGTTCGAACGGACCAGGCGACCAACAATCCGAATCGGCGCGTAACATACAGATGACAGTTGACGAAGAGTCGGGTCACATTAATGTGACAATTGGCGAAGAATTGGGGAGCATGGATTTAGCTGATATAGAATTGAGAAGCTTGTTTAAGCCTGACAAGTTGACTTCACTCGACAAGCGGGTCATGCAGGAACTAACCGCCGCAAAAGAGACACCGAACATTGTTTTTCACTACCGTCCAGACGATCTGAATGACAAAAAGCTTGCAAAAGTCGTACAGCTCAATCTAGAAAAGTTTGACGAGTGCAAGAAACTGCTGCAGATGGATTACAGTGGTCGAATCCATATTTTTCTGTACCGAGACGTCGCCGATTTGCAGAAAACAACTGGCACTTCAGCTGTTGCTTTTTCCACCGGAACGGTCAGCGTACATCAGGCAATTGATTTTGACAGCGTTCATGAACTGACTCATATTTTTGCCTTGCAGTTTCCTCGTGACGAGGATGCCGTAACCGACAATTTCACCGTCGAAGGCCTAGCAACGATACTGGCTAAGTCAGACGAGCAGGTTCCTATCCATTCCTGGGCCGCTGTCTATCAGTCAAAGTCCCGCATTCCAAGCCTGGTTGAACTTCGACGGTCGTGGCCGGAAGGCGTGCTTACCGGAGTCCATCCATACCACGTCGCCGGATCATTCGTTGGCTATCTGATTGAAGAGTTCGGCATCGAGAAGGTCAAACGGTGGTACGTCCACTCTACCGAAGCTCACATGGAGTTCGGTAAGACGTTTCGGCGCCTCGAACGTGATTGGTTAAAGTGGCTTGAACAGCAACCTGTTCAACCGGAACACCGGGATCAAGTCCTGGCCAAACTCGGTTGGATTGCTCCAGAATTAGAGTCGGCCAATGTAGTCAAGGTATTCGATGGTGAATCACTATCCGGCTGGCAAACGGACGACGAATCCAATTGGAAAGTGGAAAACGAGCTACTGATCGGTCAAGTTGATAGTTCGTGGACGTTCATCAATACCGAACGCAAGTTTCCCAGCAACGTTGGAGCAAAGGTCAAGTTTCGTCTTGTCGAAGGAAAAGCAGTATCGGTTCGGATAAATTGCTCGATTGATTCCACCAACCATGTCAATCTGGCGACGTGGGCTACCTACATCTCAGCTTACGACGAAGGAGGCTATGTCGGACTCATGGATCTAAAAATCAAACCGGGCGAATGGTACGAAGTTATGATTGCCAACGACAATGGAACGGCCCAACTATATCTGAACGATATTGCCATTGGCGAATACGAAGGTATTTTCCATGAGACCAAGGGTGCGATTAGTGTTGGTGTCGAAGAAGGAACCATTGAAGTCAAAGAATTTGTTGCCCTTGAGACTGCCAAATGACAACAGCCCAACTTCATCGAGACAGGGTAAGGCTGCTTTGAATTCGATGCGATTCAACGAAGTGAAACGCGCGTGGCTATTTCGCTCCAGCCTTTTTCAAAATCTCGGCGACTGATTCTGTGACTCCAGCTTTGGCGGGATGAGCACTCGACGTTAACAGTCCCAGAGTCGTCGATCCGCCGCCATACATGTTGGCTTCAGCGTTTGGATCGGCACCAGCGTCGAGAAGAAATTGAGTTATCTCTGCGAGGTTCAAAGGGACGACTTGGCGATGAGTCTCCAAGCCGTTGGATCCGCAGTAATGCAGCAACGTCGAACGGTGACCATAGTCAGATTGCTTCTGGACCAAGGCCGGATTCGACTTGACCACGTCTTTCAAGTCATCCAAACGACCGGCCAGCAACGCATCAACGGCGGACTCGAATTCAGAATCAGGTACTTTTGAACCTAACTCTTCAACCTGCTTCCAATCGGTGTATCCATACTCTCTGGCCATCGCCTCGCGCGCGTCGTCCAAGGTAATACCAGCGCTAATGATTTCTTCCTGTGACTTGCTAACGTGTCGGATACACCAATTTGACAAGTGAAACAAACCGGCATGGTTGCCTGATTCAACGCTGCTGAGGATCCGGTCAGCTTGCCATGCAAGCCGATCTCGAATGGTCATCGAATTGCTATTGTCTTCCAGAAGTTCAGAATGCAGCAGAATAATATTTTGAACTACGTCACAAACATGTATCTCTGTGTTCATTTCCTTGTCATGTATCCCAGGCTGCGTTTGATAAATCAAAAAAGCCATACTTGTAATGAAGTCGTGAGCAGCAAGAACAAACAGCTCAATTTCGTCCAGCACATCAAGACGTTGCTCGAAATCGATGGCCGAGCTGCGATCGTCGTCCCCATCAATGTACTGTTTGAGGGCGGAGCCGGAGAGACCGTTCGCACCAACCTGCTACAACAATGCGACGTCCACACACTGCTCCACCTGCCGACGGGCATCTTGTGCAAGGTGCACACCCAAATCGTGCGGCTGGCGGCGTGATGGAACGTGGTATCGGGCGAAACTATCCCAAATTGGGTGGAGCGGCTCGCTCCCGCTCAAGGCGTCAAAAGCCAACGTGCTGTTCCTGTAGAACAAACCGGCTCAGGAAAAACCGTGGACCAAGAAACTGTGGGGCTACGTGAAAATGGTTCTTCACTGTCACGCCGCTCGAATCCAGAGACTACTGGGCCGACTGTGGAAGCGCCCCTGTGGATGAGTGCTCAACTGTTTCGACTGGCAGTGAATGGACACCCCACAATGCCAGGATGTAATCGAGAATCATTGTTGGCTTGTTACTGATTTCCGCAACCGTCTGTTCTGTCATGTTAGTTGCAGGGGCTTCGATCAAGAATCTCTGGATGCGATCGGTTAACGTCAGTCCAGCAAGAAGATTTAAATTGTCCTTTAGGTTTTCAGTTGTTGGCTCAGCAATTGGTGCTGCGAATGTCCTTGAGTTTAGTAACACTGGCTTAAGGATCTCCAAGCCAAGTTTGCCGCATGCTGCTGCAACTCCAAGTCCTTTGAGGTCGCCAAAGAAATGAGAGTTCGTCAGTTGCAGTACTTTCATGCTGAACCCAAGGTCTGATGTGATAATCTCGATCACCTTTTCCAAGCTGCCGTTTGGCTTTTCCAGTTCTGATCTTAACGTTTCAAACTTTGAGTTAAGTACTGGAATCGCAGCCATGCCAGTCAAATAACTGATCAAGCTTTCGCAGCTCAACTGTTGCTGCTTCGAGTGGATCGAATCAATCGCTGCACGCAATTGGTCTGGATTGCATGGCTTGGAAAAGTACTGGTGCACTACTTCAGTGAGTTCGAGCACCTTCTCCTGTTCAGCTTGCCCCGACAAGATAATTCGAACGACTTCAGGGAACTGGCTGTGAACTTCTCGCATTAGCTCCGCCCCGTCCATTTCGGGCATCCGAATATCACTCACGATTACATGAGTTCGGTTTTGTGCAAGCAGATGAAGTGCGTCACGACCACTCGTGCAGAACTCCATCTCCCATTGGTCGCGAAATCGGTGGAGGATTCGCCGCAACCCAGCGAGTAAACTGGCATCGTCGTCGACAAACAAAACTCGAGTTTTTTCAGGTTGCATTTTCACTCCCGTCGTTTGCGGATTGCGATTGCACAATGTCAGAATCAAAATGAATCGGCAGTCGAATTTCGAGCTTCGTTCCTGCACCAACTTCAGATTGAATATTGATCTCGCCCTGATGCATTTCAGCGATGACCGTGTGAACGACTGCCAAGCCTTGCCCAGTCCCCTTGCCGATCTGTTTCGTTGTATAGAACGGCTCGAACACTTTCTGGTGATCGCTGATTGGTATGCCGCATCCGTTGTCAGCTATCGTGATCTGAATGTGTTCTTGGCAGCGGCGAGTTGCGATGTGGATTTTTCCGAGACTGGTTTGGTCGTCGCTGCGTGATTGGATGGCATGTGCGGCGTTGACGATGATGTTCAGAAACGCCTGATTAAGGTCGCCAGGATATCCCATGATAAGTGGGAGTTCCTTATCGAGGTCCGTTGTTACTTCGGCGATGTAACGCCATTCATTTCTGGAAACGGTAATGGAACTCTGTAACCCTTCGTTGATGTCGACGGCAGTCTTGGTTGCTTCACCCGGATGCGAAAATTCTTTCATTGCCTTAACGATCGTTGACACGCGTTCGATTCCAATCAGTGATTGAACTAAGGCCTCGGGTACTTCCTGCCGGATGAAATTCAGATCCATTGCTTCTTCCATGCTGCGGCGTTGTGCTTGCAGTGACTCCCAGTCTTCCCGCGTCTGTGACGAATCGTCGAATTGTCGGAGCAATTCAAGCAGCGCTTCGAGGTCCTCAAAAGAGCTCGTCAGGAAGCGGATGTTGTCACCCACGAATTGAACTGGCGTGTTGATCTCATGTGCGATACCAGCCGCCAGTTGCCCGACCGATTCCATTTTTTGTGCGTGGCGAAGCTGAGCTTCCAGTTGCTGTTGTTCAGTCCGATCGCGGATCAACGCCACGAGGACGGTTTCATCTTTGTGTTGAACCAGGCTGGTGGTTAAGTCGGCTGCGAATTCGTTGCCTTCACCGCGTAGTCCGATGACTTGATGCAAGCCTGGTTGGTGGGCATCGAAATCTGTTAGAGCATGTTGCGTTGCTGGCAGCGCAAATAGAGACTGGAATTTTCGATCGACTGCATTCTCGCGAGTCAGTTGGAATATTTTTTCGGCGGCTGGATTGAATGACTTAATTTGCCAGTTCCGATCGACCGTTACGATCCCCTGAGCCGCGAATTCGAAAATAGACTGGTACTTCTGCATCTGCTCCTGCAGATTCTCAGCCGTCCGTTGCAGCGCAACGTTAGCCTCGTACAACTCCAGGCTTTTTTCTTCCAGGATCGACTCAGCCGCCAGCCTCGCATTGCGTTCTCTGGCAACTCGGCGAAGCAGCATGTCGCGTTCTGCAGAAGTGCTTGTCGACATCCGGATCTCCGATTAAACAACTGCTTGCTGAGCTTCGCACTCTACTGGCTGTTTAACGAGCGTGAACCGTGCCGAAGTTCCATCATTGGCCAGGTCCTGACGTTTGATCGAAATGGATTCGCCAAAGTGAGAAACGCACTCGTTGATCAAACCTTCGCACAGATCTGCAAAAGGTCGAGTCGATTTGTAGATGACGTGCAGAGTCTCATCGTTGGGCCGTTCGTATTCGAAAGTCGGCAGCTCAGCTCCCGGATACAATTTGCGAACTTCGACGTGAATGTAGCCTTCGACCTGTTCAAGCAGGTCGAACGAATTCTTCAGCCCGGAAATCTTGTCGGCATACGCTGTACTGAACTTTGTGAACAGGTAGCGGCCAAAAGTTTTTACCAGATCGGGAACAGCTACTTTAGTTTCTTGACTTAATGCAACAACGAGCTGGATTAGTTCCTGGTGATCGTAGGTTCCGACAGCAGTGTAAGCTCCGTCATTTTCAGGCTGCACCTGTAGTAAGACCTTGTCGACGGTTTCGTAGCCAAATTTCTCTTCTACCAGTTGAAGAAATTCAGTGAACACGATGCCTTTCATTTACTAATCCTGCCGTAAGTCGAATGAGTTCGGTAAAAAGATGATCAGACAAAAAGGGCGAGCTTTCGCCAAGAGATACATCGGCCACCCCCAATACAACTCTGCTTACCCCGTCGAAACAATCCGCTTTTGAGGCGAGGTTTCGGGGTCGCAGTGGTTGTAGGGGCACCGTATCCTGTCGACGAAAACTCGGCCCTCGGAATTAGGTTTGCCACGACTCGCGGCAAGGGTGATTACCCAGTACTCAGGTTTAGCAAGTGTTCATACAGGGAGGCGAAGTCGGAATCCTCTCCGTCTTGTCCCGACTCATTCGCCTCGACATCGTAGATGAACTCAGCGGCGTGATCGTAAATCAGATCGGCCAGTTCACCGGATGCTGCCAGCGTATCAGCGTCGACGGCACCGAACACAAGTGCCCGGTCGTGGCGACTGGCGTTCGTGAATTCCGTGGAGACATTTTCGAACTGATTCAGCCATGAGTAATACGTCTCGCCATACATCTTGGACACATTCTCGCCAAGTTTCACTGTGTCGGCATGCTCGGTGTCATACAGGACGGCAGTGTCATTGCCGCCGGCCGTCGAGTGAGCATAGTTCCTCGCAAACCCATGGCTGGTGTTATCAAATCCATTCCCGATGATTCGCATTTCGTTCTCAAGGGAAACCAGCGTGTCGTCACCTTCAGAATCATAGAAGTAAGCTCGGTCGTTTCCGCCGCTGGAAGAGTACGCATCGACTTCAGCAAACCCTTTGGCGTTCAGGAAGTACCTGTTGTTGAACAGCCGCGTGTCATCAGGTCGTGCAACGAATCGGTCATCCAGTTTGGAGTCGAACAGCAAGGCGCGGTCATTACCACCATTAGAGACCGCGTACTTGCGTTCGAATCCATGAACATCGAACGCGAACCCGTCACCGACCATGCCGGTCTTGGCGGGGCTGCCGATCAGGATCTCGTCACCTGCGGAACCATAAAGATAAGCCCGGTCGTTGTCGCCACCTCGGAAGCCGAACGCGTCGACCTGTTTGAATCCTTCGGCAAAGTTGTAGAACGATTGGTCCTGATTGTACATTCGGGAATATTCAGGGAGTGCCTGGAAGACGTCACGGTCCAAGGCCGAGTCCCAGAACTGGGCGCGGTCGTTGCCACCGTTGGTCGAGTAGGCATAGACTCGTTCGAATCGACCGGCAAAGTTGTAGAACTTCCGTCCGATCATGCGGGCGTTCTCGGAGGTCATCTTGACAGTGTCATCGTACTTCGAATCGTACAAGTACGCCCGATCCTTACCACCGTTGTCAGAATAGGCGTAGGTGCGATGGAACCCGCGAGTCTCTGCGTAGTAGCCGTCGTCATTCCACATTCGAGCATAGTCTTGCGTCATCTTGATACGATCATCAACTTGCGTGTCATACATGAACGCCCGATCGTATCCACCACCCGAGTCGACGGTAAAATGCTCGCTGTTGAAGCCTCGCACTCGCCAGAACTCGCTCCGCATCGTCGCCTCGGTTTCCGACGTGACCACTCGTTCGACTTTCTCGGAGCCAGTAAAGGAGACAAAGTCCTGCCCCAGTTTGCCGTTGAAGAGGATGTTTGAATTTATCGAAGCGTCGATCAAGAATTCCTCCCCGTTCAGATTGACGACGTGGAACAACTCGCCAGCAGTGAAAGTGAATTCGTCTGCTGAGTCGGTACCTTCGAACATAAGCGTTTGATCGAAGCTGCCGGCAAAGTTGTATTCGACTTTCTCGCTGAAATTGTAGCTTCGCCCGTGTCGACCGACGCCGATTTCTATGCCAGATATCTGGTTGGTGGACGAGACGCCATTGGATGCAAGTACCGCTTCATCATTGTTGAAAATCCCAACATGACTGTAACCGTCAGTAAGTCTTTCAGGTTGTACTTGGGTCAGCGAATAGTTACCGGCAACGAGATCGTCAAACAGGTAGTTTCCATCTGCTCCGCTCCGTGTTTCCAGTGAAACTTGATTGCCACGGAAGTCTGTCCCTTCCAGCTTCACCGTTACGCCTTGGATCGCAGTGTCTCCCTGGTCAAAGTTCTTGTCGAGGTCGTTGTCGATGAAGACGCTGCCAGTTAAAGAACTCTTTTCGAACTCACCAAAGTTGTAGCTGGTTGCCTGTTCACCTGGTCCCAGTGTCACGTTGGCGAACAGATTGTCGGAAACCACGCCACCAAAATCACCAACGTTACTTGCTCCGCTGACGAAATCACTCGGTTGCGATTGCATCACTGAATAGCTTCCAGGTGCGAGTCCGCGGAACTCGTAGAAACCGTAGTTGTTCGTCGTCGTTGTCAAGCTAACTTGCTTGCCGTCGAAATCGGTGCCCGACAATTCAATCACAACGTCTGCGAGTCCATCTTCCTCAACGTCCAGAGTTCCATCTCCATTGGCGTCAACGTAAACGAACCCAGATATTAACGTTGGAGCGTATTCGTAAAATGTCGGTCCAGCGATAGATCCTGGGGCCGCACCAATCACGATCTCGTGAACTCGGTTGCCTTGAACGTCACCAGTCGTATCGCCTCCGTCGACACCCGCTTCAAAGACTACATCCGGTTGGTCTTGTTCAATGGCGTACGTGCCAGGTGCAAGATTCTCGAACCGGTAATTGCCATCGACATCGGTCAAAACAGTTTCGTCGACCGAGTTTCCACGGAAGTCGGTGCCTGTGATCCGGATTTCGTTGTTGTACATATAACCGGCGTACGAACTTTCTTCCGTGTCGTCCACGACGACGACTTGCCCCGTCAGTCGAGACAAGCCGGCAAAGCCGATTTCGACTTTCGCCGAAACGATATGGTTGCCATCCGAAACTTCATAGTGGAATGTTACCGGTTCTCGATCGGTATCGACTTGATCAGTCGGTTGATACGTCAGATTGACAAGTTCGTCGACGGTCAACGCTTGTCCGGCAGCAACCATGTTTCCGTCTGCTGTCCGGACTTGTCCGATTTCCGGCAACTCAGTTACCGTGACCTGAAGCGATTGGCCTTCAAGGTCGTAAGGTGCTTGGATTGGCATTTGCTGAGCGGGTTCCCCTGCCAGAACGCTCATCCAGGCATTTTCGGCAACGGGCGGTAAATCGAGATAGGCTTGCGAGGAGACGGCACCATCGTTCGAGGATGCACGTGGTGATTGGCCAGCAAACGTTGCGATGCCTGTTTCTGATTCAACTTCGTACAGTCCACCCGCATTGTTCGCGGCAAACACTCGGCCACTCGCGTCGGAGAAAACGGCACCGAAAGTTCCAACTGGCCGCAGGTTATCATTGATAACGGTAACCGCGGCGGTGGTCGAGTCGCCTCGTAAGTCAATCGAGATGAACTCAGCTTTCGAACCGGACTTGCGAATCGAGTAGTGCAACTCCGTGACTGGGTTGTAAGCAATGTCGTATGTCCTGGTCACACTTTCTGACGCAGTCTTTACTTTCTCTACCGTCAAGCTATCAACATTGACACCGTAATAATTATTCTGATGCCGCAAGTAAAGCAGGCCGTCCTGGCCGAAGTCGCCAGTGTAAAAAGAGCCGTCAGGAAGCCCAGAGACTTTCCCGAGGACTTCATAGTTCCCATCGGCACCGAGGCGGATGATTTCGTCGGTATCCATCTTCACGCCATAGACGTAGCCGTCGGCTGTTCGAAAACCGGTGCCGTTGATTTTGAAACCAGCATTTTCACCAACGTCGACAAACGTTTCGTTGGCCAGGTCGATCTCCGACAGTTGTCCTTGTTCTCCGGTAACTCCGTGGATTTGATAAAGCACTCCGGCGTCGGGTGCAAAGCTCGGCAGTGACGCGTTCATTACTTTTCTTTGTTCCAATTGTTCATACGACGATTCAGTCGACCGTTTACTGCCGTGATTATTCAGTCGGCGGTTTGAACGTGCCCATTTGTTTAAACATTCATTAATGAAGTTGAATGTAGTTTGTAACCAGTTCATCAGTATCTCCGCTAAGAAAAGTTGTCGATCTGATAGAAGGCAACTGGTGCGCCATTGGAATGGCGTCACTGTTCTTAATTCTTGGCGAATTGGCTGCGAAGCTTGTTTTAGCGAGGAAAAGTTCGCGCCGACCAATCTCGAAAGTTCGCTGTGTCTGGGCGAAACGCAAAATCAAAATTCACAAACAGCAATGACCGTAATTCTTTCAGTCATTTCTTACGGTCGTGACTGGAAGGTTTACTGTCTCTCGATTCGGTAGGGACTGATTTCGATCGAACAACCCTCACAGCTGTTGCAACGTGATCAAAAACAGGCTGGTTCGGCGTTTGGCATGCCTTGAGCAATAGGACTCCTTCGCTACTAAACTTTTCCAAACGGAGACACAACATGATTCGCAGCAACCTTAACAACCAAGACCGCTACTCAACTCCATTGTCGCCAATGGGTGTGAAATCGGACTTTGTCGACATCTCGTTTGTCATTCCTGTCTACAACGAAGAAGACTCACTTCCCGAACTCACGCAGCGAATTTGCGAAAACGTACCGGCTGGACGGCGGTTCGAAATCGTATTCATCGACGACGGAAGTACTGATGATTCATGGGCAGTCATACAAGCGTTGGCAGATCTTTATCGTGGCCAAGTCCGTGGGCTTCGATTCCGAGGTAACCGCGGCAAAGCAGCTGGCTTGCAAGCTGGATTCGATGCGGCACGTGGAGACATCATCTTCACGATGGACGCTGATCTTCAAGACGATCCACAGGAGATCCCACGCTTTCTTGCCAAGTTGGACGAAGGTTATGACCTTGTCAGCGGCTGGAAGAAAGTACGCAACGATCCATGGCACAAAGTTCTGCCAAGTCGCGTCTTCAATCGGATGCTCAGCTACTTCAGTAACGTAAAGCTTCACGATCACAACTGCGGTTTCAAGTGTTACCGTCGCGAAGTTGCCAAATCAATGAAAATGTTTGGTGAGTTGCACCGGATGGTACCGTCGTTAGCTGGCATGAATGGGTTCCGCGTCACCGAAATTCCAGTGAAGCACCATGCCCGCAAGCATGGGTATTCCAAGTACGGCATTGAACGGTTTATCCGAGGCTTCAGCGATATGTTGACGATCGGGTTCCTGCGGAAGTATCGCGAACGCCCAGCTCACTTCGCCAATACTTGGGCTGCATTCTATACCGGTTTCGCTTTCTTGCTGGTTGTCGCCAGTCTGTTTGTAGGCCTCGGTTCTGTACAGGGATTCTTGACGTTGCTGACCGGCGTCTGCTTCGTCGGATTCGCTGGAGCCAGTTTCATGGCCGGTTTGTTTGCTGAATTGGTGATCCGTCAGAACCGTCGCTCAGACGCCAATGCGTACGTGAGTGAAATCTGTACCAGTCCAAAGCGAAGTGAGCCGGTAACTCAAGCAAGTCGCGTCGCGACAGCAAACTGATAACGCCCACCAATCTCTTTTCTAACTGTAATCTTGGGAGCACACCAATGAAGAATAAAAAATCTCTTAACGTACTGGTTATCACTTCAACTTACCCACGCCATGAATCAGATTATGCAGTCCCTTGGATGCGAGAAACACATCGTCGACTGGCCGCCGAAGGACACAACATCACAGTTCTGGCACCGTCGTACAAAGGATTGCAGTCACACCAGATTGATGGCATCGAAGTCACACGTTTTCGCTATGCACCTGCGAGTATCGAAACGTTGACGCATGAAGAGGGAGCGACTCACAAAGTACGCAAGCCCTGGATGCAGCTGCTGGCGATCCCTTACATCATTATGGGATGTCTTGTCGCTGGCTGGATGGCATGTACTCGAAAGTTCGACGCAGTGCATGTTCACTGGCCGTTTCCCCACGGTTTCATGGGGCAAGTCGCTTCGTTCTTGAACGGTGCCCCGCTCGTTGTGATGTCGCACGGAGCTGAGTTCGCATTGGCGCGGCGAAAGAAATGGGTTCGCCCGTTCCTGCGTCAATCACTGCGAGCGGCTGATCTTTGTATCGCCAACAGCTCGGACACTGGTCGACAAGTCCGAGAGCTTAGCGGCCGAGAGTGTACCGTCTTGCCGTACGGAACGACTGTCGCTCCAGTTTCAGGATCGACGGCGGAGAAAGCGAAGCAGCGTGTGTTGTTCACCGGCCGCTTGATCGAACGTAAAGGACTCGAGTACCTGTTGCAAGCAGCTCCGCAAATACTTGCTCAACACGACGTGCAATTTGTGATCACAGGCAACGGCGATCAACGTGATCGACTGGTGGCTCTTCGCGATCAACTTGGGCTGCAACAGCAAGTTACTTTTGCCGGCTTCTTGAGCAAAGAAGAATTGCAGAACGAGTACTCGATGTGCGACGTCTGGGTGAATCCAGGCATCTACGATAGTTGGGGTGATGCCGAAGGACTCGGAGTCGGTTCGATTGAAGCCTACAACTACGGCAAGCCAGTTATTGCCTCTGCCGTCGGCGGAATTCCTGACACAGTCGTTCATGGCGAGACTGGGTATCTCGTGCCTGAAAAGGATTCAGAAACATTGGCCGATGCGATTTGCGACTTGCTTGGCAATCCAGAGAAAGCTCGTCAATTCGGACAAAACGGTTATCGCTTCGCCAGCAAAACATTCTCCTGGGAAAACATAATTCCGAGGATGGAAAGTCTCTATCAACTGGTTGCCGCACCATACAAAGCAGGAGGTCAACAACGTTCAATAGCGGCCTAGCAAACCAATGTTTGGTCTTGGTAGTGGTTGCGGTCTCCGACTGTCCCCGAAAGTGCTTCCCAGGGGACAGTTGGCAGACCGGCTGCAATCGAAGCCGATTGAAACTTCCAAAAATGATAGAGAGCTACCAATGAACAATATCCGAAAATTATTCTCGCAAGTTAAAAACAACAACGTAATCTCTGTCGTTCTGACTCTCGTGGTGATGGTCATGATCGTTCAGGCAGGCAGTAAATTGTTGTCCGAGTGCACGATCCTGCCGAACATTTTCTCTCCCTGGTTCGCGGCCGCAATCTTGTCGGCAGTCATCTACCGAATCGTGAACGCGTATGGTTGGGCTTTGGTATTGCGAGCCATGAACCAGCAAGTCGACGGAGTACAGGCGACAAGGATCTGGCTTCGATCAGAATCGCGCCGCTGGTTGCCGGGCGGAGTTTGGGGCTACGCTTCACGAGCTACGCAAGCCAAATCGCTCAACGTTTCGACCAGCGTCGCATCAGCGTCGATGTTGCTCGAGTTATTGTTAACGATGGCGGCAGCTTTGCTCGTCGTCGCGCCCGTTGCGTTTTTCTTTGGTGATGACTTGATTACTGCAATTGGTGGTTTGGAATTGTCGAGTCAACTTGTCTGGCTGGTAATGTCAGTTTTGTTCGGAACGATTGCTCTTGGATTCACGTTCCGACAGATTGTCTTCAAGAAACTGAACAGCTTGCGATCGCGACTAGGAGCGTTCAAAGGTGTCCGACTATCGGGGCAAGGTCTGGTAACGGCATTGATATTCTACACATCCATGGGCTTGCTTAACGGATGCGTCACGTTGTTTTTGGTTTGGTCAATGCCCGGCGAAGCAGCACCTGCATCAGTCATCATCGCCGCGACATCACTCGCTTGGGTGATTGGTTTCTTGGCGATCTTCGCACCGGGAGGCTTGTTCGTACGAGAAGCAATTTTTGCAGCCTGTCTTGCTCCTTGGACTCCTTACGGAACCGCGATTGCACTTGCGGTATTGGCTCGCTTGTTGCAAATGGCAGCTGAATTCCTCGGCATGCTCTGGGTCGCAATTCCCACAGACCCAAAACCGACGTCGCAAACACTGGTCGCTGGTCCACAATAGCGAGCAATATGCAGGGGGCGATTCCTGTAGTAACGGTTGCATTGAATATGATCAATTTGATCCTGAAAAATTTACAGTTTGCCGATCTGCTTCAACCTATTCTTGTATGACGGAATTCGTTTGCCACAGCCTGCCTGGCACTGGTTTCTGTAACTTCTCAATCAAAACTTTTCCAATGCCTGCTGCAAAGAACGAAAATCAATCGAAACCGCATTCCAGCTGTGAAGATAAATCCAGCTCGACGGACATCGAATTGCAAGACTGCCGCGTCCTTGCGATCGACGACGACCCGGTTGCTCTGCGAGCTTTGGAACGACACCTGCAAAGAAACGGGTGTCATGTAACGACTGCGTCCAGTGGTGCTGAAGGACTGGAAAAGGTCACCACTGAAACGGCGATCGCATTGATCGACTTGCGAATGCCAGGGCTGAGCGGCTTGGATTGTCTGGAATTTCTGCAGAAGAATCATCCGGAAATTCCCGTCATCATTTTGACAGCTTCATCGGACATCGACAGTGCAGTCGAGGCGATGAAGCAAGGTGCGTTTCAATTCATCACCAAGCCGTTTGAACCGAAATCATTACTGGTACATGTTGCCAAGGCATTTCAAACTCGGCAAATGGTCGACGAGAACAGCCATCTGAAAGAAGCTCTCAGCTTGCCGCAAACGCCGGCGCGGCTGCCAACAGCCAAATCCGATTTCGGTGATGAGCTGTTGAAGACGGTCAAGCAAATGTCGCAGCTCGACTCAACTGTGTTCATCGGTGGCGAGAGCGGGACCGGGAAAACGAATGTAGCGAGACTGATTCACCAGCACGGACAAAGAGCCAACTTGCCGTTTGTTTCTGTGAATTGCGCTTCGTTGCCGCGCGATTTAATCGAGTCCGAATTGTTCGGGCATGTGAAGGGCGCTTTTACGGGAGCTGTCAAAGATCGTGTCGGCAAGGCTGAAGTGGCCGATGGCGGAACGTTGTTTCTGGATGAGATTGGAGACCTGCCTCTCGATCTTCAACCGAAACTCCTTACGTTCCTGCAAGACCGCGTCATCCAACGGATAGGTTGCAATGAAGATCGAAAGTTGGACGTGCGATTGATCGTCGCAACGCATCGCGATTTGGCGGCCATGTGTCGTGAGCGACGATTCCGTCAGGATTTGTACTACCGACTGAACGTGTTGTCGATCCAGTTACAACCGTTGCGTGAACGTCATTTCGATTTGATACAGATTGCCAAATCAACGATCGAATCGCTTTGCCAACGCGAGAACAAGCCGACCAAAGTTCTCTCTGAACAGGCGTTAACTCAACTGACCGCATACCACTGGCCCGGCAACATTCGCGAACTCGAAAACGTTTTGGAACGTGCGGTAGCATTCTCAGAATCAGACGAGATTCTGCCTGCCGACTTGATGTTTGACGAATCGGGCGAGTCGTTAAATCGCATGCCAACAATGGATACAAGTGATTCGAATGAGGTTGCACCTTCGTCAAATGCTCCTTCTGCATTGGCAGGCATGACGCTGGAGGAAATCGAAGCTCAAGCGATCATCGAAACGCTGGACGCGTGCGAAGGTAACAAAGCGAAGTCCGCGCGCATGCTCGGGATCAGTGAAAAAAGTATTTACAACAAGATGAAACGATTGGACATCGACTACTGCGCATCGGTTAGAGGTGGAAAGAATGACTAACAGCTTGATCGACATGAAGTCTTTGGAAAACTTCGTTAAAGGCGACCCTGAATTGCTTGCGGATCTTTCGGTGATCTTTGCCAGATTCTTGCCGGGCTCTCTGGCAAGTTTGAATATTGCCGTTGAAAACCACGACGCCGATCTGTTGCGCGAGACTGCACACCAGTTAAAAAGCCAACTCAGTTACTTCTTTGCTGAATCACTGGTCGCCCATGCAAACCAGCTCGAAGAGCTTGGCAAAACTGGCCAGGTCAAATCTGCTGGCCCGGTTGTTGAACAAGTCATCTCCGGAATCGAGCAACTACTGGAAGAACTTAACGGCATAACATCACTCAACCTTTGTTTGGAACGGGACTAACTGATGATCCGATGGTTTCTGCGTGAACTACGTATCCAGCTATGGCCGCTGATCCTGTTAGCGGTCACGATCGTTCTGTGCGCGATCACGGTTTGGTTTTTGATTTGGCCAGCCTATCAAAACCAATCGGCACGGATGTACACGTCGAAGCTGGGCTACGCCACCGTGCTGAGAAAAACTGGCAAGCCGTTTCCTGTGAAGACTGCTGATGCAGTTCAGCGAGATATTGAAGGTGTGTTTCTTGGTGAAGGGCTCGTGCAAAGCGAGCCGATCCAGGTTCCGATGGTTGCCATGGCGCGGATTGATCGGGTGCATGCCGAAGAAGGCGACTTCGTTAAGAAAGGTCAATTGCTGATTGAGTTGGATGACACTCGTATCAAACTGAAAATTGAAGCTGCCGCCGCGGCGCTGGAAACTGCCAGAGCGGAACAGGAACGGGTGAAAGTTGGCTCGGTCAACATCTTGTTGGATGAACGTCCTGAAATGGATCTGATCCAATTGGAATCTGCTCGAACAACGGCCAAAGGCGAAAAGGAGCTGCTGCAAAAGTACAAACAGTTGTTTGATAAAGGAGCGATCAGCAATAAGAAGTTTCTCGAACAAACAATCCGGGCAAAAGATGCAGACGTGTTTCTGCGAAAATTGTTGCTGAGAAAAGATCTTGCTGGTCAGGGAAAAGAAAACAGTTTGCGGATTGCCAAAGCGACGATTCGTGAAGCCGAAATGGCATGGCTGCATCGTAAATCGCAACTCGAAGATTACAAAACGTTCGCACCAGCCGATGGATTTGTGGAGCGCTTGCTCGTTCATGAACGAGAATTCAATCAGGATCCAGGGCGACCGGCAATGATTCTCGCTTCCGGGATTTGGTTCGAAGCAAACGTCGATCAAACCGCGCTGGGGCAGATCGAAGTTGGCAACCGCGCCGAAGTGCGACTCAGTGCTTATCAGGATCGCGTGTTGACTGGAGTCGTTGAACGAATTCAGCCACTGGTGAATTTTTCGCTGGGTGGTCCGGAAACGAATCGTCCGATTCGCCCTTTGGGCACTGGAGCGCCGGAATGGCCTGCCACGTTTGGGGTTCGCATCCAGCTCGATCCGAATCAAGCCAAGATCGTTCCGGGACTAACTGGATTCGCCCGGATATTGAATTCGCGGAATTCGATTTGCGTTCCAAGAGGAAGCGTCAGTGCGACGTCAGGAAATCGAGGCATTGTCTATGTAGTCAATGATGACGGTGACCAGTGCATTCCCCGCGACGTTAGTGTTGGCTGGACTGAATCTGGCTGGACGGAAATTCGTTCAGGATTAGAAGCGGGTGAGCAAGTGGTCGTCGATGGCTATCAAGTCCTTGAGCCAGGCGACAAGATCGCTTGCGAACAGCTTGAACCATCGGCACCCGAATCAGAACAGTACGTCGAAAACGAACCGACGAAGCCGAATCTGTCATTACCAGTTTTGGAACCAGTCGACGGGTCGACGACGGTTTGGCAGTGAGTTCGCTATGAATCGGAACTCAACAGGAAAATGCACGTGGCGCGGTAAGTCGTTTGTAGTACCGCCTTCAGGCGGAATGGTTGCAAGCCGGCTAAAGCCGGTACTACGAACAAGTCGCAATACCCTACTCAGCGCCGAGCGGCTTCGAGATGGGATTAAGATCCCGACGATCGCCAGCCTGTTGCAAATCGGTTTGGTTGCTGCCGGATTCACATTGGTGATCGCAAGTCTGTTCAGCAACTGGTTCGATATTCCAACCGCGATCCGTCCGATCGAATCTGTCGACGATGTGATTCGGGAAACGTCGATTTACCAGCCCTGGTTTCAGGCATTGATGGTGAGCGGATCGCTGCTCCTGGTTTGGGTCTACTTTTATTGCCGCCAGCCAATCGTGCGGAACCTGGTAGCGGTCAGCATGTTATTCATCGTGTTGGCGTTCCCCTACTTCGTGATGCTTCGATCACCAGTTCTGGCGGCCGACGCAGTCTGGCTGCAAATGCAACATGACAACCTCACCTGGCTGGGAGGCGACATCTATTCCGAAGCAGAGTCGGGCATGAACGCGTGGAAGTCGAAGGTCTACTGGATTGATCCGCCACGACAAGTTGCCGTCGCACCGTTGCCAACCTGGACGCTGCTGGAAATCAGTTTGGACAAGATCGAAGATGTTCTGATCTGGCTTGGCTTCGCAAATGTCTACTGTCAATTTGTGCGTGTTGGTTGGTTCTTTGCAGCTACCGGTTCAGCGCTGTTGGTGCTGGCCACGGTACTGCGAGCAAAAACCGTCGACTTGCAATATGCGGGCATGGGTCTGTTGTACTTGGTCGCATTGATCGTTGTTGGTTTGGCACTCGCGTTGTACGGACCGTTCGCAGCGAAAAAACACCTCCACCTTGCCGCTCAGTATTCGAGTTCAGGGAATCATCAACAATCGCTGGCGGAGCTTGAGCGTTGTGTCCAACTGTTCCCGGTACTATCTCAAGACTCTTACTATTTGTCCCAGCGTGCGCTGTTGGAGTCGAAGCTGCAGCTATCTTCTGATTTTGCCCAACTGCATGAGGCCCGTGAGTTGGAATCGAGCGGGCGCTATGATCAGTCTTTCAATATTTGGGAAGAGCTCTGCGAATCGGAAACTTCAGCGATTCGACGAGAATCGCTGCGAGCGGTCTTGCGATTCGGCGTTCACGATTACAACTGCAATCGAATCGAACTAGCTCGGCAACGGTTGCAGTTTGTTCTGCGCCGTCAGCCCGGGAACTTGAAAGTCATTCACTATCTACAGATCGTGGGAGTGCGTGAACAAGATTCTGCAACCGTCTACAAGATGTGTGACTGGATGCATCAAATCACCGAGCATCTGAATTTCAGCACGACCAAAGTCTTGAAGGCATCGAGTCAACAGAACGCCAAGCTGGCCGCCGCACTCGATGGCGATGCAATGGAAACCTGGCGACGTATGATTGAGGCCAGGTGATGTCAGACAACGGCAATTACAAATCGAAATATCGACTTGGCAAAAACGTCGTCGTTGTTTTGCTGTTCGCTTTCCTGCTCGCTTATTGCGTTGCCAGTTGGCAAGTTAGTCAATCGAATCCGTATCGCCCCATGAATTTAACCGGCCAGTGGATTTGCGCACCGGGCGAACAATCCGCCAGTGGGTACTTTCGCAAGCGGTTTGATATTAACAGTCCAATTCGACACGCCTGGATTGCGGTGGCAGCGCGAGATGGGTTTGAGGTTTCGGTAAATCGAAATCCAACTGGTCGATTTTATCTTTGGCGCCCAACGCGACCGTTCCAGAACGGCAACAGCGAGTCAGGGTTGGTGATTTCCAAACGCAAGCCGGCAATGGCTTTGAATTTCCCTCGCGAGTATCAATGGGATGGGCACTACAACTGGCTCATGCCAATGTATTTGGATATTACCAATAGCTTGCGGCCCGGCAAAAACGTTGTCTGCATCGAAGTCGAATCCCGTTCCCTTCCAGCGTCCGCTTCGTTCCATGGTGAGATTCAACTTTGGAACGGTGAAGTGATTCCGATTCAGAGCGATGCGAGTTGGAATGCTGAACCGGTTCCGCTCGGGCCGCAGTTGCAGGACTGGACGGAAGTTCAATATTGGGACAAGGACTGGAGGCAGGCTGTTGCGACGGATGGGCCAACGTCGCCAACGTGGCGCAACGTGCCAGCCGAAGTGTTTTCGCAGCCGTTTGCCGGTAAGTGGTTGCGGGCGAATTCGCGGATCGACAAACCTCAAAGCTTCGCAGTCGATTGGGATGTGCAAGGTGATATCGACGAAGCATGGATTCGACTGGTCGCCAACCGTCGGTTCGAGTTGTTCATTAACGAAAACCGTGTCGACGTTGGGTACAAGCGTTCTCCAGATCTGGACAACGGCGATTGGGTACTCGGCCGAGATGCCGCGCTCGATCCGATTGCAACGCCGGAATTATTGGACCCGGATGAGACCTCCAATTTCTTCGTTGGAGAAAAATTCGAAAACCCTCGCGATGCGCAGGCGAATCTGCGAGAGTTCAAAAACCTGAAGATCAAAACTCACTTACCTTTCCGAAACTATAAAACGACGAATCGAGCGGAGGACGGTGGTGAGTTCGACCCGACACGGACGTTGTCTGAATCACGACGGACTCCCGAGAAGCCCGACCTGCCCGCCGATAACCCGATTCCGAATCAGCTGAAACGTGATCGAGCGATTGGAGGGTATCTTGCCTATAGCGTTGGCAATCTGCTGCGGACAGGAAAAAACAAAATTGAAATCCGACCAGTGGACGCAGCCGAATTTAATTGGCGGCCTTCGTTCGCCGTCGATGGAGCGGTTAGATCGCGATCGGGAGAACTTGCTTTGTTGCCGCCTGCCAAGCAGTGGCATTGTACCTTTGGTGATTCGGAGGAACAGCATCCGGTCCAAGTCGGTGCACTTGCAATGCAACGCAATCAGCAACTGCCTGCGTTGAAGTACCGAGGAATCGCAACGTCTACACAATCATTCGCAACTATGTGGGCCAGTGCGTTGATTAAAATCCTGATCACGTTATTCCTTGTTGGGATGCTGATGTTTAGCATCTCTCGCTGGAAAAAAAGCAGTTCAGCAACAGAGCAAATCGCGCACGGCGAATCTGGCGCTGGACGATTCGACGGAATGTTGCGTTACTCGTTCAAGATACTGCTGGCCGCATCAACGGTATTGTTGTGCGGGGTCTTGATCGAAAACAGCTTGCAAGAACGGCATGAGATCCTCTGGTTCGAACGAGGCGTCGGTTGGTCGTTTGTGTTGATCGCAGCTGCCGTTGCTGGTGTCGCTATGATTGCTGTCGAAACGGCGAGTCGGATGAATCTGAATCGTATTCGATCGGTTGGGCGAACTGTGTTTGGCAATCTGTATGAGTTGCCGAACACTCGGTTGTGGCCATTCTTAATTGTTTGGATGTTGCTGCTGGCTGTTTTTCTACGTGGTTATAAACTCGATATGCAGCCACTGGACGATGACGAATACGCTTCGACTCAGGCGATCATGGCGATTCTTGAAACGGGAGCACCCGGTTTCGTTCCAGAAAACGTTTACTACACGCGCAGTCCGTTGTACCACTACCTGACCGCAGCAGTCGCCTGGCCGTTTGGCGGAAATCTTTGGTCGCTGCGATTGCAGTCGGTGTTCTGGAGTGTGGCGACCGCATTGCTGACTTACTTTTGCGGTTCACGATTGCTGAACAGCCGCTGGATCGGGTTTGCTGCGCTGACGCTGATCAGTATCCACCCGTTCGAGGTCTTCACCGGACATGTTATTCGCTTCTATCAGATGCAACAGTTCTTCGCATTGCTGACGATCTATCTGTTCTGCTACGGATTCGTCACGGCTCAAAAGCAAAGCTATCGAATCGCAACGCTGCTGGTGTTTCTGTGTGCGGTGTTGAGTCAGGAGATTTCTGCAGTGATGGGTGTGCCGTTGCTGTTGGGGTATGTCTTGTTCGCTAAGGATTTGGGTTGGCGTTCCAATATTCAGCTGGTGATCATTTCAACCGTCGTCGTTGCCTTAATCGCGATTGATCTGTTGGCGTTCAAGACACTTTGTCTGACGCGGACCGAAGGAGTTTCGCCCAGTATTGAAGCGGCGATCAAACCGCACTTCTGGTATCCAATGAATTTGTTTTCGATATTCATTGGCTACTCGCGACTGCACGTCGTCCCAAGTTTCTTCTGTCTCCTCGGGCTACCATTGTTTTGGCGGGAAAAGAATCGTAACGCTTTTGCTTTGGCGATGTTTCTGTTTTCCGGCGTCTTGTTGACGAATCTGCTGGTGTCACACATCAGTTTGCGCTATCAGTATTGGTTGTTCCCGGTTTGGATCCTGGTTTGCATGGTTTCGATTCGTTTGGTGCTGTTGTATTTGTTGGAACTCAGTTTTGGTTCGACGGGTCAGGTGGAGCAGTCGGAAGTTGCAGAGCTGTCTGAATCCCGGAACGAATCACAGAACTCGCCAGCAGCATTGGAAGACTGTACAGGCTCCTTGCCTGAGCCGATTGGCAATCGACGATTCGCACTGATCGGAATGATGGCCGTGACGATCTTTTGTTCGATTATTATTTCCTGGTCGCCTTGGCGGATGCCGGGAACGTATGAATTGAAAATCCTTGGCGATTCGACTGGTTGCGTTCGTTGGGTTCAGTCCCAAATGCGAGCTGGCGACAAGCTGGCAGTCACAGAGCCGCATACGCATGCCGGTTTCCTGGAAGCTGGTAAAGTTGACTACGATGTCGCAATTCCGTTGCTGTATGACTTTGCCGTTTTTCAAGATGGCCGTTTGATTGATCGCAATGGTGGCGGAGAGATCGTCAGCAGTGTTGACCAGTTAATGTCAGTGCTGGAGAAGCAGGACCGCGTCTGGATTTTGCTTAACCGGGAGAAGTTTCGAACTCGCGGGAAGAATTTGCGATGGGAGTATCCGGGTGCAAGGTTTGAGATGTTCCTGCGAAAGAATTGTGAGTTGAAGCATCGCACTTATCTTTGGCATGCTTACTTGTGGGATTCCTCGCGAGGTCATCTAGTCAGCTTTGGCAGACAGCAGTAACAGGTATAGATCGCACTTTGGTGGCTGACGCGTTAAGCTGCTGTTTCTTGGTGCCGTTGTGAGCGGCAAGGCGCCTGCCTTGCCGTTCGCATTTATAAAACGCGGCTAGGCATCTTCAGGATATAGGTCCAACGCCATCTGCTTGAGGCCTTTCAGGTCAAGCTTCCCCGTTCCTAGCAGTGGTAAACTCTCGACGCTGCGAAAACTATCAGCACTGGGGATAAAGATATTAGGCAGTCCTGCCTCCGACAAATCGGCCCGCAGTTCGTCCACCGTCTTGCAAAGTTTCGTGTGCAACACGATCAACCGCTCCCCTTTCTTCTTGTCGGGAACCGCCGTCACTGCAATGTTCGGCTGGTCATCGGAGTCGTCTTCAGGCGTCGGATCACACAGCTTCGTCAGCAGCTCTTCGATCCTGATATGCGGTACCATTTCGCCACCAATCTTCGAAAAGCGACTCATCCGACCAGTGATCTTGATAAAACCGTCCTTGTCGATCTCTGCGACATCGCCAGTCTTGTACCAACCATCCACAATCACTTCGTTAGTCAGATCGTCTCGATTCAGATATCCCGACATCACATTCGGCCCAGCGATCCAAAGCATCCCCGATTCGCCACTACCAAGCTCTTCCCCCGTGTCCAGATCGGTCACCTTGCATGAGACGTTGGTTACCGCAGCCTTGGAACCTTTAAGCACATAGCGAAGCGTTTCTGGCTATATGCTCTCGCGATTGATCTATTCCCGAACAGGGACGAAGGAACATAGTGCAGCATTTGATTGCCGCCCGAGACCCTAACGCCAACGTGATCGAGGTGCAGCTCGCCGTGATTGGTTACGCCATCGCCGAACGGAGGTAGTAGACTCGTCCGGACTTGGACCCTGTGGCTGCGGAGGAGGCAACACATCGGCATCGCTGCGGGAATCGCTCCCACCACCATTGGGGCCTTCGGGTGGATTCAGATTGGATTCGTCGTTCAATGGCTCCAGATCCAAGTCGTCCTCGTCCGATTCAAACGAATTTGAAACCGAACCGCCCTCATGTGGTGTCAGGTTATAGTCAGAAGATGGACCACCTAACGGACCGGGATCGGAAAAAACCGAACCCACGCGTCCCCAAACCGGATCCTGACGCTGAATCGCACCACCATGAGTTGGGTAGTGGTAGTCATACGGACCGCAGCACATCGCACAACCAGTATACAGCAAAGCCGTACACCCTAACGCTCCGAACAATACTCGTAGTACGAGTTCGGAAAAGCGAGATCCTGATTTCGATTTAACGTTCGTTTTCATCATAAAGTCCATTTTGTTGATCTCGGACGATTGGCTGGACGCCATTAGGTTTCATCCTGGGTGGACAAGCGAACTTGCCCGCCTTGTGCTAATTTGATTCCCACTACTTATCGAATGGCTGCTTCCGTGCGTGGCTGCCCATGCGCCGGACGAGTAAGCCCAAACTCTTCCCAGTTCAAAGGTCGACCACTAACTGTTCTCTGTGGTGGAGCCTGAGCTGGAGCGGCTTGTCGGGCAGGAGCACGAGCGGGAAGTCGCTTCGCGTTGCTCACGTTGGCATGTTCAACCGGTGCGGCTTGGATAGTTCGCACCTGCTTCTTACGTGGCTTGCGTTGCCTGCTGGAGGCTCGTTGCTGAACCGGCTCTTCGTAATTGACCTGCTGTACGAATGGCGGCACGACCGCCTGGTTGCTGTGAGACAACCGGGTAGACCGCTGATTCGATTGGGATACTCTGTTCCCAGGAACCGCATTGCGACTTGCCGAGCCATTGATTGTTCCCGGGAATCCGTTTTGTGGCACCGCATTCTGCGGTATCACGTTTTGCGGAAACGTATTTTGTATCGGAGCACCTTGAATGCCACCGTTGATAATTTCACCTTGATAAAATTCGGTTGGCTGACCAATGACATTGCCACCATCGTAGTAAGGAGCACTGACTGGCTGCGTAACCGTGTTGTAATTTTGCTGCACAGGCGTTTGCGCCGGTGGCACATACGTACTACCTTGAGTCCCGACGTTACCGTTTGGTGGAACATCCTGACCGCTACTGATTACTTGTGGTCGCGTCCAGCCGTAGTTGATTTCACGACCAGCTCCGCGGCGGCGAGCGTTCTCGGAAGCGTCCTGGTAGGCTTTGCCAGCCCAGGTGCCTTCAGCAAAGTGAATTCCGTTGTACGACAGGATCGTTCCTTTGCGGCGATGGATCAGGGCGATCACTTTGTTGTATTCGCAAAGAGCTGAATAGAACGCGGCGGCGGCCTGAGTCTTACGACGTTGTGCGTCCAGTGCCACATCCAGGGTTTCCAGTCCCAGCTCAACGATCTCTTCGAAGTGTTGCTTTTCAATCTCAGTGTCTTTCCAGCGATTGAATGCGGACTGCATGATTCGTCGGTTAGCATCCAGAGCCCGGATCGCTTCGCTGATTTCGCGAGTCACGTCCAACTCCATGTCTTCCGTTCGAGCAACGTCGCGAGCCAGTTTCAATTGAGCGTTGCGGACGTTTGAAAGTTCTCGTCGCAGACCGATTGGAATTCGGTAATCAACTCCCAGTGAGAATTCCTGGAACTCGCCACCATACAAGTCGTTCAAAGCACCACTGTTAGAGTTCGGGAAGTTACCCTGGCCGTCAAAAGTTGTGCCAAACCGGTTTCCAAGCCCCAGCCAGCGATAGAGTGCCGTGACATTCAATTCTGGCAATAGTGAATTCTTAGAGTAAGCAACAGCCAGCTGACGCTTCTTGACTTCCCATCGCTGCTGACGCAGTTCAGGGCGATAGGTCAGTGCTTCATTCAATGTTGCACACCAGTCGAACTCGACGGGTGCCGAAGTCGCTTGGTCAGTCGGTCGAATGATGCGACCATCAGTCGTCGCCAACCCCAACAACCATCTCATGCTGGTTTCGGTAGTCAACAAGTCGTTGTACGAGTTGATAACTTGTGCATCAAAGAAGTGATATTGTTCGCTGGCCTGAGCAACCTGCTGGATATTGACGTCAACGCCTTTGTCAAACTGGTCGTATACAATTCGCCATGTTTCGAGAGCTGCATTGCGGCCTTCCTTGGCGGCTTCGAAGTTTCGAAACGCACAATGTAGATCCCAGTACCGGATCTCTACATTGGTTACCATGTTTTGTAATTGAGCTTCGAGGTTCGCGATTTCCTGATCCGTACCAATTCGCGAAATCACGATCGGCATCCGCTGGATGAACGCTCCACGGCCCCTTAACAACGGCTGTCGAAGCTCGAATTCGACCGCGGTACGATAGAAACTATCGAGTTCCTGCAAACCTGGTGTGGGGTCTGAAACCAGCGGATTGTTGTTCTCAATCCATTGATTTGTGTTTCGGAAAAACAACTGTGTTCCATTGGCAGTTTTCTTGGCGAATTCAGCTTGCCAGTTGACGGTATCCTGCTGGAATACAACAGGGTTCAAAAAGTCACCTGGCTCGTTGTCAACTGCACCAAGAAGGTCAGTATTTCGTGGCTCATCATTGGTGGTCCAGAATGCACCAGCGGTGAATTGTGTATCAAAATCAGCAAGGGCCGCTTCGACACCCTGGTTAACATCCAGAGCGGTGTTGGTCAGAATATTGGCTGGGTTTGAAATCTGGCCTGGAGTTCCAATGAAACCTGGCTCCGTCTCGCGAACAGCTACGTTATAAAGCGTTCCGGCAGCTTGCGGGCCATTGACCAGGTTGTCGACGCCGGGAGCAACTATCGTGCCTTGCAAGTTAGGCGTGCCGTAACCGCGAAGCACCTTGGAGTTCTGCATGGCGACCGAGACACATTGTTCCAATGTCATATCCAAATAGGAATTGAAATCGGGATCGATGACTGTGATCGGTCGAGGAGCCTGTTTGACTTCCTCCAGCGAGGCGACTTCAACGTCGGGATATTCGACGGACGTAGCCTGATCCAGGTAATAGTGGAGATCGCCGCGGTCGTTCCAATACATCGGACGCGATGGAAAGCATCCAGCTAAAAAGACGGACGACAACAATGTGGCGATGAACAGTTTTGACGGTTTACAGCTCATGGGATTTCCATATTCTGCTGAGGTAACTGGTAAGCGTTAGCGACTCGCAGCTGTCACTAACACAAATTATTGGATGCTAATTCAGCAACCAGTCGCCCCCCCAGGCGTGCCGAAATGCCTATCCGTGCAATTACACATCGATGTTAGACATCCCAACACATTTGGTATCGTCAGCCCAACCGGCAAACTTTTACAAATCCGCAATATTTACCTCGGATGCTATCAGATGCAGACGAATCCAGTTCCACACGGTGTTTTGCGGAAAAAATTGGCCCTGACGGCAAATTCATCCGTTGAGGATAGCACTCAAAACCGATAAACTACGCGATTAGAAAAACGCCGTATTGCCAAACTGGTAAAGATAGAGGAACTCATGGCAGTCCCAAAACGTAAACATAGCAACTCGAGATCCGGCAAAAGACGGGCTCATGATGCTTTAAAAGCTAAACCACTTAGCGTATGCCCTCAATGCAGCACCATGTTGCCAACTCACGTAGTATGCCCGGAATGTGGATACTACATGGGCCGCGTCGTAAGTCCGGTTGAAGAAGAGATCACGGAAGCCTCAGACGCTAGCTAGATCGTGGTTTGATTGCAGCCAAGGCCTCCAAGCTATTACTGCTGCCAACACCAACTAAGATCTGGCTACAATAAATAACCTGAAAGACCAAACCCAGTCACATCCAATGCCTGACTGGGTTTCTTGTTGCGCTAATCCTTAAATCAATCGTCATACACCAGCCGCCGCGGGTTGGCGTCCGGTTCTACAGCCTCGATTGAATCAACTGGCTTGCCAGCACGGAAACAAGTGCCAGCGAGAGAAGCAGCCTCAGAGACGGAATAAACGGCTGGCTGGCGGCGATGTTAGTTCGAGTTCGCATTAGCGCATGGCGCGCAAGGCGCAAGGCGGGCTCCCTGAGACGTGCCTTAATACCCATCCATGCCCATCCATGCCCCAGCAGGATACCGTCTCGCGGGGGAATCTATCGCCCGCCAATCACTGTCGGCCCTGTTTTACATGGATACTGACAATCACTGACATCGCGCCCTCCATTCATTCAAACCCACAAAAAATAAACCGGGCGCGGTAAGCGCCACGCTTGGCGGCTGATTCACTTCAGGCAGGAGCGCACAGGCCAGGCCCATCCAAACCCATCCAAACCCATCCAAACCAATTCAATCTGGGTAATTCTGGCAAACCTTTACATCTCTACCAGTCCTACTCATTGTCCGGTTGGTATCGGCCGATCCAAATGTGCAGATACCGTAATTTTTGCGCCGTGTCGGGAGATACTTTGTGAAGCCGTTTTATTGCAGTTTATTGTTCGTGCTGTCAGCCGTGTTTGCTTTTAACAGCACCCTCGACGCGCAAAACCATTGGCCACGTGATTTTCAAAACATTGGAGACAACTACCTGGAAGTTGGTCCCAAGCTCTATGACCGGCCGGGCGACGACTTTGGCTTTGGCGTACTCATCGATAGCGACACCGAAGCTGTCCTCCTGGATTCCGGTGACATATCTGACTTGGGAGGCGGATCGGGTGCCGAAGTACGCTTTGGCTGGACTGGTCACAACAATCAAAAATGGGAAGTTCGTACGTTCCTCGCCAACTGGGATTCGGAATTCGCGTTCGACCAACCGGGACTGACCAGCCCACTGTCACCCGACCTGGATCCAGGCGCGATAGACTTGGCTTACGACTCACAGATATATTCGATCGAGATCAATGCACATCGGCCAATCACACCAGGACTTACACTGCTGGCCGGTCCTCGATTCATCTCCTTCAATGAAGAAATTCGTTTCACCACAGAGACCACCGTTCCGATTCCACCATTGCTCGACGCTGAAGTGCTCTCTGAAAACACCATCGAAACACGCAACCCGTTGCTGGGAGCTCAAGTTGGTGCTTTGATCAACTATCAGATATCCAGAGACATATACGCTCAGGGTTTTGTCAGAGCCGGTGGGTACGTCAATTTCACAGAGTTACGGACGACAGCAGACACAAACCTGACTGACGAGACCATAACTCTGCTTCGCAGAAATTCCAGCTCTTTTGTTGGTGAAGTCGGCGGGAAGATCTATGTCGACATGATTCCTGGCTTGTTTTCCGGCTTCGTTGGCTACGAAGCAACCTGGATCGACAGCGTAGCACTGGCTCCGGCGCAGGCATTGAACCCGACGCCAGACGCCATCTTTTCGAGAGTCACTCCATTCTTTCACGCACTCACTTTCGGAGTCCAATTCCGCCGTTAGTAATGACAGTCAAACCACATCTTACGAGACGAAGATTTGGCAGTCTAACGGCTGAAAAACCAGGCCGTCCGCCGTAGGGCGACTGAAACCAGTCTAACGAAGCTGGAAAAGCAGGCCGTCGCCGCAAAGCGACTGAAAAAAACAGGTCGTACCGAGCGGCGCGATTACGGCGGAGCGTTAAACAACGCCGCCGCAATCCAGACTCAATTTCTAGCCTGCCACTGAATACTATTACGATCTTCTCATAAGGCTTGAGTCGCAGGGCAACGGCATGATGAAGCACGCCCCCGACTTTAGTCTGGGTAGGAAGCCATAAAAAGAAGTAGTCGCATGATCCGATCACCGGCCGTCGCGTCGCTCCGCAACTCCGGATATGTATCAATGGACCCAGCCAGGTAGGTTGAAACCTTGGGCTTCAGCCTGTCGTCGCACCGTGCGTGACAGGCGCGGACGATTTTCGTTTAACGGGTGAGCACTGGTCGGTCGCGCAAAGCGTTTCAAAGATAACTATGGCGGTGATTGCCGGCGGCTGATTGCCAGCGCTGATGCCATGTGTATGTAAACAACCGACCGCTAAACGGACTTTCTTCGTGGTGAACCGGCCGGCGTGCGAGCGAGCCAGCGACATTTCAATTCGAGCGCATAAAAAAACACGCCTCAATTCGAGGCGTGTTTTGTTTTTTCTATCTTGCTATAAAGCAGGATTTAGTAGCATCCGCCGCAACGTGAGCGTCGGAACAAACGACCGCTGAACAGCTTGCAACCTGAACCGCAAGAAGTGTATCCACCACCGCAGCTTGAGCAACCACCACCGCCGTAGCTTCCGCCACCGCCGTAGATAACTCCGCCGCCGCCGTAGCTTCCGCCACCGCAACCGTAAGTAGCTCCGCCACCAAAACCACCGTCGTAGATAGCTCCACCACCGTAGCTGCCGCCACCGTAGCTGCCGCCACCGAAACCACCGTCGATAACAGTACCACCACCGAAACCACCGTCGATGACAGTTCCAGCACCAACACCACCATCATAGATAGCGCCTGAGCTGAAGTTTGCAGCTGGAACCATTACTGGAACCTGGATAGTTTTTGGAACACGCTGACAAACTTGAACTGGAACTTGCTCAGTGTAGGTTTCTGGAACCATAACTGTGTAGTTCTGAGTACGAGTCTGTGGCTGGCAAGTCATAACTGTAACAGTACGAGTTTGCTGCTGAGCAACCATAGTTGTGTATGGAATTGTGCGAGTTCGCTGCTCTTGACGCATACGAGTAACGTTAACGTTACGAGTACGAGTTTCAGTTCTGTAGCTAGTTACAGGAACTGTTCGAGTGCGAGCTTCAGTTCGCATACGCTGTACTGGAACCGTACGAGTACGAGTCTCTGAACGCATACGCGTTACAGGGATAGTACGAGTACGAGTCTCTTGACGCTGACGAGTTACAGGAACCGTACGAGTACGAGTCTCAGTTCGCATACGCTGTACTGGAACCATGCGAGTCTTAGTTTCGCTACGGTAACGAGTGATAGCACGAGTACGAGTCTCTTGACGAGTACGAGTTACTGGAACTGAGCGAGTACGAGTTTCAGTTCGCATACGAGTAACAGGAACGTTACGAGTACGTGTTTCTGAACGCATACGCTGTACTGGAACCATACGAGTACGAGTCTCTTGACGCTGACGAGTAACAGTAACGTTACGAGTCTGAGTTTGAGTCTGGTATTCAGTAACGTTTACAGTGCGAGTCTGCTGCTGAGGAACCTGAACAGTTACGTTGTAAGTGTAAGTCTGTGGGACTTGACGCATACGAGTAACAGTGTAAGGAACCTGTTGCATCTGACGGCTTGGAACCCAAACGCGACGAGTAACAGTCTGGTACGAAGGACCACAACCACAACCGTTGCCAACAACAGCTCCGCCACCGAATCCGCCAC
>CAZXLW010000010.1:11840-23308 GCA_964641465.1 uncultured Pirellulaceae bacterium | reverse complement strand
GAAGGACCACAACCACAACCGTTGCCAACAACAGCTCCGCCACCGAATCCGCCACCGAATCCGCCACTAACAACTGCGCCTGAACCGCCACCGTAAACAACTCCGCCACCGCCACAGCCACTGCCGCAACCTCCACAGCCACCACAGCAAGAGCTGCAACCGCAAGAAGAAGCACAACCGCCACCGCAACCGCCGCAGCCGCCACCGTAAGCGTAACCGCCACCGTAACAACCACCACCAGCTCCAGCGCCAACACCATAGCCACCGCCGTAAACGACGCCGCTACCGTAGCTCACGCCACTGTTGTAGACAGGAACAGTCTCGCTGCGTGTCTGCCATGAACCAGCATCTACACATACCGAACGGTACAGTGTTTCCTGGTAAGGCTGACAAGTCATACGAGTACCGGTTCGCTGCTGAACGCTAGGAACCATTACTGTGTAGTTTTGAGTTACAGCTCGTTGAACTGGAACTTGAACTGTGTAAGTCTGAGGAATTGTTTCCTGGTAAGGAACGCAAACAGAGTACTGCTGAGCAACTTGATCAGTGTAAGGAACGTTCACTGTGTACTGCTGAGCAACTTGCTCAGTGTAAGGAACGTTTACAGTGAAGTTCTGCTGAACTGTCTCAGTGTAAGGAACGCTTACTGTGTAGTTCTGTTGCTCCTGGAAAGGAACCTGAACCTGGTACTGTTGAGCAACCTGGTCAGTGTAAGGAACGTTAACAGTAAAGTTCTGCTGAATCTGCTCTGTGTAAGGAACGTTCACTGTGTAGTTCTGAGTCGTGTTCACAGTGTAAGGAACGTTTACAGTGTAGTTCTGCTGAATCTGATCTGTGTAAGGAACGTTAACGTTGTACGTTTCTGTACGTTGAGAAGTTACGGGAACAGACACTGTGTAAGGCTGAGCAATTGATTCCTGGTAAGGAACGTTAACAGTGTAGTTTTCAGTTCGCGTCTGCTGCTGAGGCACCATGACTGTGTAAGTCTGCTGCTGCTGAGTCGGAACCTGAACATTCACTGTATAATTGCGTGTGCGAGTTTCTGAACGCATACGAGTACGCGTAACAGTTCGCATTTGCGTAACCATCTGGCTCTCGTAAACAGTACGAGTTACGTACTGGATCTGAGTTCCACAGCCACCGCCGTAAGCAACTCCGCCACCATAGCTCATGTCACCACCGTAGCTTGCACCACCGTAGCTCATGCCCATGCTGCCGTAGCTCATGCCACCGCCATAGCTATAACCACCGCCGCCATAAGCGACACCAGCTCCGTAGCCACAACCACCACAACCGGGGTCGACTACAGAGCCTCCATAACAATCTCCACATGGGCTAGCGATTTGACCGCAGCCACATGAGTAGTCGGCATTAGCAGTTGAAGTTGCAACAAACAACATGCAACAGACTGCCAATGCACAAAAAAAGTTTCGCGACATTAAAGGTCCTCCTCGGAACTAACACGAATATCTAAATAAGCTTCACAGAACGACTGTGTAGAAAACTTCCAAATTGAATTTACAAATTTATGGTAGACAGGGATTAAAAGGGGGGGAGCGAATTCCGTCAAAAAACTTGTACTTTGCCTAACCAGATCGCCCATTCTAGTTTGCCCAACAAGGGTGTCAATCACCTAAGACCCCCTGTTTCGAGTGTTTTTCACACCCGAATACATCGTGGATCCGGGGTTAATTCACAGCCTTATCCATATAGTGTTAGCCAAGTATTGATCACGAATAAGGAATTACAATTTACTTAGCTTCGTTAGTCACCAGATTCGCGAAAAAACCCCTAACGATCATTGTTTCGCCCATTTTCCAACCACCAGTCTATCTCATCCTGCTCAGCTAACCCAGATTCTGAGTAATCTGGGTCGGCTTTAACGGTTAGCTTGGTTTGTTGGAGCTGGCCATCAGCATACATACTTATTAGATAGTCACCACTGGCCATCCTTCTACCACCTCGCCCTCGCGCCGCAGATCCACGTCTTAGATCCCAGCTTATTGAGTGCAATCCCTTCGTTCGATTCAGGTCTTCGAACCGCTTGACCACTTCGCCATTCAAATTACGAATTTCAATTTCCAGGCTACGGGCGTTGGAACCAAGAGAGTAACAAATCGCTGCTTCGATTGGTGAGTTCGCGGCGACGAATTTCCGCGTCCCGGAACTTCCTCTTCGAGCCGCAGTTCGCCAGACGATGACGTCTCTCGGTTGATACAGCTTTGGGGCCGAGGTAACTGCATCTGCCTTGATTTGCCGCAAGGCACATACATCTACAACCCACAAGCTGCGTCCATGCGTAGCAACAACCACGTCGTCAAGTGTCGGATGCTGTGCGAACTCGTGAACAGCAACCGTTGGTAAGTTCCCTAATCTAGTCCAAGTAGCCCCTCGGTCGATCGATACCCAGGCACCGAATTCGCATCCCAGATACAAAACATTCTCATTCTTCAGGTCTTCACGCAATACACGCGCGGATCCTGCAGCGTCCGGCAGGTTCCCCCGCAAAGACTGCCACGTCTTACCGTAGTCCTCAGTGACAAACAGATGAGGCAAGTCATCGTTGCTGCGGTGGCCATCGAATGTCACATAACATCTTTTTTCTTCAAACTTGGAAGCGTGCAAAGAACTAACCCAGCGTGGACCCGGCATAAGATCTTCGAGTGATTCACCGGCTGGCCCCTTCTTGCCTGATGCTTCCGTCGCAGCAACACCGGTAACTTCCGCCTGGCCAGTTCGCTTGGCCTCGAAATCCATCGAGAACGTTCCGCCGTTAAATTCGATCTCACCAGCGTACGTATCTTTCGAAAGCTTGCCGTTGAAATCAAGCGTAAAACGATCGTTATCAACAACCAGTGTTAACGCTTCTTTTTCCGCATCGTAACTGCCTTCTGTTATCGTTCCATCGCTACGAGTAGTCTCGTAAGTCCCAGTGATTTTCTTCGGGCCTTCGAATTTCAACTCCAGTTTTAATTCGCTACCACCCTGAGGAGTATCAATAGTTCCTTCCCAAACACCAGACACCGGGTCGTTTGCACTGGATTCGTCCGAACTGGTTGAGGAAGCGATATCACTCGCAGATGCCTGTTCTTCCTGAACACTTTCACTTGGTTTTTCCGATGCGTCACCGCCTGCTGAATCCGGTTGAGTTTCCGGTGCTCGACCGGGTCGACGGTTACCTGCTTGTCGAGCTCCGCTCGGTCGCGAACCGAGTACAACTTTCAGTTCCTGCTTTTCGCCATCTCGGTCAATCAATAGCTCGATTTCCGTTCCGGGCTGTTTGCCACGAAGTCGATTCACGAACTGCTGAAGCGATTCCAGCTTGTCGCCATCAAACTCTTTAACAACATCACCAACCTGCAAACCAGCTTTCTCGGCTGCCGTATCCTCGATCACGTTTGAGATTTCGAATCCGGAATCCAGTTGGGCGCCTACCGACGCACTTAGCTGAATCCCCAGGAACCCTTGCTCCGTTTGCGTCTGTTCCTGGCTTGGCATCTCGTCAGTGGTCGATTCTATTGACTTAGCTTCTGCTTCCGATGTCGACTCGTCTTCTTGTTTTTTGCCCTGTGAAGACGAAGCCGCTTTTACGCGTGTGCCCTCAAATTGGACGGTGAACGAATCGTTGATAGCTACGTCACCGTTCATCGAATCGCCATCCAATTTGCCTTCAAAGTCCAAATAGACCCGTTCGTTTTCGCAGGTGAAATACAATTTTCCGGACTTAGGCTTGAACTGCCCGTCTTCGATATCGTAACGACCTTGAGGCGAGCGGACGGTACCGGTAATCAAGTTTTCATCACCCAGTTTCAATTCGATTTCGAACTCAAGTTCACCATTCGGAATCTGCTCACTACGAACAACACCTTTCCAACTGCCTGAAACCGGATCGTCGAGATTTGGGCTGACCAGCAAACCAATATTTGGCAGGCTAACCATGCTCAAAACCTGAACGCTGTCAATCGTCGAACCCTTGCCAGGATCTTCCTGCTTTTCCGCTTCGAATTCGATTTGGAATCGTCCGCCACGTCCACTCATCTCGCCACTCATTTTCGAGCCGTCCACTTTGGCTGAAAATTCACGGCTGCCACGTTCTGATTCAATCACCAATTCCAGCTGCCCGGTCTTGGCGTCAAAACGACCACTGGAAATGGTCTGCGGTCCTCTTCTAGTCTCGATTTCGCCAGTAACCTTGCCATTGGGATCTGCTTTCAACGAAAACGTAATTGAAGGCGCTTGCCCCTGCGGAAAACGGTCGGAAGTCATTTCGCCATTCCAAACGCCGTCCAGTCCAGTCGATTTAGACTTTTTAGCCGACTCTTCCTGGCCAGTTTTTTCCGAGGACTTACTCGAATCCGCAGTCGATTCTTTCTTATCTGAACTCGACTTATCCTTGTCATCTCCGTCCTTGGATTCGTCCGCTTTTTTCGGTTGAGAGAAACATGCGGTCCATTCTTTGCCGCCATCCTTCGTCATCCAGACGGCGCCATCGGTCGTTCCAACGTAGATCACCCCGGCCTTCACCGGCGATTCACTAATCGCGCTCCCGGCGCCTTTGTTCGTGTTGGTAATTTCATCCGATATCGCTTCCACCCCAGCGCCACGGTTAAACGATCGGAACACATGATTCCCCGCGCTGTAATGAATCCGCGAATTGTGCGGCGACAGAATAAACGGCGTCTTCCAATTGAAACGGTACCGCGTGCCGCGTGGAGGTCTCGGTCGGATAAAGCCTCGATCACCCGTTCGCAAGTTGATCCGCCCCATCGCACCGTTTTGACTTTCGAAGTAGATCTGGTCCGCATCCTCTGGGTCGACCAAAGTAATAAAACCGTCTCCTCCGCCGACTCGGAACCAATCGGTATTGATCGTGCCTGAATCATTCGCGGCACGGACTGGGCCGCCCCAACTGCCGTTATCTTGAAGGCCTCCGTAGACTTTATAATCAAGTCGTGGACCAATTCCTGCATGGTAGAACTGCCCAATGGCAACATGATTGTGATGATCCCAGTTGTCCATCCGATCGTAGCTCACGTAGAGCCCACCATCGTTGCCCAAAATCATGTGACGCGAGTCATCTGGGTCGATCCAGAGCGCGTGGTTGTCTGGGTGAATTCCACGGCCGCCATCTCCAGTGAACGTCTTGCCACCATCGGTCGAACGATAAAGCGAAGTCCCGAGAACGTACATGTTCTTGCGATCACTCGGATCGATGCGAATTTGGCTGTAATACATCGGCCGAGGGTTCAGAGTATTGATCCGTTCCCAGGAATCACCGCCATCCTTGGACAAGTAAACCCCGCCATACTCATGTTCGTTGTCGCCCTGTTGCCCTTGTAAATTCGCAGCTTGCCCGCCCAAAGTTCCTGTAAATGGCGTCCGACGAGTACGACGGCGGTTGTTGGAATTGTTCCCCCCGCGCTGCGGTTGCTTACCAAGCTCAATCGCGATATCGACTGGTTTTCGGTCTCGAGAAACCACCAGCTTCACCGTCTCGCCCAGCTTGCGTTTTCGCATGCCAGCCAACAAATCGTTGTACGAATGAATGACAGTCCCATCAACAGAAATCACAATGTCGTTTAATTTCAAGCCAGCCTTTGCCGCCGGCCCATCTTCGACAACTTGATTGATCTTAGCCCCGACGTCTGCGTTCTCACCACGAAGCCCGGCGTACCCCGCATCCTTTGGTTGCTTGGCGATATTTTCCGATTCAACAATCGCCGCCACAAAGTTTGGATTCTTCAAGTAGTAACAAAGACCAATTCGACCAAGGTTACAAGTCGGCAGTCCTTTCGAGATCCGAGTGAACGACTTCCCACCGTCAATCGTTTTATAAATTCCAGAACCCGCGCCATATTTTGTCATTGGATCGTTGCCATCAAACCCATCTCGCATCCGTTCGTAGGTCGCGATCAACAGTTCGTCTGGAGCATTCGGATTCATCTGCACATCAACCACGCCGGTCTTGTCGTCGACGTAGAAAATCTTCTCCCACGTTTTGCCGCCATCGGTTGTCTTAAACAGCCCGCGTTCTTCGTTCGGCCCCCAAAGTCGCCCAAGCGAGCCAACGTAAACGGTGTCGTGGTCTTCTGGATGGATCGCAATTCGACCTGTCTGAAAAGTCTTCTTCAACCCCATGTTCTTCCAGGTCTTTCCGCCATCGACAGACTTATAAACACCATCACCCCAGGAAACACTGTTGCGAGGATTCGCTTCGCCAGTTCCGACCCAAACAATGTTCGGATCCGTTTTGGAAACCTGGACGTCGCCAATCGAAACGGTCGCTTCTTTGTCAAACTGATGTTCAAACGAAATGCCGTTGTTCGTGGTCTTCAACAAGCCACCGGATGCAGAAGCCGCCCACCAGATATTCTTATCTTTTTCATAAACAGCAATCGAAGTTATCCGGCCAGACATATTGGCCGGACCAACGGAACGCGACTGGATCTGCTTGCTCCATGAGTCGGGCAGGGCAGGCTTGGCATCGTCATCTGCCGCATGACAGATTCCACCAAAACCGACAAGCAAACTGGTTAGCAAAGCAACCACACAGAACCGTTGAGTCAAATACATCATCTATTTCTCCTGCCATTTCTACGCCGCGAAAGGGGTTAGAATCTCGCCGCCCAAGACCTGCTCGCCGAAACTCAAGTTGCGTGAGCACTTCGATCATGGTAACAAGCACGAATTGGCGTAGCAAACGACGTACTTTTTTTCACAGAATTTGAATGGCAAAATCAGTTAGCTGGTGGACACGCAAAATTCATCGCTGGGGTGCCCTCCTGATGGCACTCCCTTTGCTCGTAGTCATCATCAGCGGTTTGCTGCTGCAAGTTAAAAAACAGGTTACCTGGGTACAACCGCCGACTAAGTCCGGAACGACAGACCAACTCGTCATCGGCTGGGAACAAATCCTCAACGCCGCCAAACAAGAAACCGACGCCGAAGTTTCAAGCTGGGACGACATCAACCGACTGGACGTCCGACCCGGCAAGGGGCTAGTGAAAGTTCGCTGCGAGAACGGCTGGGAGCTGCAACTCGATTCGTCAACAGCAGAAGTCCTCTCTTCCACGTATAGAAGAAGTGATCTGATCGAAAGTATTCATGATGGTTCTTTCTTTTCAGATGCCGCCAAGCTTTGGGTTTTCCTGCCCAACGGGATCGTGCTGTTGGCCTTATGGTTCACCGGTGCCTATTTGTGGTACCTTCCGTTTGCAACGAGAAATGCGAAAAAGAAAAGGCAACGGGCCAAGCAACAACGCGATCAGGCCGAATCCCGCGAAGCCACAGACAACGCCACCTAACTATTTTGAAGTCCACGGATAAAGATGGAGCATCCGAACAAGTTGTCAGATTACGTCGCACGAACGTTCGCGTTCGACTTGCGATCACTAGCAGTTTTCCGAATCGCACTCGGATTGCTCGTCCTGTCCGACCTCGTCTTTCGTTTGCCAACGCTGGTCGCGATGACTTCGGGCGAAGGCTTGTTCACCAGACAACTATCGTTTGACTGCCACCAGACGCATCTTGGCGAAGCATGGTCCAGTTCCGTCTGGTCGCTGTTTTGGATCTCCGACACGATCGAGTTCAGCTACACGTTATTCGCGATCGCAGCGATTGCGGCAGTCTTCCTGATCATTGGCAAGTGGACGCGTTGGGCAACGTTTGTTTGTTGGTTGATCGTTGCATCGCTACACGCCCGCAATCCCATGATCACGTCATCCGCTGATTCCATGTTCAAGATGATGTTGTTCTGGAGCATCTTCCTGCCACTGGGCAAGAAATGGTCTGCCGATTCGCGCAACGAAGAAAACAATCTTAACCACGTGTTATCAATTGCAACCATTGGCTATTCGTTCCAGCTATTCGCACTCTACTTTTTTCCAGGCATCGCCAAGTGGAATGACATCTGGTTTAACGGCGAAGCCATGTCCTACGTCTTGCGGCTGGATATTTACATTCGCGAGTTTGGCAGTTCGCTGTTGGAATACCCCGGTTTACTGACAGCCATCACTTGGATCACGTTGGCCGCCGAAGTATTCCTGATCTTGACATTGTTTCTGCCTTGGAAGAATTCTGCCTGGCGGATGATCAACATGCTTGTCTTTGTTGCGTTTCATATTGGCATTGCACTTTCACTCGGCATCGGGCTCTTCTCGGCGATCTGTATTGTTGCGTGGCTACCATTGATCCCCACAACCGTTTGGAAACTCTGGCTACCGGCAAAAGGAAACGGGCCGGATAACGCGACGCAACAAACCCCCGTTTTCGGGTGGAACGAAAAATCGCTACCAGGTTTGGCTGCGGAGCTTTTCTGTGTGCTGGCGTTGATAATTGTGGTCGCCTGGAACGTGGCCAACATCGAACACGAATCAACGAAACCACTGCGTGTACCAATCATTCAACAAACCGGTCACTTATTGGCGCTTGACCAGCACTTCCAGATGTTTGGAGTGCCCCCGAAGGAAAACCCATGGTTTGTCTACGAGGCACTTCTGGCGAACGGAAAACAAATTGACATTTGGCGAGAGCGGGAAGTTGACCTGGAAAAGCCCGATTCAGGTCTAACCGTGTTTCCTGATTTCCACTGGCGCAAACTGCATCGCAATGCACTTTATCCAACGAACGAGTTCGTTCGCCAACCGATGCTCGACTACGTGGTCAGGCGCTGGAACGAAAATCATGATGAGCACGAACAAGTAACCCGCGCGAGACTAATCTGTTACCGCGAACCGATCGGCCCCGACTACAACAACAGCGACCGGTACAGTCACACCTGGGCAACCTACCAAAACGAAGACGCCCAACCCGGCAGCCTGTTCGATTCCTTATTGGAAAGTGACGATCCGTTTTAGCAGCGGACAACACGACGGATGATCTCTCGGTCAGAACCGATTTAATGCGGCTTATTGAGTTGTTATGCTGTGACGCGACTTAATCCAAGATTGTAATCACAGCCAATTTGTTGAGCGCTGCCCGGGTGTAGAATTGTTTTAGTCTTCTGAGAAGTGGCAACAGGCTTTCGAAATCTTCATCGGAGCGCCGTTTGTAGAAAACGCGATCAGTCGGGAATCCATTGAAATTCGATCTTATTTGGTCCAAGCTAACATTTTGGAGAAACTCATCTATTTCGATTACTTGCTGCGTGTTCGACCATTTAATTGGAATGCCTTGTGTTCCAGTTGCTGTGCTCGCTTGTTGAGAGCCGAAGATTGCTTGCTGTGGTAGTTGTTTCTTTTCAGGTTGGCACAATTCGAGCAAGTAGGCACAGTGGTCATGTGCTCGAGAAGGTTCGTCGAAACAAATTGCAAGAATGTGTGGGCTGTTTTGGATGATTTCGTAAGTCTGGCGAATTGCCTCCAACTCGGCGGGCGAAAAGCTATCACCCAGAGAGTCCAAATAAAGCTTTGCATGCTTTCCGCGCTGAAGATGATTGATGAGAAATGCATAATTGTTAAGCAATTCCCCATCAATCTTGTTGTTCAAGATCATCTGCAAAGGAGCAGCGTCTTCAGGCAATGTGTATTGAAAGATTTCAACGCCCATAGATTTCATCAAGCGAGGTAGCGTGGGTGATTAAAAAACCGCCGAAGTGATCATTGTGTTTTAGTCACGTGAGTGAGAAACACGGTAACACGTCTTTGTGATTGCGGAATCGATTGAAACATCAGCACGCCCAATCGGCAAGCCACCTGTCGGTCCAGTCGGTTGGAAAGTGACAACTTCAATTTCGGAACCTACCGTTAACGGCGGTCCATTAGTGTATAGTATGCCGCGAATGTTTGATCCTTTGCCCTGCCAAGTGCGTAGCAAGATCAGTTTCGATCCATCGAGATGAATGGTCACATAAGCCACGTTGTCGATTACATTGTTCTTTGCGTCAATCGTGCAGCTGCCGTTTTTGTCGACAACGATTTTTCCATCGAAAATATCGGCGGCTGTCTGGTCAAGAGTTGCCATCGAAATAGACCTCTCGCAGCCAAGCATCAACAAGCCGATAAGAAGAACAAGAACAGTCAGCAGAGTTCGCATTGGTTAAGCCATAGGTTGCAAGCGGAACAGTATCTGTGATGTGAATGAAGTTTTCGCAGCCGCTCGGTAGTCTAACACGACGCCAGATGACGGCAGAAGAATTGGCGGAAAATTCGACACAACCGAACTATGAAATCACTTACCTGAAAGAAAGCCTGCCTCCAGTCGCTCAGCTGCAAGCTATCGAAAACGCAATGACCTAGATTTCACACGTAAGATAGCACCGATCCGGGATTGCAAACATGGACAACTACTCGACCACGACTCTCAACCAAAGCAATAACGCCGTGCCAAATCGCGTTACGCCAAAGCATTCGATGAGCCGGACTTACCGTTTGATTAGCCGGCTCTGTAGTCTGCTCATGTTTGGACTTCTTTTTGTTTTGGTTGCCCCGATCTTGTTCCTCCTATGTGCATTCTTTCTCGGTGATAAGATTGCGGCGATGTCTTCTTTTACCTTGGGAACTCCAGAGGCCACGTCCGCGCGTCTGACAGAACAAGCCAAAGGCGAACACTATTACTGGTTCGAGGATGGCTCGCGATGGTCCTCGTTCCAGGCAATGAACACTCGTCGGCCAAAAATCCGAGCCCGTAAGGCAGCGATTTTGAACCTCGCGAAAGAACAGCCGTTGCCTGACAACGTACGCAATGAGTTGGTCGCGTTGCTCAAGGATGGAGACGGCGATTTCGATTCCGGTGACGGAATCTATTCTTCACGCTCTGCACTTTGCTATACGCTGGGATACTCGGCCCATCACTGGAACACGTATCAGGAGTTGCTGGACTTGCTTCGCACTCGCGCACTTGACCCAAAACTGGACCAGACGAGTTACATTAAGTGGTTTGACAAGACCGCACACCACAACGGAGAAGCCTACACCGGACCAGCCGCGATTGTTCGAGGCTTGAGATTCACTCCAGTTGAATACCACCAGAAAATCACGTTGGAACTGGAACGCTTACTAGCGGAACTCAATTCTACGGAAGTCAGCAGCGAATGGGCGCGAGACGAAATTTCAAAAGGAATCAAGCAGCTGAAAAGCGACGAGCCTTACTTTCAGTTTGAGCTCGATAGATATATCCAAGAAGCTTGGTGGACTACCGATCCGAAGTAGCAAATCGTCTTCACGATGAATGAAATTCTGGACGCAACAACGAGTCAGTCACGAAAGCCTCCGAACTTCCGTATTCGCACGGTCAAACCAACGCCCGGTAATCGCTCACCGAATCACCAACGTTTAAACTAGCAACATGCTGGCTTATGATCAGAATGAATCCGTGCGGCAGCCATCCACCTCAGAGAACCTACCACAACATTTCTCTGTGAACTCTGTGCCTCTGTGTTTCCCTCTTTCCGGCCTGAGCCTTAACACAACGCTTTACCTCACGAACACACCTTCCGTCCCGCAAGTAGTCGACGCAATGTTCACCAAGGG
>CAZXLW010000010.1:0-11740 GCA_964641465.1 uncultured Pirellulaceae bacterium | reverse complement strand
ACCTCACGAACACACCTTCCGTCCCGCAAGTAGTCGACGCAATGTTCACCAAGGGGAATCAATCCAAACACGAAAAAACGCCCAGGCAACCACCTGGGCGTTTTTGTTTGAGCGGAGACGACAAGATTCGAACTTGCGGATGGATTTGACTCCATCACCAATTTAGCAAACTGGCGCTTTCGACCACTCAGCCACGTCTCCCAAGGGACCAAAAGTTACCAGATCAGACACGAAAACGGAAGAACGGTTCGCGAGTTTTACAACTCCATTTTCAGACTATTTCGGCTGCTCCGGAGGCAACGCTTTTTCGACCACCGCGGCACCGACAGAATCGCCAAAAGCGTTAACGGCGGTCCGGAAACGATCAAGTAGCCAGTCGACAGAAAGGATCAATCCGACATATTCGATCGGCAGGCCAACGGCATTGAGCACGATCAACATCGTCACCAGCCCAGCCTCCGGGATGCCGGCCGCTCCGATCGCAGCCAGCGTCGCCGTCAAGGCAACCACCACCTGATCGACCATGGAAAGGTCCATGCCAATCGCCTGGGCAATGAAAATCGCGGCCGCGGCTTCATACAGGGCCGTGCCGTCCATATTAATAGTCGCTCCCAGCGGGATCACGAACTCGGTCGACCGTTTGGAGATCCCGGCCTTCGCCTCCGCACACTCCAACGTCACCGGCAATGTCGCCGAGGAACTGGCGGTCGAAAAAGCGGTCAACAACGCCTGGGACATATGCATCATGAAGCGATACGGGTTCTCTCTTCGTACGATCCAGAATATCAGCGGCAGCGTCACCAGAGCATGGAACCCCAGCCCGACCAATACCGTCGAAAAATACCAGCCAATCCGCCCCAGCTCCTCCAGGAACTTCCCCTCCGCCTGAGCCTCCCCAAACCGGGACGCGACCAGGCAAAAGATACCGATTGGGGCGATCTTCATCAGCAACAACACGAAAGCCATCAACGCCGTATTCGCCTGCTCGATGAACGTCGTGATCGAACTGACCTGGTTTCCCATCGTCGTCAACAACCCGCCAAACACGATCGAGAACACAATCAACGGCAACAAATTCGTCTCCGCCGCGCTGACGATCAAATTATCAGTCACCAACATCAACAACAGGTTCTTAAGGATCTTTCCGACGGTCGGAGCTTTCTGCTCGCCGGCAGGCAAGTCCGGGAAAACCGAACCAACTTCTTCCTTCGACATATCGGTCAAATCAGACAGCTTTTCGACCATCTTGTCGCGTGGCGACTCCACCCCGACGCCTCGGTATTTTGCCAAGGTCTCATCATCCACGGTGCCGACACCTGGCTGGATCAGATTCACGACCAGCAATCCCGTGATCACTGCCAGGATCGTCGTGCAGACGTAATACCCCATCGCAGCCGCACCGGGCTTGCCAAGCTTCCGGACATCGCCCATTCCAATTATCCCGCTCATCACCGACGTAACCACCAGCGGAACGACGACCATTTTCAACAGCCGCAGGAAAATCTCGCCACCGATCTCCGTCCCCATCGCGAAGTGCGGTGCCAACAGGGCAGTTGCAATCGCTGCCACAATCGCAATACAGATCCAGAGCGTTAGATGGCCGCCATGATTCTTGTTTTCATCATTCGCAGTCACGATATTTCCAAAACTTGAAATGGAACAGGTTGAGACGAGCCATGCAGTATGAGACTTTCAGCAACCAAGGTCCAGACGACAGCCCACGCCCATTCCCGTCGTTCGCATCGACTGTTCCCAAATCCCGTTGTTAACTTGATATAAACAGACGCCTGTGGTTCAATTCTGCAGCCCGGAGCATCGTTCGCCAGTTCCTCTCCCAACGATTTTTTTCCGCAACCATATTCATTCCAATGAGCCGCACTCCCTTTCGATTTCAGCGATTCGCGATCAACGATGACCAATGCGGAATGAAGATCGGCACGGACGGAGTCCTGCTAGGTGCGTGGTCAGACGTCGAAGGAACATCCAGGATTCTTGACCTTGGAACAGGCTGCGGATTGATCGCGTTGATGCTCGCTCAGCGGACGGAAAAACGGGACGTCTCGATCGACGCGATTGATCGTGACAAATCTGCGACGATTCAGGCATCCCAGAATGTTGCCAACTCACCCTGGCCGAATCGAATCACCGTCAAGCATGTTTCGATTCAGGACTACGCGGCCCAGGATCTCTCAGCACGATACGACCTCTGCGTTTGCAATCCACCGTTCTTTACCAACTGCAGCCCCTCTCAAGACGCGGGCAAAAGGCTGGCCAGGCACGCGGATCATTTGAACCGGGCCGATTTGTTCGATTCCGTGAAGGACATCCTCAGTCCGTCAGGCCGCTTCTGTCTGGTTCTGCCCTTCGACCAACTCGAGACAACGCTCCCATTGGCGACAGACAAAGGATTCTTCTTAAGCCGCGAAACTTCTGTTCGCCCGTTTCCAGATGCGGAAATCAAACGCGTCTTGCTGGAATTCGTTTTAAACGAAGTGGAAACATCCCGCAGCGAATTCGCAATTGAAACTACCAGGCACGTATTCTCACCGACCTATGAATCTCTGACCCGCGAGTTCCATCTACGTTTCAGTGAAACTGCTGGCAGCCAGGACCCATGAGTTCTCTGCCAAACTGCACAAAACGTTCTCTCCATCAACGCCCTAGCCCTATAGTCGCCTTTCGCTCCGAGGCTGTCATTTTATTGGCAACCCGACGCGTTAGCGAGGAATAGGGGGGCCTCGCTAACGCGTCGGGTTACCATTTGCACGCTTCGTTCGTAGTACCGGCTTTAGCCGGAATCGTTGGCCTTTGAGGCAGTTCATTTCCGCCTAAAGGCGGTACTACAAGCCGGAAAGGCGTGAACATGGCACCCAAAACCAGGGACGATCACATCAGAAATCGACTCGATTTTTATTACAGGGATCGCGAGCCCAGAAAACCAATTTGTTCGAGTCGCAATTTAGTGTAAGTCTTGCTTGTTCGCTGATTGCTCGTCGCAGCAACACATCGCCCACCAGATGATCATAGTTTCTCGAATGAAGCGGTACATCAGATCTCATGTCGCGAGCAAAATCAAATGTTTCGAGTCCGACAAGAATACCAGCCATCTTCGACGAAAGCGGATACAAAGTATCGCGTGCCAGCCCGGGGTGCGACATGAAACGAGACCAATACTCAACGTAACCACCCTGATTGTCGGGCCACTGTTTCGGATCTTCCAACAAACATACCAACGATCCAAGCCACATCCGATCCAAATGAGTCTGTACCCAAGCCAGTTCGCTGAGCGAAGCCAATTCGTCGTCTGTCGGAAAGTCGTTTCGGTCAACAGGTTCAACTGGCTCAATCGGATCCCACATCTGAAACATTCCCATCTGGCCAGTTCCCGGGTCTCTGGCGGGCCGCTTTACCTTGTGCCGCTCAACAAATTTACGACGCGGAAAGTACTTTGCATGTTGCTCCTTGGTCAGACAAGTAAGGAGTCCATTCTCTTCCGGATATATGCGATCTGACATGGGGCACTGATGATATTGTGTAAGGTTTACCAATCGAACCAGCGTAGAAGCTAGTTTCCTTCTTGGTTGCGGGCTAGCAAGACGACTGTTAGCAAAGTGGCTCGAAACATCAGATTGGTCTAGTGGGGCAGGTGTAATTTCAAGCTGCACGTTAGATTACTATCAATCAGCGAAACAATCAAAAGCTACCGTTGTGAATCGAGTACAGCTGCCTGATTTCGCAATTGCATCCGGCGAAACCAGAGGTCCGTCCAACCTGAAGAACCACCAGTGGTTCGTCCGCCCCGAATTGACGGGCGCCATAACGGGTGCCATGTTTACGCGAGCGGAGGTGGTTAAGTTTACCGTGCCGCCCAAGCATGCTCACGCCACGTTGCCTACTGCCTCATCCCCAGCGTAAGCATGCCGTTGCCGGGAGTTGGCCTATTACCGGAAAGGCGTGAACATGGCTCACAAAAATCAGGCCCACAAACTATTCAATTCAGTTTTGACGGAACGCCAGTGGTTCGTCCGACTTCATCTACCGCGTAAGCATGCCTTATTGGTTGGTTACAGCTTTATCTGATAGGGCGAGAACATGGCACCCATAGCACCCACTCACCGCAGGCAGTTTTGCTACTTTCCTACTTGCTGATCGCGATATCAACAATCTCTTCAGCCGTCAGCCGCTTTCCGTCTGGTGGATCGAAGATCAATCGTCCGATTTCTTTGCTGCCGAATTTCTTCTCCGCGCGATTCATCAACGCATCAAAGTCACTGGTGCAGGCGCTGGCTTGCTGAATTTCGCGAACCAGCGAAACCAGTAGTTCTCGGTCAGTACTCATCTAGCTTCTCTAATTCCTGGGGCAGCAATATCACATTCATCTTACGTTGTCACGGCTGGGTTACCACCCTCCGCACTCCGCACTCCGCACTCCGCAGGATCAAGAGGAGCTCGCGTAAGCCCAGGCCTCGTGTTCTGACCGAAACTGATTTACTTGCGAATGCCGAGCACAACGCACAATAGACCGAACGTTAGCGAGACAAACTCGCGTCAGTTGCGGCAGCCAGTTAAAAGTGAACGGTTTTTTCGGGTAGGATCAAACTGTGGTTTTGGCATCGACTATACTTGAGTAATCTGTTGCAAAAGCACAACAATTCCTCCCAATCACAATTGGCCACCAATGATTTCAACGGCAACTGATGCTCTCAACGGGCAATCCGAACTACAAGTCAAACGAGTCGTCGTGCTCGGTGGAGGAAGCGCCGGGATGCTGGTCGCGTTAGCGCTGGCCAAGCACTTGCCAAACGTCGAAACGACAGTGGTTCGGTCGACGAAATTGGGCGTCATTGGGGTCGGAGAAGGAACGATCGCATCCATCGGACGATTTCTGCATGACTACCTCGGTATTGACCCGCTACATTTTCATCAAGAAGTCCACCCCAGCATTAAACTGGGGATCCAATTCCAATGGGGCTCCGACAAGCCTTTTCACTACACGTTTTCAAACCAGTTTTCGGCTCCATTATCGCCGCAAGTAAAATTGTCGCTTGCTCGCGGTTATTACTGCAGCTCTGACGCCAGCTACGCAGATTCCACGTCCGCTCTAATGTTTCACGGCAAGGCCGCTCGGTTGGATGACCAGGGAAACCCGTTGCTCTGTCCGAGGTACGCTTATCATCTGGAAAACAAACGGTTCGTTGGTTTCCTTGAAAAACATTCAGACGAGCTAGGGGTAAAAAAGGTCGATGCCATCGTTGAAGAAGTTTCCGTTGACGAACGCGGCGTCAAGGAACTGATGCTTGATAATGGCGAGAAGGTCAGCGCGGATTTGTTTGTTGACTGTTCGGGGTTCCGTTCCGCGTTACTTGGCGAAGCCCTGCAAGAGCCGTTTGTGTCGTTCAAAGACGCACTGCTTTGTGATCGGGCGGTCGTCGGCGGCTGGCAGCGAACGGACGACGAGTATTTCGCCTACACCAGGGCTGAGGCAATGGATTCCGGCTGGTGTTGGCAAATCGAACATGACGAAATCATTAACCGCGGATACGTGTATGCTTCGGACTTCATTTCGGACGAACAGGCTGAGAAGGAATTTCGCCAGCGGAACCCAAAGCTTGGCGAAACCCGTGTGGTGAAGTTTCGCAGTGGAGTGTACCGCCGCGCTTGGGTAAAGAACGTCGTTGCGATTGGGAACTCGTATGGTTTTGTTGAGCCGTTGGAAGCGACCGCGATCGGATTGATTTCGTCTGCGGCCAACGAGCTGGTAACAGTGTTGAAGTCGGGTGGCGATTGTATCACTGACGCTAGTCGAGATGTATTCAACAAGATTCAGGATGTAAATTGGCAGCAAACGCGAGACTTCCTCGCATTCCACTACAAACCAAACCAGTTAAGTCAAAGCCCGTTTTGGGACGCCTGTCGCAATGACGTCGATCTTGGTGACGCACAAGAGATTCTCGATTATTACCAGGCGGTCGGGCCGGACCTATCTGCGTTGCAGCACCGAATGAAATCCGACCTGTTTGGTACGGAAGGTTATTTGGCAATGCTTGTGGGACAGAACGTTCCCTACCGACGCCAGGTCGAGGTCTCGGACAATGAGAAGATGGCTTGGACGAAACTCCGAGGCCGGCTCGCTCAATTTGCAGATGCAGGCATCGGCATGTCCGAGTATTTATCCAAGCTACGCCAAGGCCAAGCTTCACTTCCCATGCCCAGAATGGGTATGCCAACCAACCCCGCCTAACCCACCCCGGTACAGGACGAACCACGCAGTTTCCGCTGGCGCAAAACGTTTCGGCTCGCTCAGCGTTTGCAATCACTTGCTAAGTTTAACGACGAGCCGGAAGGCGTAGGCGCGCCACCCACAAAAAACTCCGCTACCCTAACCAGTTAACAGAAACACCTAACCAGAAACCAACGCAACAAAGCCTTCGACATCCAACAAATTGTCCACGCCATCCTGGTTGATGTCAGCTTTCGGGTCGAGGACGTCGTTGGAAATGGCGTCGATAAACGCTTCGACATCCAACAAATTCACCACGCCGTCACAATTGACATCACCAAGAACAAACATGTCTGGCAAGTCTCCTCGGACCATCATGTTGTCGAACGCAACTTGTTCGGTGCCGCCATTACTGGTGAACGAAAAGTCCAGAGTAAGCGTTGAACCAGTGCCTACGATACAGGATGTGTACGTTTCGAAGTTGTTGTCGATGATAACTCCATTGGCAGTCATCGGGTCATCGAAAGTCTCTGAGCTACCGTCTTCGTAGAAGTACTCCCAGGCCGCGCCTGTATTGACAAACACTGAAAACAGATTCTGAGGCGGGCCGCCATCGATGGATGCCATAATGATGGTCCTATCGTTAGCTTCGAAATTACCTCTGGCGGCCATATCTATTGAAAGTTCCAGGTTCTCGGCGTCAGTAATGTCGATCTCGTATTGCAAACTCGCTGTCCCCGAAGGATTGTTCGGGTTACTTAAATCTGCGTACCCGAGGAACTGATCGGTAACCGTTGACGGCAACAAACCCTGCATATCGGTAGCGATAAGCGTATCATCCGAGAAACCGCTGTTCACCGTTCGATCAACAATGCCGAACACATCGAAATCTGAATCCAGGAATGCTCCCGGATTCGGATTTCCGGAGAGGTCTGGCGATAATGTTCGGTTTAAGAAGTTCTGTTCACCATCAAAATCATCCGCACCGAGAATTGCTTTTTGCGGAGTTTCATTGGTTTCCGTCAAACCAAGTGCGAAGACCAACTGCAAGACATGAAACTCCGAGTCATTATCGCTTTGTTCATTGAGTCCTGTAAGCGAAAACTGGCGGTCAGTAATCCGGAGTTGATTCGGCAAATCAATCGCTCCAGTGCCCATGATAGGCGCGACGCCTGGAGTACGTTGGACGGAATTGTTTGTGTTAATATGCGAAAGAGAAACTGTATGACCGATCTCGTGTGCTAACGTTCCCACAATCGCATTGGTTGTAAAAGTCAGATTGCCACTGGTTAATGCGTTCTGGGGAGTCAGGCCGCCAATCCCCTGAATGTTGTCGGTAAATACAGAGCTGACGACATCACCAACGACAGTTTCTCCGTTCGGGCCATCACCAAAAACGTTTCGGATAGCACTTCCTCTGGCAACGCCAAGTGCAAAAATGAAAGGGCCTTTCAAACCGGAACCAACTTGCACAAAGTAGTATTCGGAAACTCCTGGCGGCGGCGTGCCGATGTTGCCTTCAATGATATTTACGTTGAGCATCGCACCGTCTTTGTTCGCAACCGTGCCCGCCAGCTCGTCGAAATAGTCTTCCTGCAATTCGGCCATGACGGCATCTTTAACGAGATCAAATTCATCCGCCTCGAAACCGTACGCAGTTACATCGAACGGACCCACCGTGTTGCCAATGGAATCGGTCGTATCCGGTTCGCCTGGCTCCTTGAAATCGACGACGATCGTCACCACGTCACTGACTGGCCCCAATGCCGGCCCCGCCGGTGGAGGAGTCTTCGTGCCGAGACCGGGCTCAGGAACAAATGACTCAAACATCTCGATCTGTTCTTTGGTGTAGGTACCGTATTCGAGATCCACGCAAACGACATGTTGGTGATGCAAACTATCGTGACTGAAACAAACAAGATCAAACGTGATGATGCCTAAAGCGATGGTAAATAAAACGGGCAACACGATCGCCGCAGCGAATTGAAAAGAATGGCGTATCTGCATGAAGTTCCGATCACTTTTGGAGGGGCGGGGCAGCAAATTTTCTTGCTCTTGTGAACAAAGCAATTGTAGATATCAGTCGCGAAATATCAATCATCCGCAAATTCAATTTAGTTACCGCAGCCACCAGTTGCACCAACTGTTTTGAATATCACCTAATTCTGTCGGCAATCTTTCCTGTTTCGCAGCAAATGAGCTTCGCGAGTCATGCAACCGCAAGAAGAAATGGAATATTAGTCGTCGTTGGTTTGTAAGCTGCCGAGGAAAACTGTTTGCCGCGTCAAAGCTTTTCCACCTGCACCGATTCCTTCCAGATGAATACGAGTGTTCTCAACAGGCATTCGCCATTCGATTTGAATCTGCCCGAAATTCTGTTCTCGCTTCACCGGTCCAATTCGATACTGGTTCGTTTCCTCAACGGGTTCCTGGTTTTGGGTCAATCCGCTGGAAGTGAAATCCCAGATCGGATACGCTGCGCCGCGTTGGTCGTCGCAGCTGATTTCGATCAGGTGCCGATCACCGGAAACTATGATCGCTCCGTTTGCTTTCGTCTGTTCGATCAGTTTGTAAAGTCGCGACCGCTCGTGCGGAAAGTTACCCCAGGTCTCCCAGCCATGTTCATCGGCGACGACTTGAATGCTGCTGGCGATAATGCGAACGTCGGCGGGTTGTTTCAATTGTTTCTCAAGCCATTTCCACTGAGCATCGCCCAGAACGGTTTTGGATGAATCTTTGGTGCCGGTATACGGCCCGCCGCCTCGTCGATTCTCTGCTCGTTCCAATTGATCGCGGTGGTAGCGAGTATCGAGCATAACCACCTGAACTCGCTTACCCGACTCACCAAACGTCCGCGAATGGTAAATCCCTTCCTGCTGATGGATAGGATGATCGTTCGGGAACCCAAAGAATTTGATAAACTCCCGTTGGCTTTCCTTGCGAAGAGGGAACTCCTTGCCATAGTCATTGGCGCCGTAGTCGTGATCGTCCCAAGTCGCCATCAGCAAACACTGCTTCCGCAAATCGACGAAGCCAGGTTTGCGACCAAGTTCCCGGTAAGCCTCCTGGATTCGTTCAATGTTCGGAACGGGCCGCATGCCCATCTTGCCGTCCTTGGGCCAGAAATCCGCGTATTGATTGTCACCAATCATCAGGAACAAATCGGGCTCGGTGGCAAGAATGTCTTTCCAAACCGGTTGCTCTCTCCGCTCACGCGCACAGGATCCAAAGGCGATCTTTGAAATCGTTCGAGCAGAATCAACCTCTTGCCCACTAGCGATCGGAGCAACAAAGCGCATTGCCAGCAGGACTGCCCACGTTGAAACAACGGCAACAACAGCGCGCGGAAATTTTTTGTTCTTCAATGTCGTATCCTCGAAACCCATTTCGAAACTGATTCTGCCTGGCTTGATTCAATCTGGATGGTTTTCTTGTCTCGCGACCTAAAGAGCAAGGTCACGTCGCTCCGTACTCGATCTAGCAATCGACGACTGACTAACGGACTTGTGGCTGACGCGCGGTAATCAACTTGTGAACGCTGGCTCCACTCTTGCGGATCTTATTCGCGTTGCGACTAATCCAATACTGATCGGTTTTGCAAACACCGGTTCTTTTCACTCGAATGAGTTTATGATTGTCTGCTTGAAGTAGCGTGACGGCGTCGCCTTGAACCGCAACCGCGTAGGCATCCACCAGGTAATCGTGCGTCGAGCTTTTGAAAATCCGCCGAAGTTGCTCGTCGATTGGATACCGTTTGGACGCATCCTGTGCTTGCTGCGAAGTGTTGTTCTTTTTCTTTGGTTTTTCAACAGTCTTCGCGATTCGACTCGCGCTTTCAAAACCGAACACACCATCAGGCATCGGGGCAATTTCCGGAATGTTAACGGACAGACAATGCAGTGAACCCTGCAGCTTCTTCATGCTGGTAATGTCGATCGTTTCGATATGATGATCAGGCAGCAGGCGTCGATAGGTCGCAACCGCTTCGGTGATCAGACGCGGTGGATCAGTCTTCATCGTCGGCACCAGCACCATACGATCCGTAAATATTGCGTTGGTGTAGGTGCTCCAGGCAGTTCCATCTGGCTCTGGTATGCGGATTCGCTCAACACGCAGCGGCTTACCATCCATCTTCACCTCCGCCAGTTTCTTGGCGTTGTAGTCCAAAACTCTGGCGTTGATGTTTCTGCTCGGACCAAGGTCAGCTACCAGGGCCAAATCCGACGCGAGAAATGCTGCGAACATGTCGACATGCTTCGTCGATTCGTTGCGAAGCGGTTCGAGGATGACCATCGCCTGCAAGTTCAACGATTTCTGTAGCTCATCCAGAACAAACTGCTTTCCATCGTTGGTGATCGTCGGAGTCTGCGAGCTGGACCCGATCGAGACCTTGTTGTCTTCGAAAATCCGCGAAGTCGTAATCCCCAGCCCCATGCCATTGCAGATCAAGTTCCCGCCCTGCAACGTCCATGGCACTTTGGTCAGTTTGCCGTTTGTATGCAGTCCCCATCGTTCCGGAAAGCTGTCATCGTACGGGCGAACCCCGTGGTAAAAGAAATCAATCGTTCGCGTCCCTTTTTCGACCTCGGCAATCCTCGGTCCAAAATCTCGCAGCCAGACCGTGTCCAGTTTCAATTCCAGAAACGAGACGTGATCGACTGGCAAATCCGCCAACGCATCGACCGCCTGTTTCAACTGCACATCATTGTTATACAGAATCAGGATCTCCGCATGTCCTGCGGATTTTTCGACAACCTGCTTCAGGACGTCTTCATGCTGAGGTTGCAGGTCGCTGACACTGAGCGCGATCGCGCGTTGCGGTTCGTACTCGGCAACGATACGCGGGTACAGGCTGTACGGTTGCTTGGTTGCGACGTTGGCTTTCTTCGCATCGTTTACAGGCTGCGCGGGCGTCGAGTTACGCCTGGCGTTGACTGGTTGCGGCGAGGGCTGCGATGGAGGCTGAGTTCCCGGCTGCCCATAGGGCTGTGCTGCCGGTTGTCGAGCCGGCTGGTTTGCGAATTGGCGAACGGGAAGTTGCGGACGATAGAACTGCCCCGGTTGCGGCCGATTGTATCTGTACGGTTGCGGAGGGAATTGTGGTCGCGGCCCCCGGTACGGGTTGAACTGAGCGTGCAAAGGCATAGCCGAACACAGCCAAAGCGCGACAACGCTAATGAAAAGGCTAAACCTGGAAGCGGACATTCGTTTTACAGGAACTGAAAGACAACAACGGAACGGGAAAAACGCCTATCCTTCAAAATCGAAGAGTTACGATCGCAACTTTAATCGTCGCTTTGACGGTCGCAATACTAGGCGTGGCCGGGTAGGAATCGGCAATTATGAACACTTATGCCGTATTCTCAAGCAGAAATCAAACGAATCGAACCAGATGCAGCTCATTCAGCTACTACCTCACCCAAGGCAAATATCAATTCGTCGACAGAATGCCAGTTATAACTGCATAACCAACCGCATAACCGCCAACGATCGACAATGCAGGCGTTCCCTGCCGCTCCC
>CAZXLW010000009.1:44552-100117 GCA_964641465.1 uncultured Pirellulaceae bacterium | reverse complement strand
GCGACTCCGTCGGCCTCAATGGCCGCCAAGAACATTCCGAAGCACAACATAATTAGCATCGCAACCACCGGGCCACACGCATACGATGGAGGCAAAACACGAACCGCGCAAATGAACAGTGAGGTCAAAGTCATCGCATTCAGCAGACTGAACAAGATCGCTGCCATCACTGGAACATGAGCGACTGGTGAGGTTGTCGTTTGAAAACAATAGAGGCTGACCAGGAAAACAGTTGAAAACAACCCACTCCAGACGATTGTCAGCCAACGCGACAACGTGTCATCCCAAACAGGGAATATTGCATTGCGTCTGCCTCGCTTGCCAGACAACGGAACGAGCGCGATCATGAATCCAAGCACGCCAGCAAAAAACGCTGGTGCAAACTGCAACGTTACTCTTAGCTCTTGTATCGACATGGCACTTGACGACACCGGGGGTCTCGAAACCACCAGAACTGCCAATATGGCTGGAGGTATCAACATGAACACAATGATTGAGATCAACAACATCCGGTGATAGTCGATATTGCTGGCCCGTGCGATTCTTAAAGCAGTCGAAATCCAACCTGATTTTGCCGCTTCGCGATCGGCGACTTCGGATCGCACTGCGGCGCGCAGGTCGTCGCGCAGATCTCGGTCATAATCTCGTTGAAACAATGATGAGATTATTTGCAATTGGCCATCCTTAGATTCTCAAACAGTCGAGCCAAAGCGTTATCGTGTTGTGCTTCTTTAAGTTGTTTGGTCGGGATATCCAATTCGATCTTGCCGCGATTCATTACCAGAATACGATCCGAAAATGTTTCAGCCAGCTCAACAATTTGCGTCGAATACATAACCGTACTGCCTGAGCCGACCGCTTTGTTGATCGCCCGTTTCATTGCCGAGATACCAGTCGGATCGACTCCGGCGGCGAATGGTTCATCGAGCAACCAGAGTTCCGGGTTGGCGGCACAAATCCCAACGAACGCTGCTTTATATTTCTGGCCACGAGAAAGTCCATATCGGTGAGCGACTTCCATTAACTCAAACTCTCGCAACCACGACAGGATCTTTTCCTTGAGGCCTGGCAATTCGCGATCGTAGAGATGGACCACTCGACAAATGTGGTCGATTGTCGAACCAAGCAGTACGGGTGATTCTTCAAGAAAATGCAATCGGGACCGCAAATCAATGCGGCGGTGAGTCAACAACTCGCCGTCCATTCGCACTTCGCCTTCGTCAGTGCTCAGTAACGTCGCCAGAATTTTTAAGATAGTTGTCTTGCCAGCACCATTGGTCCCGACAACCGCAATCAGTTCCCCCGATTCGATATCGAGGTCAATGTCGTCCAATGCAGAATCGTCCAGAAACGATTTCCCAATCCCACGCAAGCTGATTTTCATATTTGAATTGATACTCCCGCAGCAATTCGTTCACTCCAGCTAGATATTGGGATTTTTCTATCACTCCGACCGCCACAACGACCAACACGGCACAACCTTCCCAACAACGATGGACTTGTGAGAATTAGACAAGCATCGAAATTTCTCACGACGCAGCAACACTCATCCGTGTTTCATCCGTGCCAATCCGTGGCTAAAAACATTCACGCCATATTCATGCGTTACTCGTGCCGAAGCGCCTCGATCGGATCGAGCTTGGCGGCACGTATCGCCGGATAAATCCCAAAGATAATCCCAACTCCGACTGCAATCATAAAAGCGACGGGAATGGAAAGCGGCACGATAACAGGCGTCACGTCGTTGACCGCGTCTGGCAGCGAAGCCAGCGAATCAGGAAACCATTTGCTGATCAAACTGCGAATCCCACTCACAATCCAAGGGCAAGCCAACCCGCCAAAAATTCCGGTCAGCCCGCCGACAGTTGAAAGCACAATCGTCTCGGCGAGAAATTGCCGAATGATGTCCCCTCGTTTCGCACCGAGAGCGCGGCGGATACCGATCTCGCGAGTACGTTCAGTCACCGTCGCGAGCATGATATTCATGATCCCGATCCCTCCGACGACCAACGAGATGGCCGCGATCATCCCCATGAACGCCATGAACAACAATCTCGTCGTGCGGGCCTGTTCCAGCAGTTCCAACGGCGTCACGATCGCAAAATCTTCCTCTTCGTGACGACGATCCATGATCGATTGGATCGCTTGCGAAGTTGCAATCACGTCTTTTGAGTGCCCGACACGAAACGTCACCTGGCTCAACTCGACCACTTCACTGACACGCGAACCGGCACTACGCTCCATCGTCCAATCGCCGATCCTCCGCCAGAACGTCGTGATCGGCACGTATACGTCGTCACTAAAATCCTGCGCTTCGAGACTGCTCCCCACCGCAGCCATCATACCTCGCCGCTGCATCACCCCGACCACTTTATAAGGTGTCTGTCGGACCATCACCACAATCCCCAGCGCTGAATCGAGCGGGCATAAGGCTTTGGCGATTTCATACGACAACACGCAAACATTGTCGTCCTGTTCAACATCGCGTTCTTCGATGAACCGGCCTTCACGGAGTTCCAGTTTCATCACGTCGTCATACTCTGGCGTACAACCGATGAAATGTATATTGCGATTCTTATCGCCGTAAGTAAGCTCACGGTTTGCATCACGAATCTTCAACGCCCGTTCGATCGTCGACAACGTCGAAGTCAACGTTGCAAAGTCGTCACGGGTAACTCCGTAGAACGCCATCCGGGAACTTCGTGTCGCGTTCTCAGAAACCGGCTTCACGCTTCGCAGGATGATATTGTTGGTGCCCAGTTCTTCGATTTGACGCTGGACTTTCTGGCTGATCCCTTCACCAATCGCCAACAACCAGATCACACTGGCAATCCCGATGAAAATTCCCAACACCGTCAGTGCCGATCGCAACGGGTGCAGCCAGAGGCTTTTGACACCAGATTTCCAGACTGAGAATCGAAGAGACACAGATATTAAAGCGTCAGGCTTTGTTGGTAACTGTCGGCATCCACAAGCACTATATCGCCCGCCGCCAAGCCGGTTTCGATAATGACAAATTTGTCGTTATTGATCCCGATTTCAACGACACGCGATTCAATCTCGTCTCCATTTTTGACAAATACGACGTGATGTTCATCAAGTTTGATCACGCTCGATAGCGGAGCTTGCACCTGATCGTCAATTCGATCAGTAAACATTTCGACTTTCCCTCGCAGCCCAGGCCGAATCAGTTCACTGATTTCCGTGAGCTCAACAAACACTTCGTACTCGATGGGTGCCTGGTACCAGCGACGTGGCATGGGAAACGCACTTACTTTAGAGACCGTACCGGCAACAGGATTTTCCGGATCCGTATCAACACGAACCAGGCATTCGTCGCCGACTTCGATTCTGTTAATTTTGGAATCGTTCACTTTGGTACGAACTTGCATCTTGCTCGGATCAGGGAGGCGAACAATCGGTTGACCGTCGCGGAGCAAGACGCCTTCTTCAATCACAATGGATTCATCGCCGCGATCGGAGTCACTGGCATACACTACCATGCCCTCGGTCGGCGCGACCAGTCGACAGGCCGCCACTTGTCGCTCCAGCTCCTTTTCGCGCGTCCGGCTTAAATCGACCGTGTATCCAGTCGCTTCGACATTCGCTTCCTGTTTCTTGATCTCTGCTCGCAACTCAGCGACCATTCGATCCTTAGTGAAATTTTTGTATACATTCAGGTTCTGTTGAGCCAACTCCAGATCAAGCTTGGCTTTCTGCTCCGCGAACTGATCCGCCTCCAGCTGGGTCTTCGTTCGGTAACCTTTCCGGCTCAGCGTTTCGCTATGGCGACGAAACTCAGCCGCTCGTCGAACGGCTTCTTCGGCCGTCGCGACTTCCGCCTGTAATTTTGCAACTTCCTGCTTATACAATCCGTTTTCGAATTCTTGGAGCACTCGGCTGGCCGTATCCAGATCACTTTCCGCCTGAATCAACGCCGCCTTGTCTTCGGCAACCGCGATTTTCTGAAGCGTCAGGTCGTCGCGAAGCACCGAATCATCCAACTGACAAATGAAGTCGCCTTCTTGAACAAGCGTTCCTTCGGGAACGATCTCAAGTATCGCCGTCCCAGCGCTACCTCTGGCCTTCACTTCGCAGCGAATTTCCTGGTTGACACTGCTCTCGATATCACCAGCTTCATTGACGGCCGCGACAAACTCGCCCGCAAAGACTTCGAACGTCAACAGGTTCTGAGTACTCGTGCCACCAGCACCCGAGCCGCGAAAAAATACGACGCTGGCCGCCGTCGAGGCGCATACTAATAGCCCGAGAAGTAGCAAAGTTTTTGCGAATGCAGGACGCCTGACCATGAGAACTCAACGAAATACGCTTCCAGATAACCCACTTATTTTATATTCGGTTTCAGGTATTTAGAACCGTTAAAGACGTTTTCGGATTCACTCAGAGAAAATCATTGCTGATAAGTTAAAGCGATTTCGAAGAATGTAGGCCCGGGTTTAACGAACATGCCGGGAGTCGACTACTTAATCCCATTCTTGTATTATCTTTCACATGTCGGAAGAAAACGAAAAAACGATCATCAGCCCCGTCCGTATCCTGATCGTCGATAACGACAAGGATCTGGCCCGGACCATGACCGAAAGCCTGGAAAGGGTCGGTTTCGAGTGTACCTGCGCGACTTCGGGCGTGGAGGGTGTGGAGCGTATCGAGGGTCATAATTTTGACATTATTGTCACCGATTTGATGATGAATGATGTCGATGGAATGGAGATCCTGAAAAAAGCCAAGGAGACTCAGGAACATTGCGAAATCATCATGGTGACTGGTCATGCCTCGGTCCCCCGAGCCGTCGAGGCGATGCGTGAAGGAGCTTACAACTTCCTGGAAAAACCAATCACGCCCAAACGGCTGCAGGTCGCCGCGGCCAAAGCTGCTGAGTCCGTCCAGCTAAAGAAACAGAACCTGCAACTGCGCAGTCGCCTGGACGAGCGGTTCGGATTCGAGAAATTAATTTACTCCAGCGACTCAATGCAGGCGGTTGTCGATCGCCTCAAGCGGATCGCACCGACAGACGCCGGAGTACTGATTACTGGCGAGACCGGTACCGGGAAAGACGTCATTGCTCAGGCAATCCACCAGAACAGCCCACGGAAGAAGAAACCGTTCGTCGCAATCAATACCGCGGCTGTCGCCGAGCACCTGGTCGAGAGCGAGTTGTTCGGACATGTCAAAGGAGCGTTCACTGACGCGATTACTGACCGGCAAGGCAAATTCGAATACGCCAATGGCGGGACGCTGTTCCTGGACGAGGTTGGCGACATGCCGATGCCAACTCAAATCAAATTGTTGCGAGTCCTCGAAGAGCGGCAGATTACTCGGGTCGGTGACAACAAACCGATCGACGTGAACGTCCGCGTCCTGGCCGCGACCAACAAGGATCTGGAAAAAGAAATCGAGGAAGGGAATTTTCGCAGTGACCTCTACTTCCGTTTGAAGATCGTCACCGTGCATTTGGACCCGCTTTCCAATCGTCGCGATGATATTCTGCCGTTAGCCGATTTCTTTCGCAAAGACGCCAACAAAAAGAACAACAAATCAACCAATAGCTTCACACAAGACCTCCGCCGCTGGTTGCTTGATTTTGAATGGAAAGGCAACGTTCGCCAGTTGAAGAACGTAGTCGAAAGCCTGGTCGTCATGGACTTCGATGGCACCCTCGATTTGGATGACTTGTCCCCCGACCTGACCGACGCATTACCAGTCGATTCGATTACCAGCCAGGCACCGACAGGCGGAGGTGACAACGCTTCATCGCATCTGGTCGGCAAGTCATTGAAAGAAATTGAACAGTGGGCGATCGAACAATCGTTAAAGTTGACCGGCGGTAACCGCGAAGAAACAGCTGGAATCCTTGGTATCAGCGAAAGGAACTTGTATCGCAAGCTAAAAGACTACAATTTGCGGTAGCTGCTCGAAATCATTTCCTGCCGCAACACAAACCATCGAATCCATCAAAAAACAACAGCCTGATTCGCGCCAAACGCACCAACACGCGGTTAAACGCACGAATGTGCCGGGCTTACTGAAACAGCAAAACTTAAGAACCAGCATGTCGACTACGATCCCTACAGAATCAAAAGAACGATCACCGATTCGCGAGCTTTCGGCCAGCGTTATCAACAAGATCGCTGCGGGCGAAGTGATCGAACGGCCGGCCAGTGTCGTCAAGGAACTACTGGAAAACTCCGTCGATGCCGGCTCCACCAAGATCGAAGTGCTGATCGAGAGCGGCGGAATCGACATGATTCGCATTTGCGACAACGGGTGCGGGATACCTCAGGAAGAGCTGAATCTGGCCGTGACCAGTCATGCGACCAGCAAGATCAAAGACGCAGATGAACTCTTCCGGGTTGGAACGTTTGGGTTCCGCGGCGAGGCATTGGCCTCGATCGCGGAGATCAGCCAATTCACGATACGCAGTCGGACACCACATTCGGACGGCGGCTATGAGTTGATCGTCAACGGCGGTCAGGCCGAGCCGATTGCTGCTTGCGGGATGCCCTCGGGCACGATCATCGAAGTCCGCAACTTATTCTTCAACACACCGGTCCGTCGCAAGTTCATGCGTACCGCCCAAACCGAGCGCGGGCATGTCGCCGAAGCGTTTACCCGAATCGCACTTGCCAATCCGCATGTTCACTTGACACTCGTTCACAATGGCAAGACGCAACACGACTTGCCGCCGGTTGAAAACTGGTCACAACGCATCGCCGATTTTTTTGGTCCTGAAATCGCCGAGAACCTGATCCCGGTCAGCAGCACCAACGAGCAAGTGTCCATTGCCGGCTACGTGGTCAACCCATCAGTCAACCGCGCCAACAATCGGATGCAGTACCTGTTCCTCAACGGGCGTTATATTCGCGATCGCTCATTGCAACACGCGCTTAGCGAATCTTATCGTGGCTTGCTGATGACTGGTCGGTATCCGGTCACCTTTTTGCGAATGGACATGCCTCCGCATCTGGTCGATGTAAACGTTCACCCGGCGAAGTTGGAAGTACGCTTCCAGGACGGCGGCAAACTGTACAGCCAGTTACTGGCCGCCATCCGCAATAAGTTTTTATCCACGGATCTGACAGCCAAAGCCAACCTCGACCCGCACGCTTCGTTTTCGCAACCGACCCAAACTGGGAATATTGGTTCATCGGCCGGGTCCACTCAGTCGCCAAACAATTTTGAGTTGCGAACTTCGCCGCAGGAAACACAAGAAAGAATTGCTTTCCAATCCAACAGCGTGCCCCGCGATTGGACACAACCTGCGTCGCCATCAGCTGGCATGGGTTCCACTCCTCAATTCCAGCCATTCCCCGGCTCAACTGGCGGCAGCGTGAACCCAATGGCGTCTGCCATGCCTCACGCCGCACCCAATGAAGCCAACGCCGCGGGTCTTAATTCGGTGGCAACTCATCGCACGTCCGCGCTGCAGGTTCACAACACGTACCTGATCTGCGAAACAGAAGAAGGCATGGTCGTGATTGACCAGCATGCCTTGCATGAGCGGATTATCTATGAACAACTTCGCAACAAAGTCCTCGGCGGCAAACTGGAAACACAAAAACTACTGGTGCCTGAACCCGTAGCATTGCCACCGGCCGAGGTCGCGATGGTCTTGGATCGCACCGAGCTGCTCGATCAAATTGGAATCGTTGTCGAACCGTTTGGCGGTGACACCGTGTTGGTCTCGTCTTACCCTGCCATGCTGGCCAATCAGAACCCGGCCGAGACCTTGAAAAACATCGTTGATCTGTTGATGAACGATGCCCAGGAAGTCGATCAGCGGGACCTTGTCGATGAGCTGCTACACATGATTTCCTGCAAAGCAGCCATCAAGGCCGGCGACAAGCTGACCCCGGAAGAGATCAGCGAGCTATTAGAACATCGAAATTATTGCCAGGACGCCCACCATTGCCCGCACGGCAGGCCAACAGCGTTGGTCTTTTCCCGGGAAGAACTGGACAAGCGTTTTAAGCGGATCTAGCTGGACACGATTTGGACAGGCCTCAGCTATTGATCTGCACTAACTGGCTGCACTGTCTATAATTAAGCAGCTAATCTTCGTCCCGGAACCTACACCTCAATTACCTTTCATGATTTGTGTCAGTGTCGGACGCGGTCGTCATCAAATGATGATCGCGGAATACAACATGCTTGCCGAGCAAGGGGCCGAACTGGTCGAACTTCGCTTGGATTTTATCCGTCGACCAGTGAACCTGAAACGAATCCTGGAAGGCAAACCCTGCCCGGTTATCGCGACTGTTCGCCGGCCAATCGACGGCGGCAAATGGATGCGATCCGAAGAGGACCGCATGACCGTTATTCGGACCGCGATCGCCAGCGGCGTCGATTACATCGACCTCGAGCATGACATTGCCGACAAGGTTCCCCGCTACGGCAAGACGCGTCGCATCGTCAGCTACCATAACTTCGACGAGACGCCCAGTAATCTTGTCGACATTCACAAGAAGCTGCAAAAGCTGGATCCTGACATTATCAAGATTGCTACCAAAGCCAACAATCCGATCGACAACTTCCGCGCGCTGCGGCTTTGTCGTGACTCGAGTATCCCAACCGTCGCGTTCTGCATGGGGGCAATGGGAGTCTTTTCGCGAATTCTCTGCGGACGATTCGGCGCGCCGATGACGTATGCAACCTTCAATGAAGACCGCCAAATCGCGCCCGGGCAATTAAGCTTCCAACAGATGCAGGATGTCTATCGCTTTGATGAGATCACGCCCAACACGCAGATTCTGGGAGTGATCGGTGATCCAGTCGAACACAGCTTCAGCCCACGAGTCCACAACGCCTGCTTGCGGAAGATGAAACTCGACATGCTCTATCTCCCGTTCCGGGTTCCGCCAGAATATCTGCAGGAGTTTATTAAGAGCTGTCCTGAGATGGGTATCCGAGGACTGAGTGTCACCATCCCACACAAGGAAACCGTGCTCAAATCGCTCGGCGCGCTGGATGACAACGTAGCGGCGATTAAGGCCGCCAACACCGTGATCTTCAAAGACAACAGAGCATTTGGCTACAACACGGATTGCGATGCGGCCGTTGCCTGTTTGTTGGAAAACATGGAACTCGATCCGGATGTTGACAAACCTCTCGAAGGCACGCGAGTTTGCATCCTGGGAGCCGGCGGTGTCGCACGAGCGATCATCTTTGGGCTCAAACGACAAGGCGCCGAAATTGTTATCGCGGCTCGAGATTACCAAAAGGCCCAAAGCCTGGCCGACGAAATGAAATGCCATAGTATCGAATGGGAAACTCGGCAAACACACGGCGGTCAAGTGTTGATCAATTGCACGCCTGTTGGAATGCATCCAGAAATGGACGAAGCACCGTACGAACAGGACTGGCATGACCGCCACGTAACGGTGTTCGACACCGTTTACAATCCCGAACGAACGTTGCTGATCAAGCACGCCCGGGAAGCAGGCTGCAAGACGGTTACCGGAATCGACATGTTCGTACGGCAGGCTTCCAAACAGTTCAAGCTGTTTACCGGTAAGGTCGCGGACGACGAGGTGATCCGCTACGAAGTCAAACGGGCTACCAGCGCGGCCAGATATTAAAACGTAGGGGCTGTCACTACTCCGCAAGCCGGCCTTGTTAGTAGGATGGTCAGCAGGATGAGCCTTGCCGCCGTGCACTCAGGCCCCAATCCTTTCGATTCACGTGGTTTCCTTTCGATCACGTGGTTCCATATGGTTCCAAAAACCGCTGGTCTGCTCTAGGCTTTGTGGGTCAACCCATTAGCGGACCTACCAACTAACGCCTTGCCGCTCACAAATGAATCTTTACTTGATTGGATTTCGAGGCTGCGGAAAATCGACGATTGCTCCGCTGGTCGCTGCAGAACTCGCTTGGAAATCCGTCGATACGGATGAACAAGTTGAATTGCTGACCGGTCAATCCATCGCAGAGATTTTTGCTGAAGGCGGAGAAGCCAAATTTCGCGAATGGGAAACGTCAGTGATTCTTGGCTATTCGCAGAAAAGCGATCTGGTCGTTTCGCTGGGTGGTGGTGCTCCGACTATCGCCGACAACCGCGAGGCAATCCGCACGTCAGGAAAAACAGTCCTGCTGACTGCCCCGGCCGATGTCCTCTGGAAGCGTATTTGCGCTGACCCGAAATCGAAAGACACGCGGCCCAACCTGACGGATTTGGATGGCTTCGCCGAAGTAAAAACACTACTCGCGAATCGGGCCGGGGTTTATTCCGAATGTGCGGATTACACTATCGACACAGACAAGTTGTCTGCTCAACAGGCTGCTGAGCAGATCGCAAACTGGTTTGATCCTGTCGATAAGTAGTTCGTGGTGCCACGCAATTCGATTGATCAACCCAAGGTTTCGCATGTTCCAAATCCTCATTGCCATCGTGGGAGCGATCATTGGCGCCGCCATCAATTGGTGCATCTACAACCTCGGCTACGACAGGAAACCAGTCAGCCCCTGGTCCAAGGCAAGCGACGGGCAGTCCCGTAATTCAATGGAATACGTGCCGATCGTTGGTTGGATGTTTCGCAAGGCAGAAGAAGAACAACTTGGCAAGCGGTTCTGGCTCCGTCCGTTGTTCATCGAGTTGGCGTGGGCAATCGTGTTGCCGTTCTTCTACGGTTGGCTGCAACACGGCGGACTCACCGAAGGCGTTGCCACACCGACAAACGTCACCATGGTTTGGTTCGTTGGTTACACGATCATGTTCGCATTACTTAGCGTCGCGACGTTTATCGACTTTGATCAGCGAATAATCCCCGACACAATCACCGTAACCGGGACGATCATCGCGCTGATCATCGCAGGCTTCTACCCCAGTTTCCGATTACCAGTCGTCAGCGGTGGACTGGGTGGCATGGAAATCAGACCGTTGCACTTTGGAGACGGCGGACCGCTGCCGACCTGGCACCCGACGTACTACGGATTGCTGGTTGCGATTCTGATCGCGGCCACCTGGGCACTGGCGCTGCTGCCCAAGTTTTCGCTACAAGCTTTGAATTGGAAGTCGCTCAAAATCGTAATCGTAAGCACTGTCCGATTTCTACAAAAGAATAAACTTAAGAGGCGGATGCAAACTCGCAGGACCGGGATCAACCTATTGATCCTCGGGGCCGTACTGATCATCGCCATTGCGATCGGCTGGAGTCGAGGCGGAGCTCAGTGGGAGAGCTTATTCGGCGCGGTTGTCGGGCTTGGGTTTGGTGGCATGATGGTTTGGCTGGTGCGGATTGTCGCCAGCCATTCACTGGGCCGCGAAGCCATGGGGTTTGGTGATGTGACCTTGATGGCAATGATTGGCGCGTTTCTTGGTTGGCAATCCGCCTTAATAACTTTCGCGCTCTCGCCGTTTGCGGCGTTGGCGATCGTGTTCCTTAACGCATTGATCACCAAGGAAAACGAATTGGCATTCGGACCCTACCTCTGTCTGGGTGCCGTTATCAACGTGCTGTGTTGGACCACGATCTGGCCTCTCGCACATCTGCAATTTTTCCGACACCCCAAAGTTCTGATGATCGTACTTGCCGTCAGCCTGGTTGCACTTGGCGGTATGCTGCTCTGCCTGCGCTGGATTCGCGGCGACGAACCGGATATCGACCAGGCATCGGATGGCGAACACGGCGAAGCAGGCTAAACAAAAGCTCAGGTTGAAACTGAACGGCTGCATTGAGCTAAATAAATTGAGCTAAATTGACCTGCAGCTACTCGTTGGTCAACCAGTTTCTAATGAACGGAATGTTGGGGACTACGACTTTCCCGCCACGCCGGAGCAGGAACCCATGCGTCACAGCTGCAACGAAGCCGATCGCCGTCGAAATCAGTAAAGAAAAAAGCAAGGCTATTACGACGCCCGAGGCTCGGCCGGGCCCATCAAGCAACAACAAGTAAGTCAAAACGTGAGGAACCAGCGCTCCAATGGCAAACGCGCGGAACCAGCCTCTTGCCGCAACTGTCGAGATCACCAACACGGTTGTGACAGCAACAAAAGCCATTATCAAGGCAATCCCAACGACTTCGGGCGCTGCCAGGGATCCCAGAATGAGAGCAACCACGGCGGTGGCAATCATGATGCCGCGGATCGAAAACTGAAACGTCAGCTTGCGTGGAGGTGCGGGCTGATTGACGAAAGAAATGTCAGGGTTCGCTTGGCTCATCGTTATCTCCCAAGTGTTATTGGTCCGCCTCGCCAGCTTGCCGCGACGAGACCATTGCAACAGAAAAACGCATCAATTGGGGGTTTTCGCGGCCCAACTGGCGATATTGGAAGAAAAAATATCAGCACCGAAAAGAAAAGCCAATTCTGTGACTGAGAGAATGCAAACTGCCGAAATTATTTTTGCTGCAGGATTATTTCGACAAACCCAGGCACGTCCAGCAGATCAATCTGGCCGTCGCCATTAATATCGGTGTTCTGGAAAACGCCACAATCGACGTCGATATTCTGGAAACAACCAACGTCTAGAAGATCTATGAACCCATCGTCCGTCGTATCGCCCAGCATACCAAATTCAGGCACCGTGTTTTCAACACTTGGGTCAGGCACATCCGTGTCCCCGCCGGTAAGCAGTGCTACAAATGGCGCAACGTCCAACAAGTCGAGCTGACCATCGCCATTGATATCGGCATTAATATTCAGTGGCGCACTGTTGGGGAAATTCACAAATGGATCGACATCCAATAGATTCACCTCCCCGTCAAAATTCACGTCACCGCGTAAAAATGGCTGATCCAACTTGCCAGTCACGATTGACGCACTGCCAAACGTCGGCTGCACAAACTCCGCGCCCAAATTGGGTATGACTGGTGCGGACTGAGCAATTCCCAACTGACCTCTTCCAATCAAAATATCAACCCGGCCTAATCCAATGACTTCGAAATCAACCCTGCCAAAAAGAAAAGCGTTAGCCTGCTGATCAAAGCCGTTGTCCAAAATGACTGGTCCGGTGTTTTGTAGCTTTATTCCCTCGACCAAAAACAGACCGAATGCACCCCATTCATTGATAAATTGTTCACTTACATTACCACCAATCCCACCCGTTGCGTCATTCGATTCTTCATTAATCCAGCGATTTCCAAACACAACATCAGTACCGACAATTCCGATTGTAGGATTGAAAACTTCAGCGTTGGTAAATCGAATGACGCCTGGCCTAGAAGTCGCGACATCAAAGAAAGCTCCGATATCAATATCTTCCGCAAGCGGTCCATCGACGGCATAGTACAAAAACAAGGACCCGGTACCGTCGACGACGTTGAGGGAAAGCGGGCCATTGGCCGCGCCGGTATTCAGATCATTGGTAGACCAAAAGAAGTCAGTGTTTTGAGCTTGCAATTGGAACGAACAAAAAACAGCAACCAAAAGGAACGTTAGATATCGCATAACAAATATCCTTCAAATTGAGTCGTCGGCTTTCAGCTTAGAATTTATTTTAGCAAAGCGAATCCGTACGAGTCAAATCTCCGCCTGAATCCGCCCGCGGAGCAGAAAAACAACTACCTTTCAAGGTCATATGAGATCGGCGAGCAAGGTTTTCGTCTCTTGGCGGCGAAATGTTGGTAGCAAAACGCGTCCCAAACAACGATCGGTTCGCTAAAGGGTCAAAATATGCCTGTCTGGAATTCAGCAATCATCATTTGTCGCTCTAGCTAGCGTCGTTGATATTTACGACTCATTGGCCGATTGCTAGTCTTCGCCGCAAATTCCGTTCCCGGCTGCAGGTTTTTCAGTCATGTTCCGCTTGGTTTTGATTATCGCATTTTTGTTCGCTTGTTGCTCAGGTTGCAGACAGCCTGTCGGTGGAGTTGCGCAACGCCAGCCAATTTTCAGCCAACAGGGGCAAGGCGGAGTCTTTAACCAGCCGTTTGCTAACAATTCGTTCTTTGGGCGCGGAGCACAAACGGCTTCCAACAATTCGATCTGGGGACAAGGCGGCGGGCAGCCGAATGCCAACGGCTCGTTCTGGGGAAACAGAAGCCAGACCGCGTCCAACAACACCAACAATTCGTTTTGGAACCGAGGCGGACAGACTGCCTCCAACAGCGGTTCGTTCTTTGATCGATTCCGACGCACGCCACGTCAAATTCAAACCAACACGCCACAAGAGTATCAGGAGTATTCACAGCTTGCCGGTGAAATTGATACGCTCAATAACCAGGTAGGTTCGTTCGATTCCGACAACCAACAATTGCATACGGAAATCGCTGGGCTGCAGCAGAAACTGCAAGTTGCCGCAGACTACAACAATCAAATCAAACAACAGCTTTCCGACAGCTCCACCCAGTTCCAGCAAATCCAATTAGAGAAACAGAATCTCGAACAACAACTTGCCCAGGCACAGCAACAACAACAGCAGTTCTCACAGCAGGCGTTGCAGAACCAGCAGAATCCGAACAGCCAATTTGCAAGTACGACCGGCGGAGCACCAACCCAATTATTGGGCGGCGCGACGGTCAGAGCCAACAACAGCTTGTTGCAGAAACTAACGAGCATCCAGATCCCGGGCGGTCAGGCACGGATGGATGGCGATGTGATTCGAGTCGAATTCCCGTCCGATACCTTGTTCACGCCAGGTACATTCAAAATCCGACCGGACCAGTCGAACACGGTTCAGAATATCGTGACCACGATTCGCCAACAGTTCCCACAACAAATCATCGGCGTCGAAGCTCACTGGGACGGCACTCCATTGAACTCGCCAACAATGACTCATCACCAACTAACAACGACTCAGGCGTTGGAAGTGTTCAATCGCTTGGTGCAATTCGGCTTACCAGCCGCCCAACTCTTCACCATGGCCATGGGCAGCAATCGGCCTCGGCATCCTCAATCTACGCAGGGAGGCATCAGCCCCAACCGTCGCGTCGAGATTGTGATCTATCCCGAGTTGTACAACTCGAACTAGGCGATTCTTCGCATCAAAGAACAAACGCACACGCAGCAATGATTGTGATGATCACCGCTGCAGCCACAAGATTCGCGACAAGCGAGGCCCCGTAACGCACGTGAGGCGTATCGGCAATTATTTTCTTGTAGTCGAGTGAGAACACCGTCGACGCCTGCTTGCTCCACAAGACATACAAGAAGTATGTGCATGCGATGGTTCCAATGGGAATGGCCAGCAGTCCAAGCACGGACAGAACAGTACCGCTGATTCGTCCAAACACCGTCAATCTTCTTAACGCAATGCCGCAAACGATCCCGAAGCACCCAACGACTCCGATGAACGCCAGTATGATCAGCTCAATAGTTGAAAATTTCGCAAAAAAGCTATTCTGGCTCACGGCAATCCCCAGACTCACGTTCCCAACCAGCGACACTACACCGAATATGATGTAGAGGGCACCGATGGATTTGATACTGGTTTCCGTTGCAATGCAGTATTTTCGCACTTTCTCCGACGGCGAATCGGTATTTGGTAATTCCAGATCCGTTGTCTGCGGTGCCGCGTAAGGATTGTTGCTGGGCTGAATCATTTTGTTCTCAATTTCCGCAGAAATTATTTCAACTGCCATCACGCAAAGCAAGTCTTTTTGCGTCGCCAACGCTGGCGTTTCCAATGCGAGTGTTTGCCAATTCTGAGCCGAACAGCCTCTCCCACGGCTCGGCAACACCTTTTCCACAGTCCCGGTTGCTCATTTAGCCGTTTCTACCGGTTGTTTGCAAATATCCGAAAATTGCTTGTCTTTCGTGCAAAACCTGCACAAATGCACATTTGTACACCAATCCGATTTTCCACTGCCAGCACACCCGATTTAAGACCAAAGGTGTCTCTGCGTCCGAACATATTGCAGCTGAACTTCACATCATCGTTGATTACTACCATGCCTACCAAGCAAACAGCCACGAAATCCCGAACGCTGCTGGTCGAGCGGTTACGGGGAAAGATTCGTCGCGTTGAAACAACAGGCAGGAACGATGATGGAACGGTGGTTTCCAGCGGTTCGTCCGCACTGGACCAGATGTTGCCAGCTGGCGGCTACAACCGGGGCACCATCGTGGAATGGTTGGCAGATGACGGCAGTGGTACGGACTTCCTTTCGATGCTGGCCGCCAGGAATGCAACTGCAGAAGGCGGCGCGTTAGTGATCGTCGATCAACATAATCAGTTCTACCCGCCCGCTGCCCGAGCGATGGGGATTAACCTGAGCAATTTGATTGTTTTGAGGAGTGTTCAGAGGCAACATCCCACACTCGACAATACTTCTGACGAAGATTTCTTGTGGGCCATCGACCAATCACTTCGCTGCCCGGCAGTCGCCGCAGTCTGGGGCTGCCTGCCGCAGTTCGAATCGCCACAAATTGCTGAACGCTGGTTACGACGATTCCAATTGTCTGCTGAGTCCAGTGGTTGTCTTGGTTTATTTGTGCGTGAGAACAATGCGAAACTGGAAGCTTCGTGGTCCGAGATCCAGTGGCAAATCGAACCGCAAGCTTCGTATGCTCAACCTACGCGAGCAGCGCGTGCAGCGTGGCACCCGGATCATACTAACCGAGAAGCATGGCAACCGGTTTCGCAAAGCCATGACCTACGACGCATTCGGGCAACACTGACTCGTTGCCGAGGCGGAACGGCAGGACGTTCCGTTGAGTTGGAAATCAATACTGTCACAGGGAACGTGCAGACGGCACGGCGTGAACATGCAACACACAGTAAACAACCAAACCGGCCACCGCGTCCTTTGCCTTTGGCTGCCCAACTGGCCCATTCAAAGACTGGTCGTCGCTCAGCCCGAGCTTAGATGCCAGCGAGTCGTCCTGTTCCGACAGGACTCTCGCCGTGGCCAACTGGTAGCCGCTGCCTCACCGCTGGCGCAACGGGATGGCGTGCAAGTTGGGATGCCATTGTCGGAGTCGAAGTCACTGTTAAAACGAGGGACACGCAAATGTAATTCGCCGGCGGCGTTTCACATCCTGCCACACGACCCGGCAGCCGACTTATACGCGATCCAGAAACTGGCCGATGACCTCGATACGTTCAGCCCGATTGTTGGCTTGCAACAGGAAACCGCACACCCCGATTGTGCCTTCCTCGATGTCACCGGGCTGGCTCACTTGTTCGGCGACGAATCCAATTTGGCGGAAGAGATACAAACCCATTGCCGTGAACTTGGCTACCTGCCGAAAGTCGCAATCGCACACACGGTTGGCTTGGCACAAGGCAAAGCTCAGTTCGAATGCAGCCCTCAAGACGCGCCGGGACTAAGTCGGGCGAATTTCGGAATGGGTTCTTCGGATGATGATCAGGCGTTACCGGTGGCGGCGCTGCGGCTTTCGGATTGGATCACCCAGACGCTGGGGCAACTGGGTGTGCTGACGATTGGGCAGTTACTACAGCTACCGAGGCAGGATCTGTCGGCTCGGTTTGGTGACGAAATCCATCGCCGCCTGGACCAGTTCACGGGTAAACTTGCCGAACCGATTATCGCTCGCCAGCAGGCCCCTGAATTCTTTGCCGAACAACTGCTCGAATATCCAACCAGTCATCAAGAAACCATCGAAGTCATCATCGAGCGGCTGATTGCCAGCATTTGCCAACAGCTGACAGGCAAACAGCAAGGCGCGTTGCAATGGACGGTTCGGCTGTATAACCAACACAGGCTCCCGTTGAAACTGTACATCAGCCTGTTCCAGCCAACGGCGGCGGTCGAAGATGTGATCGGGCTGGCCAGGATGCAACTGGAGCAGGTGCTGCAGCCAAATGCCCGGAAAAATTCCCGGAACGCCCGGAACGCAAAATCTAAAAAACGCAAAACCCATGTTCGCCTCGATGGACAGGCATTACAAATCAACGAGATCTCGGTCACGGTCACTTCGTGTGTGTTACTGAAACACCGACAACGGAAGCTGTTCGACGAAAATCCACGACTCGATCGCCAATCGCTGGCGCACTTGATCAACCGGCTTTCTGGTCGACTGGGCAGGCAACAAGTGGTCTATCCCACGATTGTTGCGGGAGCCCAACCGGAACATGCTTACCAGTTCCGACCGCTGGTCGATCCGCATCGCAAACAACGCCGCCGCACGGCGACGAAAACGGCCACTGGCAAAGCATCACACGTGCTGGCTCGACCTTTGCACCTTCTACAGCCACCGGTTGAAATCCAAACTGTCGCACGCGCCGCTCCTGCTATAAGACTCTTCAAAAAATCAAATTGTGTTTTCTGGGAAGTGCAGGCTCCTGCCGACACTCGAAACCGCAATGTGTCGGCTGGAGCCTCCAACTCCCCAAGCCCATTCTTGAGCAAGCCCTCCTCCCCTGCCCTGCTCATGTTAGAAGGGCAACGGCAGCAGCTTGTCGATTTCTGGGGGCCGGAGCGCATTGAAACTGGCTGGTGGCGAGGCCGTACGGTTCGACGAGATTACTGGCGAGTAGAAACAGAGACACATCAACAGTTCTGGATCTATCGCGACTTGCGCAGCCGCAAATGGTTCTTGCAAGGAAAGTTTTGAAGAAGTGTTCAGGGTTGAGTGTTCAGTGGCCAGGGATTTCCATGAAGTATTGCGAATTACATTGCAAAACGAATTACTCGTTTCTGACGGGTGCTTCGCATGCCGACGAGTTAGTAAATACCGCGATTGAGCTGGGGTATTCCGCGCTGGCAATCACAGATGAGAACACGCTGGCCGGAATCGTGCGAGCGTACGCGGCAGTGCGTGAAGCAAACGCAAGCGAACACTCTCTTAAACTTCTCATCGGTGCAGAAATCATCCCCAACGATGCGCCGCCGGTTGTGCTGTGGGCTACGGATCGGAAATCGTATGCGCGGTTAACTCGCTTGTTGACCGTCGGGCGGCGTCGGGCACCGAAAGGCGAATGCTGGTTGAGCTTTGATGATATCGCCGAATACTCGGAGGGTTTACTGGCCGGAGTCGTACCGTACATTCGCGGCGATCGGGTTCGGACAGCACATATCGACGAAACGCACCCCAGTTACGAATGGTTTAGCAGTTCGGCGCAAGCCATCGGAAATGGCAGTGGAGAAACGCTCCAAACAAAGGTGCCTGTCCCCTTTATTTACCGTGAATTGTTCGGGGATCGAGCGTACTTGCTGGCGGAATTGTACCGTGGTGTTGATGATGCCTGGCGAATCAATGAGCTGCAACAACTTGCCAAAGAAACGAAACTTCCGCTCGTGGCCGCTGGCGATGTGCTGTACCACTCCCCTGCCCGGCTGCCATTGCACGATGTTCTGACGGCAACCAAGCACAGGACCACCGTTGCTGAAGCCGGCAACCTGTTGCTTCCCAATGCGGAACGGCACCTGCAATCCATCGAACAACGCACGGAAGCTTTCGCAGACCTGCCGGGAGCTATCGAACGGACGCAAGAGATTGCCGATCGTTGCTCATTCTGTCTCAGCCAATTGCGATACGAGTACCCGGAAGAGCTCGCACCAGCAGGCAAGACACCGATCCAGCACTTACATGATTTGACTCGCGAAGGCAGTCATGCACGGTATCCCGATGGCGTGCCGACCAAAGTTCAAAACCAGATCGACCATGAGTTGAAGCTGATCAACGAACTGCGATACGAAGCGTACTTCCTGACCGTCTGGGACCTCGTCCGGTTTGCCCGTGGCCGAGGAATCCTCTGTCAGGGGCGCGGTTCGGCTGCCAATTCCGCCGTCTGTTATTGTTTGGGTGTCACCTCTGTCGATCCAGACACAACCGACCTGCTGTTCGAGCGGTTTGTCAGTAAGGAACGGGACGAAGCGCCTGACATTGACGTAGATTTCGAGCATGAACGGCGCGAAGAAGTGTTGCAATACCTGTACGAAAAGTACGGTCGTGAACGGGCTGGGCTGGCTGCGACAGTGATTACCTATCGTGTCCGCAGTGCTGTCCGTGACGTTGGCAAAGCACTCGGCTTATCGCTCGATCGAGTAGATGCTTTGGCCAAACATGTGGAAGGGTATTCGCGTGACGACCAACTTGCCAGTCGCATGCAGGATGTAGGGATTGATCCCGATTCGCGAGTCGGCAGTCAACTGCATCATCTCGTTAATGAAATCATGGGCTTCCCCCGGCACCTGTCGCAGCACGTGGGCGGGATGGTGATCACGCAGGGACGACTGGACGAACTGGTACCAATCGAAAACGCGTCGATGGACGACCGGACCGTGATCCAATGGGACAAGGACGACCTGGAAGAACTCGGGCTACTGAAAGTCGACTGCCTGTGCCTGGGCATGCTGTCAGCCATTCGCAAATGCTTCCACATGGTCCAGCAAAACTGGGGACGGCACCTGACTTTGGCTACCGTGCCGAGGGAAGACCCGAACGTGTACGACATGATTTGCCAGGCCGACACGGTGGGCGTGTTCCAAATCGAAAGCCGCGGCCAGATGAGCATGTTGCCTCGCCTGAAACCTCGCTGCTGGTACGACCTGGTGATCGAAGTTGCCATCGTGCGACCAGGCCCGATCCAAGGCAACATGGTGCATCCTTATTTGCGTCGTCGCAATGGCGAAGAAGAAGTTGTTTACCCAAACGAAGAAATCCAGGCGGTGCTGCATCGAACGCTGGGCGTACCAATCTTCCAGGAGCAGGCCATGAAACTGGCAGTCGTCGCTGCCGGGTTCACTCCCGGCGAAGCAGATCAACTGCGACGGGCGATGGGTGCCTGGAGAAAAACCGGGGTGATCGAAAAGTTCCGCCACAAGCTGATGGAGGGGATGCGAAAGAAAGGACTGAACGAGGAGTTCGCCGAACAGGTCTTCCGACAGATCCGCGGATTCGGCGAGTACGGATTCCCGGAATCTCATGCCGCCAGCTTCGCGCTGCTGGTCTACGTATCGGCATGGCTCAAACATCATTACCCCGCTGCCTTCACCGCTTCGATCATCAACAGCCAGCCGATGGGGTTCTACGCCCCCGCGCAACTGATTGCCTGTGCAAAAGATCACGGCGTCGAAGTCCTACCAGTCGACGTCAACCACAGCGATTGGGATTGTACGTTAACAGGAGCAAGCCACTCATTGCGTCTGGGGTTACGGATGGTCAGTGGCTTGCGTGAAGATCAAGCCGAGCAGATCCTTCATGCGCGCCAGGATGGGTCGTTTACCAGCATGGCTGATTTTACTCGGCGGACCCAACTGGGAAGCGCAACGGTGACGCGATTGAGCCACGCTGATGCGTTCAGTTCGCTGGACCAGGACCGCCGATCATCGCTGTGGCAGGCATTGGCTCAAGAGCGAAAACCGCTGGATCAACCACTTTTTGATTGCCTGGAAGCTGAAGACGATTTCGCATCTGGTCTGCCCACGATGCCATTGGACCAGCAAGTTGTCGAGGACTACCAATCGGTTGGCCTTTCGCTCAAAGCACATCCGATAACTTTCCATCGGCCAAGGCTGCAGCAGCTACAGGTGGTTCCCACAGGCGAACTGCCAAACAAACAGAACAATCAATATTTACGAATCGCCGGATTGGTCATTTTGCGACAACGCCCGTCAACTGCGAAAGGCATCACGTTCGTTACATTGGAAGACGAAACGGGCACAGCCAACCTGGTGGTCAAGCAACATGTCTGGGAACGCTTCTACCGGATCGCTCGCCGCAGTACCGCCTGGATCGCGCATGGAAAGCTGGAAAAGAAACAGGGAGTGATCCATGTTGTCGTGCATCGACTGGAAGACTTGTCCGAGTCACTGGAACAAATTGGCAATCAGTCTCGCGATTTTCGGTAAGTCGGTTGGCGCGAAAAAAATGCCAGGTCATGCCTGGCATTGAATCATCATTTAGCAAGCTTGCAGTATCGCCGCACTACGAACCAAAGCTCCGAAACTGTTTCTAGCTAGTATCCGCACCAACGACCGATCAATGGTCGACCGAAGTCTCTACCAATGTTCCAACCTGGACATGGCAACGGGCAAGGACATGCATTTGCACTCCAATGAGGCGTTCGGATCGAGAGTGATTGGCAACCTCCACAACCGCCGCCAAAGCCGCCGCTATTGCCATAATAATTTACGTTTCCGTAGTTGCCGCCAGAATAGACTGGAGCACTGCCACCAACGACTGCACCACCTGACGCACCACAGCTGCTGCATCCACTGCCAGACACAACGCCGCCTGAAACCACGCCGCCATCAAACGACTGGCCGGCAAAGCCATCGCTCACAACAGAACTTGGAACGGATTGGCTGTCCAACATCGGCAGAGGATTACCAGTACCAAAACTCTGCGGTGCATCGATCACGGGAGCTGGAATATTAGTAGAGCCCGATTGTGCGTCTGCAACACTCATCTGAAACACAAAAATCGACATAGCCGCTACTACGGCTACCTGGCCTAAATTCAATCGCATCATGCTGTCCTTCGAATTGACAAGAAAGGGTCTCGTTCGAATCAAATCTCGAACGTCGCCAATAAGTTCGGAAAAACGCCAAAACGAGTCAAGACCAGAATCATTTGGGGCTGTTAAGCCGAAAACATACCAAGATAACCACCTACCCAGATAGCAATCAAAGCCAAATGAAGTGCAACAATCGCCCAGAGCCAAACTCGGAAACTGAGCTTGATTGTCTTGTGCCGAAAAAATCGTTGGCCCAGCAAAGCCCCCGGCCAGCCGCCCAACAGAGAAACGAGATGCAACGTCTTCTCAGGAATCCGAGCACGCGAATCCTTGATCGCTCGGCGCTTGTCGATTCCAAACATGGCCAGCGTGACAAAGCTCATCACGCAAACGGCAGCTAGATATATTTTGGCAACCAGTTCCACAACTACTTCTCTATGTCGATCCAAACCAGGCGATGGTCCGAAGCCTTGACCGCGTCAGCTCCAGCCTCATTGGGCTGGGGCCAGAAGACCCCGCTGTTGACGACTTTCAGTGTCTTGGACGGCAACACATAGTCGACTCGCATGTTGCCCACCCGACCGTCGCCAAAATCACCGGTATCAAATTCGGGATTGCCTTTGTGTTCGCGGTTTTTCTGACCTTGTTTTTCCGACCAGAACCGCCCCCCAGAAGACTTCGGATGCACGGCCTGGACCTGTTCGTTTTTCAACAGCTGATCAATCGCTCCCTCCCGTGTCGCACCATCCACCGGGTCCGCGTTCAAATCGCCAGCAATCACGAAATACGACTCGCCCGTGAGTCCACCTTTTTCGCCCTGATCATCGTAGAGGTAATCCGCCTTGCCGGAAACGTAATCCGCGAACATGCGAATCTCGTCATGGTTTCGGCATCCGTTTTTGTCTTCCGGACCATCGAACACAGGAGGCGTCGGATGGCAGGCAAGGAAATGAAGTGTCTTGTCGCCGATCGAGATCGGAACATCCCAATGGCTCTTTGAAGACAAGCGAAACTTGTTCATGATCTCATCGGAGTAATAATTCTTGCTCGCGCCGGGAGCACGTGGCACGGCTGCATCAGGCATATCTTTCCACAGGAACTTTTGAAACGTGCGCACTTTGTCCGTGTTAATTTCAAAATTCGAAAACACGGCCATCCCGTACTTGCCAGGAAACTGGCCATACCCAAACGCATCTGATGGCTGCCCGGTTTTGTTGTTCCCGTCCAAATCCATGCCGCTATCAACGCCAGTATTCACCGCAGCGACATGATGGAATTTGAAGCTAATCGCTTCATTGTCGTTTTGACCGACCGCCAAGTACTTTTCCGCAAACAACTTGGCTGACTTGCCTTCGTCATAGTCAATCTCGTTGATCAACAGGACATCCGGGCGAACTCGCTGAATCACCTCCGCAATCGATTTAGCAGCTTTCGAATCCCCTTTCTCCAGTTCTTTCGACAAATCGCCTAACGATTCTCGATTCATGGCCACGTTGTAAGTTGCGATTCGAATCGAGCCATCTGGCTTGGCCACGTCCTGAGCAGAAGTCCAGGATGGCAAGCTCAATGAAATGGTTAGCGACAGGGCTAAACACGAGCACAAGAGAAACGAGCTTCGCATGGGATTCTTTCCGGTATAGTTCTTTGAGTCTGAGAACTCATAATTTTCTCAAAGTCACAATATCGTGCAATCCATTACGCGAATTTCTTCATGATTTCCAGGCACTGGCGGCGATAGGATGCCCCAAACAGGTTCAAATGATTGAGCACGTGGTACAAGCGGTAGATCTCGATCCGGTCCTCAGACCCCGACTCCAATGGCCAGACTTCGTTGTAGGCCGCATAGAATTCCGGGGCAAATCCACCAAACAAAGTGGTCATTCCGAACTCCGCTTCACGATGCCCAAAGTAGACCGCGGGGTCAATCAAAACGGGTTCTCCTTCCGACCCTTGCATGAAATTTCCGCTCCACAGATCACCATGCAGCAAACTGGGCGCCGGATCAGTACGAAGCAGCGCATCCAAACGGGCGACCAACCGCTCACCAAGACGATTGAACTCTTGATCCGCGTACCCGTTTTCTCTGGCCAACTGGAACTGAAAACCCAGCCGTTGCTGCGTCCAAAATTCGACCCAACATTCCGACCATTGATTCGGCTGCCGGGTGCTACCGAGATAATTGTCGCTGTCGAACCCAAACCGCTGCTCGCCTGAGTGTCGATGAAGTTCTGCCAGCTGCCTCCCGAACGCCTGAAAGAAATCGGCACAACGACTTCCCTGTTCGACAACTTCCAAAACCAGGAACTGAGTCGTACCCGAGACTCCCCACCCGATTACCGCTGGAACTGCGATCACGCCCGGTCCCGCCAACGCAATCAGGCTCTCCGCTTCCCGTTCGAACAAGTCTTCCGCGACCGCACTCGAAACACCATTTGTTTTCAAGAAAAACCGACGACCATCGGCAAGTCGAATCACTTCCGTCTGATTAATACAACCGCCAGAAGTCGAGTGCTGCTCGACGATCGGTGTCGAATCCCCAGTCGAATCAGCAATCGCATTCTCAATCGCCGCAGCAAGGTTTCTGTCCATCATCAATTCATTTGCGAACGGCAATACTCAACGATGCTTGGGCACGCCGCTTCGATCATATCCAACACAAACTCAAAGCCCTCGGGACCGCCATAGTACGGATCCGGCACATCCGTTGGCCAATCGCCATCCAAAAACTCGCTTAGCAATTTCACAGCAGCAAACGAATCCTCGAGCTCACTCACCAACGACTGGATATCGCGGAGGTTCTCTCGATCCATCGGGATCACCAAATCAAATGTTTCCAAATCATCAGCCACGATTTTTCTGGCCCGGCTAGTCAAATCGTAGCCCCTGCGCGACGCGTGCTCACGCATCCGAGCGTCCGCCTTACCGCCAGTGTGATAACCAGCAGTGCCCGCCGAATCGACCTCAATCAACTCCTGCAATCCTTGCTCGTCGACCAAGTGCTGCAGGACTCCTTCGCCCGTTGGCGATCGGCAAATATTTCCAAGGCAAACAAACAGCACTCGGTTGGTTTTGGAGTCGTCGTTATTCAATCGTAGTCCACTTTCAACATTGGATTCAGCTTACTCAGACTTCCACGGGTTCGATCCATCCGATTTGCAGAATCAAAAAAGTCCTCTCACGCAGACGGCGATCGAGGACCATGTGTTAGCTGCGGTTAATTTACCGCGAATCAAATTACTATAGACAGACTTAGTTGCGAGCGGCTTCTGCTTCAGCCTTCTTTCGCATCATTTCCATTTGCTGCTTGCGTCTCGCTTCTTCAGCTGCCTTCATTTCCGCAGCCTTTTGTCGTTCGACACCTGCTCTGGCTCGCAGCTCACCAATCTGTTTTTCCTGATCGGCATATCGCTTCTTCATGTCGCCCAATTCTGTTTCGGCCGTTTTGATTTGCTGCCCCAGCGCCTTGAGCATTTGTTCAGCCTTCAGAACCGCGTTGTCATAGACGCCCGCTTCAGGAACCATGCTGGCTTTCATAATTTCACCGAAAGTCATCAACTGACATTCGCAATCGGTTTCCTTACCTTCGCGACTTCGCTTCGTCAGACTAATCGTTTCGCCTGCCTTCATGCGTGTCACCATCGAGTTGAATGTTGCCACGTTCGGAATCGGGCGTCCGTTCACTTTGCTGATGAAATCGCCTGAGTTAATACCAGCTTTCTGAGCCGGGCTGTTGGTGTATACCGAACGTACTCCGATTCCCCCGCCAGTATCGTAGAACGATGCGCCTGTGCTTGGCTGAGCCATTTGGGCTTCGCTCATATTGATATTCTGATACTGAGGTGTCTGCTGTTGTCGCTGCACCTGCTGTGGTTGCCCAAACCCTGGCTGCTGCACAAATCCTGGCTGTTGCAATGGAATCCGTTGGTTGTTCGCGGACTGAGCGGAAACGGATGAGTTCATCAGGCTCACCACGGTCGCGACTACAAAAATCGGCATGATTGTTTTTGAAAAGTTCATAGTGTTATTCGGGTGTTTAAGTTGGTTCAAATAAAACGGAGCCGGAAGGCTCAAGCTCGAAAGAATAATTCAAGCAACCTGAAAACACCATGCTTGATATATTCAAAACATCAAGATTCGTTTTGTGGTCAAAGTGCTCTATTTCCCCATGTTTTACCCGCTTCGCAATTTGCACCTAATGGTTCGTCAGACCTGAGTTGACGGGTGCCATGTTTACGCGGCGGTGGTGGTTATGTGTCCCGTACCGACGAAGCATGCTCACGCCGCGTTGCCCATTGCCTCATCCCTAATCTAGCGTAAGCATGCCGCTGCTGGGAGTTGGCTTATCTGCCGGAAAGGCGTGAACATGGCACCCAAAAACCAAGGACACAACTATTCAATCAGCTTGGAAAGACCACTAGACCCCCAGTTTGCCTGCATCGTCGATACTCTCCTGAATCGCCGCCGTCAGCCTTTCCCGCTCGGCCGAAGAAAGCGTAAAACTGCCACTCACCCGCGTCCCGACAACCAGCTCTAAGTCCAGCTCCTGCCCAAGTCGGATGCGTGCGATTTCACTCCACAAAAAGAACTTTGAGCCTCCCTCTCGCATCTCCAATCCGTTGTGGAAAACTCGAATTTTGGCCATCGAATTCAGGCACGCCATCGCCGCACCTGCAAACAGGAAGAAAGCGACTCCCCCAAAGCCTATTAATCGACCGGGAATCGGGATCGCCGAATTAGCGTACAAAGCACCAGGCACCGTCAGCAATCCAACCGCAAATATCAAACTGGTGAGTCGCCAGAAAATTCGCATCCAAAATACCGGCTTGACTTCGCAGACCACTGCCCCCGCAGGTGAAGCCGGCGATTGTTGATGCGACGGAGATTGGTAAGGATTCTGGCTTGCCATGTGCCAATTATTCGCTGAACAACTCGCGAATCAAGAATCAATCCGACAGATCACTTCTCGGCGTGTCGGTTCCAGTTCAGCTTTTGACGAATCTCGTCCTTCAAATGGTTGAGCACCGAATCCTTATCCGTACTGGCAAGAATATTGGACACTACAGACTTCGCTGACTCATGGCCCCACGAGCCGCCCTGCTCAAAATAGCGTTTCGCCGCCTGCCCGATAATGTACGAACTGAAACCAGCGGCCGCACCTTGTGGGATTGCCGTGACTGCCGTCGCCAAGGAAACCGTGGCGGCTTTGATGAAGCTGGCTCCCCATGAAGTCAATTCGCCCAACGCGAACCAGCCGGCTGCTTTCCCAATCGCCTTGGACAAGTTACGCGACTGAGCCATAGAAAAATTCAAACCGTAAACACGTGAGAGCGTGACGATCATCAACGCGTCGATCGCGATTCCGCTGACAATGTCGATGCCCAGACCAGGAGCAAACGCCACGACAACTGCTTTGGTTGCAGCACTGGTCCAGATAACCTGATCAGCTTTCTGATTGCGCATTTTGACACGCACCGCCGCGATTTTGTCACTCTTGTCAGCCGCGTACATGGCCGCGTTGAGTGCGATTAACCCCAGCCCTTCCTTCTCCAGCGTCTGCAGGATGATCGCTTTCAAATCATCGACGTCGGATTCCGGCTTTCGCCATTCACTGGTCGTCCCACCGTCCGGATCGTCGATTACATATTCGATTTTTCTTGGGTCGGCCGCGGTCGTGACAACATGTTCGGGAGGGATGATTCCGTCAACGCGTTTGCTGACCAGCGTCAACAACGACTCGAGATCGTCTTTTGAATACAAATCGCGTTTGTTGAACACCAAAATGATTGGCTTGTTCACCGCAGCCAGCGTCAGCAACGCCGAATACTCGGTATCGTTCAGGTCCGAATCAGTGACGAACAAAATCAAGTCCGCCTTGCGAGCCGTCGTCTCGGCCAGTTCCGCACGGTCCAGGCCGCCGACTTCGTTAATACCAGGCGTGTCAACCAATACGATTTCTGAGTTCTCCAACCCAGGAATGCGATGCCCGGATCCTTCCCAGTTCGTACCCCAAACTTGCTTGGTCCAACCGCCCTGCACATCGACGTCCGCCACCTGCTTGCCGATCAACGCGTTAATCATCGCCGACTTACCGGTACTGATTTCGCCAAAGATTACAATCTCCACTCGCCCCTGAGTGATCTTGTCGTACATCTCATTCAATTGCGTGATGTCTGCCTGCAGCTTATCTTGCTCTGCCGGAGCGCAACCGCGCAGCTTCTTTAGCGTCGATTGAACCGAATCAATCGCGTCTCGATACTGCGAATCTGACTGGGGGTTGTCTGTTATCATCCTTCTTTGAATTTCGACCGGGCAGTTTGAACCAACTTGCGAATCTCATCGATAGTGGTAACTGCTTCCCACTGTCGTCGCGCCAACGATGCCAGGCCGCCTTCCGCGGCCTGCATTTCGTTGCGGAAATATTCGATAAACGTCGCGCCAATCCACTTCGTTATCAACGCTTGCACGGTGCCCTGCAACAGCCCGCCCGCAATCGTTCCGGCAAATGGAACAGACTTTATTAACGAAGCCACAACCGCAGTCACCGCCACCGTCGCGCCTTGAGCACCCAGGAAGCCGATCAGGTTCTTGCCCATTTCGCTCAGCCAGTTCGACGCCGTCTCCAAGTCAACTTTCTGCTGATAGACCTCGGCCAGGTCGATGATCATTTTGGTCGAAATCGCACTGCCAGCGACCAGGTCAACAACCGGGAACGGGTTCAACGCCGCAACTCCGCCAGCACCCCACATGTATTTGTCTACGATTGACCAAGCCTTCTTGTCCAGCGAATCTTTGACCTTGAATTTTGCTTTTTCAACCAGCCCACGCGACTGCAACAATAAATTCGCCAGCAATAAATCTTTGCCTTCTTGCTTGAGCACCGCCAGCATCCGGTCACCCAATGGCTCAATGTCGGCAGGAATCTCAACCGTTTCATCAAACTCGGTCCCGTCAGCGGTCACCCGTTTGCGAATTCGACTACCCGCTTGTGCCTGGATCGTCACGATGTCCTGGTCGCGAACGAACGAGTGAGTCTGCCGAGCAATCTGGCCAGTCAACTTGTCGCGATCCTCAACCGAATACCAATCAGTCTTGTTCAAGCAAACAAGGACTCGCTTTTCCATCTCGCCAAGTTTTTGCAGCAATTGAAATTCGCTTTCGCGAAGCGGCCCATCCAACACCAACAATACCAGGTCCGCGTCCTTGGCGCTTTCGGCGGAGACGTAGATGTGAGCCTCTCCGTCGACTTCCCCCAACCCTGGCGTATCCACCAGTGTTACCTTATCCAAACCTGGCCAGGGGATCTCGTTACGAGTTACCGTCGTTCCTCCACGGGCATCAGTCGCAAACACGTCTTGTCCAGCCAACAGATTCAGCACCGATGACTTGCCGCTGGAAATCGTTCCAAACGCAACGATCTCCAGTTCCTGGGCTTCCCGTTTGTATTCCAGTTCTTTCAACAGCGGATCGAGTTGCTCATTGAGCTGTTGCCCGGATTCCGAATTGATCGTGTTCGTTCGTGATTTAAGATCTTCGATCTGCTCGAAGTTTTCATCCAACTCCGCCGCCCGTTGGCTGGCAGACATTTCGCTTGGATTCCGATTGCGCCGTTGCAACCGGCGCTTCTTCATAATCGACGCGCCCCACAGCTTCCAGACGGTCCAGGCGAAACTGCCCAACAACAAAGCTCCGCCAGTGCCGACGAAGATCAAGTAAGCCCAACCCCAAAACGCCCCCAGGCTCGATGCGATTTCGTAATTCGAAACCAACCAGTTCGGTAGATACAACAACGCAAGTCCCGCGACCGCGGCGAGCGCGATCAGCATGAATCCGGAAAATGTGTTCTTGAGTTGCATGGTTCTGTTCAACAGCCGCATTGGTGGGCTGACGGATTGGATCTGAGCGCGAAGGCTAATCTGAGCGCGACGGCGAGCGGGCTGAATCTGACTAGGGATGACTGGAAGGACTTTAGTAATAATTATTGGTCATGCGGCCAGCCATCGATAGCCAAATTGGCCATTCGCAGCAAACCCGCAAAGATTTCCGATAATTCGGCTGCCAGAGCCCTTAAATTCCGCAATTCTGGGAACTGGCCCGTCATTTATTATCATTGGCTGGAATTCGACATTGGCCTCAGCAAAGCAGACATTCGCCCCGGCTCGCCCCGGCGTTCGACTACAGCAACCGGTCCCGCTCGTCCTGAGAACCTTCCTGCTCCAGCTCCGATTGAAATCGGGCTAGCTCCTCTGCAGAAAATAACTGCTGGGATCCGTTTGACCCGGTTCGACGAATCCCCTCGTCACGCACGACCGCTGCATCTGCATCACCGGGCTCCGCTTCAGCTCCCGCAACAAGCCAATCGTACCAATCCCCACTGTCGATCGGAGTCGCTTTTCGCCGCAGGGCTGCTTTATGAATGCGATGGTCGCTGGAAACCACGACCAAATCCTTGGGCACCGCATGTTTGCGGATCAATCCTTCGATCAAATCGTCGGCTTCTTCGAAATGGATCGAATAGAGAACCTCGATCTTGCCGAACAGCTCCCGGTCCTGCTGCCCGGAAAGCGGCTGTTTTTTGGCATCGTACACAATCGTAACGTCCGAATGCCCAGACGCCGGAATATGGGCAGCAATCGTTTGCTGCAACTCCCGCCGCGCCCGCGCAAGCGATTCTGCGGTGGTTTGCCGACCTTGCAAACCACATTCAAAAATCAGATTGTATCCGTCGATTAAGTACTTCATGAAACCTGGCGGCCCGCGCTATGGTTTATCAAACCGCTGATTGCTCTAAAATCTGCTCAAATCATATTATACCCCGCACTCTTGCTTTCCAAGAAACTGATAAATGGCAACTGATAAACTGCAAGGCATTTCCCGAACCAAAACCGTTGCGACCGTCGGGCCAGCCTGCTCGGACACGGACATGCTGGTCAAGTTGATCAAAACCGGCGTGGACGTTTTCCGACTGAACATGGCTCATGGAACTCGAGACGATCACGAAACAGCTATCAGAAATATTCGCGTTGCCAGCGGGATTGCCGAACGGCCAACCGCGATATTGGTCGACTTGGCCGGACCTAAAATTCGTCTGGGCCAATTGGCCCAAGACCCGTTGACGATCGAGAACGGACAGAACGTAGCGTTTGTTCGCCAAGGAGAATCCAAAGAGCCGACGGAATTGACCTGCAGCTACGAACCGTTGTTGGAAGAACTCAAAGTTGGCGATGCCATCGTATTGGCAGACGGCATCGCTCGACTGGAAGTCCAATCGGTAAATTCCGATCGCGCGGAATGCGTCGTTATCGACGGCGGTACGGTGCGCAGTCGCCAGGGAGTCAACCTGCCCGGCACGAAACTCAGCATTCCAGCTCTCGGTGAAAAAGACAAAGACAACGCGATCTGGTCAACCACACAGGACGTCCAATTCGTCAGCCTCAGTTTCGTCCGCAATGCGAAAGAGATCGAGGAACTAAAAGACCTGTTGACGGTTTACGGCAGCACGGCGGCTGTCGTTGCCAAAATCGAAAAACAGGAAGCACTGGAAAATCTGGAAGAGATCGTGATCGCAACCGACGCAGTCATGGTTGCCCGCGGAGACCTGGGCGTCGAAATTGCGATCCATAAAACTCCGCTGGCTCAGAAACAGATCATTCGCGTCTGCTCGACGTATCGCAAGCCAGTCATCGTGGCGACGCAGATGCTGGAGAGCATGCATAACTCCAAGCAACCAACCCGCGCGGAAGCAAGTGACGTTGCCAACGCAATTTTGGATGGAGCCGATGCCTGCATGTTGTCTGGCGAAACCGCGATCGGTGAATACCCGGAAGACGCAGTCAAGGTGATGCAGAACATCATGCTGGAAACTGAGCAAACGTTTAAAGGGCGACGTTCAAAAATGTCGTTACTGGAAGACTTGCCACACGACGATGTTTCGGAGTCCATCGTTTTTGGTGCTGCCCAGATTGCCAAGCGACTGGAGGCGGAGCTGGTTGCCATCGAAAGTTCGACCGGAGAAACAGCGAGGCTCAAGTCCAAGCAACGTGACTACATTCGAACTATCTGTTTCACCAGCGATGAACAAGTCCTCAAAAAAATGTGTCTCTACTGGGGCATCGTTCCAGTCAAGATCCCCTCTCTCGACGACCAGGAGTTACGAACTTTCGTTAACGACTGGGCCAGAATGAATCATGCCGCCAAACCCGGCGACCCGATCGTGATCGTTTCCGACACCGAATGGATGCCCGGCGTACACGACACCATCCTGGTCTATCGCGTGGCGTGAGAAAACAAAATTGAAGTGGGCTTAGACATGACGCAGCGAATGCCGAACGCCGCGACCAGATGAAGAAACGCAAACCGACGATCAGAATGAGGACCTTTGGGATCTACACGCAGTGGGACAAAGGTTCAAAGCAACTGCCCAAGATCCTCGAGATCACCACGCGCGTGCCGGCCACGATTGATATCGAATTCGGATTTGTCGTGAATATCATCGGAGCCAAGAATCAAGAACTGGATTACTGTATTGATCATCCAGGAATTCGCGATTCCGACGGCAAAGTGCGTGCCCCGTTCGACGGCACCGTGTTTGTGAAAACCAACGACTGGGATTTCTATCTCGGCGATACCATCTGGCAACCCATCTCGGACAAAATTGGTGATTGGAAGCTGACGCTTGAACTCGACGGGCAGCTCGTGGCAGAGAAGACATTCGAGGTCTTTCCAGAATCGTGAGTGGCTAGACGATAGCCGCCGGTTCGCCCTTTTCCTGGCGGCCAGTGCCGATTAGCGAGGATTAGTGTTCTTTCAACTTTCTACTCGCACAGCTCAGTCGTGGGATAGCGTTGAGCGACCTTGTCAGTTCCACTAGTGCTTGCCAATGAGTTCTCGTTTCGTTTCGATAGGAGCAATTAATGTCCGCGCGAATTTCAACTTTGCTTGTGTGTTTGAGCATCTGCGTTTGCACCAACGCCCTATCCCAACAACTCGAATTCAAGACTGTCGAACTTGAAAGCGGAACCAAGTTGGACTACGTCCTGATTCTGCCAGACGATTTTGACAAGACAAAAGAATACCCCGTGTTGTTGACTCTGCCGCCCGGACAACAAAACAAGGCGATGGTCAATGCCGGCATCGGCCTGTACTGGAAGAACGCTGGCGAGAAAGGCTGGATCGTTGCCAGCCCGGCCGCACCCGAAGGCAAATCTTTCAACAACAACGCCGGGCTAAAAACGCTTGGACAATTTATTGACTTCCTCGACAAACAGCTCAAACCCGAAGGCGGCAAGTACTACTTGGCCGGTATCAGTAACGGTGGGCGGAGTGCATTTTCAATTGCCGGAAAATCCCCGGCTCGATTTCACGGCATCATGGGGATCCCAGGCGTCGCGTCTTCCAACGCCGACACGCAGCGATTAAAGAAAATCAAGGATCTCCCGATTGCACTCTACGCCGGAGCAAAAGACAAACCGTGGATCAAAGGAATGCAATCCATGGTCGATGAATTGAAGTCACTCGGCGCCAGTAACCTGGTCTTCGAAATCATCCCCGACCAAGGTCACGTCATCCAAGGATGGCAGGACGGAACGAAGCTATTGGGCGTACTCGAAAAATGGCGAACCGAAATTTCAGCCGCAAAGAAATAATCATGGACAGAGATTGTTCCATCATTCAATTTTCCGCGTCCGCTTCGGCAACGACCAGAATTTTCTCCGACAGCGTCCCGGTTTGAGTTTCCAGTCGAACTCGATATTCACCAGGCTTGATGTAGTCGTGATACTTAAAGAAGTACGGTTTCGTGCTTGTTTGCGATTTCAAAACAAGGTCCCAACGGAATTGATTGAGGCCCTTTTCGCCGCTGAGTGAGAACGATGCGAGAGGCCTGGATGGCTGTTCGGCTTCAGCCTCTTTTGCATCTGCTGGCGCGGCTTCGTTGTTTGCCCCAACCTTTTCCCAAACCGACAACGTGATCTCGCCCGCTTCATCCAACCAAAACGAGATCGGTGTTTTTTCGAAGCTGCGAAAATTCAAAGTCGGCCGGACATTGCTCAAATACGGAAGCTTGGCCGTGGGAATCGAGAGCAAAAATTCTCCTCGCCGCTCGTCGTTACCGTTTTGCCATTCACTTTGCCATTCATAGAGCGGACCAAGATTCAACTTGTAAATTCCACGTCCATGCGTGGCGATAATCAGATCTTGCTCGCGCTCTTGAATCGCTAAATCCGCTACGCTGCACGCCGGCAAATTCTTACCCAGCATCGACCAGGACTTTCCGCGGTCCGTCGAAAGATACACACCACGAAACGTACCGGCGAAGAGAATATCCTCATGGGTAGCGTCTTCAAGAATCACATTCGCAGGTTCGTTCGGCAAGTTGGCGGAAATCGACCGCCAAGTCTGGCCGCGATCTTCCGTGCATACCAAATAGGACTGAAAGTCGTCGTAGTTCAACCCGGAAACTGCGGCATAGCATCGTGATGCTTTATGGCTGGACGGAAAAATGCTCCGGACGTACCCAATCGGAAACCCGTCAGTCCGCTCGGTCCATTCTTTTCCATCGTCTTCGCTCACCCACATCGCGCCCTTGTCAGTCCCGGCATAAATCAGCCCACGAGCAAGCGACGATTCAGCGATCGCTGACACCGCCAGCGAACGGCGAGCTTCGTCTTTGGAAACCGCCAGGTCGGGACTGGCAACGCTCCAATCGTCGCCACGATTGAAACTTTCGAAAATGTAATTCCCAGCAATGAAGATCTGATTCGAATCGTGTGGCGAAACAACTATCGGGGCCACAAAGTTAAATTTGAGTTCACCGGCGTGGTCTTCCGGTAATTGCGGCCGGATAAGTTTGGACCGATTGGTCGTCATGTCCTTCCGACGAAACGCGCCGTCCTGGGCGCTGTAGTAGACGGTGTTTGGATCACTCGGGTCGACTGCGGTGATGCAACCATCACCTCCATTCCAAGGATCAATCCACAAATACTGCCATGGATCCGCAGCAGTAGGGTCCCACTCTTTCGCCGGACCAAAAACGGTCGCATCATCCTGCGCTCCGGCGTAGACCAGATAAGGTGATTGGTTGTCGACAGCGAGATCGTAAAACTCGCCAGTCGGCAAGTTGTTGAAGTGCAGCCACGACTTGCCTTTGTCAAAACTTTGATACAACCCGCCATCGCTGCCAAGGACAATGTGCCTTGGGTTAAGCGGGTTGATCCACATCTCGCAATGATCCAGATGCAGCCCACTGGCAGAGCTTGGATTGATGTGAACAACGTCGCCTTGCATCAGCTCAAACGTCTTGCCACCGTCAGTGCTGTGCGCGATTCGAACGCCAAGTGCAAAAACCTCGTCGTCGTCTTCAGGGTTCACATAGATATCAGCAAAGTACCAACCAATCCGGGAAAAGAAATACAGACTCTCCTCATGTGTTTTCTCCCAGGTCGCACCGCCATCCAGGCTCCTGAACACCTCCGCAGCGCCAGTTGGGATCAGCGCTCGGTTGTCGATCAAAGCGTAGACTTTGTTGGAGTCCGATTGAGAAACGGCCAGCCCGATCCTGCCGATGTCTTTTCCAGTTGGCAGTCCGGTGCCACATTTGTTCCAGATCAGACCACCGTCTTCGCTCTTGTACACGGAACTATTCGCGCCGCTGACACCGGGATAATTCTCCCAACTCGAAGCGTACACAACGTCCGGATTGTCAGCGGCCCAAACAACATCATTGGCGCCTGTGTTCTGGTCAATCTTGAGTACGTGTTGCCAGGTCTTACCTCCATCACCGGTTCGATACAGTCCGCGGTTAGGATTGCTTGACCAAAAATGCCCGAGGACGGCAACGATGGCTATGTCAGGATTCGATGGATGAACGGCAATTTCGCCGATGTGCCACGAATCGTTCAGTCCCAAGTGACGCCAGTTCTCACCGCCGTCATCCGAGCGATAAATGCCCGTCCCTGGAATTGTAAAGTTGCGAGCTTTTTTCAGACTCTCACCTGTGCCCAGATAAATCACATCAGGATCTGAGGGCGCGAGGGCGATATCGCCAATCCCGTGTGACGCCTGATTCTCAAACATCGGTCGCCAAGTCACTGCGTTGTTGGTTGTCTTCCAAAGGTTACCCGATCCAAACGCGGCGTAGATCGTTCCCGGGTTGGTTGGATCGAGCTGGACTGATTCCACCCGGGCAGAATTAACGACCGGCCCAACGCTAACCCACTCAACTCCAAACAACGACTCCCGTTTCATTCGCTGATAGGTTTCGAACGATTCCACCAATGGTGATTCGGGCTGCGAATCTCGCCTTGGTCCCTGGGCAATCGCATGCATAGCACTGACTAGTAAGAGAAGCACAGCGAAGAGAATTACAGCGGGAATCCGCAACCAAGCCGAACGACAATTTGAATCTTGCACGACAGCTGCCTTAATCTAAGCACAACGGGGATGAAAAACAGGACGTAAGTCTAAACTAAAATTACACAAGCGTTAGCGGAAGAAGATTCTTGTCAAAACATCATGCATACGAGCATCGCCCCACCACGAAATTCACAAATCGCAGAATAAACAGGATCGAAACGCCAACTGCTGTGTAACACCAACTCGCTCTCGTATACCCTGCGGCCCGACAAACTGTTTTCACCACCAACTGTTATCAATGATGACTATCCAACTGATTGTGACCCATCCGGGCGGCGCGCACAAAGACGATTTCCTGGCCTGCTGCTTGCTGGCCCATTTGCATGGAGTTCCCATCGAGCGGCGTGAGCCAACGGATGAGGATCTGGCAAATGCGGCGACTTGCGTCGTGGATGTTGGCGAAGTACATGATGCCGCGTTAAACAATTTCGATCACCATCAATTCCCGCGCGATGCGCCGCCGCTATGTGCACTTTCGTTGGTTCTCCAGGACCTGGGACTGTACGAAGACGCGCTGTCGTTCTGTGCTTGGCTTCGGCCGGCGGAATGGCTCGACACACTCGGCCCGAATGAAACCGCCAAGCTAATGGAGATTCCGCGACAAGCGTTCAGCGATCTGAATTCGCCGATTGATATGACGCTGTTGAATCGTTTCGCGAAACACACAAAACTTGAACCGGACAATCCGATCTATCAGGTGATGTGCATGGTGGGTGAAGACATCGTCAATTACGTGCAATCGTTGCGAAACCGATTAGATTTCTTGCAGCAGCATTGCCAGTGGTGGACAGTTGAATCCAGCGGTTCCAATGGATCAGAAAGCACAACCATTCGGGCTTTGTATCTGGAACAAAACGACGTGATCGCAACTGACCCGTCTTTTGGACTTTACGCCTTCATCGCCGAACAGGACCAAGAAAACGAAGTTCATGCCTTGGTCTATCCGGATCGTCGCGGCGACGGGTATGGGCTGACGCGTTACGAAGATTGTCAGCAGTTGAATTTTTCCCAAATTGAAAATCAAGACGACGTCCGATTCGCGCATAAACGTGGATTTGTGGCAAAGGTCGAATCGACCGACCCGGCTCGCCTGAAGGAGCTACTGGGGCTTGCCATCGTGAACCAGGACGAAGCGTAGTTTGTAAAAGAACAAACAGTTAAAGTAAAAAACCCCTGCTCTTCCAGAACATTTGAGCTCTAAGCAGGCTTTCATCAGGGATCACCGTGAACCCTTGAAGCGGAAACGCTATACTGACCGCTCGTTCAATCATTCTTCAAATTCGAGTTGGAACAAAAGATGCATCGTAAAAGAACAGGTCTCCCTACCGCAAGCGTCTTCCTGATCGCGGCAACAATCGGCCTTGTACAGCTCGGGCAGGTCAAAGCTCAGGATTGGAAGCAGTTCATGGGCGAACGTGGATCGGCGACTAGCAAGGACGCAATACTGCCAACAAAGTGGGATGCTGAAACCAACATCAGCTGGAAAACTGAACTGCCTGGACCTGGTGCATCTTCTCCGATCATTGTCGGCGAACGAATTTTTCTGACTTGCTATTCTGGCTATGGCGTCGGACCCGACGGAGCCAAGTCCAATATCGAAGACCTCGTTCGCCATGTACTCTGCTTCGATCGCAAGTCAGGAAAGATGCTGTGGGAGAAGTCGTTCGACAACTCGTCGATCGAAGACGAAGATCCGTACAAGAGCTTCATCACTCATCATGGATACGCGACCAACACTCCGGTTTCTGATGGTAAATCAGTCTACGTTTTCTTCGGCAAGCTTGGCCTGTTTGCTTTCGATCTCGACGGCAACCAACAATGGAAGAAAGAGATCGAGTACAAGACCAATAAGACACGGTGGGGTTCCGCTGCGAGTCCGATCATTCACGGTGACAGTTTATTTTTGAACACCATCGAAGAGAACGGCAAAGTCCTTTCGATTTCGAAAGCCGACGGTGAGATCCAATGGGAATACGAAGCCAACTCCACGCTGGCATATTCAACACCGAACGTTGTCACCGCAGCCGATGGCCAAGTCGAACTGGTTTTGCCTTTGCCCAAACGCGTAGTCGCATTGAACCCAAAGGACGGTACGCAGAAATGGGTTGCGACTAACAAGTTCGAAGGTGAATCAAACGCCGCGGTGATCGTCGACAAAGACATCGTCTATATCTATGGTGGCTTCCGCAGCGTCGGCAGCATGGCGATTCGGGTTGGCGGCACAGGAGACGTAACCAAATCTCATGTTCTCTGGAGCACGCGTGACACTTCTTACGTTTCGACGCCGATTCTCAAAGATGGTCATCTGTACTGGATCGACGAAAATGGAATCGCATTTTGCGTGAAGGCTGATTCAGGTGAGAAAGTGTACAAGAAGCGAGTGCCGGGCGTTCGTGGCGGTCGAGGCATCAAGTTCTTTGCGTCTATGATTCAAGCTGGCGATCATATGTACGCCGTCAGCCGCCGATCAGGCACATTTGTGATGAAGACAAAGCCCGAGTATGAACTGGTTAGCCATAACAAGATTGAAGGCGACAATTCAGAATTCAACGGTACGCCTGCGATCAGCGGAAACCAGCTGTTGATGCGGAGCAACAAGTTCCTGTACAGCATCGGTCTACCTGACGACTCTACCGAATAAAGTCGCCACAGGAAACCAGCCACTTAGCCAGGCTGAACAAAACTCAAATGCATCGCTGCGTGACTCAGCGACAAGGTATCAACTTGTTGGGCCGTCGCTTTTCCAAAAATCGGATGGACCGGCAGTGGCCCTGCCTGATTGTACCTGGCGACTGAAGCCTTGAAGCGGTCGATCGCATCGGAGGCAGAAACCTCTTCCTCCGGCCAGAAGAAAGCCTGCATCTGTGCATTGGGCAATTTAAAACCCGGCTTCACTGGATTGTTCAAAATCGAGTTGCGGAGGAGCGGCATCGCCATTCTCATGTACCAGGGGAGCTTGGGCGGCACCTGATCACCAACCACCATTTCATTGGTGATTGCCAAGTGACGTACGATGGAGGCGAAACTGTGGCTACCGGCGACTTGAGGAGCTCCCGATCCACTGGCCAGCGATTCAATATCTGCGATGACTTCATCCCAATTCGAGAAGCTCAACTCGCGGCGTTCCTGACTACCCACGCCGTTCTCCTTTGCAGTGATTATCAATTTCGAACAACATCAACAAAGGTCGATGTTAAATCAAAATTGAATTCTCGAACACCGCTTGACCAACGCATTTGACACCCGAAGTGTTGGACTGCCAGATTCTTCCATTCTCCTATCTACGTCGGCGTTGACTCAAACGCGACTGATTCAAACAAGCTGAACCAGTCGCGGTTGCAATCAATAAACACGTTTTGGAATGGATTAGATTCCACCAGGCCGCTGGCCACCTGGGCCGCCTGGACCACCTCGGCCGCCGCCGCGTTGTCCACCACCGCGCTGGCCACCTCGACCACCGCCTCGGCCACCCATACCTCGGCCTCGCCCTCGCCCTCCGCGTCCACCGCCGCGCGAACGAACGCTGCCGGCATCTCTGTCAACCTCCAATTGAAGTTCATAGGACTGAGTAACCGGTTTGCACCAGCCTTCTTCTTTGTTGCAGGCAAAGTAGCGAACTTCCAGCTTCAGCGGTTTGTCCGATTTCCATTCTTCGATGTCGATCAGGAATTCGCGTGGGTCGCTGTCGGATTCAACTTCGACCTTTGCCGCTTTCCCTTCGGTCGGACTGATCGTTGTGCCATCCGCAGCAACGATTTTATATTCAATCGGCTCGGCCAAGTTATTCCAACACACGTTCAACAGAGGATCGAGGTTGAAATTCATGTACAGCTTCCCCGATCCATTTTTCATCAGATCAGAATCAACTTCGGCTCGCAGCTTTGCGTAAAACGGAGTCTTCTCGGACTTGTCGGCTTTCGCTTTGATCGGCTGCATCGGACCAGCCAACTTAATACGTTCCACAACACCGGTTTTGGCGATCGGAGCTTTCGGTCGCTTCGTTTTCAAATTCAAATCGCTCACGGTAGTTATTTTTTCTACCGGCCCAACAAGCTTTTCCAAATCCGCTCGCAGATCAGAAGGCGAATTCCAATCACGTAACTTGACGATCTTCCCTTCCGGGTCGAACAGAAAATCCGGGTTATTCAAACCACCCAAGCCACGTTTCAGATCGCTGTCCATGTTGTCGCACAGCCAGGGCATCGTCACACCTTCGAACATCCGCTTGGCTTCTTTGATATGCAGCAGTCGCTCTTCCTTCGTGACTGGATTGACGTAGCCATCTTTTTCAGGGTGCGCCAGCGCTTTGTAGACGAAATGAAATTGAACACCCTTGGGAGAGTAATCTCGGTACAGTGCCTCCATACTGGAGACGTTTCGCATGAACGGAGGTCACGTCAGGCACCCAAAGACAATGACTGAGTAATTCCCTTTGAGCGACTTGGTATCGAAAGGCTTGCCTTCGGCATCGAAGACGGTGACTTCAGGCATCGGGCTACCGACTTTCAGGCCCGAGGCCTCCAGCCGTCCAGTTCCACCGCGGCCACCAGGCCCGCCTCGGCGGCCTTGTCCATAAACTGCTTCATGCGCGACGCATAAAACTAAGATCACGGTGAGTGATCCAATGATTCGGTTATACACGAAAATTTTCCTTGTGAATGTTCTGCAAAAAGTGGGGTAATCGTTACTCGTCGGCAGATCTTCCGGGCCAGCCATCTCAGCATAAAACTGGTATGCTCGCCGCCAGACCGCTGCCACCGAGTCCGTCGTAATTATGTATAACCCGTTACAAAACCAGAAGTTCCGCGGCCACCCGCGAAAAACGCTGTTTTAGGTCTGTCGGCAAACATTCTGGTTCTTCAGACCTGAATTGCCGGGTGCCATGTTTACGCGAGCGGTGGTGGTTATGTGTCCCATACCGACCAAGCATGCTCACGCCACGTTGACCACTGCCTCATCCCTAGCGTAAGCATGCCGTTGCGGGGAGTTGGCTTATTGTTGGAAAGGCGTGAACAGCACCCAAAAAGACACAAACTATTCAATTGAGCTTGAAAGTACCGCTAGTTGCGATGTTGTCCGTCCAGCTCAATCTGCTTGAAGATCGGCAAGTGACGGTAATAGACTTCAAGCGTACAAACGGAAAGACTGGTCACGTAGATCCTTCCGCCCTGACTTCCCCACTCATAACCTTTCGGGTTCCAGCTTCCCGCGTACCGCCCGGAAGTCGACTGACCTGACACCAGGATCTCGCGCATCCGACGATTCCACAACTCCCAGACTTCGCCACCAAAATGGTGCATGACTTGCGTCGCGTAGTACCAGTAGTAAATATTCTTGTCGCGATCGGTTGGCATGTTGTGTTCAACCAGCCAGCGGATCGCTTCGATGACTCGCGGATCGTCTTTCGTCCAACCGAGGTACATCCGACACAAGATTGCCTCGGCAGTCATCGACGCCGTCGGGTTGCCCCCCCTCGGCTGGTACGTGTACAGCGACCCGGTTGGCATGTTGGCAATGTTGCCGCGACGAGAACGCCCCCGATAAGTCGCCTGATCAAGAAAGTAATCGGATAGTTTCAGTGTTGCCGGATCAACGCTCAGCCCCAGATTTCCAGCCCGCGCACTTTGCAGCGCCATCAGTTGCCAGCCAAGCACACTGGTATCACCCGCCTGTTTCAGCCGATACCTCCAGCCACCTTGCCCATGCTGCGCCTGCTCGATGAACCGAATCGCCTTTTGGGCTGGCTCCTTAAAACGCTGGTCGCCAGTCATGGCAAACGCTTCGCACAGCACAATTGAGGCCTGACCATGCGCATACATTCCGGCCTGCCCCGGGAAGTTAATCCTCAGATCGCCGTTTGCTTCCTGCCCCTCGAGCAACCAAGCCAAGCCCTTGGCGACCGTCTTCCGATATACGCCTGTCTCATGAGTCTGCCCCGCACCGAGAAACGGTAGCAAAGCCAGCGAAGTACCCGCAACATCCCCTTGGTTGCCAGGTTTATGGCTGTTTTTGTAGTCACCAAGACTCCAACTGCCGTCTCGGTTTTGCACCTGAGCCAGCCAGCGAAGCCCACGGGAAACGGCAGCTTCGGTGAAGCTCGTACCGCCTTCCTTTTGCACAACTTCAGCGCGCACCCGAGGGTCCCGGGCCGCGAACGACATTAACTGATCGCGCGAAGTCGTAACATTCTTTTTGACTTCATCCAGATCCGGCAACAGCTCCATCGGCACTTCGGTCTTGGTCAGTTCATCTGCATCGGTCCGCGCTTTTTCCAAAACGTCGCGAATCTCTTCGACGTCGACTTCCATATCACTGGCCATCACCAGATCGTCAACGAGTTCGTGATTCGGGTTCTCAATGCGAACCTCGCCCCCCAAACTTTCTTGCGGACTGATGAAAGACGACAAAGTGATCGTCGGCTGGGAAGAAGTCGTATTCAAAACGAACAGCGCCAACAACAGGATCAACAGCAAGTGCATCAGGAAACTGAGCAACCAGGCGGGAATAGCACTAAACCCACGGCGAACAATATTGGCTGCCAGACTTTCCCGGGTGAGTCGATTGAGCTCCAGCAACGATTCATCTTCTTCATCGGCTAGCTCGTAGTCCGGAAAGACCAATGGATCGCGATTCGATTCCGCGATGGGGCTTTCAGCAACGGGAGCAGCTGCCGATCGGACAGCAGGCTGCGGTTGCTTGGTGAGCTGCTCGAGGGCTTCGATTTGTTCCATCGTCAGCTTCGTGCTGGCCCCACAGCGCCAACAATCGGCCAGACCCAGCCAGCTGCGGACGGTCATGGGAGCGGAGCAATCGGGGCATTCGCACAAGATCGAATTGCCGACGACCCAGATATCACCGCCAGCCGTCTTGATCAGATGCCGACGAGTCTCAAAAGCGTCAAACTGCTCCTCAGCATCTTCCGTATCGACGTTCGAAACTCGCTCCGCCGGATTCGATTTGAGTGACAAAGTTGCCATACGAGAATCCGGGCCGGCCTCCAAATTCAGCTCCTGATCGAGCGCATCGATTCTGGACGCCAATGACGACTCGAACAGATTGTGAAAAAGCTGCCTGGGCATCCAAGTCTTATCGGAACTGGGTAAGGGACGGGGAACGGGGAACGGGACAGTTTCGTTGGTAGTTTCGTCTGCTTTGACTTGTTGATTGAATGCATCGAATCGACACGCATGACCACCATTACGGGAGGCATCGGACCCCTCATATTACCCGATCCACGGTGCATTGTTCGTGGATAATTTGCCCGGTCAAGCTTTTGAGCCTGAGAGTCGTGGTCCTGCGATAAATTGAACCGATTAGAGAAGCAAAAGTGTCGGCTAAATTGATAATCAAAAGTGGTGGTTGCTCGTTGTGAATTCGGTGAAATTTTGGTAGAATTCGAGCCATGAATTGAAAGCAGCCTCCTCGCCAAAAACGGCGTTTTTTCTAGGAAAAATGGCACTTTTTTAAAAGCATCGCGGATTGGCCTGAGACCATGATTCCGCAAATTCGAAAGGCATTGGATTGTCCACCGATCTACCAGAAGAAAACGGCGATGGCGAAGCTGAGAGTTGGGTCGAAATCCCTATCGAGGATGAGCTCAAAAACAGCTATTTGACGTACGCGATGAGTGTCATTGTCTCGCGTGCTTTGCCGGACGTACGTGACGGATTGAAGCCATCTCAACGCCGAATTCTTGTCGCGATGAACGACTTGAACCTGTCTCCCGGAGCGTCGCGAGTTAAATGCGCGAAGATCTCCGGCGACACCAGTGGTAACTACCACCCGCACGGTGAAGCGATCGTTTACCCGACGCTCGTCCGCATGGCGCAGGAATGGAATATGCGTCACACGCTGGTCGACAAACAGGGGAACTTCGGTTCGATCGCCGGTCTCCCGCCGGCTGCGATGCGATATACGGAAGCTCGCATGTCCGCGGTCGCTGGCTTGATGCTGGACGATCTGAAACTGGACACCGTCGATTATGTTCCGACTTATGACGAGCGGCGATTAGAACCAACGGTCTTGCCGAGTAAGTTCCCGAACCTGCTGGTCAATGGATCCAGCGGTATCGCGGTCAGTATGGCGACGTCCTTGCCGCCACATAATTTAGGTGAAGTCTGCGATGCGTTGGAAATGGTCATCGACAGTCCCGAATGCTCGATCCAGGAAATCATGACGGTTTTGCCTGGCCCGGATTTCCCAACCGGCGGAATGATCTGCGGACGAAGCGGTATCCAACGTGCCTACCACACCGGTCGCAGCACGATCGTTCTGCGTGCCAAGTGTCACATCGAAGAGTACAAGAAAAACCGGTTCCGGATTGTCGTTACCGAGGTTCCTTACCAACAGGTCCGTGACAACGTCGTTGAAAAGATCGCGGCGTTGGTCAAGGGCGACAAAGTCAAAGGCATCACGGGCATCAAGGATCTCAGCGATCTGAAAGAGCCCGTTAAACTTCTTATCGACCTGCGCAGTGATGCTGACCCGGAAGTGGTCCTGAATCAGCTTTATCAATACTCGCCGCTGCAGACTTCGTTCTCGATGATCTTCCTTGCGTTGGTTGACGGTAAACCGCGTGAGCTGACGATCAAGCAAATGTTGCAGGAGTTTGTCCGGCATCGTTCGCAGGTAATCCGTCGACGAACGCAATTCCTGCTCGCCCGCGCTCGCAAGCAGAAACACACCCTCGAAGGTTTGTTGCTGGCTCTGGCCGACATCGACCAGATTATCGACATCATCCGCGCTTCCAAGACAACCGCCGAAGCCAAAAAAGGCTTGATGGGTGTCGAATGCCCGGCCGCAATGATGCAACGAGCGTTAGGCGACGAAGGCTTCGAAGTGTTCAAGCTGGAACGTGGCGATTCGGATGTGTACCACCTGACCGGAGTTCAGGCAGACGCCGTTCTGAAAATGACGCTCGGACAATTGGTCAACCTCGAGCAAGAGCGTCTGCAGGAGCAGCACAAGAATCTGTTAGAAGAGATCAAGGGTTACCTGGAAATTCTATCCGACGATCAGAACATCCTGGACATCATCAAGAGCGACCTCGCGGAAATCAAAAAGAAGCACGCGAACGTACGTCGAACTGTCATTTCCGATCAGGAAGTTCGCTCGATTGACCTCGAGGACTTAATCGAAGAAGAAAACATGGTGGTTTCGATCAGCCATCGTGGATATATCAAGCGGACTCCGGTCAGCACTTACCGGGCCCAGAAGCGTGGTGGTAAAGGCATCAAAGGTGCCAAGAGCGAAGAGGAAGATCCGATCGAACACGTGTTCGCGGCCAGCACGCACGATTACTTGCTGTTCTTCTCGAACAAAGGGCAAGTCCGCTGGCGGAAGGTATTCGAGTTACCTCAACTCAGCCGCGAGAGCCGTGGCCGCGCGATTGTGAACCTGTTGCAACTGGAAGAAGGCGAAAAGATCGCCGACTGCCGTGCGATTCGTGATTTCTCTGCCGAAGATCACTACCTGATCATGGCGACGAAAAACGGACTCGTCAAGAAAACTGCGCTCAGTCAATACGGTCGCCCGCGGAAAGGCGGTATCATCGCAATTAAGCTCAAGGAAGACGATGAGTTGATCGACATCGTGGTGGCCAAAGCTGGCGATGACATTGTACTCTCAACGGCAAACGGAATGGCGATTCGGTTCCTGGAATCGGATGCCAGACCAATGGGCCGAAACACCAGCGGTGTAAAGGGCATCAACCTGTCCAAAGGCGATTACCTGATCGGGATGGTTGTGGCCGACCCGGAAGCGACGTTATTGACTGCTACCGAACATGGGTATGGCAAGCGAACCATGTTTGGGGTGGGGCAAGTCGAAGAAGGTCAGGAAGAGGAAGTCAGCAGCTCCAATCGCTATCGAACTCAGAATCGTGGCGGTAAAGGACTGCGAGACATTAAGACTACCGACCGCAACGGCCAGGTGGTTAGCATCCTGCCAGTCAACGATTCAGACGAGATCCTGTTGATGACTTCGCGAGGCAAGCTGCAACGGATTGCCTGCAACGACATCAAGACGATCGGCCGCAACACGCAAGGCGTCCGGATCATGAGCCTGGACAAGGATGATTCATTGGCCGCCGTGGTACGTGTACCGCGTGACGAAGACGGTGAGGAGAATGATGAAAATCAGGACCCAAGCCCAAAGACTGATCCGAGCCCCGCGGCTGATTCGACTCCAAAAGCGGAACCGAGCTCAGAAGCTGACGCGAGCCCTCAGGCAAACGCAGACGCAGAGCAGAATCCAGAGACTGACACGGACTCCGAATCTGATTCGAATTCCGAATAGATTCTCGAAGCACGCATACAACCTTGTTGCCTGGTTGGACAACTTATCGGGTAGCCCAGATTCTTGAATCTGGGTGCCGAAGGCACAAGAGGCAAAGAGCGAGGATCTAGCGGCTGCGCCCACCAACCCAAAAATCGGTCGGTGTTACGCAGCGCCCATTTTTTGGCTGAGCCAACCTTAACCGGCGGCTAGCGCCGTACCGCTAAACATTTGACAATCAATCTAGTCGATCGGTATTCGCGTGCACATTGCCGCCATCACAATTTGCGTGTTGTTGATCATCACGGCCATTGCCCAGGCGACGTACGTGTTGTTGTTCGCACGCGGATTGGCGCGAGAGTTGCGACCACTGCTGGAAGATTCCGATTGCGGGAAAGCAGCGATCATCATTTGCTTGCGCGGCAGTGATCCGTTTCTGGAAAAATGCCTGGTCTCTCTGCTGGAACAGGATTACCCGGACTTTAAAGTTCATATCATCGTCGATCACTCAACGGATCCGGCCTGGGATCATGTTTACCAGGCGACCCGTGATCGTGGAAACTACAAACTTCACACGCTTGATTCCCCGCTCGCGACTTGCAGCTTGAAGTGCAGCAGTCTGTTGCAAGTCATTGAGACTTTGGATAGCGAGGTTGAGTTCATTGCCCTGGCGGATGCCGATACCGTACCGCAACAAGATTGGTTGCGTCGACTGGCGACTGAATTAAAACCTGCACAAGTTGGCGCGGTGACTGGTATTCGCTGGTATGCACCTGATGACATGAACTGGGGATCACTGGTCCGACACGTTTGGAACTCCGCTGCCATCGTGCAGATGTATCTGTACGGCATTGCCTGGGGAGGCACCCTGGCGATTAAACTGAAGTCGTTTCGGCAATTGAATTTCGCCGAACAATGGAGCAAGGAATTTTGCGAAGACACGATGATCAAATCTGGCTTGCAAGCCGGTGGGCAACAATTGGTGACCTGCCCCGGGCTCGTCATGCCCAATCGCGAATCCTGCGACCTGAGTGGGTTCTTCGCTTTTGTCCAAAGACAACTTCTGACGACTCGGCTCTACCACCGAGCCTGGTGGCTGGTAGTCTTCCACGGAGTTTCTCTGGGCGTCTTCAACCTCGTCGCAGTTAGTCTGCTTGTTTTATCTCTGCTGCAACGCAACTGGGGCTGCTTAGGATTGGTCGCTTTAGGCCTAACCATCTTTCACATCGCCAACTACGGGCTACTGGCAGTGATTAAGCAACGAGTCGACTTGCGTCTGGGTAATCGCAAATCAGACTTCACGATTCCACAATTGCTTCGCTTGGTTATTGCGATTCCGCTGACAATATTCGTGCATGCCACGGCCGTCGCCAAAACGGTTTCTATACGAGAGGTTACGTGGCGAGGCATTCGCTACAGGATTGAGCCAAATTCCGCTATCCGACTTCGCAACTACCAAACAATGAACGAGACCGAAACGCAACGCGAAGAATCAGAGTCTCTTTGACATTCAGGCCTGATGGAGCATCCGTAAGCCAGACATGCTAATATGTTGATCGTTTACTTAGACCTGTTCCTGAGCTGATTCAAAAATGAACTCAATCTGTTTGACATCTGCCGTTTTGGTTCACTTTCTCATCTGTGTTGAAGAACCGCCGCTAACTGGCAAGCAATTAACTTCCATGTTCGAATTTGATGGTGAAGTCGAACTAAAGTGCGAGCTCGAGACGCCGATATCAAACAAGGCTTTGCTGGAAAACGGGACACCGATTTGGCAATTTTTTTATAGCGATGAGACACTGACCTCCCACACTTTTCGAATAGCGATTTATCCGGAAGGTAAATTATTTGGAGACAGGCGGAAAGAAATTGAACGCGAAATTCCTAAGATGCAAAAAAAGTGGGAGGAAACGATCCAATCAATAAAGAAACAAATGTCAAAAGAAGAACTTGAGTCATCGAAAAATTTCTTAAATTCACCTGGCATAGTTCACGTTAAAGAAAAAGCGAATGGCCAAAAGATATTTTTGTTCGCAGCCGGAGGACCTGGAGGCATGGCTCTTTTCGCATTCACCAAGCTTAAGGACCAACCGTTTGACCTAATGGTCACTCACGGATCAGACCCTTCAGAGCCTGAGCCTCAGCTCAAAGAGTTTAAAGAGCTCAAGGAGTTCTCGGATTTTAGCGACGCAGAACTTCCCAGCAACGAACTTGCTGAAATGACTAAACCTGGAACGCCACAAAAATCTATCTTGCAAGTTTTTGAAAAAATTGAAAAAGCTGTCGTTGCCAAATTAAAGAAAAAATAATTCAACGAACAAACTCTCCATCCGCGTGACAAGGCCGATTTGCAAAAACGCCGGATCGACTACTCAACGCCAAAAGCCAATACGTCTGACAGATCGAATTGAGGCTGCGTGCCGGCCGCGAGGCTTTCCAGCGCTTTATCGAGTTCCTGCTCTAACTCTTCGGCGACTCGTGGACACAGCTGCGAGACATTATTGAATTCCCAGCAATCGTCTGGCTTCACGTACAGCCTGGAAGCGGCTGTCTTAATCAACTTCCAGCACCTCGTCTGCATTGCGTAGTGGACTGCCTCATCAAAATCGAATTTCGAAATCAACGCCGATTCGCGTTCATTGGGAAAAACTTGCCGATCGTGGATCAACGGATAAGTGCCAGCCGCGTCCACCTCGCCCAGATGCCAATTGTGAAGCACGTTGTAAATCGAGCCAGGCTGCACAAGTTGCAACGACCTCATGCCCGCCTTTTTCATACCAGCGGCCGCGGGATACCGAACCATCAGTGGCACTTGCAACAACTCGCTATTGAGAATCGGACGATAGTAACCGACGACTCCGTGCTCTCCCAACGGAAACCCGCGTGTCGACGTCAGGCCGAACAGAGCCTCCCTGGCCCATGCGACATTTTCAATCTGATCCAGAAAAATAGCCAGTAACTCGTCCAGCAATGAGACTTGCCCGCCGTATGCCATTTGAAAATCAAGTAACAGATCAGGGTCGTCGATGTTCTCATCGAATTGCAATTCCTGGGCCATCGCCAACATCGAAGGTTCCGGGTCGTCTTCGTCCGCCAGTCGCAATCGAAACTCGTAGGGCGCATCCCAGTGATTGGCGATCCCCGGGCAGTCGAGAAACATCATGCACGGATCTTGCTGCTTTTGGATGACGTCGATGGCGGCCGCGAAATAGGTTGCCAGTCCGGTCCCAGCGAAATCGGCGGCTGGTTCGTCTGGCTGCGGCAAGTCAACTTCCAGAACCGCGTCAAAGCAATCCCGGCATTCGGGGATATTGCTGGCATCGGAAGTGATCAAAATGGACTCTGTTTCAGCAGCTCCAATCGAATCCATGATGTACTGGCCGTGATCGCCCGGCACGCAAGCGTGTTGCCCTTTCAAAATTCGAGCTACGCCGAGTTGATCCGTTGGGCAATCGGAAATACATTGCTCAAACAGTAATGACTGTGATGCAAGCCGATTGAACGATGGCGTATCGAACCAGGTGTTGCCGTACGGACCGAGCGAACTGGCTCTCAAACCATCGACGACTAACACTATGGAGCTGTTGGGATTCGAGGCAGGCATGCAGTCTCTGCAACAACGCGAACAAGTTCTACCGATATCAAGAAAGAAGTTAGCCCATGACCGCATCGACTGTCTACGACAAATCGCTGCTAATCAGCCTTATCAAACAACACGCCTTGCAACTTGGTGAGTTCACCCTGGCGTCTGGAAAGACCGCGAATTTTTATCTTGATTGCCGCAAGCTGACTCTGACTGGTGAGGGAGCCAATATCATCGCGGCCGGAATGCTGGCCGCCATCGGCGACGGACTGCCCGATGCGGTCGGCGGGATGGCGATCGGTGCCGATCCGATCACAGCTGCCGTGATCACTTGTGCCTGGCAGCAGAATAAAGAACTTCGTGGCTTCATCGTTCGCAAGGAAGCCAAAGCACACGGTACTGGCCGCCAAGTCGAAGGGCCTGTGCAACCAGGCGACCGTGTGATCATCGTCGAAGATGTTGTCTCAACTGGAGGAAGTTCCATACGGGCGATCGAGTACGCGCGAGAATTCGGATTGAAAATTGATCGCGTGATCGCGGTGGTCGATCGACAGATGGGCGGCGGGGAGAACCTTGGCAAAATTGGAGTGCAACTCGAGGCCTTGGTTTCGCTCGATGAATTGGGGATCCCTAACAATTAGCAGGGCTCCCATTCGATTCCGACTAGACGTTTGCCGGCCAGCTAATCTTGACTTTGGATATAGCATCCGGCGTTGGGTTGTTAGTTTAACGACGAGCCGGAAGGCGACCGTGTTTGGCATGGGCAAAACTCCGTCGCCTACCGGCTCGTCGTTAAACTGACCAAGTGAGCCAACTTTTGCGACACAAAAATTGAAGAAAACGAAAAATCGAATCAGAAGCTTTTGGGCTCCCGGCAATAATTATCGCTTGCGCGATCAGTCAGCTTTGGATTGGAGCGCGACCACAACCGTTGCGATCGTCAAAGCGAATTTCATGAAGAACAAAACGATTACACCCATAAACGAAGTCACAAAAACCTCTGCCGGCCCAATCCCGCAGAAGAGGAAGGTGTAACCAATTCCACTCAACCCGATAGCCACCAAAGTAGCAATCAGCAACACGTTTCCTTGGCGTCCTTTCCGGTAAGTCAACATCATCAGCGACATGTGAGTCAGACAGTAGCAAACGATCATGAGTAATAAGCCGAGCTTGAAACGGCCAAAGAACTCACCCAAACCTTCGATGTCGACAAAGTTATCGAAGATAAACCAGCCAGTCGTAGCGATCGTAACTACGATTCCCAGCACAGGAATGAATGGGGGCTTCGAACTGGCGATCGGTAAATAGTTCAAGAGAACGCCCGTGGTTCCGATCATCATCCAGAACGGAACGTGTGGCGCATTCCCAATCCATTCCGCATGGGAACCGAGGAAACCCTGTAGGATGCCCCAAATGGCTGCAAAAATAGCCAAAGCTACCAAAGCGAACCCGATAAAGGGCTCTTTGGATATTGGACCAGTTTGAACTTCATCGTTTTGTTTCATGGGCTTGATGGGCTTCATTGTCGGATTGTTCATAACGGTTCCGCACTACTTGTCTTGTTCGATCTGTTGGAAATTCAGAGGCTCCAGTGCCTGAGTAAGGTCCAAAGCAATCACCGTGCCAAATTGCCAAAGTCGCGTTGACCCTCTCGTTTTAAAGCAAACCGATTGCAATTCCCAACAATCATTTGAGACCCGAGCAAGAAATGTCCAGATTCCGTACACTCAATGCCCTGACTGCGCCGGGGACGAACTCTCGAAGCCGTTCAAAATCGCTCTCCAAAATCACCAAACCCAACGATTTACAACTTAAAACCGGCAACACAACCAGTCTACCATTGGCTGCCGAAAGTTAACCTTTGACGGTTCTTCCGAATGCTCTGATCAGGGAGCGAATTCCCGTCAAGTTGCCTCTAACTGAATTTCCTGATCACCGGTTGTAGGCCCTGTTCGGGTATTCCAGATTGCAGCGACGGTCATTCAGCTTATCCGGATGATTCAGAGAGGATTACTACGTTTGTTACGAATCTCTTGACGATGACACTGGCGAATAGCTGTAGGGATTTGAAGTTTCAAATCAAAAACATAGCTCATTCGCAATGTGACGAAAAAATTCGTCAGCACTGTCATATCAGTTGACGGTGTAACAGATTCGCGCAAAGGAGTTGAAATGACACGTATTTTTATTTGCTGTGCAGCACTAGCCATCTGGGCTGGAGCTACCTCAGTTACGACGGCACAGTCAGGAAGCAGAGATGCATTCTCTGCACCAGGTAATCGAGCGATCCCATCACCTGTTACAGGTTCACCTGGTTGCTCAGACTGCTACGGAGGAGGCGGAGGCGCCTTCAACGGTTCGTACGGCGGCGGTTCGTACGGCGGCGGAAACGCATACGGAAATGGTTACGGTTACGGGAACGGCGGTTCTTTCCAAGGCTACGGCAATGGCGGAGTCTACGGAAATGGAAACGGTAACGTTTACGGAAATGGCAGTGGCAACCGAAATGGTTACGGCAACGGCGGTTCATTCCAAGGCTACGGCGATGGCGGAGTCTACGGAAATGGTGCCGGTGGCGCGTACCCAAACGGTGGAGCGTACGGAGCAGGTGGCGCTTACGGAAATGGCGGCGTCTATGGAAATGGAACGGCACCACGTGGTGTTTTCCAAGGTAACGGCGGCGTAGGTGGCATTGGCGGCGTAGGTGGTGTTGGCGGCCAAGGCAGCGGAGTTGTCGGTCAAGGCCAAACAACTGGCCGAGCTGTTCAAGGTAACGGAACGCTGAATGGCGGCGGCGGTGGAACACTCAACGGTGGAGTCACCAACGGCCGGGCTATCAATGGCGGAATCAATGGCGGCGGAGTCGTTAATGGTGGAGTCAACGGCGGCATCGTCAATGGTGGAGTCAACGGCGGTGGAGTCAATGGCGGCATCGTCAACGGTGGAGTCAACGGCAACGGTGCTGTTCAGGGCTTTTCTGGTCCCACTTACGGAAACACATACCAGTCAGTCATCGGCGGTGGCCCAGGCTACGTCGGCGATGCACTGTATGGTGGTGGCTACCCAGGATTTCAGAATACGGGCGTCGGAGGATTCAGTAATGTTGGTCCAACTGTCGGTGGATTCGGTCCTAACGTCGGCGTTGGTCCAGCCGTCGGTTTCGGCGGTCCAGTCGGAGCGGCACCGGTATTTGCCGGCGGTCCAGCTTTCGTAGCCGCTCCTGCAATTGCCAACGCTCCGGTTTTCGTACCAGGACAGGCAGTTGGCAACATTGCGTCTGCTGCTTCTCGAAACGTATTCTTTGGATTGAACGCACTGGTTTTTGATCGTGACTTCGAAGACGACGTTTTCATCACGCGAAACAATGTTGATGAACAATTGTTGTCAACTGATGCTAACACCGGCAACTTCGGTGGCGTTGAATTCTTCCTGGGCTCTCGTGGGAGCGACGGAAGAGGATTCGAAGGTCGCTACTGGGGTCTATTCGTTGACGAATCGTCGAAAACGCTCAGTGGCGGACCATTTGGAACTTACATCACGGACTTGCACAACGTGATCTGGCCAACGACGGGAATGGACCTGGAGACCCTGTTTAACGCAGCCGACTCGCACACAGTGACGCGTGACAATGAGATCCACAACGTCGAGTTCAACAGGCTTCGACGTGTTGGAAGCTTCAACGGACGGGCCAATGGAACGTACGAACTGTTACATGGTGTACGCTGGTTCGAGTTCAACGAAGAATTCGATTGGGATGTCATCAGCTCGATTGCTCCTACTTCGATCTTCTACGATACCGAAACACGCAACTCGTTGGTGGGATATCAGATCGGTGGCCGTTCAGAGTTCTTTGTCGGGAACCGTATGCGGTTCAATGTTGGAACCAAGACCGGTATCTACAACAACCGCGTTCGAGTTGATCAGCAGATCACCAGCGACACGGGAATCTTTGCCCAAGTCAACGGTGAGGACTTCAATTTCCGTGACGCGAAAAATGACATTGCTTTCATTGGCGAGTTAAACTTGGGAACTTCTTTTCACATGACGCAGCGTAGTCGCTTGAATCTTGGCTACCGGGTTATCGGTGTGAGTGGTCTGGCTCTGGCTCCAAACCAGTTGAACAACTTCAACTTCGTACCAGCGATCCGAAACATCCAAAGCAACGGCAGCCTGCTGTTGCACGGTGCCGTGTTCGGATTGGAGTTTTGCCGTTAACTAAACGGTTACTGACAAACTCAACAAATTTGCGCCGAAGAAAAAGCCGCCGGGAATTCCCGCGCGGCTTTTGTTTTTTGAATTCGCGTGTTGTGAAGATCAAGCCAGAGCATGATCTGCTGTTCGCCAAATGTGGATTATCTCGGAGCGATCGTGCACATCATCTTTCGCGATTGCTGCGAAGGATTGCTTTCCACTTTGCCAAATTCGGCAAGCTGTTCAATCACACCTTCCATGACCTTACGGCCTTCTTCAATGTGAGCCATCTCGCGGCCACGGAACATCACCGTTACCTGGACCTTATCACGGTGCTTGAGAAATCCGATCGCTTGCTTAACCTTGAAGTCAATATCGTGCTGCCCAGTTTTTGGGCGTAGACGAATTTCTTTCAGCTTGGTTTGGTGCTGCTTACTGTTTTTCTGAGTACGCTTACTCTTCTCGTACTTGAATTTGCCGAAATCCATTATTCGGCAGACTGGGGGCTTTGCATCCGGTGCAACCTCAACGAGATCCAATCCGAACTCTTTGGCTTTCGCCAGCGCATCTTTGGTAGCAATAATGCCGAGCTGTTCTCCATCCTGGTCGATGACGCGAATGGGGGTGATTCGAATTTGGTCGTTGATTCGGTTCGATTTCTGGTCGATTGTTTGTTCCTCCACAGGGTGAGTAAAATTAAGAAAATGCGTTTCGGTTCAGACAAAACAGTGCTGACAAAACAGTGCTGACAAAACGCGGCTTCATCAAAAGCTACCTTATTTTAAGCG